>CABRHS010000011.1 GCA_902470815.1 uncultured Collinsella sp.
GGGCCGCCGCGTAGCGGCTAGTATTTATCGCGTCCAAGTTTCGGGGCGCAGTTCACAAACGATCGCCGGGGCCGTTTCCGTATCTGTCTCGCAGGGTCGTTCCCAATTCAAATGGAATGCGGCGATCACCGAATGAGGTACGCTGCGATGACCCCCTCATGGCAGACCACCCGCGCATCCGACGTGACAACGTTGGAAATGCCCAGATCGCTCAGCAACTCAACGCGCTTGCGGTCGAGTTCCCACTCCATACCCAGTTCAGATACGACACCGACGGGACTCAGG
Organism: uncultured Collinsella sp.; assembly: GCA_902470815.1. GTDB lineage: Bacteria > Actinomycetota > Coriobacteriia > Coriobacteriales > Coriobacteriaceae > Collinsella. The sequence goes on from CABRHS010000011.1 coordinate 286, forward strand.
CACACAAAGGAAAAGGTCGATCCCTCTCGCCCCGTCATCCTCCACGTCATCCCCTCCTTAAGCAGGCGTCCGGTAAAACCGTCCTCCTCAAGACGGACCGCGCCATCCCACCTCAAGAGGCATCCGATCGCCGCGAGCGCATGATCGGGGCGCCCCCCGGTCAGACACGTGCACACCAATTCGACGGCCCCCCAACGCGAGCGAATCGCCCGGAGGGCGAGCGCGAGGTCGGTGAAATCCTTATAGGGGTCGTAGCGCTCGACATCACGCACTTCTGAAGGCTCGCCCGCCTCGCATCTGCAAACGGCGGCCTGGCCAAGACTCCCTACAGAGTCGGCGTCGCCGCAAAAGAGGTCACACGCAAGACCCGCATCGATGATCGAATCGAGCCCGCGATCGACGGCGACGACGTGCTCGCACTCATGAGACAGTCGTTTGAGAAGCTCCGGCCCGCAGGTCTCCGGCGAACCGCCGACAAGGAGGACGCGAGGGGTCACCACAGGGGAATCATGGGTATCTTCTATGTCAGTCATATGATCACCTGACGTATAGCACAATTACGGACAAATTGCCATATTACCCAAACCAACGGGCCTGCGCGCGGCCGCTTTTATCCAAAATCCAGCACTTTACATGATGTGGAACATCAAACCCCTTGCTTACGGGGTATTTACCAAAAAGCCCAGCATGTCAAGCTAAAATGAGATTGTTTCACCCATGGGGCGATTTATACCGATTGCCGCATTCTTGTCCATTTTGTGATGACCGAGTGATACGGTAGATATCGTCACTGGTTCCACATGCGTCGACGCGAGTGGAACGAACGCAGCGCAGCTGCGTCCCCTTCCGTCTAAGTACGCATGCCGAGCCCGAGACGTTTCGTTGGTTTACGGCAGAACGCCGCACATTCGATCGGAAGGTTGAGATGGCCAAAGCATCGAAGACCACCAATACAACAGCAGGCAAGCCTCGGCCAAAAGCAGCAGGTCCCATCGCTCCCGTACAGCCTAACCTCATGCTCACGAACGACGACATCCATCTGTTCTGCAATGGCATGTGGCAGCGCGCCTGGGAGAAGATGGGCGCCCATAAGGATATCCAAGACGGAACGGCCGGATGGCTCTTCCGCGTTTGGGCACCCCAGGTCTCCAACGTCAGCGTCGTCGGAGATTTCAACAACTGGGAGCCCAATGCCACCCCGCTGTCTCGCGTCCCCACAAGCGATATATGGGAGGTCTTCATCCCCGGTCTCGACCAGGGTGGGCTCTACAAGTACGTGATCGAGACCGATGCTGGCGAGCTCCTGTGGAAGGCCGACCCGTTCGGCTTCTATGCCGAGGAATGTCCGGGCACCGCATCCAGGCTGTGGGATCTCTCCGGCTATACCTGGAAGGACGCCATCTGGCTGCGCCGTCGCGCAGGACGAGACATCATGAAGAGCCCCCTCAACATCTATGAGGTGCATCTGGGCTCTTGGAAGCGCCATGGCACCGAGCCACAGGGAGAGCCGCGCGAAGACGGCACCTGGCCGGGCCCCGGCGACCCCTTCCCCGCCCAGCGCGGCACGTATTACTCCTACGATGACCTCTCCGATGAACTCGTGGCCTACGTCAAGCAGATGGGCTACACGCACATAGAGGTCATGCCCCTCTCGGAGCATCCCTTCGACGGCTCATGGGGCTACCAGTCGACCGGCTACTATGCGGCAACCTCCCGATATGGCACCCCGCAGCAGCTCATGCACTTCATCGACGCATGCCACGGGGCCGGCATCGGCGTGATCCTCGACTGGGTTCCCGGCGGTTTCTGCGCCAATGCGGAGGGCCTGGCCACATTCAATGGCCACATGCTCTTCGAACGCGAGATTCACCCCAACTGGGGCACCCACAAGTTCGACTTCTCCAGGCCCGAGGTGCGCAGTTTCCTCGTTTCCAACGTCCTGTTCTGGATCGAACTGTTCCACGTCGACGGCATCCGCATGGACGGTGTCTCGAGCATGCTCTACCTCAACTTCGGCGTGGACAACCCCGCAGACAAGAAGTTCAACAAGTACGGCACCGAGGAGGACCTCGACGCCTCAGCGTTCATCCGCCAGGTCAACTGCGCCGTTGGCAAGAAGTTCCCCGACGTCATGATGATCGCCGAGGAATCCACCGCATGGCCCCTGGTCACCTATCCCGCCGAGGACGGCGGCCTGGGCTTCCACCTCAAATGGGACATGGGCTGGATGAACGACACCCTGCACTACATGCAGTGCGACTTCCCCTGGCGCCCCGGCAACCATAGCCTGCTCACCTTCTCGATCATGTACGCGTTCTCCGAGAACTTCGTCTTGCCGCTTTCTCACGACGAGGTGGTGAACGGCAAATGCTCGCTCATCGGCCGCATGCCCGGTGATGACTGGCGCCGCTTCGCCGGTCTGCGTACGCTCGCCTTCTACCAGATGACACACCCCGGCGCCAAGCTTTCCTTCATGGGCGACGAGATCGGCCAGCAGATCGAATGGCGCTACTACGAGTCCATCGAGTGGTTCCTCGCCAAGGACTTCGATGCGACCCACGGCGCCCAGCAGCGCTTCATCGAGGCGCTCAACCACCTATACACCAACCAGAAGGCCCTCTGGGAGAACGCCTACGACGAGAGCGGTTTCGAGTGGATCGACGCCGACAACTCCGAGCAGTCCATCCTGACCTTCGTGCGCCACGGCGACAAGCCGGCCAACGACCTGCTCATCCTCATCAACTTCGACCCCGCGTCCTACGAGACCTACCGCGTGGGGGTCCCGCGCGAGGGCGATTGGGAGCTCGTTTTCACCAGCGATGATCCCAACTTCGGCGGATCCGGCTACCCGAAGGTCGAGATGGCGTCGTCCAAACCCGAGAGTTGGAACGGCCGCGAGAACTCCATCGAGATCGCGGTGCCCGGCCTTGCGGGCTTGGTGTACCGCCGTCGCCGCACCTCCTCCTACAAGCCCTCCAAGGCGGCAAAGGAGAAGCCGACGACGAGTCGCGCAGCCAAGGACGAGCCCGAACCCGTCGCCACGGCCAAGGCCTCCAAGGCAAAGACGCCAAAGGCAAAGTCCGCGCCCAAACCCAGGACATCCCGCGCGAAGTAAGCACCGATCTCGGAGCACCTCGCGCCCACGATGACGCGGCCGCACGCCGGGCCGAACGTGCGTGCTCGCGACTATCACCAACCCGGCCCCTTCTCGAAAGGAAACCATGGAAAAGATCTACGAGAACAAAGAGCAGTTCATCGAGCAGTACCGCCAGCACGTGCGTGCACTGTCCGGTAAGGAGTTCGAGGATACGAGCGATATCGACCGCTTCACCGCGCTAGCTAACATGGTCGCCGGCGATGCCCGCGTCATCGCCGCCAAAACCGACGAGTGCAACCGCGTCGAGGGCAAGAAGCGCGTCTACTATTTCTCGATCGAGTTCCTCATCGGCCGCCTGCTCGACAACTACCTGCTGAACCTCGGCATTCGCGACCTCGTGGCCGACGCCATCGCCGACATGGGCGGCGATCTCGACGAGATCGAGCGCCAGGAGCCCGATCCGGCCCTGGGCAACGGCGGCCTCGGTCGCCTCGCCGCATGCTTCCTCGACTCGATGGCCCACGAGGGCATCGCGGGCTACGGCAACGGAATGCGCTATCGCTACGGTCTCTTCAAGCAGGAGATCGTCGATGGCCGTCAGGTCGAAGTGGCCGACGAATGGCTCTCCAAGGGCTATCCCTGGGAGGTCAAGCGCCCCGACAAGGCCGTTCGCATCGGCTTCGGCGGCCATGTCGTCTCCCGTCAGGAGGGCGACCGCACCTTCTACTCCGTTGAGGGGACCGATGACGTCCTGGCCGTGCCTTACGACATCCCGATCGTCGGGTACGGTGGCGAGACCGTCAACAAACTGCGCTGCTGGAGCGCCGAGCCCATCGACGACCACTTCGATCTCGACGCCTTCAACGCCGGCGACTACACCGGCGCCGACCGCGACCGCGCCAATGCCGAGGCCATCTCCGCCATCCTGTATCCCAACGACGCCGGCGAGCACGGCCGCCTGCTTCGTCTCAAGCAGGAATACCTGTTCGTCGCCGCGGGCATCCGCACCCTCCTCGACACCTTTGAGCGTGAACACGGCAAGGCCTGGAACGAACTGCCCCGCTATGTGGCCATCCACACCAACGATACGCATCCGGCGATGTGCGGACCCGAGCTCATGCGCATCCTCATGGACGAAGAGGGTCTGACCTGGGACGACGCCTGGGAGATCGTGACGAACACGGTGTCCTACACCAACCACACCATCCTGCCCGAGGCCCTCGAGAAGTGGCCCATCTCCACCTTCTCCGCCCTGCTGCCCCGCGTGTACCAGATCATCGACGAGATCAACCGTCGCTGGCGAGAGAGCTTCGACATGAGCAAGCCCGAGAGCGCCGAGCGACTGCGCGCGACCGCCGTCCTGTGGGATGGCGAGGTCCGCATGGCCAACCTGTCCGTGATCTGCAGCCACTCCGTCAACGGCGTCGCCAAGATCCACTCCGACATCCTCAAGGCGAACACGCTCAAGGACTTCGCGGCCATGCGCCCGGAGATGTTCAACAACAAGACCAACGGCATCAGCCATCGTCGCTTCTTCGCCGAGGCCAACCCCACCTACGCCAAGCTCGTGACCGAGGCCATCGGCGACGGTTGGCTCGATGACGACCGAGAGCTCGAGAAGCTCACCGCCTTCGAGGGCGACGCCTCTTTCCTTGAGCGCGTCGGCGCCTCCAAGCACGCCAACAAGCAGCGCCTGGCCGAATACGTCAAGCGCGAGTGCGGCCTCACCATCGACCCGAACACGGTCTTCGACGTCCAGGTCAAGCGCTTCCACGCCTACAAGCGCCAGCTCCTGAACATCATGAAGGTTATGGACCTCTATAACCGTCGTCTCGCCGATCCGAATTTCAAGATCCAGCCCACCACCTTCATCTTCTCCGGCAAAGCCGCCTCGAGCTACACCTTCGCCAAGGAAGTCATCCGCCTGATCAACGGTGTGGCCGAGGTCGTCAACAACGACCCGCGCGTCAACGACGTCATGAAGGTCTGCTTCATCCCGAACTTCCGCGTTTCGAACGCCCAGCTCATCTACCCCGCGGCAGAGATCTCCGAGCAGATCTCGACGGCCGGCAAGGAGGCCTCCGGCACCTCGAACATGAAGCTCATGATGAACGGTGCCCTCACCCTGGGCACCATGGACGGCGCCAACATCGAGATCGTCGACCTGGCCGGCCGCGAGAACGAAGCCATCTTCGGCCTCACAACTCCCGAGGTCGACGCTCTGCGCGCATCCGGCCAGTACTTCGCCTGGGATATCGTCAACTCCGACCGCCCGAGGCTCGGCCGCATCATCGACCAGCTCGTCGACGGCACGTTCGCGGGGCTCTCGGGCAACTTCGAGAGCATCCACCACGAGCTCATGTTCAACAACGACTACGACTTGGTCCTCAAGGACTTCCACTCCTACGTGGACGCCTGGGAGACCCTCACCTCGACCTATCCGGATGCGCGGGACTGGAACCGCCGCGCGCTGCATAACACGGCCATGTCCGGCTGGTTCTCCTCGGACCGCACCATCCGCGAATACCGCGACGAGATCTGGCACGCCTAAAGGAGGTACCACACGCCGGAACGCAGCCGGAAAAACCCTACCGCAACGGTGGCGGCGAGCACGGGGGGCCGCCACCGGCCACGATATCCCGCGTTACGTATCTGCAAGGTCCAATTGGATTAAAGGGAGAGATTGATGGCAAGCAAAGAATGCATCGCGATGCTCCTCGCCGGAGGTCAGGGCAGCAGGTTGATGGCGCTCACCTCCAAGATCGCAAAGCCCGCCGTCAGCTTTGGCGGCAAATTCCGCATCATCGACTTCTCGTTGTCGAACTGCGCGAACTCCGGCATCGACACCGTGGGCGTACTCACTCAGTACCGACCCTACCAGCTGCATGAGTATGTGGGCTCCGGCCGCGCATGGGATTTGGCCGAGCACGGCTGCGGCGTCTCCATCCTGCCCCCCTACGCCACGCAGGAGGGCGGCGCCTGGTACGCGGGCACGGCCGACGCGATCACCCAGAATCTCGACTACATCAAGAGCCATGACCCCGAGTACGTGCTGATCCTTTCGGGCGATCACCTGTACCGCATGGATTACCGCAAGATGCTTGAAAGCCATATCGAGCACAATGCCGACCTCACGGTCTCCGTCATGCCCGTTCCGTGGGAGGAGGCCAGCCGCTTCGGCATCATCACGGCCAACCCGGAGGACGGCCACATCGAGAAGTTCACCGAGAAGCCCGAGAAGCCCGATTCGAACCTCGCCTCCATGGGCATCTACATCTTCTCCACTGACGTGCTCGTGCGCGCGCTCGAGGAGGACGCCGTCGACCAGCGCAGCAGCCATGACTTCGGCAACGACATCATCCCCAAGCTGCTCGGCGAGGGCAAGCGCCTGTACACCTACGAGTTCCACGGCTTCTGGAAGGACGTGGGCACCATCGCCAGCTTCCACGAGACCTCGATGGACCTGCTTGGCGACAACCCCGAGTTCGACCTCTTTGACAAGAGCTTCCCCGTCATGAGCAACGACTCGACCCGGCCGCCTCACTTCATCGGGCCCGACGGTCGCGTGGACGACTGCCTCGTCTCCAACGGCTGCCGTGTCTACGGCACCGCGCGCCACTCGATTCTCTCCACGGACTGCGTGGTGGGCGAGCGCGCCATCGTCGAAGACTCCGTGCTGCTTCCGGGCGCCATCGTGAAGGACGGAGCGCATGTCGTGCGCGCCATCCTGGGCGAGAACGCAATCGTGGAAGAGGGCGTCAAGCTCGGAAGCGTCGATATGACCAAGGACACCGCCGTCGTCGGAAACGACGTCGTCATCGGGAAGGGGGAATGATCCGATGATCAACCGCAAGGCCATCGGCTACATCACTGCAAACTACACGAGCAAGGAGCACAGCCCCCTGCTCGAGTGCCGCCCGCTCGCGTCCATCCCGTTCATGGGGCGCTATCGTCTCATCGATTTCCCGCTCTCCAACATGATGAACGCGGGGATCCGCACCGTGGGCGTGGTGCTTCCAGGTAACTACCGCTCGCTCGTCGACCATCTCGGCAGCGGCCGCGAATGGGAGCTCGACCGGAAGAAGGGCGGACTGTTCCTGCTTCAGGGTAGCGCCTACGGCACCGCCAAGAAGGGCATCCGCTTCCTGCTGCGCGACATCAACACCAACAAGATGCTGTTCCAGCGCGCAAGCGAGCCCTACGTGGTCATGAGCGCCACCAACATCGTGTTCAACATGGACCTCTCCGATGTCATCGACGCGCATGAGCGCAGCGGCGCCGGCGTGACCATGATCTACAAGAAGGCCGACCGCCAGATCGATGACGTCGCCAAGCTCGACATCAACGACAACGGCCGCGTGACTGACATCAAGTCCGGCTGCGCCTACGGTGAGAACCAGTTCCTCGACTGCTTCATCATCAACCGCGAGCTGCTCCTCGAGCTGTGCGAGCAGTACGAGACCCTCGACTACCTCGACCTGTTCGACGCCATCCGCCCCGACTTCGGCCGCATCGACGTGTGCACCTACGAGTTCAAGGGCCTCGCCGTCGGCATGTTCAGTGAGGAGAGCTACTACCAGCGCAGCATGGAGATGCTCAACCCCGACGTTATGCACCAGCTGTTCACGCACAGCCGCCCGATCATGACCAAGGCGCACGACACGCCGCCCGCCAAGTACAGCTCCGGCTCAAACGCCACCAATTCGTTCATCTCCGCCGGCTGCCGCATCGACGGCACCGTGCGCGGCTCCACCCTCTCGCGTGACGTCATCGTCGAGAGCGGCGCCTACGTGGCGAACTCGATCATCATGCAGGGCTGCGTCATCAAGCGCGGCGCTCGCATCGAGAACGCCATCGTTGACAAGAACAACGTCGTCGAAGCCGGCACCGTCCTCACCGGCACGCCCGACAACGTGCTCGTGGTGCCCAAGGTCGCAATCGAGAATTAAGGCCGCTCGCGCGCCTGCCCGCGCCTGACGAACCAGGCGCGCATATGATGGATACGCCGCCTTGAGCACATGCCCCAGGCGGCGTATCCGCACGGAATCACTGAACTCGACGCCGCGAATCAACGCGCTCATCAAGAGATTGGCATCCATATGACCGAATCCACCCAGCAGAAACTCCATGTCGCATTTGCCAGCGCCGAAGCCGCGCCCTTTGTGAAAACCGGCGGCCTGGGCGACGTGGCGGGATCCCTGCCTCAGGCCCTCAAAGCCGCGGGCGCCGAGGTCGTCGTGCTCGTACCCAAGTACGACACCATCGCCCAAGAGTACAAGGACCGCATGGAGCACCTGTGCGACTTCTATGTCCCGCTCGGCTGGCGCAATGAGTACTGCGGCATCGAGCGCCTGAACCACCGCGGCGTCGATTACCTGTTCATCGACAACGAGCGCTATTTCAGCCGCGGGTACCCGTATGGGTTCTTCGACGACGGGGAGCGCTTCGCCTTCTTCTCAAAGGCCATCGTCGAGAGCCTGCAGTACCTTCCCGGGGTTCTGAACGGGTTCGCGTGCGACGTCTTGCATTGCAACGACTGGCACACTGCCATGGCCCCCGTGTTCCTGCGCGAGTTCTACCAGGCCTCGCCGTTCTACCAGAACATCAAGACGGTGTTCTCCATCCACAACATCGCGTTTCAGGGTCAGTACAGCGCCAAGGTGCTGAACGACATCCTGGGCTTGGCCCATATCCCGGCAGCCGCCTTCCAGCTCACCTGCGGTCCCGACGCCGTCAACTACATGCAGGGTGCCCTCAACTACACCGACGCCATCACGACCGTCTCCCCCACGTACGCCGAGGAGATCAAGACGGGCGAGTTCGGCGAGGGCCTCGATGGGATTCTGCGCCGCCGCGCACCGATTCTGCAGGGCATCGTCAACGGCATCGACACCGTGGGGTTCGACCCCGCCACCGACCAACGCATCCCCGTGCAGTTCACCGCGAGCGACCGCTCCGGCAAAGCCGTTTGCAAGGCCCGCCTGCAGGAGGAGCTCGGTCTTGAGGTCCGCGATGACCGCCCGCTCATGGTTATGGTCACGCGCCTTACCCGTCAGAAGGGCATGGACCTGGTCACGTACGCGCTCGACCGGATCTTGTCCGGAGGCGTGCAGGTGGCCGTGCTCGGCACCGGAGATACCGACTATGAGAACGCGCTGCGCTACTTTGAGGGCAAATACCCCGGCACCATGGCCGCGCGCATCCAGTTCGATCCGGCGCTATCCCAGCGCATGTACGCGGGCGCCGACCTGTTCTTAATGCCGTCGCTGTTCGAGCCCTGCGGACTGTCCCAAATGATCGCCATGCGCTACGGCACCCTGCCCATCGTGCGCGAAACCGGCGGCCTGAAGGACACCGTCGCGCCATACAACCAATTCACAGGTGAGGGAACCGGCTTCTCGTTCGCCAACTTCAACGGCGATGAGATGGCCGACACCGTTTTCCGCGCCGCACGCCTGTTCTGGGACGACCGCACCGCATTCAACAAGCTCGTGGACAACGCCATGGCCGCTGACTTCAGCTGGACTCGTTCGGCCGACGTGTACCTGGCGATGTATCACAACCTGCGCCCAGATATCCCCCTCCCGCAGCCCGAGGTCGAAATTGCGCCGACCGAAGAGGCGGAGCCTGCCAAGGAGGCAAAGCCGGCTGAGCCCGAGGTCGCGCCTGCTGACGAGACCGCAGCGACGCCCGTGAAGAAGCCCGCCACCCGCAAGACGACGGCCGCCAAGACCACGACTGCCAAGAGCACGACCGCCAAGGCCACCGCGACGAAAGCCAAGGCCACGGCGACCAAGGAAACCGCGCCAGCGACGAAGGCTGCCACCGCGGCAAAGACCGCGACTGCAAAGACCTCGACAGCCAAGGCCGCGGCCGCTAAGACCACGGCCCCCAAGACTGCCAGCGCAAAGACGGCCGCCACCAAGACAGTTGCCACCAAGACCGCAGCCGCCTCTGCACCTAAGGCCACCACGAAGAAGCCCGCCGCGCGCAAGACGACTGCCACGACGAAGGCCACAACCGCAGCGAAATCAACTGCTGCCACGACAAAGACGGCAGCGGCGAAAAAGGCCGTCGCCGAGGCCACGACTGCTCCAGCGGTAAAGCCGGCAGCAAAGAAGCCCGCCGCGTCCAAAACCGCGACCAAGACCTCAAAGGCAACCGCCGTAGCCGCCAAGACCGCGACCTCGGCACCCGCGACTTCCGCAAAGCCCGCAACGGCCAACCCCGCCCAGGCCAAGATCGACCTGGACGCCGTGCTCCCCACCATCGATCCCAAGCCCGCAGCAACTCCTGCGCCCGATCCCAAGCCCGCCACCCCGACGACCAAGGTCGTTCCCAAGGCGACCCGCAGGGGCAAGCGCAAATAAGAGACGAACGCACATCCAGCCGTACAATACGGGCCGGGGGCGATATGCCCTCGGCCATTTTCATGTACGGGTGCTTCGAATCCCCAATGGCGCCCTGACCGCCGGCAGTGAACCGACCCACCGCAACCTGTATAATAAACAGGCATTATCCGTTCGTTTAGTTAGCTGTCTCATGAGGCTTTACCATAATTCCCGCCGGTCGGAGTATCGCGTGCCGTTTGGCGCCGTCGTGGCCGGAACCACCGTTCATCTCACACTGCAAGTCGAAGACGCCGATGCCAGATTCCTCAAGGGCGAGGTTCGCACGTGGGTCGACGATCGCGGCGAAGAGCTCATCCCTATGGCCCTCGGTGAATCCAACACCCTGGTAGCGAACATCGACTGCTCCGAACCGTGTATCTTGTGGTACAGCTTCCGCGTGACATGCACCGATGGGTCGATGCTCATGGTCGGCACGCGCGATGGCGCCACGGGCGGAGAGTCGGTCACCTATACCGACCGTGGAGACGTGCCCTCATTCCAAATCACCGTGTACAAGCACCGCAAGGCCCGTCCCGCTTGGTACGAGCGTGGCATCGTATACCAGATCTTCCCCGATCGTTATGCACGCGACGAGCATTGGCTCGAGCGCGCCCAGGCCGTGGTCGACAAGCCCCGCAAGGGCCCCGGCAAGCACCTGGTCATGGACTGGGACAAACCGCCGGTGTACGACCGCAACGAGGACAAATCCATCAAGAGCTGGGACTTCTACGGCGGATCGCTCGAGGGAATCCGCCAGGACCTCCCCCGCCTGCAGGCCATGGGCGTCACGGCGATCTACCTCAACCCCATCTTCGAGGCGCAGAGCAATCACCGCTACGACACGGCGGATTACCTCACGATCGACCCCATGCTCGGTACCGAAGAGGATTTCCGTCGCCTCGCCCAAGACGCCGACAAGCTGGGAATCTCGCTCATCCTCGACGGCGTGTTCAACCACACGGGAGACGACTCCATCTATTTCAACCGCTTTGAGAACTACCCCGGCAAGGGGGCGTGGCAGGGCGAGGATTCTCACTGGTACGACGCGTATTGTTGGAACGAAGACGGGACGTACAGCTCCTGGTGGGGCATCGAGAACATGCCCGACCTCAACGAGAAATCCGATCGCGTTCGCGAGCTGCTGCTCGGCGAAAACGGCGTGGTGCGCACCTGGCTGCGCGCCGGCGCGAGCGGTTGGCGCCTCGATGTGGCCGATGAGCTCTCAGATGACCTGATCGAGGAAATCAAGGCCGCGGTGCTCGAGGAGCGTCCCGACGGCCTGCTGCTCGGCGAGGTCTGGGAGGACGCCTCAAACAAGCTCGCCTACGGCAAACTGCGCAAGTATCTGCTGGGCGACGAGCTCGACTCCGCCATGAACTACCCCCTGCGCGATGCCATCCTGGGCTTCCTCGTCTACGGCGAGAGCGCCTACCAGTGCGCCGAGCGAATCGAGACCCTGCGCGAGAATTACCCGCCCGAGGCCCTGGCCTGCTGCCTCAACCTGCTCGGCAGCCACGACAAGCCGCGCATCGCCTCCGTGCTCGGCGGCGGCCCCGATGAGAGCCAGCTGCCCGAGGAGGAGCGCGGGCGCTTCCGCCTGGACGAGAACTCGATGGGCCTGGCCAAGGGACGCTTCTGGCTCGCCACGCTCATGCAGATGACGCTCCCCGGTGTCCCCTCCATCTATTACGGCGACGAGTACGCCCTTGAGGGCCTCTCCGACCCCGGCAACCGCCGCACGCTGCCCACGCCCGACGCCGTGCACGACCGCGATATGCTCAACATGGTTCGCAACACGGCCATGCTGCGCCGCGCCCTGCCCTTCCTCATCGACGGCACGCTCGACGCGTTCGCGTACAACGACGACGTGCTGTGCTACCGCCGCCGCGGCTCGGATGGCCAGGTGGCAAGCGTCCTCATCAATCACAGCCTGTCCGACGCGCGCTCCGTGCGCGTTCCCATCGAGGGGGACTTCGCCCTCGACCTCATCTCCGGCACCGACCTCAAGCGAGGGGCCGATGGCTGCGCGGAGATTCGCCTATGGCCACTCGGCTCGGCCGTCGTGTACTCCAGCAAGGATCGCCGCCTGCAAAAGCCGCTCGAACGCGGCGCGGGCGTCATCGCGCATATCACCTCGCTGCCCAACGCGGGTCGCGCGGGCACCCTCGGCGCGCCCGCCCACCGCTTCATCGACCACCTCGCCGCCACCGGCCTGCGCTATTGGCAGGTCCTGCCGGTCAACCCCACCGACTCCTTCGGATCGCCCTACGCGGGACCCTCTGCCTTCGCGGGCAACCCCGACCTGCTGGAGGAGACGCTCGCCGAACTCAAGCGCGCCTTCGAGCGCTTCAAGGCTGAAGGCGGCTTTACCAGTCGAGAGTTCTTCGAGTTCGCACGCGAGAACGAGAGCTGGCTCGACCCGTACTGCGCGTTCATGGCGGTCAAGGACGCCATGAACGGCACGAACCGTCATAGCTGGCCCGATGAGCTGCGTCGCTACCATGTCGACATCTTCGCCGATGCGCGCTTTGCCGATCGCGCCCGCTACCACGCCTTCGTCCAGTTCCGCTTTGAGCGCGAGTGGGCCGAGATGCTCGCATACGCGCACGAGAGGGGCGTCGAGATCGTCGGCGACATCCCGATGTACGTCTCGGACGACTCAGCCGACGCATGGAGCGAGCCCGAGATGTTCTCGCTCGGCAAGGATGGCATGCCCTACGAGATCGCCGGCGTCCCGCCGGATCGCTTTTCGGCTACCGGACAGGTCTGGGGCAACCCCACCTATGACTGGAACCACATGCGCAAAGACGGATACGTATGGTGGATCGCCCGCCTGCGCCGCTCGTTCAAGCTGTACGACCGCGTGCGCCTCGATCACTTCCTGGGCTTCCATAACTATTTTGCGATTCCCGCGGGCGGAACCGGCGCCGATGGCACCTGGAAGCCCGGTCCCGGTATCGAGCTGTTCCGGAAGGCATATGAGGAGTTCGGCCCCTTGCCGCTTATCGCTGAGGACCTGGGCATTCTCACCCCCGGCGTGCGCGCCCTCCTTGCGAGCTGCGGCTTTTCCGGCATGGACGTCCTCGAGTTCGCCGACTACGACATCCGCCAGCAGATCTGGCCGCACAATGAGAAGGTCCTCTACACCTCGACGCACGACACCTCGACGCTCGTCGGGTTCTGCCAGCGGTCGTTCTGCTCGGATAGCGATGAGCACCAGGCCAAGTACCTTGCGACCGAGATCGTCCGCCAGGCGCTCGACAGTTCCGCGACGCTCGTCATGATGCAGCTGCAGGACCTGCTCTGCCTTGGCGACGAGGCCCGCATGAACGTGCCCGGTGTGGCCGAGGGCAACTGGAGTTGGCAGGCAGATGAGGAATTGATCTGCGATTATGAGCGCAAGATCGCCGGGGTGCTCTCCGAGACCGGACGCGCGAGAGCATAAACCCCTCACATCGCACGAGGCTCTTTTGGGTACAGTAACCATCGTGCGAACGAATACGCCCGAGCGCAAACGGGCGCCGCGTCTCCCCTATCGGACACGACACGCGGCGCCTGCATAGCGACGGGGAACAACTGCAAGAAAGGATGTCATCACCATGGCACGCTATGATTATCGCTGCACGTCGTGCGGAAATGTCTTCGAGGTCGAGCACGGCATGACCGAGCGCCCCGAGGTCTCCTGCCCCACCTGCGGAGGCTCCGCGGACAAGGTCTTCAGCGCCAGCGGGATCAAGTTCGAGGGCTCCGGCTTTTACAACACCGACCAGCGCGGCGGCGGGTCCTGCACGAGCGCGACCAACGGCAGCTGCAGCTGCTGCCAGGGCTAAACCGCCGCAATTGCGTCTCAATTGGGGACGGGCACGAATTGCGACGTTCGAAAGCAACCAAAAGATAGTCAGCCGGGGGCAATGCCTCCGGCTGATTTGCATTGGGCATCGACCTTGCAGCCTTGACCCAAAAGGTCTCAGATTGCGTCTGCCCCCAATTGCGACACGGCGTGCTTACACACGGACGAAACGAGCGCAGAAATGCCCGTCAAACCCACCCGGGCACGGATAGCTCTGGAACGTGCCGATGGGAATCTCGTGCTCGGCGATGTCCCCGGCCGCACCCATGTACGCGGGGCCGGCACCGGCGAGTGCGTCGGACACCGGCATCGGGGCAAAGCCCTCCCCCTCAGGCGATCCGAGGAACTGCGTGACCACATGGCTGTTCTCGGCGCGCAGGACCGAACAAGTCGCGTATATCAGCTGCCCATGGGGCGCGACGCGGCACGCGGCCTCGCACAGCATCTCGAGCTGGAGTTCGGGCAACTCGTGATCGCACTCCCCGGGCGTGAGTCGCCAGGGGATCTCGCCATGGCGGCGCATGGTGCCCGTTCCCGAACACGGAGCATCAACGAACACGGTGTCGAACAGTGCGCGGCGGCCCAGGTTCCGATCGTATTCGGCCAGGCAGGCATCGAGGTCGGTGGCGTCACCGGCAACCGTTGCGATCCGACCCAGCCCCGAGCACTCGATGCGCTGGGCATTCGCTTGGCACTTTCCCTCATACAGGTCGAGGGCCACATGTTCGTGATCAAGACCCCGGCGCTCGGCATGGGCCAGCATCATGAACGTCTTGGTGCCGCGCCCGGCACCGATCTCGAGACAGGAGCCTTCGCGCGTTGCCGCGGCGGCGATGAGCTGCGCGTGGTAATCGGAGGCGACTGCGTCAGCATGCGCAAAGGCGCTCGAGCCCGCGAGCCCGCCCACCCGGTCCACCACATGCGCACCGGGAAGCGCGAGGGGCCCGGCCCCGTCGGCAACGAGCGCGTCCCCGACGGCATCGACGCGCAGCGGATTGACCTGCACCGCAATGGGCGCGGGGTCGAGCTGGCACGCGAGCATGGCCCGCGCGCGCTCCTCCCCGAGCGAATCGGCGATTCTGCGAACAAGCCAGGTGGGAAGCCCGGCACGTCGAGCCCGAGACACCATAGGGCGATGCTGCTCGGCGACCTCATCGGCGGCCAAAAAGGCATCCGCCCCTTCCGCCACGCGGCGTAACACAGCGTTGGCGAGGCCTGCCGCTCCGTGAGCGCACACGCGGGCGAGCTCCACGCCCTGGCTCACCGCAACCTGGGGTGAGGTGCCCAGGTACAGCAGCTCATATGCCCCGATGCGCAGGGCATCGCGCACTCCGGCCGAGAGTGCGCGCGGATCGTCGAGCACATGATCGAGTGCGTCGTCCAGGCAACCGCTGCAGCTCGTGACGCCGAGGGCGAGCCGGCGCGCAAACGCCGCGTCGCGCTGGTCGAGCGCTGCTGAGGCATCAGCCGCGAGCTCGCGGGCATAGCGCCCTGCCTCGCGGGCTGAGATAAGGATGCGAAGCGCGGTCAAGCGCCCCGGGGACAGATTCGTCCTACTCAATGCGCCCCCAAGTGCCCCGACCGTCGCGTTGGCCGGCCGCCCAGGACTTGGCATCCATCTCGCGCTTGCCGTCCGGTTTGATTGAGGTGAGCTCGAACGCGCCGTCCGCGCAGCCAAGGAACACGCGACCCGAGGTGATGACGAGCGACCCCTCCGCCGCTTTGGGCGCGGCGGCGTCGCAAGTCGCGGCCCTCATGACGCGCGCGGGCCTGCCGGCGACCACGCAACGTGCGGGCGCGGCGTCGGATGAGGCCATGACGCGACGCACGTTCGCGAGCGCGTCTGCACCCGGGTCGAGGCGCATCTCAGCCTTGGCGATCTTGGCAGCGTGCGTCACGAGCGACTCGTCCTGCTCGGCCCATTCCGCCGTCCCATCGGCGAGCGAGGGCAGGGTGCGCACCAGCAGGTCGCCGCCGAGCTCGGCCAGCTCGGCCGTCAGCTCGTCGGCGGTCTTGCCGGGGACCGAGCAACTCGCCTGGGCGCAATACGCACCCGTGTCCACACCGTGGCCGATGCGCATGATGGACACGCCGGTCTGGGCATCGCCCTCCAGGATGGAGCGTTGGATGGGCGCCGCGCCGCGCCAGCGCGGGAGCAGCGAGGCGTGGACGTTCACGCAGCCAAGCGGGGCCATGGTGAGAACCTCATCGGGCAGGATGCAGCCGTAGGCGGCAACGCAAAAGACATCGGCCTCCGAGGAGCGCAGGGCATCGAGCACCTCGGGCGTCATGCGGTTGGCCTCCATCACGGGCAGATCGAGCTCAAGCGCGGCCTGCTTAACCGGCGAGGGCTCGAGCTTCTTGCCGCGAGAGCGCACGGCATCCGGGCGCGTGAGCACCAGCGCCACCTCATGAGCGGCGGCGAGCTTCCTAAGCGAGGGCACGGCGAAAGAGGGCGTGCCCATAAAGACCACGCGCATGGCTACTCCGTCTCGCCGGGCTTGGCGCCGCGGGCGAGCGCCTCCTGATACTGCTTCATGGCATGGACGCGCTGCTGCGGGAGCAGGCGCTCGAACATCGTCTTGCCGTGCAGATGGTCGATCTCATGCTGCAGGCACACGCAGAACAGGTCGCCGGAAGCCTCATAGCGAATGCACTCTCCCTCGAGGTTGTAAGCCTCCACAACCACGTGGTCGGGCCGGCGGATTTCGCAGTTGATACCCGGAATGGACAGGCAGCCCTCGTTGAACGGGACGAGGTTGTCGGACTGCTCGACGATCACGGGGTTGATGAGGACGTACGGGTCGTAATCCTTCTCAGAGGTGTACTCGGTGTCCACGATGGCAAGCTGGATGGTCTCCCCCACCTGAGGGGCGGCCAGGCCGCAACCGCCGTTCTCGAACATCTGGACCTTCATCCGCTCGACGAGCGCGCGCAGGTCGGCGTTGATCTCCTCAACCTCGGCGCACTCCTGGCGCAGGCGTGGGTCGGGCGAAAGCACGATGCCGTTGATCTCCATGGTCTTCCTTTCATACGCGGGCGCAAACCCGCACGTATTCACTGTGTTCTATACTACCCGCATTACCGTGCGAGATGATGGGCGATATGTGCACGCGGAGCTTCTTCACCTGCTTCAACGACCGCAGCGGCTCGCGTGCGGCCGCTACATGAGGTCGTACGCGTCGACGTCCACGGCGATGCTCACGCCTGGCCGCGTGCCGGAACGCGAGACCGCGGCACTCAAAGCTCCCGACAAATCGCAGCCGAGCGGCGCCTTGACGATGATGTGGAAGCGGTGGCGGTCCTTCGCGCGCTCGATGACGCACGGCGTGGGCCCAAGCACCTGCGGACGGGCCAGGACCTCGCGCGAGGAGAACTCGACAGCGGTATACCCCGTCTCCACCAGCGGATGCAGCGCGGGAGCATCGTCAAGGCCAAGTTCAGCGCGGAGCTCCCCCGCGATTCGCTCGACCATGCCGCGCGCCGCCCGCTCATCCTTGCCCCACACCAAAACATTCGCAAGCCGCACGTACGGCGGGTACAGGGCCTCGCGGCGCATATCCAGGTCGTGCTCGATGAACACGGACCGATCGTGCGATTTGACCGCGCGGATGGCGGGCTCGTCGGGAAGGTACGTCTGGATGATCACGCGCCCCGGGTCCTCGCCGCGGCCGGCGCGCCCCGCCACCTGTTCGAGCAGATCGAACGCGCGCTCACCGGCGCGGAAGTCGGGCATCTTGAGGGCGTAGTCGGCGTTGATCACGCCCACAAGCGTGACCTCGGGGAAGTCCAGGCCCTTGGCGATCATCTGCGTGCCGAGCAGCACCGCGCACTCGGCGGCGTCGAACTGCTCGAGCAGCTTTTGATGCGCGCCCTTGGCACGTGTGGAGTCAGCGTCCATGCGAATCACCGCCACGTCCTCGGGTAGCAGTGCGCGAAGGGCGTCCTCGACCTGCTGGGTTCCCAGCCCCATTTTGGCGAGGTATCGGCTGCCGCACTTGGGGCAGGCGCTGCCGTACTCCGGATACGGCCGCACGCGATACGACGACCCGCAGGTGTGGCACTCGAGCGTGTGTGTGCGCTCATGATAGGTGAGCGCCGTGGAGCAGTGCATGCACGTGGGCACGCACCCGCACTCGCGGCACATGAGGAAGCTCGCGAACCCGCGGCGATTGTGGAGCAGCACGGCCTTCTGGCGCTTCTCCACCACCTCATCGAGTGCGTCGAGCAGGGGCTTGGAGAAGATCGACCGGCTGCCGGAGGCGAACTCGCGCCTCAGGTCGGCCACGATGACCTCGGGCAGGCGAGCCGCACCGGGGCGCTCGGGCATCTCGACGCGGGCCCAGCGGGCGCCGCCGTGCACGCCGGCCTCGCAGCGGGCGAGCGCCTCGGCCGACGGCGTGGCGGACCCCAGCACCAGGGCGCATCCGTTGAGCTGCGCCAGCCTCGCCGCGACCTCGCGCGCATGGTAGCGTGGGCTGCCCCCCTGCTTGTAGCTCTGCTCGTGCTCCTCGTCGATGACGATGAGACCCAGGTCGGCAAGCGGGCAGAAGAGCGCCGAGCGCGCGCCCACCACAACGCGAGCGGCCCCAGAGCGCACCATATCCCACTGGTCCAAGCGCTCGCCGGCGGAGAGGCGCGAGTGGAACACCGCAACCGCGTCGCCAAAACGCGAGCGAAAGCGGCCCACGGTCTGCGCCGTGAGCGAGATCTCCGGCACGAGCACGCAGGCCGAGCGGCCCTGAGCCAAAACGCGCTCGATGGCGGCCAGATACACCTCGGTCTTGCCCGAACCAGTCACGCCGTCCACCAGGACCACGTCACCGGACGCGGCCTCGGTCGCCCGCGCGATCGCGTCGAGGGCGTTTTGCTGCCCGGCCGTGAGCTCTTTGGGCGTCGATGCGTTCGCGGAGGACAATGTGGTCGAGCCCTCGCACCCGCGCCAACTTCGGCGCTCCTCCACCGCAACCACGCCGCGCTTCTCGAGCGAGCGGATCGCGGCGGACAGGTCACCGTTCATGAGGTTGAGCTCGCGCGTGGTGACCGGGCCGCAGGAGAGCGCATCGATGAGCTGGCGCTGGCGCACCGCCCGCTCGGCGGGCTGAAAGGCGCGCCCCTCCTCGGTGAGGCTCACCCAACGCGCGGTGACGGGCGTGACGGTCGGAGGCTCATACGCATACGAGCCGTCCTCCCGCCGCACGACCTTACCGGCGCCGCCCGGGGGCAGCAGCAGCCGCAGGCACTCTGAAATCGGCGCAACATATTCGCGGCTCATCCAAAACGCGAGCTCGGCAGAGGCGGCTGAGAACGCCGGGGCGGCAACGACATCGCGAACGGGTCTGATGCGGGACGGGTCGAGGCCGTCCGCGCCCGGGAGCTTTCCCAAGGCCCCGGAACGCGCAACCACGTACCCCGCCTCGACGCGCCGACCGAACGGAACGAGCACCGTGGCGCCAACCTGGCAGGCCACGCCCAACACGGCAGGCACCCCATACGCAAAGGGCTCGGACAGCGCGCGAGCCGGAATGTCGATCACCACGGAGACGTAGGCCACCGCCGGAACGGCATCGGGCCGCGCGGGCCCAGGGGGGACGGTCCCTCCCGTGGAGCGAAGGGCGCCCACTCGCGCAGACGCCCCCTGATCGGCCGTATTCAGTTCGGGAAACAGCGACTCCTGGCCCGTCATGCGAAAGGGCTACTCAGCCAACCCGCACGCGGCGCGGAGCTCCGCCACGCGATCGGTGCGCTCCCAGGTGAAGTCGGCGTCCTCACGGCCAAAGTGACCGTAGGCGGCCGTCTTCTCGTAGATGGGACGACGCAGGTCCAGATCGCGGATGATCGCACCCGGGCGCAGGTCGAACACGCGCTTGACGGCCTCGGTGATCGTGGCCTCGTCAACCACACCGGTGCCGAACGTGTCGACCATGATGGACAGCGGGTAGCTCACGCCGATGGCGTAGGCGAGCTCGATCTCGCAGCGCTCGGCCAGGCGCGCCGCGACCACGTTCTTGGCCACCCAGCGGGCGGCGTATGCGGCGGAGCGGTCCACCTTGGTGCAGTCCTTACCGGAGAAGGCGCCGCCGCCGTGGCGGCCCATGCCACCGTAGGTGTCGACGATGATCTTGCGGCCGGTGAGGCCGGTGTCGCCCATGGGACCGCCAACCACGAAGCGGCCGGTCGGGTTCACGTAGAGGTCCGCGCCCTCCCACGGGATGCCCGCGGCCTCCATGACGGGCGCGATCACGTGCTCGCGCATGTCGGCCTCGATGATGGCCATGTCCTCGATCTCGGGCGCGTGCTGCGTGGAGATGACGATGGTCTCGACGGCGATGGGCTTGCCGCCCTCGTAGCGAACGGTGACCTGGGTCTTGCCATCGGGGCGCAGGTACGGCAGCGTGCCGTCGTGGCGCACCGCGGCCAGGCGCTCGGCCAGGCGGCTGGACAGGTAATGCGGCATGGGCATGAGCGTGGGCGTCTCGTTGGACGCGTAGCCGAACATCATGCCCTGATCGCCCGCGCCAATGAGGTCGAGCGGGTCGGTGGTGCGGCCGGCCTGGGCGTCGAAGGACTCATCCACGCCCTGCGCGATGTCGGGGCTCTGCTCGTGAATGAGGTTGAGCACGCCGCAGGTGTCGCAGTCAAAACCGAACTTGGCGCGGTCGTACCCGATGCGGCGGACGACCTCGCGGGCGATGTTCTGGACGTCGATATAGGCCTCGGTGCGGATCTCGCCGGCGACGATCACGGTGCCGGTGGTGACGAAGGTCTCGCAGGCGCAGCGCACGTTCTCGAGCTTTGCGGGCGTGCCGTTGGGCGCGATGTAGCCCTTGGCCTCGAGCTCGGCCTCCTTGGCTAGGATGGCGTCGAGCACGGCGTCGGAGATCTGGTCCGCGATCTTGTCGGGATGGCCCTCGGTGACCGACTCGGAGGTGAAGACGAAGGAATCTGCGCCGAGGTCGGTGGCGCGAGCCGGTTCCATGGTGGAACGATTCTCAGTTGGCATGGGTGCCCCTTTCATAATTGAACCCGGCGACCGTTACCATTCCGCCGGGCATGTAGCTGATAGATTGTACCGCGCGTGCGCTTTTCGAGCGCATCGTCAAGCGAACAACATGCGAACGCTATAATAACTCTGTTTGAACGTATGCCTTTTGCGACCACAAGGAGCATGAGTATGAGCGATTCCGTCCGCGTCCGCTTTGCGCCCTCGCCAACCGGCAAGCTGCACATCGGCGGCGCCCGCACCGCCATCTACAACTGGGCCTTCGCCCGCGCCAACGGCGGCACCTTCATCCTGCGCATCGACGACACCGACCCGACCCGCTCCACCGACGAGAACACCCAGATCATCCTGCGCGCCATGCGCTGGCTCGGCCTCGACTGGGACGAGGGCCCCGAGGTCGGAGGCGACTTCGGCCCCTACTCGCAGACCGAGCGCCTGGACCTCTACAAGCAGACCGCCGAGCGCCTGCTCGCCGAGGGCAAGGCCTACCCCTGCTTCTGCACGCCCGAGCAGCTGGCCGCCGACCGCGAGGCCGCTCAGGCCCGCAAGGACCCCTTCCAGGGCTACCAGCGCCGCTGCCGCGACCTCTCGCCTGAGGAGGCCCAGGCACGCATCGACGCCGGCGAGCCCTACGTGCTGCGCATCAAGGTGCCCGAGGGTCGCGGCAACGTCGTGATTCACGACGCCGTCCACGGCGAGGTCACCTTCGACGCCAAGGAGCTCGACGACTTCGTGATCTTCCGCTCCGACGGAACCCCCACCTACAACTTCGCCACCGTGGTGGACGACGCTTTGATGGGCATCACCCACGTCATCCGCGGCGACGACCACCTCTCCAACACCCCGCGCCAGGTCATGGTCTACGAGGCCATGGGCGCGCCGGTGCCCACCTTCGCCCACATCTCCATGATCCTGGGCGCCGACGGCAAGAAGCTCTCCAAGCGCCATGGCGCCACCTCCGTGGAGGAGTACCGCGACGCCGGCTACCTGTCCGATGCCTTCGTGAACTACCTTGCGCTGCTCGGCTGGTCGCTCGACGGCGAGACCACCGTCATCCCGCGTGATGTGCTCGCCAGCAAGTTCAGCCTGGACCGCATCTCCAAGAACCCGGCCACCTTCGACCCCAAGAAGCTCGACTGGATGAACGCCGAGTACATCAACGCGATGGACGACGCCGCGTTCGCAGACGAGATCATGCTCCCCGAGTTGCTCGAGGCCGGCCTGATCGACGAGGGCTTCGAGGCCGACGAGGCCTGGGTCGACGCCCTGGCCGCCATCGTGCGCCCGCGCACCAAGATGCCGGCCGACGCCGCCGCCGTGGCCGCCCCTGTCTTCAAGACCGCCGAGACCCTCGAGTACGACGAGAAGTCCGTGGCCAAGGGTCTTGCCAAGGAGGGCATGGGCGCCGTGCTGGACGCCGCCCGCGCCGCGCTCGAGGCCGTGGAGAATTGGACCCCCGAGAGCATCGACGCCGCCCTCGAGCCGCTGCCTGAGGCCCTCGACGTGAAGAAGCGCCTCGTCTTCGGCGCCGTGCGCGTGGCGGAGTGCGGCAACATGGTGAGCCCGCCGCTGGGCGAGACCATGGCGCTCATCGGTCGTGACGACTGTCTCGCCCGCATCGACCGCGCCCGCCCGATGGCGCTCTAGTCGACCTGCCCGGGCCGGCCCCATTTTCCCTTCGCTCAGCTTCGCTTTGCTCAGAAATCGCTCAGGGAGAATGGGGGCCGGCCCTACGTGTATCTCGCCCAAGCCATCGGTCGGGAGCGGACGCCGCGGGGCAAGACCCCGGCGCCCCCGTCGATAAGGAGACGACATGTCCGCAAAGCCGCAATCGTTTGCCACCACCTCTGCGTTCGAGGTGCTCGGTCCCGTCATGGTGGGGCCCTCTTCCTCTCACACGGCAGGCGCGCTTCGCTGCGCACGCGTGGCGGCCACCCTCATCGAAGGCGACATCACCCGTGTCACGTTCACGCTTTGGAACAGCTTTGCCCACACCTACCGGGGCCATGGCACCGACCGGGCGCTCGTGGCTGGAATCCTCGGCCTCGACACTGACGACGAGCGGATCCGCGACGCCTTCGCGCTCGCCGGGGAACGCGGGCTCGCATACGAGTTCACGATCGCCGGAGACGACTCCTCGATCCACCCCAACACCGTGGACATCCACCTGGAGAGCGCGGACGGGGGCGCGGCGGACGTCCGCGGCGAGAGCCTGGGCGGCGGCAAGATGCGCATCAGCGCCATCAACGGCGTGCAGGTCGAGATCTCAGGCCTCTACACCACGCTGTTCGTCGCGCATCGCGATGCACCGGGCGCACTCGCGTCGCTCACCGGAGCGCTCGCGAAAGCCCAGATGAACATCGCCTTCTGCCGCACGTACCGCACCGAGGCCGGCGGTCAGGCATACTCGGTCTTCGAGACCGACGGCGTGCCCCAGCGCGATGTGCTCCCCATTGTCCGCTCGCTCGACCTGGTCAACTACGCCACGTTCATCGAGCTTCCGGGGTCTGTCACGGCTCTCGGACCCGGGGTCTCCGTACCCGACCTCTTTGACGACGCATCCCAGCTGCTCCGCGCCTGCCGCGAGCACGGGCTCGGGATCGGCGGCGTCATGCGCCTGCGCGAGGAGCGCATGGTGGGGCCCGATCGCGCACGGCGGAACATGCGCCGCGTGATGGAGGTCATGCGCGAGGAGACCACGCAACCGCTCGAGGCGCCAAAGCGCTCGCTCGGCGGGTTCCTGAACGGCGAGGCGCAGCGCGTGGGCCTGGGCGGCTCCGCGTTCGCATCCAGTCTGCTTGGCAGCACCCAAACAGATGCCGTGGCCCGCGCCATGGCGGTGCTCGAGCGTTCCGCCACCATGGGCGTCATCGTTGCCGCTCCGACGGCGGGTTCGGCCGGCGTGGTGCCCGGCTGCGTGCTCGCCGTTGCCAATCTGCTCGCAAATGACGCGGATGAGGTCGACGCGATGGTCGAGGACGCCCTCTACTGCGCGGCGGGCATAGGCCTGATCTTGGCCACATCGGCTTGCGTGGCGGGTGCCGAGGGCGGCTGCCAGGCGGAAGTCGGGTCCGCCGCCGCCATGGCCGCGGCCGCGCTGGTGCAAATGCACGGCGGCTCGCCGGAGCAGGCGCTCGACGCGGCGTCTATCACCATCTCGAACCTCCTGGGGCTCGTATGCGACCCCGTCGGCGGGCTCGTCGAGGTCCCCTGTCAGAACCGCAACGCGATCGGCGTCGCCGCCGCGTTCACGGGCGCGCAGCTCGCGCTCTCCGGCGTCAAGTCGCTCGTGCCGTTCGACGAGATGGCCTCCGTCATGCTCAGCGTGGGGCACGCCCTGCCCGCCTCCCTGCGCGAGACCGCAAAGGGCGGCATCGCCGTGGCGCCGAGCGCACAGAGCGCGTGCGCCCGCTGCGGCATGTGCATGGCGTGACAGGCGCGGTCGCCACCTGCGCGGCGTCAGTCGTGCACGATCACGCAATCACCCACGTTGATGATGTTGAACAGCTCGCCGGCCTTGTCGGTGGGAAGGTTCACGCACCCGCGGCTGCCTGCCCAGGTGTACGCCTGCGGATTTGAGAAATTCGCCGAGGGCTGCCAGTTGGCGTCGTGCAGGCCGATCATGTTCCCCACGAAGGGCAGCCAATAGTCGACGGGAGAGCGGTAGTCGGGCTCGCCGTCATGGTTATCATCGGTCCCCAGCAGGACCTGGTTGTGCGCCTTGGCATTCAGCATGTAAACGCCCGTGGGCGTGGACCAATCCTTGTTGGGATTGCCGGTCACGCACCCGCTCTCCCACACCAGTGACCCCGAGACGTCGTAATAGCGGCAGCGCTGCTCCGAGAGGTCGATATCGCAGTACGCGCCCCAATCCCTCTCTCCCTTGGCGGTCCAGACCGCCGCGTTCTGCAGCGTGGGCACCTCGACCTCGCCGACCCCGCCGTTCGAGATCGCGCCCTGCAGCGCCTTCACGAGCTCCGCCTCGTTGCTGTTCCACCCGTACGTGCCGCCCGACACCGTGACCGTCTTTCCGTCGGGCCGCGTGAACGTGCGCTGGGAGCCGATCGTATCGAGCTTTGCCAGGGCGAGCTCATGGACCCACTGGGCAAGCGGCTCGGTGCTCAACGTGGGCACGAGATTCTCGTCGAAGGTCATCCACTGCGCGAAGGAGGAGCCGTCCAAAGTAGCGACGACGGCGCCCCCCATCTTGATGTCGATACCCGAGCCGATGAGCTCGTTCGCACGGTCGATGGCAGCCTTGAGCTCGTCATCCGTCGCGCCGTTCGCAAGCGGCTCCATGCAGTCGGCGCCGAGCGCGACCTTGCCGTCCAGCCTCGAGACGGCCACGAGGGCGGCGCGCTCGACAGCCTTCTTATCGAGCCTCTGATTGGAGCGGGCCCGCTCGATCGTGAACGCGCCGGCCTTTTCGTCATAAGCTCCCGCGGCGTCGAAGGTGCCGGTGCGGCCGGAATTGAACGCGTCGACGGCGGCGCCCAGGTCGGCGAGGAACGCCTCGCGGTCGAAGCCCTTGGGCAGCTCGATCGTATCGAGGGAGGCTTCGTCGCGCTCGGACTCCCCCGGGGCCTCGCCCTCAGGCGACTCGGCCTGGAACATCGAGTTGAAGAGACGGACGGGCCATGCGACGGGGTCGTTCGACTCGATAACACGCGCCACGGCGCCATCGGCGTCGATCACCTCGCTCGCGGACTCCGGGTCGTACATCCAACTGAAGTCCTCCGCCGTCACCTCGAGCCTGTAGCCCTCCGCGGAGGTCCTCACGCGCGAGACCGCCGTGTCACGCGCCATGAGCGACACGTCCACATCGGCTATGGCGGTGTTGGGGTAGCAGACGTTGCCGAATAGAACGACACCCGCTCCGTACACGAGCGCCAGCGCCGCCAAGCAGGCGCCGAGAGCGATCAGCGGGCCGCGACCGCGCCGAGGCGGCCGGGAGACGGCCTGCCCGCGATGCGCCGGGGCCACCGGCGGCATCACAGAGGTCTTTTCCCGCTTACGGGGGGCGTTGCTCTCATGAGGTTCGGGCATCGTGATTCCCGCTTTCCAGATAATCGTTTCCGAGTCGGGCACATTATAGCCCAGGGCGCGGACGCGACCGGCGCGGAGAGAGGTCAGGATCCCCATAGACCCCCCTAATCGCGGGGCCTCTTACAGAAGTGTCACGCCGCCCCCGCGAGCGCACCCATACAATAGTTGGATGACGTGCCCCGCGGACGCGACGCGGCGGCCTTCCACCGTAGACCATGCGCCCATTGGAGGCGACGCCCATGCCCAACCGCATCCTCCTGGTCGAGGACGACCCCCTCATCATCGAATCCCTCACCGAGCTCCTCACGGCGTCGGGCTACTCCGTGGACGCCGCAGACACCCAGCAGCGCGCCATACAGCTCGCCGCCCCCGCCGACGGAAGCCATCCCTACCAGCTCGTCCTGCTCGACGTCACGCTGCGCCAAGGCAACGGGTTCGCCGTGTGCGCGGCAATCAAGGAATCCACGCCGGATGTTCCCGTGATCTTCCTCACCGCCTCGGACGACGAGTTCAACACCGTGACCGGGCTCACCATGGGCGCCGACGATTACGTGGCCAAGCCGTTCCGCCCGCGCGAGCTGCTCGCCCGCATCGCCGCCACCATCAGGCGCTCCCAACCCAACAGGCGCATCGTGAGCCTGGGCGACATCCGCATCGACACCGACCGAGCCTACGTGGAGCGCGGCGGGGCGGAGCTTGCGCTCTCCGCTCTCGAGTACCGCCTTTTGCTGCTGTTCGCCACCAACCCGGGCAAGCTGATCACGCGCGACAAGATCCGCGACGCCCTGTGGGACAGCGCGGGCACGTACATCGAGGAGAACACGCTGTCCGTGTACATCAAGCGGCTGCGCGACAAGATCGAAGAGGACCCCAGCCGCCCCGAACTCATCCAGACCGTGCGCGGCATGGGCTACAAGGCGAAGGGGTAACCGATGTTGCTGAGGAATCGCGAGGTGCGGCGTGCGCTCATCGCGAGCATCATCTGCACGCTCGCGGGATGCGCCGCGGCGTATCTGATCACTCGGGGGCTGCTCGAGCGCACGGGGGCCGGCGCGTATCTCGTCGCGACGACGGTCGACGCCATCGCGCCCACCGGCTCCGCGGCGACCGCCCTGACCCTGAGGGCGACGGCCCGGACCGTCGCCCTCGCGGCATCGTGCTGCGCGGGCCTGACCGGCGCCGTCGTCACCGCGATCTTCACGGCGCTCACCGCGCACCGCTACCGCGCCCTCGGCCGCATGGCCGACAACCTCGATCGCGTCCTGGCGGGCGAGCGCGACATCAGCCTTCGCGACATGGAGGAGGGCGAGCTCGCGATCCTGTCGAGCGAGGTCGACAAGGTCATAGCCCGATTGAACCTGACCGTCGACGAGCTCCAGGCCGAGAAGTTCGCGCTCTCGGACTCCCTCGCCGACATCTCGCATCAGCTCAAGACGCCGCTCACCTCGATAGCGATCTCGACCGAGTTGGTGCGCGACCGCCTGGCCGACCGCGGTGACTCGCGCGACCTGGTCGAGCGGCTGCGGCTGGTGCAGCGCCTCCAGGGGCGCGTGGAGGACCTCGTGGCCGCCCTGCTCAAGCTCGCGCGCATCGACGCCGGTGTGATCAAGCTCGTGCACTCCCCCGTCGATGCCGCGGAGCTCCTGAGGTGGAGCGTCGAGCCGCTCGCCGTCGCGTTCGACATCGCGGACGTCGCCCTCGAGACCGACGTCGCCCAGGGCGCGTGCTTCATCGGTGACATCACCTGGAGCGTCGAGGCGCTCGAGAACATCCTCAAGAACTGCGTGGAGCACACGCCCGCGGGCGGTGCGGTGAGGGTGAGGATCGTCGAGGACGTGTTGGCATGCAGGATACACATCGAGGACACCGGGCCCGGCATAGCGGAGGACGACCTGCCGCACATCTTCGAGCGCTTCTATCGCGGCGAGGAGTCGACGCATGCGGCGTCCGAGCTGAACCCCGCCGGTGTGGGAATCGGCCTCGCCCTGGCAAAAAGCCTGGTCAGCGCACAAGGCGGCACGCTCACCGCGCACAACGTGACGGACGCGCAGGGCAACGTGACGGGAGCCGCCTTCGACATGGTCTTCTTCAAGTCCATCGTCTGAATTCACCGGGCCTGATTCGGCGGGTCCGGGCGCGTGCGCCAGATGACGCATCTGTCACATTCCGGTCATGGTGCGGCAAGAACGCTCGGCGAATATGGGTATCGTACGCCGTCAATCCCGAAAGGATGAACCATGGAGATCCTGCGCGTCGAACACCTGGCCCGCATCTACGGAACAGGCGACACGGCCGTGACCGCCCTCGACGACGTGAGCTTCTCCGTCGAGGCAGGGGAATTCATCGCCATCATAGGGAGCTCGGGATCGGGAAAGTCGACCCTCATGCACCTCATGGGCGGCGTCGACCGGCCCACCTCGGGCACCGTCAAGCTGCAGGGGCAAGACATATTCGCCGGCAGCGATGAGCAGCTCGCCGTGTTCCGCCGTCGCGAGGTGGGGCTGATCTACCAGTTCTACAACCTCATCCCCGTGCTCAACGTGGTAGAGAACATGACGCTGCCGGTCCTCATGGACGGCCGCTCCGTCAACGAGCAGCGCCTCTCCGCCCTCGTGCGAGCGCTCGGCCTCACCGGGCGCGAGTCATGCCTGCCCAACCAGCTCTCGGGCGGGCAGCAGCAGCGCGTGGCGATAGGCCGCGCGCTCATGAACGCGCCCTCCGTGGCTCTCGCTGACGAGCCCACCGGCAACCTCGACTCGAAGAACTCGGCGGAGATCATGAACCTGCTCCGCGGCTCAAACAGGAAGTTCAAGCAGACGCTCATCGTCATCACCCACGATGAGGACGTCGCCCTCATGGCCGATCGCGTGATCGCCATCGAGGACGGCCGCATCGTGAGCGACGAGCGGAGGGCCTGACATGAAGACGTCATTCAACCCGCGGCCCCGTGGCACGACAGAGGCCCCCTCCGCGCTCGGTTCCGGCCCGGGGATATTCAGCCGCTTCGCCGCGCGCTCACTCAAGCTCAACCGCACGCGGACCGCGGTCTCCATCATAGGCATCGCCCTGTCTTGCGCACTCATCACCGCCATCTTCACGAGCGTCGCGACCCTGTACGGCGGGCTCCTCAAGGCCGAGATCCTCACGGACGGCACCTGGCAGGTCGAGCTCGTCAACGTCCCCGAGTCCGAGATCGGGGACGTGCATGCCGACCCGCGCGTGGACCGGAGCTACGACCGCGTCTCATATGGAGACGCCCTCATGCCCGAGAGCTTCCAGGGCTACTGGGGACGCTACCTGAGCGTGCAGGAATGGCCCACGGCCGATGCGGTCGGAGGGCTCAAGCCGCTCCCCAACATCTCCGAGGGCCGCGCCCCGCAGGCGCCTGACGAGATCGTGCTCGCGGGCGACCTCAAGGGCATGACCGTCGAGAAAGGCCAGAGGCTTTACGACACCCTGCCCGCCACCGGTCTCGACTACACCGTCCCGCGAGCGAATTGGGACGGCGCTCTCGAGGTGGGCAGCACGATCGAGCTCTCCCTCGGCCAACGCATGCTCGTGGACACCCAGAGCGGCGCTCAGGCGCCGTGCCTCTACAGCGAGTCGCTCTACACGACCGAGAGCGAGCACGGGGACGTCATCTCCGAGTACCTGGCGGACCCAGCGCCCGCCCGGCCCTTCAAGGTCGTGGGCTTCTTCGCCCCCAAGGACGGCCGCAGTTATGACCAGTGGGGGTCCATGGGCCCCGGCTATCTGGGGTTCGTTGCCTCCCCGGGTCTCCCGGCGCGGCAGACGAGCATCTACCTCACGACCAACCTCACGAGCATGGCCGACATAAACTCGTTCATCGGGGAGTACACCGGTGCCGACCATGCCATCGGCGCATGGGGCAACAGGGGCTTTATCGAGAACATGGAGAGCCAGGCCGCCGCATACTCACACGACAGCCTCCTGCGCTATCAGGGCATGACGGACGACCGTTCGATCTGGGGCACCCTCTACACCCTCGCCGCGATCCTCTCGGTCGTCGTCATCGTCGCCTCGGTCTCCCTCATCTACAACTCCTTCGCGATCGCCGTGTCCGAGCGCACGCGCCAATTCGGCCTGCTCTCCTCCCTCGGCGCCAGCAAGCGCCAGCTACGCCGCTCGGTCTACGCCGAGGCCCTCATGCTGGCGGCCATCGGCATCCCCGCCGGCCTCGCCCTCGGCATCCTGGGCACCCTCGTCGTGTTCAACGTGGCGGGCGAGGGCATCGGCATGCTGATCGACCAGGAGGCGTTCGCCGGCACGGGCCTCAGCACCATCACCGTGAATCCCGTCATCCTCGCGATCTGCGCGCTCTTGGCCCTCGTGACGGTCTTGATCAGCGCGGCGATTCCGGCATGGCGCGCCAGCCGCGTGTCCGCCGTCGACGCCATCCGCTCCAGCCGCGATGTGCGCCTCTCCCGCCGCGAGTGCCGTCAGCGGCGGCGCGCCGCGCACGGGACCGGCGGCGCCCTCCCCTTCACGCGCCGACTCGACAACATGCGCCTTCGCCTCGCCGGCGTCCCGGGCATCCTCGCCCGCCGCAACCTCACGCGCGCGAGCTCCAAGGGCCGCGTGGCGGTGGCGTCGCTCGCGGTCTCGGTCGCGCTCATCATCATATCCGGGGGCATCTCGCACTACCTGAGCTACCTCACGGAGGTGGTGGACAGCGGTGGGAGCGATATCGAGGTCTCCCTCAACCGCATTCTGGAGGACGACGAGACCACGGCCGACGGCGCCCACGCGATCGACTCCGCGTACCGGTCGCTCAAGGGCGTCTCCGGGGTGAGGGGCGAGGGCTATCTCATCAACTCGTCGCTCTACGGCAGCTTCCAGCCGAACATGATCGACACCGATGCGCTCACCTCGAACAGCGACCAGTACGACATGCCGGACCGCGGCGTGGCCCCCGACGGGACCACGTACGCGCCGATCTCCCTGCTGTTCCTCGACAAGGGTTCCTGGAACCGCATTCTGGACGAGAACGGCCTGGACCGCGAGCGCTACACCGATCCCGAGCACCCCGTCGCCGTGGGGCTCAACGGCACCCAATCCAACGACGGGAAGCGCTACTCGGTGCGCGACCTCTTCCAGACGACCGGTGAGGCGCGGCTGTTCACCAACATCGAGGAAGTGGACGAGAGCAGTTTCATCGAAATCAACGTCGACGAGAGAGGCCGTGCCGTCGCGCACTACGAGGCCTTCGGAGGCGAGTCCGATGCCCGATTTGACGAGGATGGGAACCCGACCTACCAGGAGCTCGAGAAACCGCTCGACGAGGTGCTCTCGGGCACCTACGATCTGCCCGTGGGCGCGATTGTCAAGACCTTCCCGGACTCGATCAAGTCCTACGCCTCGATCTGGCCGACGCTCGTGCTGCCCGTGAGCACCCTCCCCACCCTCGCCGCCGGGTCCGAGGCAATCCAGTCCGATGTCGCCTCCGGAAGCCTTGCCAAGCCCTTCGCCTTCCACTCGGCGGAGGCGAGCTACGGCACCACGATCTACGCGTACCTTTCCTTTGGGGCGAACGACTCCCGCAAAGCCTCGGCCGAGATGAACTCCATCCTGGACAGCGAGTTTTCCGGCCCGGAGTGGTACCGGACCTACCTCATGGACAACGCCGGCAACGTGCGCACGTCCAAGCTGATGGCCGAGACAGTGCAGCTGTTCATCAACTGCTTCATCGCGATAACCGGGGCGATAGCCGTGGCAAACGTGTTCAACACGCTCACCAACTCGATCATCCTGCGGCGACGCGAGTTCGCCATGCTCAAGAGCATCGGCATGGGCAAGCGCGCGTTCTGGCGCATGATCGCGCTCGAGTGCCTGTCCTACGCCTGGCGCGGCCTGGCGATCGGCCTTGCGCTCGGCTCCGTGGTCACGTTCTTGATCTATCAGGCGATGATGATGAGCTTCGCGGGGCTCGACTTCGTGGTGCCCGCTGGATGGGTGTTTGCCGCCGTCGGCGTGGTGACACTCGTGCTCGCGCTGTCCACCATATATGCTTTACGCAAGTCAAGTACCGGCTCCATCGTGCAGACCCTGCGCGAGAACGCCATCTGACGAAAGGATCGACCATGCCCGACCCAACGCCGAACAACACCAACCCCACCGACGAGTTCCTGGACACGCTCGGGGACGCCCCGCAGGCCACGCGCAAGCTCAAACTGCCGGAAATCGTGCCGGTGATCCGGCGAGGCCCGGGCGCCGGCGCCAATGGGGCAGGCGAGCCGGCGGCGAACGCCGATTGCGACGGAGCCGGGGAAGCCGAGGCGACGCCGCTCGAGGGGTCCGACGCCGAGGCGTACGCCGCCCTCAAGGCAAAGCGCGCCGAGCGCCGCCGGAAGAAGCTCGTGCGCCGCGGCATCGCGATCGGAGTGGTCGTCGCGGTCGTCGCGGGCGGCGCCATCGCGATCAACGCGCTCAACAAGGAGCCCGAGCAGATGATGGAGGCGGTCACCGACTTCGCCGTCCAGGGCGACTTCGAGACCGCGATCGACGCCAAGGGCACGCTTCAGCCGCTCTCCGCGACCGTGATCACCCCCGAGGTGAGCGGCCAGATCGAGAGTGTCAACGTGGTGGCCGGTCAGGCGGTCAACGCTGGCGACGTCCTCATGACCATCAAGAACCCCGAGCTCGACCGCGCGGTCGCCGAGGCCGATCGCGCGCTGCGCCAGGCCCGAGCCGACCTCGCGGCCGCACAGCAGGCGCTCGCCGAGGCCCAGCGGCTCGCCTCCCAGCCCACCGGCGACCCCATGGCCGGCCCCGCGGTCGACGTCGCGGGCGCACAGCAGGCGGTGAATGCAGCGCAGGTCGCGGTCGAGTCCGCGCAGGCCGCCTATGGCGACGCCACCGCGAAGGCCGCGCTGCGCACGGTCAAGGCCCCGGCCGCGGGCTCCATCGTGGCCATGAACGCCCAGGTGGGCGCCGACCTCGCCGACAGCATGGGCGGCTCGGGCGCGGGCGGCCCGCTCATGCAGATCGCCGACCTCTCCAAGATGAAGGTCACCATCCAGGTCGAGGAGAAGGACATCGCGAGCGTCGCCGTCGACCAGACCGCGACCATCACCTGCCCCGCGTTCCCCGACCTCACCATGACCGGCCGCGTGACGGGCATCGCCTCGATCGCCAGCGGCGACGGCGCGCAGATGTCCTACGACGGCATGGGCGGCTCCCCCACCTTCGCCGTCGACATCATGATCGACGCCCCCGACGCGCGCCTCAAGCCCGGCATGACGGCAGAGGTCTCCCTCATCACGCAGAAACTCGAGAACGTGGTCATGGTGCCCATCACCGCCCTGCTCACCGATGACGGGCAGAACTACTACGTGAACCTCGAGTCCGACCCCGAGACGCACGCCATGGAGCGCCTCGACGTGCGCGTGGTTGCCCAGAACGACGATTACGCCGTGGTGGGCAAGCCCGCCGACGCGCCGGCCGAGCAGAACGCCGACATGCCCGAGTCGCCCCTCTCCGACAGCGACGTGCTCGTCATCGCGGGCGGCATGATGCCCGAAGACGAGATGGCGGGCGGCGGCGCCTCCGGCGGCATGGAGGTGCGCTGATGACCGTGCGCCCGGTAATCGACATCCGCCACATCCACCGCATCTTCGAGAGCGAGGCGGGGCTGGCGCACATACTCCACGACGTCTCGCTCACGGTGAGCCGCGGCGAGTTCGTGGCGATCACCGGCCCCTCGGGCTCGGGCAAGTCCACGCTCATGAACATCCTGGGCTGCCTGGACACCCCGACCTCGGGCACCTACCTGCTCGAAGGCCTGAACGTGGCCGAGCTCACCGACGATGAGCTCGCGGAGGTCCGCGCCCTGCGCATTGGGTTCGTGTTCCAAAGCTTCAACCTGCTCCCGCGCATGAGCGTGCTCGACAACGTGACACTGCCGCTCGCCTACACCGACGTGCCCAGGCGGGAACGCGAGGTGCGCGCCGTGCACGCGCTGCGCTCCGTGGGCCTGCCGGTCGACCATTACGACCATCGGACGAACGAGCTCTCGGGCGGCCAGATGCAGCGCGTCGCCATCGCGCGCGCCCTGGTGAACGACCCCGCCATCATCCTGGCAGACGAGCCCACCGGCAACCTTGACTCCGTCACGGGACGCCAGGTCATGGACACGTTCCACGCGCTCAAGAGGGCGGGCAAGACCATCGTGCTCATCACGCACGACGCCGGCGTCGCGGCCGATGCCGACCGCGCCATCCAGATCCGCGACGGCCGCGTGTACGAGGGCGCCTACGCGCCCGCCGCGGCCACGACCCCGGGAGGTGCCCAGTGAGCATCGCAGACCTCTGCCGCGAGGCGTTCAGGTCCCTCGAGGCAAACAAGGGCCGCAGCCTCCTCACCATACTTGGCATCGTGATAGGCATCGCCGCCGTCATAGCCATGACCTCGCTCATCGGCGGCGTGCGCAACGGGCTCATCAGCGGCATGGGCCTCAACGCCGCCCGCATCGTGCACATCAACTGCGGCGAGCCGCTCTCCGAGGACGACGTCGAGGACCTGGCGCGCCTCATACCCGACTACGAGGCCATCGAGGGCACGCGCGACAGCTACGCCGAGGTCCACGTGGGCGACAAGTCCCTCAACGTGGGGATCACCGGTGCGGATCCGTCGTTCCTCGAGATGACGGGGGCCACGACCAAGCTCGCGGAGGGCCGCATCTACACCGCGGCCGAGGCCGAGGCCAACTCCCGCATGGCGCTCATCGGCCGCAACGGCGTCGAAGCGTTCTTCGGCAGCCCTGGAGCGGAGGCCATAGGTAAGTCCATCCAGCTGCGGGGCAAGAGCTACACCGTCATCGGCGTGCTCGATAACGGCATGACCGGAACGGACTACTGCAACGTCTACCTGCCGGCCGGGACCGTGAGCCAGGACTTCGGCGATGACTGGGATTACCTGTCGAGCGTCGTGGGCCTCGCGCGCGAGGGCGCGGACATCGAATCCGTGCAGGAGCAGACCATCGAGCAAATCGCCAAGATCAAGGACATCCCCGAGGAGGAGCGCGAGAACATGATCTGGGTGTACTCGATGAAGTCATCCATTGACCAGCTCGACACCTTCATGATGTCCTTCCAGCTCATAATGGGATCCGTCGCGGGCATCTCCCTGCTCGTGGGCGGCATAGGCATCATGAACATGATGCTCACCAACGTAACCGAGCGCATCCGCGAGATCGGCGTGCGCCGCGCCCTCGGCGCACGCGGTCGGGACATCACGATGCAGTTCCTCGCAGAGAGCGCCGCGCTGTGCGTGACCGGCGGCGTCATCGGGACCATAGCCGGGTATGCCATCGCATGGGGCCTCGCGTTCGCTGCTGGAGCGTTCGGCCTGGACATGGGCGCCGTGACGGGCATGGGCGGATCCGGGGCCACGCTGACGCCCGCGATCGAGCCCGCAGCCATCGCGATCGCCGTTGGCATCTCGATTCTCATCGGGCTGGTGTTCGGATACTACCCCGCTCGACGGGCGGCGAAGCTCGACCCCGTCGAGTGCCTACGGTATCAGTAACGGCGCATATTCTGGTCGATCGATGCTCGTATAGCGAAACCGACCACGGCACGCATGGAGGATATGAACGCGACAACCGTTCATATCCTCCATGAAAGCGTCCCTTACGTACTTCGTATTGAGGATATGAGCGATTCGACCGCTCATATCCTCAATCTGGGGTTATAGGACAAAAAGTGTGTCTCGATAGAACGCATGTTCCCGCCCCTCAATCGAGCCACCAGGGGAACGGGTCCCTGTGGTGGAGCTCCTCCCACACGGCCCTGTCGCCCCACTCCGGACCGCCGTCGTCGCGCTTCGGGGAGGCTGAGTAGGTCCTGTAGAGAAGGTCGATGTCGGCGTCGGTCGGCATCGTGGCGAGCTTCTCAGCGGCCGTCCTGGAGACCCCGAGTGCATGTGGCACCACCAGAACACCGCCTTCACCCTGCGCATGAGGGAGAGGCCGCGGTGGTTCCTGAGCATGTCGCGCAAGCGGGCGTTCAGGCTCTCCGCCGCGTTGTTCGTGCTCGGCAGCGGCCCCGCCTCGGTCAGCGATGGGTCGAGGTACGTGAACAGCGTCCCCTCCGAGACGAGCCGCGACAGCGACGAGCGGGCCTTGCGAAGCCTCTCGTGCGTGAACACGCGCCTGCCGTCGATGACCGTGGTGTCCTCGAGGAAGTCCGCCCAGAACCCGCACCACTGCAGGTAGCGCTCGACCCACAGCTCGGCCTGGTGGAGGGTCCCGATGTGCAGCAGGTCCCCCGCGAGCCCGTAGAGCTCGACCCCGGCCTGGAGCCTGGGGCTCGAGGTGGTGTAGCGCCTGACCTGGCAGAACGCGTGGAAGACGCACCTCTGGACCCTCGTCCCCGGCCAGCTGCGCCGCACCGCGCTGGCGAACCCGGTGCCGCCGTCGGCGACGACGACGTCCGGCGCCGGGATGGGGCCCATCAGCGCCGACCACGCCCGCGAGGTCTCCGAGCGGGCCATATACCACGAGACGACGCGCTCGTCGCTGCGGCAGATGAGCACGGCGAGGTCGCGCGCGAGCCAGATCCCGTCGACGTAGAGCACGCGGTGCCACTCGCCGTCCGCGACGGGCATGGGCCAGAGCTCCCAGAACCCGGCCGTCCTGCGCCTGAAGGACCTCCCCTGCCCGGGCATCTCCAGCTGCGAGCCCTTGGACATGAGCCATCCGAGGAACTCCCGCAGGGCGGCGGCGTCGCCGTCTCGGCGGACCGTCGACGACGCGCCGCAGGAGGGGCAGCGCCACCGCTGCCTGCCCGCCGACGTCTTCCTGTTCCTCTTCATCTTCGCCCCGCAGGACGGGCACTTCACGGACTTCACGGCGGACCTCCCGCAGACGGTTTTTAAGGCGTCTAAAAGAGGGTATCTACCTGCGGATACGTCCGTCTAGCGGACACACTTTTTGTCCGATAACCCGCGGTGAACGCCGAGCCGAACGGCAGCAGCCGGACCCTCACGCGCTCGCCGAGGGCTCCGTCCTCGACCTCCACCGCCTCGATGCGCAGGCTGTCCCCGCGCTCGAGCGAGTACACAACGTCGCCGACCGCCAACGGCACTCCGGTCCTCGAATCCATAACGTTCGCTTTCATATGACCGCCAATCGATAAGGAGCGCTTATGAACAGGTTCATTATAGAAGATGCAGCTAGAAGCATTAAACGCCTGCAGATTCGCGAATAGAGAAAGCCCCTCCGCCCCTACCCGAGGTGGAGGGCGTGACTGAAGCGCGCCAGAGCGAGTTGATGCCCTAAGGCCTTGGCCTTTTGTCAAATCGGACAGCAGATACAATCTGGATATTTAGTTATAGCTAAACTATACTAGGCAATCAATCGGAGGTGCAATGGATGGCTTTCATATAGAACCAAGGTTCTTCGATGACAAGGAGCCAGGCAGGGGGATGCTCTATGTTCTGTGTCCGGATTCGGGCAAGTCTTTTATCGACGAGCTCGCCAGAAGCGATGTGGGCAGGCTCTCTCGAATCCTCGTCACCGCCAAGCGAATCTACGACTACGGATGCGCGTTCGGATTCGCATCGCAAACGATCAAGCGCATAGAGGCCGGCAAGTGCGCCGTCGCCGTATTCGAGGTGAGGGTCAAGGGAACGGTGATCAGGGTCGCGGCGCACATTCACAATAGCGCCATACCGATTTACCTGTTCGACTTCGATACACACCAAGGGGCAAGGAGCCGTCTACCGAAAAGACACATCGACCACGCCAAGGAATTGGCGGCCATAGCGGCGAAATGCGCCGAGCAATTCGATTTCAGTGATTACAGAGGAGCAGTGTGATGAATGCCAGAGAAGAACGAGTGAACCTCTCAGAAATAATGTCCGCGATGCCGAACCCCGAAGACCTCGCTTGGGACCACGCCATGGACATCTCCGCATCGATCTACGGCAGGCTCAAGGAGCTCGGCATGTCGCAAAAGGGGCTCGCCGACGCCATGGGAGTATCGGCGGGGCGCGTCAGTCAGATCATCAGCGGCGCTCCCGGCATGTCCCTCAAGACGCTCGCGAAGATCGAGGCGGCGCTCGACATGCGGCTCGACGCCGGCTTTCGATACGGCGTCCCGTCCTCAACCTCGGTGACGATTTCCTCGACGGAGATCCCGCACGATAGGCCGAAGGCTGCGGAATGGAAGGGCGCAAAGACGAGTTTCGATCACGACGTTTTTATCGGAGGTCTTGCGGCATGATCAACTACATGTCCCCCATTGTCATAGATGGTCCCTACGTATCCGATAGCCACCTTTGGGTCAACAAAGTCGGCCCGTCCATTGACATGAGGTGCGACGTAGAGATCCAGAGAGGACCCGTCGGCATGGAGCACCGTGACGGTTCCTACATGCTCGCCATGGAGCTGACAGTCTCGGTATCGCTGTACGATGACGCCCCAGACGAATCGCAACGAGAGAGGAGGATGGAGGCGCAGATGTCCGTGCATGGCACCGTTTCCATCACCGATATGGTCGAGGCGTCAGTCGATGAGATCGAGAACAACCTCAAGCTCAACGCCATATCCATGTTCTACTCGTTCATCAAGGCCCAGATCGAGAGCCAGACGTCCATGTCGCCGATGAAGCGGTTCACGATACCCGCAATCAATCCGCAGAAGCTATGCGAGGCCGTCGAGGAAGACTAGGCACGCCCTGCCGTGCAAGCAAAAAGACCAAGCTGCTCATGCGCGAAAAGCCCCTCCACCCTGC
Organism: uncultured Collinsella sp.; assembly: GCA_902470815.1. Lineage (GTDB taxonomy): Bacteria > Actinomycetota > Coriobacteriia > Coriobacteriales > Coriobacteriaceae > Collinsella. Next base: position 39,428 of record CABRHS010000011.1, read on the forward strand.
CGCCTAGCAAGCAAGACAGGGTGGAGGGGTGCAACCACACATCGAAAGGTGGTATCAACATTATGCCACGCAAACCGAGGAAAACCGAAACCCGAAAAGGCGTCATCTACGCCCGCTTCAGCTCGCACGCGCAGCGCGAGGAATCAATCATGGACCAGATCCGCGTGTGCTCCGACTACGCCGAGCGCGAGGGCATAGAGATCGTGGCGACGTACGCCGACGAGGCCCGGAGCGGCACGAACGCCTCGGGGCGCCCCGAGTTCCTGCGCATGGTCGCCGACGCGCAGCGCTCCGACTGGGACTGCGTGCTCGTGTACAAGTCCGACCGCTTCGCCCGCAACCGGTACGACGCGGCGACGTACAAGGCCAAGCTCCGCAAGGCGGGCGTGGAGCTCCTGAGCGCGACGGAGGGCGTGCCGGACGGCCCCGAGGGAATCATCCTCGAATCAGTCCTCGAGGGCATGGCAGAGTACTACAGCGCCAACCTCGCGCAGAACGTCAAGCGAGGCATGGAGGCAATGCGCTGAAGTGCCACCACAACGGCGTCCAGGTCTTCGGCTACGACTGCATGCCGGACGGAACGTACAGGGTCAACGAGCACGAGGCGCAGGGAGTCCGCGCGGTCTTCGGGATGCTCGCGTCTGGCTCCACCAAGTCCGCGGCCGCCCGCCACCTCAACAAGGGCGGGTGGAGGAGCAAGCGCGGCAAGGAGTTCTCCGTGCAGGCCGTGACGCAGATGCTCGACAACGAGCGCTACGTCGGCGTCTACAAGTGGGGCGAGGTGCGCATCGAGGGCGGCATGCCCGCCATCATCGAGCGCGGGCAATGGGACGCGGCCCACGCCAAGGTCAAGTCGCGCGGCACACGAATAGGCGCCAGGAACGAGTCGTACCTGCTCTCGGGCAAGATGTACGACGCGGACGGCAACCCGTACGAATCGTGCTGCGGCACCTCGCGCAACGGCAAGCGCCACTACTACTACCGCGTCAAATCCACGGGCGCGTCAATGCGCAAGGAGGACGCCGAGGAGCGCGTGCGCCGCGCCGTCGCGCGGGTGCTCGACGAGAACCCGGAGCTCGATGAGATGATCGTTGACATCGTGATGCAAGCCCAATCTGAATCCGAGTCGGTGGAGCGCGAGGCCGTCGACGGCATGAGGAAGCGCCTCCCGCAAATCGAGCGCGAGATCGACAACCTCATCGACCTCGCCGCGAAGACGGGCGCCGGGAGAACCATACCTGAAAAACTGAGGGCACTTGAGCGCGAGCGAGAGGTCCTGAAGCTGCAAATCGAGGACATGGAGTCCAGGGTGCCGGCCATCGAGCCGGACATGGTGCGCTACCTGCTGTTTCAGCTCCGGCAGTGCAGCGGGCCGGACTCAATCGTGCGCGGTTTCGTCGACAGGATCGAGGTTGACGCGGATGGCGGTATGTTGGTGATTTTTCACCTCTGCACCCCCTCTGACCTGCAAAAACAGCAAAATGGCGAACCACAGGAAACATGGTTCGCCAAATTCAGGTTTGGTAGCCCGTACCGGATTCGAACCGGTGATCTCCGCCTTGAGAGGGCGGCGTCCTGAACCGCTAGACGAACGGGCCATATGTAATGAGGCTCGGAGTGCCTCGGAAACTCTTGGTAGCCCGTACCGGATTCGAACCGGTGATCTCCGCCTTGAGAGGGCGGCGTCCTGAACCGCTAGACGAACGGGCCAAAAAGCGAGAAGCAAGCAGCGCATATGGCTGGGATGGAGGGAGTCGAACCCCCATTGACGGAACCAGAATCCGCTGTCCTGCCATTAGACGACATCCCAAGGTGATGCGCGTCACGCCTCAGCGCGAGGAAATACTATACGGAAGAGTCCCCCAACGCGCAAGGGGTAAATTCAAAGAAAGTCGCAATTGTGGACACTTTAAGGATACCCCTGCTCAGAAGCTTGTATCTACCTTATCACAACGCGGCGCGTAGCGATGCGCCGGACCAGCGAGCCGCTATGCGAGACAAAGACCAACCCAAAGCCGGCACGGGCCTGCAGCTCGGTTATCACGCGCCACAACTCCGCCTGGGTGACCAGGTCGAGCATCGCCGTCGACTCGTCGCATATGAGCACATCCGGCTGCGCCATGAGGGCGCGAACTAGGCAGCATCGCATGAGCTCCCCGCCCGAGAGCTCATGCGGAAGGCGATCGAGCCATTCATCGCGCACGCCGAACCGGTCGCAGAGCCCCCGCGCGAGTCCGCCATCCACATCACCGGCCTCCCCCAGGGAATCCCGCATGCGCATTCTCGGATCAAACGCCCTCTCGGGATGCTGGGGGATCAACTGGACGGGTCGGGGCCCGCGGGGCCCGCGAGGCTTGCGCGACCCACGGGGCACGACGGCAGGCCCGCAGCCCCCACACGGCTCGCATGCACCCACCCGAACCGAACCCTCAGATGGCTCTAATATGCCCGCGAGCAACCTGCACAGCGTGGTCTTGCCCACGCCCGAGGGCCCCAGGAGGGCCACCCGCTCCCCCGCCCGCACCTCGAGGTCCAACCCAGCGAAAAGGGGACTCTGAGAGCCGTAGGCGAACGACAGACCCGCCGCGCGCAACAGGACGCCGCCGTGCGCCGGGCCGGGCTCATCGACCCCCAGCGCGGCATCAGCGCGCAACGCATGCAACTCCCGGCAGAGCGCCCGCGAGAACGGGTGCTCCAGCAGCTCCGGCTCGGCAAAATTGGAAGTGGCGGTCTCCTCCACCACAGAGCCGTCCTTGAACACGGCGATGCGGTCGGCGACCCGGACCGCGAGCTCCAGGTCATGCGTAATCAAGATCACGCCGGAGCCCGCATCGGCAAAAGCCCGCAGGTCATCGACGGCCCGCACCGCGAGCTCGGCGTCTAGACCCGGTGTGGGCTCGTCCGCGATCAGCACGCGCGGCTCCTCCATGAGCGCGCACATGAGGAGCACGCGACGCGCCATGCCCCCGGAGAGCTCGTGCGGGTACAGGCGGGCCACCTCGGGCGCCAGCCCATACGCCTCGAACAGCTCGCGCTGCCTGGCCTCGCGCCGGGCACGGTCGGCCGCCCGCTCGACCCGCGTCCGTCCTTGGAAAGCCCCCTGGACCTGCGCGCCCACGCGCATGAGCGGATCGAGATGCGAGACGCTTTGCGGAACAAGGCAGATACCGCGACCGCGCAACGCAGCGAGGGACGACGCGTCCAGCGACTCGCCGTCGAACCACATGCGGCCGCTCACCGTCGCGTTCGGCTCGTACAGGCCGAGCAGCACGTCGGCGAGGACAGTCTTGCCCGATCCGCTGGCCCCCACGACCGCCACGACCTCGCCCTCATGCACGGAAAGCGTGAGGGCGTGCAGGACCTCCGTCGTAACCCTGCCGCCCCCGCGCGGCGAGCGCAAGGCCCCGTCCGCCGCGCCGTACCGGTCGAAGGAGACGGTCAGGTCCTCCACCGTGAGCAGATGATGGTCGCCGGGGTGACGGGACGACGCCCCGTGCGTATGGTGATGATGACGCTCGGCATCGGCATGCGGGGCCGGAACGCGGGGCTCGCACACGACGACCCCACCGGTCTCAGAACTCATCGGCGACCTCCCTATTCCTGAGACGTGCGCGCATCGAGGACACGGCGCAGCGACGAGCCGAGCGCATCGAGCAGCAGCACGCACGCCACCAGCACGGCGCCGGGCAGCACCGCGAGCCACCATGCCCCTGTCGTGAGATACCCCATCGACTCCGCCAGGATCACGCCGATCGCCGGCTCGTCGGGGGGCAGGCCGAATCCCAGGAACGTGATCGAGGCCTCGTGCAGCACGGCATGGGGAAACGAGAGGACGGTGCCGACTATGAGCTGCGGCGCGATCGCGGGCAGCAGGTGCCTCATCGCCATGCGCATCCGCGACACGCCCAGGGCCTCGCTGGCCTCAAGGTACGGCTCGCGCCTTGCCTGCATGAGCTCAGCTCGCAGCACGCGCGCCAACCCGGGCCAATGCGTGAGCGCCATGCCCACCGCCACGCCCAAAAGCCCGCGGCCGAGCGCGTAGCTGATGAGCAGGAGCAAGACGATGTGCGGCACGCCCATGACCAGGTCGATGAGCCACAGGACGAGTGCATCGACCGCACGGCCGCCATACGCCGACGCGAGCGCCAAGGCAAGCGCGATGGCGGCCGTCGCGAGCGAGGCGATCGCCCCCACCATAAGAGAGGTGGAGAGCCCGGCCAGAACGCGGGCGAGCATATCGCGACCCATCTGATCCGTCCCGAAGGGATGGGCGGGCGAGGGCGCGAGCATCTTGGCGGAGAAATCCGTGGCCATGGCGACGGGCGCGAGGACGCGTCCGGCAAGGCCGACGGCGGCGAGCAGCGCGACGGCGAGCAGCGCCATGCCCAGCAACCGCGCGCGACCGCCCCTGCCGTGCGACTTGGACGCGTGGAACACGGTCGGGGGGCTATCGGGCTCCATGACGGTCCCCCTCCCCCAACCGCGGGTCGACCACCGCGTACAGCACGTTGGCGAGCGCGTTGCCGGCGAACACGAACGCCGCGCTCCCCAGGGCTATGCCCACCAGCAACGGGGCATCGCCGCCTAAGCCGGCGGTCACGGCGGCCTGACCGAGCCCCGGGTACGAGAACACCTGCTCGACGAGGACCGAGCCGCCGAATATCTCCCCAACAGACGCCAACTGCAACGTCAATGCCGGCAGCACCAGGTTGCGCAGACCATGCCGCAACAGCACGTGCCGCGGGGACTCGCCCCGCGCGAGCGCGAAGTGCACGTAATCGCTCTCCAGGACGTCGATCACCTTCTCACGCGTGTGCAACGCCACGCCGGCGACGCCCGACACCGAGAGCGTGAGCGCCGGAAGCACCAGGTGGTACACGCGGTCGAGGAGCGTCACGCTTTGCACGCCCACGCCTATGGGGGCGGAGAAGCCCAGGGGGAACCACCCCAGTGCGACGGAGAACACCATGAGCGCCACGATGCCCAACCAGAACGCCGGCGTGGACGAGAGGACGATGCACGCACCGCGGATGACGCGATCCACGGCCCCGTCGCGGTGCCGCCCGGCAGCGATGCCCAAGACGACGCCCGCGACGCCGGAGAGCACCCAGGCGGTCGCCATGAGCGCGAGCGAACCCGCGAACCGCTCGCCGACCACCTGGGACACGGGCGCGTTGTAACGCAGGCTGATCCCCCAATCGCCATGAAGGACCCCTTGTGCCCACAACGCGTAGCGTTCGGGCAGCGGCGTGCCCGCGCCCCAGTGCTCGGCCAGCTGGGCGCGCTTGACCGCGCTCATGCCCAGCAGCGCCTGCTGCCCCACATTGGCCTGGACGGGGTCGATGGGCGACGCCGCGACAAGCGCGAACGTCACCATGCTCACCGCGACCATGAGGGCGCAGAACCGCAGGGCCTCCCGCAGGGCGAAGCGCCCCACGCGCCCGACTCCCCGGTACCTCACGCTACTTCCAACTCCAAGCGTCGACGTTGTTCACCAAAGACCAGCCATGGCCGTGCGGATGCGGCTTTTGATGCGCCACGTCCAGGCCGTCACGCTTGAAGTACAGATGGTCCACGTTGGCGATCCAAGCCCACGTCGCGGCACCCTGCGGGGCCACGCCCTCGGTGCCGTCCCACATGGCCTTCTTCCAAAAGTCGTAGGAGGCGGCGACGTCGGTCTGCGCGAGCGCCTGGTCCAGATAGGCGTCAGTCACCTCGCTGGCGTAGCAGCTGTAATTGCCCCAGCCCGTGGAGTAGTTGAGCTCGTAGACCTCGACCGGCGAGTTGGATCCCCAGCCCCACAAGATGGGCTGGCTGAACTGCCTGGGGTAGATCTCGTCCCAGCTGCCCCCGCGCGGCGTGACCTCCAAGCCGATCTCCGCCATCTGGTTGGCGAACTCGTTGGCGATCGCCTGGCGCACCGAGTCGTCGGAGGAGTACCAGATCTCGAACGCCGCGCGCACGCCCTTGCGGGTGCGGACGCCGTCATCGCCCTTGACCCAACCCGCCTCGTCGAGCAGGTGCGCCGCCTCGGCCCGGTCGAACGCGACCTCCATGTCGGCACTCGACCACGGCATGCCGTCACCCACCGAATACGCCACCCTGCCGTAGCCGTCCAGCACGCGCTCGATCATCGAGCGGCGGTCCAAGCCGCAGTTGACGGCGCGGCGCACGGCGATATCGCACGTAACGTCGTTGCCCGTCTCGTAGGCGATATCGCCATCCACCACCTTGGTGCCGCCCGCCGGAAGCACCGGCAGCGACACGCCGCGGGAGTCGACCGTCCGATACGCCGCGAGCCCGTAGCCGTCGAACGCCTGGTGCGCATGCGTGGCATAGGTGTACGCGATGTCCACCTCGCCCTTCTGCACCGCTGCGAGCGCGGCGTCCTCGTCCATGAAGACCACCACAACGCGCTCCATGGAGGGCTTCTCGCCGTAATACGAGGGATTGACGGAGAAGATCACCTGCTGGCCCTTGTCCCAATGCTCCAGCACGTACCTGCCGGACCCGATGGGACGGGAGCCGTACCCGTCGCCGTAGGCGTGCTCCGGCACGATGCCCAGGACGGCGAGCGTGTAGAGGAGGGCGTTGTAGGGCTTGTTGAGGTGGAGCTCCACCACCGTGTCGCTCACGGCCACCGCGCGATCGACCATGGAGAGATCGGCCTCGGACGCCGGGCTCTCTATGATGCCGTTCACGGTGAAGGCGACATCGCGGGCGGTGAGGGGCTCACCATCGGAAAAGACGACGTCGTCGCGGATGGTGAACGTCCACACCAGCCCGTCGGCGGAGCACAGGTACTCAGTGGCGAGGTCGTTCGCGAACTCAAGGTCCTCGTTCGTGGTGATGAGCGTGGACTGGATGAGCGGCTCGTGAACGTGCTCGCCGCAGCCCCACGAGACAAGGGGGTCGAACCCCGCGGCGGGCTCGCTCGTCGGGTTCATGGCGATGACGACCTGCTTGGACGCATCCGCGGAAGCGGAACCGGAACGGGAGCCCGCATGCCCCGCCTCGTCGTCGGCCGAGCCGCAGCCGCTCAGCCCGGAGGCGGCGAGGGCGGCGCATGCCGCGGCGCCGGAGACGAGCCCCCTGCGCGAGATGCAATCGGGGCGCAAGCCGGGGACCGGGTGCGTGCCGAGAGGAGACGACGGACGGTCGGAAGTAGCGTTTTGCGGCGCCGGGGTGAAATTGGCCATGGGGCCTCCTTATGAGTGTTACGAATCCGGCAACAAGTGTTACCGGCTAGCGCCATGATAGCACTGTTGACAGAGTGTCAGCAAAGAAGGCGAACCGCGTTGACAAATGCGTGCGCCAAACGAGAACGACCCGCCACGACGGGCGGGTCGATCGATAAGAAGGGCTACAGTCCCACGAACGCGAGCAGGTCGTCTTTGCGGTTGGGCACGGCGCCGACGATCGCTCCCTCAAGGGCGCGCGAGAGGGCCTCGCCCACGCGCGGGCCGGGCGTCATGCCGTGAGCGATGAGGTCCCCGCCGGTCAGGTCGAGCGTCTTGATGCTGTAGGCCTCGCGATTGGCGATGAGCTCACGGCACATCTCGCGCATGCGCTCGATCTCCTCGACATAGTAGAAGCACCCCGGGGCCTTTCCGAGCGTGTCGGCGCGCTTGAGGTCGAACAGCTCGCCCATCAAGCGGGGCGTATCGACGCCCGAGGAGGCGAAGCGCTGCATCATGCGGAGCATGTCGACGCGCTCGGGACGCAGGGGCCGGTCGTGATGGAAGATGAGCAGGCGGACATCGCGGATGAGGTCGTTACCGCAGGAGAGGCGCCGCATGATGGCGCGCGCCAGGTCGGCACCGGCCTCGGGATGCCCGTAGAAGTGCCCCCGACCACGCTCATCGACGGTGAAGGTGTCAGGCTTGGCCACGTCATGCAGCAAGGCGGCCCACATGAGCGAAGGCGACGGCGGGGCGTCCGGGTCGCCGCCATCGATGCGGAAGCGCGAGAGCTCGCCGGCGACGGTGAGAACGCGCGCCGTGTGGTCGTACACGTCGAAGGCATGGTACGGCGTTCGCTGGTCGAAGCCGCGCATGCGGGAGAGCTCGGGAATGGCCGCGCACATGACCTCGGGATAGCGGATGAGCGCATCGCCGCCATGGCGGGTGACGAGGATTCCCTCGAGCTCGATGCCCACGCGCTCGCGCGCCACCTGGTCGAGCAGGTGGGCGCATACGGCGAGGGCGCTCGCCGTCCCCCCATCTATGGAAAAATCGAGCCGGCAGGCGAAGCGCACGGCGCGGAGCATGCGCAGGGCGTCCTCCTCAAAGCGACGACGGGGCTCACCCACCGCGCGGATCTGGCGACGCCCCAAGTCACCGCGGCCGTCGTAGCAGTCGAGCAGACCGCGAACAGGATGCCAGGCCATCGCGTTCACCGTGAAGTCGCGCCGCGCGAGGTCATCCTCGACGCACGTGGCGCGCTGCACGCTCTCGGGGTGACGGCCGTCGGTGTAAAACCCGTCCAGGCGATAGGCCGTGACCTCGATGCGCTCGCCGTCCATCACGGCCGTGATGCCGCCGAACTTGATGCCGGACTCCACGACTGCGATGCCGCGGGCGAGCAGGGCCGCGGCGCTCTCCTCCCACGATCCGCTGCAGCAGATGTCGATATCGTGACCCGGTGCGCCCATGAGGGCGTCGCGCACCCATCCGCCCACGATCCACGCCTCGAGTCCCGAGGCCTCAAGGGCGCGAAGGACGGACAGGGCCGCATCGCTCGGACGCGAGCCCACAAGCGTCTCCCCCGCCAGCGATGTATCGGTCACATGCTCCATCGAGCCCGCCTTTCACGTCTTTTTCGATTCGCCCCAGTATATCAAGCGTCAACCATCGACGCCGCACAAGCGAGTGCGCGCGCCGAGCAGCCGCATGAAAAAAGCCGCCGGCCCAAACGGACCGGTGGCTGCGATGCGTGCTACGCGATGGATGCGGAGGTGCGCTTACTTGCGCTCGAGCTTGCGGACGGTGACGCGCTTGGAGTACTCGTCGACGCGGCCGAAGTCGCCCAGGCCCACGCTCTCGGCGACGTTGGCGCCGGTCGCCATGGCGAGCTTCATGGCCTCTTCCACGTTGTCGCGGTCCTTGTACCACTTGAGCAGGAACGCGGCGAGCGTGCAGTCGCCGGCGCAGACGGAGGACACGAGCTTGATGTTGAACTCGCGCTTGGCGTACCAGATGTCCTCGCCGTTGGAGAAGTAGGCGTCGCCGCGGCTGCCGCGGGTGAGCAGGACGTTCTGGACGCCGGCCTCGTGAGCCATCTTCATGGCGACGCGGACCTCGTCGTCGGTGTTCACCGGCACACCGAAGATCTCACGCATCTCGTGATGGTTCGGCTTGATGAGCAGGGGCTTCTTGGAGGCCAGGGTCTTGAGCTTGTCGGAGGACAGGTCCAGGACAACATCGGCGCCGCGAGCCTGGGCGTGATCCATGACCTGGTCGAGGAAGTCCTTGGAGGCGCGGGGAGGCACGGAGCCGGAGACCACCAGGCAGTCCATGCCGGTGCTGGTGTCCAGGATGTTGTAGAGCTCCTCCTCGTACTGGGGAGTGAGCGGAGCGCCCGGGTTGAGGACGCCGTACTCATGCTCGCCGTCGTTGATGTAGGCGCAGATGCGGGTGACGCCGTCGATCCAGACGGGGCGGCACAGGCAGCCGAGGTTCATGGTCTCCTCGACGATGAACTTGCCGGTGAAGCCGCCGAAGAAGCCGAGGGCGACGGAGTCGACGCCGAACTTCTTGAGGGCGAAGGAGACGTCGAGGCCCTTGCCGTTGGCGGTGTAGCTCGCCGAGTTAGCGCGGACGTTCTCGTCGGGGCACAGGGTGGGACCGGCAACCGTCATGTCGACGGCGGGGTTGGCGGTCAGGGTGTAAAACATACAGCCTCCTAATCAGACGCACAGACTAGCTCAGGGTATCGCAAATTTGCCAATGCGTCGGGAATACGGATGATAAATCGATTTATCGGCACATATCAGGATGCCGGCCGCAGGCGCTCCCCCACTTGGGAAGACCCGCGACCGGCAAAGGGTCATTAGCGGGCGGCACCCTCGAGGAGCTCCTTGACCTCGGCGGCGGTGGTGCAGGCGAGCGCCTTCTCAGCAAGCTCGTCGCACTCGGCCTTGGACCACTGGGAGATGGTCTTGCGGGCGCGGAGGATCGACGGGGCGGACATGGAGAACTCCTCCAGGCCGAAGGAGATCAGCAGCGGCTCGAGCAGCGGGTCGGCAGCGGCCTCACCGCACATGCCGACCATGATGCCGGCCTTGACGCCGCTCTCGATGATGTTCTTGATCGAGCGCAGGACGGCCGGGTAGTACACCTGGTACAGGTTGGAGATGTGATCGTTGCCGCGGTCGGCGCACATGGTGTAGCCGATGAGGTCATTGGTGCCGATGGAGAAGAAGTCGGCCTCCTGGGCCAGCTTGTCGGCGATGAGAGAGGCGGCGGGGGTCTCCATCATGACACCGACCTCGATGTTCTCATCGTACTTGAGGCCCTCGGACTCGAGCTCGGCCTTGCACTCCTCGACGAGGGCCTTGACCGCGCGGACCTCCTCGACGCAGGTGACGAGCGGGACCATGATCTTGACGTCGCCGAACGCGCCGGCGCGAAGCAGGGCGCGCAGCTGGACCTTGTACTGGTCGGCGTTCTCAAGGCAGTAGCGCACGGCGCGGAAGCCCATGAACGGGTTCTCCTCAGGCTCCATGTGAAGGTAAGGAATCGCCTTGTCGCCGCCCACATCGAGGGTGCGGATGATGACCGGGGCGCCCTTCATGGCAGAGGCGACCTTGCGGTAAGCCTGGAACTGCTCCTCCTCGGAGGGGAGCTCGGTGGCGTCCATAAACAGGAACTCGGAGCGGAACAGGCCGATGGCCTCGGCATCGTGCTCGAGCGCGTTGGCGACGTCAGTGGGGCTGCCGATGTTGCAGCCGAGAATCTTCTTGATGCCGTCGGCGGTGACGGTCTCCTGGCCGCGGAACGCCTCGAGGGCGGCCTTCTCCTCGGCAAAGGCCTTGGCCTTGGCCTCGTAATCGGAGAGGACGTCCGCCTCGGGCTCGGCGATGACAACGCCCTTGGAGCCGTCGACGATCGCGGTCATGCCGTTGCGCAGCGCGGAGCAGCTGTTGGCGACGGAGAGAACCGCGGGGATCTCGAGGGCGCGGGCGATGATGGCGGAGTGCGAGGTGCGGCCGCCGGTCTCGGTCACGATGCCGGCGACGTGCTCCTTGTCGATGGTGGCCGTCATGGACGGAGTCAGGTCGTGCACGACCACGACGGTGTTCTCGGGAAGGACGGAGAGGTCGACGACCTCGACGCCCAGGAGCTCGGCGAGGATGCCGGTGCGGATGTCGGCGATATCGGCGGCGCGCAGGCGGAACATCTCGTCGTCCATGGACAGGAACATGTTCTCGAACATGGTGCTCGCGTCGACGAGGGCCTGCTCGGCGCAGGCGCCGCCGTCGATCGCGCCGTTGATGGCGTCGGTCATGCCCGGATCCTGGGCCAGGATGATGTGGCCGGCCATGATCTCGGCCTCGTTCTCGCCCACGGCGACCTTCATGTGGTCGGCCTGGGCCTGGGTCTTCTCGCAGAAGACCGCCAGGGCGGCCTGATAGCGCTCCTTCTCTGCCGCGGTGTCGGAGACCTCGCGGGGCTCGAAGGTGAGGTCGGGATCGACGGCGACCATGACCTTGCCGATGCCGATGCCCTCGGAGGCGTTAACTCCCTGATACATTCAAGTTCCTCTCTCCCGTTTCCCCCGTGCGCGGGGAAACAAAAGCAGGCGCCCACGGGTTCGCGGACGCCTGCAAAGTACACCTATATGGTTAGATGTTTGTCATCGAAGACAATGCTCGCGCGCGCGAACTACTCGCCGAGACCGCTCTTGATGAGCTCGATGGCGGCCGCGAGGGCCTCCTTCTCGTCAGCACCGTCGCACTTGACCTCGACCTCGGTGCCGCAGGGGATGCCGGCGGCCATGAGGGCCATCGGGGACTTGCCGTTGACCTCCTTGTCGGGGGCGACAACGGTGACCTCGGAGGCGAACTTGCCCATGGTGGAGGCGAAGAGGCCAGCAGGACGCATGTGGAGACCCTGGGGGTTGACGAGGGTAGCCTTCTCAGAAACCATAACCTGACTCCTTTGAGTGATGCGCGCACGGCGGATGACCGCGCGAGCACATAAACACGACTTGCCCATTGTAATACGTTTAAGCAAGTTTGGGGAGTGCGTTTGAGCTCGGCTTTTGCGCAAGGGCGTCCACTGGCGCCGACATCGGCGGCCAAAAAGAAGGCAGGCCAGGCAATTAGCCTGCCTGACCTGCGGAGTTTCCTGGGTGCGCCATGGGGGATTCGAACCCTCGACCATCGGATTAGAAGTCCGGTGCTCTATCCAGCTGAGCTAATGGCGCATATGCGACGCGAGTCACTCAATCGATTATATCCAAGCGCGCCGTCACTTCATATTCTTAACGTTCCTGTCATACACATATTTTTCCGCAAACCGGATCTTCTGCTTGACCGCGCACGCTGCGCGCTGCATGGGAGTCAGGCGCCCAAGGAGGTCCTTGAGGTCGCGCTCATCCCCCACCCTGACCCGCTTAGCCTCGGGGTTCCCGGCATCGGAAGCCGATCGCTCGTCGCGCACGGACCCCACAAGCGTGTAATAGCTCCTGGACGGGGTCACGCCGGCATCGAGGCATTGGAGGAAGTTCTTCCTGCCCGCCAGGAAATTGTCATGGTAGAACGCGGTGTCGCGCTGTGCGTGCGTGACCGAACCCGGCGATTGCAGCCAGTGGTACAGCACGGCGTCCGTATCCGCCACGGTGCCCATGCGCAGGTACAGGTCGCCCGCCACCATGACGTCCTGGGCGTAGCGGCCCTCGGGGAACCTGATACCGTCCCAAAGCCCGCGCTTGTACAGGCGGCACCAGTTCGCCTCGTTGAAGTAGCGCGCCTCGGCCTTGCGGCCCAGCATGTCGCCCGCTAGGCGCAGCGATTTGCAAAACACCGTCTGGTACGCCCGCAGGGGGCTCTCGACCACGGTGATCGCGCCGAAACCGTCGCAGCCCCTCGAGGCGAGCTCGCGCACCTCATCCATCTGCGACAGCCCGAATTGACGCCAACGTCCCTTGCTCATGTCCGCCCCGGTGACATCGAGGGCATGCAGCAGGACCTCGATGTTGCGCCGATCCAGGATGTCGTCGTTGTCCGCGAACGCGATGTACTCGCCGCGTGCCTGGTCAAGGCCGAAGTTCTGGGCGGCGCCTATCCCGCCGTTCTCGCGATGGAACACGCGCACGCGCGGGTCGCGGGCGGCGAACCCATCGCACAGGGCCGGGGATGAGTCGGTCGAGCCGTCATCGACCAGTATGACGTCGAGCTCCTCATGGCTCTGCCGCAGGATCGACTCGACGCACCCCGCCACATAGCGCTCCGCGTTGTAGACGGGCACGATCACGCTCACCAACGGCTTACTCACACATATCACCCTATCTGCGCACGAGCGCGTAACACGAATGGACGAACTTCCACCCAGCGCGCTTGAGTCGGATGCGCACTGAATCCGGCAGCGGCTTGGTGATGACGCGGAACGCCTTGCTCACGAACTTGTGGGTGCGCCACTTGAGCATGCCGAAGGGCCGCAGCCGAGCGCTGAGCTCACCGCAGATGCCCACGAGCGTACCGCCCCTCCTATACGGGCCCATGGCGCTGAGCAGCCGATCCGTGCTGTGGAACAGCGAGTCAACCTCAATGCGGGCGTACCGGTCGGTCATGACCCATGCGGGGTAATACCCCTGCGACTGCGCTATGTACCCGGTCGCCCGCTCGATAGCGTGGGAGATGGAACCATCGGCGCCCATCTGGCCCTCCGGCAGGAAGTCCTCGTACGCCCAGCCGTGCTCGAACAGCGGCCGGAGCGCGTCGACCCTGAACCAGTAGCAGGAGCCCAGGGCGGAGCGCGTGGAGATGCGCGGGTCGAGGGGCACGTCGATGCCAAGGCGGTCCTGCAGGAGCTCCCTGGTCATCTCGAAGTTGGGGCCCCAATCGTTGGGCATGGTCACGGGGTAGTAGATGCCCTGGAACGGCGGGGGCGGGCACACAAGGCCCAAGCGGGGGTCGTCGGCGAACAGCGTCAGGATGTTCTCGACGTAATCGCGGCTGCCCAGGGTGTTTTGCATGAGCTTGTACGTGAAACCCTGCGATATGGATCCGTGGCTGCCGCTCTGCTGGTTCTGCGCGGACTTCTTGTCGTGCGCGAAGCCGATGACCTCGTACCCCCGCGAGAGCACGACGTCGCAGGCGCCCACCAGCAAGGCGGACACGTCGCGCCCGCGGTTCTGCACCGGGACGAACTCGATGCGCTTGGAGAACGAGTGCGCATTCGCATACTCCGCGATGGCGTCGACCTTCTCAGGCGCGCAGGTGACGAAGAGGTCCACGCCCTCGGGCAGGACGGAGAGCGCGTCGAACGTGACGTCGAGCATGTCGAGGTCTTGCACCTGAAAGATGAATGCCGCGCGAGGGGCCTCTCCCCTTCTCGCATTCAAAGTATAGGAAGGTAGCACGTAATTAAGATGCAGCGCCCGGGCGATATGCGCGATGTTGTAATACGGCAAAACGGCGTCCCAGATCAAATCCGAATCGTAGTCGGTATGATCGCGAACATACTCGAAAAGCTCGAGCGCAGGCTGGCCGGCCGTCTGATCAAAATAGAAATCGAAATCGAGGAAGAACGAACGACGCTTAAAAACCGGACACGGGGTGTCACGCAGCAGCTCCATGGGCGCATACAGCATGGGATACGGAGTCAGGGCGGCGAACTTGCCGGAATCGATATAGGAATCCCAGGTAAATCCGAGCCCCTCGAAGCGCGCGGTGAACTTCATCTCGTGCTCGCGCGTAACCTCGGCGTAATCGCGCAAATCATAGAGTCCTTCCCAGTATTCGCGGAAGGGCTTGGAGGAGACGAGGCTACTGCGATACGCATGCCAGTACGCCTGAAGGTGCGTGGGAATATCCTCGTCGTCGATCGACTCGGCGGGATAGGTGGTTATGCCCCAAAAATCGACCTCGCGCGCGTCCATCGCATCGAACATCTCGGCAAAGGGGCGCACAGGCCCCATGACCGTGTCGTTAAAGCAGATGACCTCATCAAAGGCCCCAAGGGCATCCCAGCCGTAATCGAGCAGACCCATGCGGTACGCAGCGACATCCAGGCCCTCGTTATCCTTGACGATGACCCTGCTCGCATACTCGGAGAACATCTCGCGGGACTCATCATCAAGGGCACCGTTGACAACCACCGCCAACTCCGAGAGATGCGGCATGAGGGCCTCGAGGAGCACCCGCACATAACGTGGCGCGTGTCCCTTGGGGTTGTAAAAACAGAAGATGCCAAGACGATGGGCGCATCCAGCCGCAATGAACGACATATAACTCCAGTTGCGCCCGCGCGAATCACAGTGGTCCACGTGGGCAATAGCAAATTCGTGACCGCCTCTTATCTTACGCCATCGGCCACCGAGGCCGCTGCGCCCGCCTGCAGAAGCGACGGATGAAACATCGCGCTCAGCAGAGGCGGAGAAGCGAACCCTCCCCTATTCGACGCGAACCTCTAAATGCGCGGAAGTACGCGACAGGTTCTCGTTGTAATACGGATCGCGCTCGACAATCCGCCCATAACGCTCACGGAAACGCCGGGATTCGGCTTCCAGCCGCTTGGCCTTGGCCTCATCCTCAGTGTCAAGCCCTCGAGTAACCGACTCAAAGTGATACAGCTCGGCCTCATGGGCAAGAACGTTATCCTTACCTAGCTCATCATGCAGGCGAATGCACAGGTCGACATCGTTGTACGCGACGCCAAACGTCTCGTCGAACCCGTCAACCGCCCAGAAATCGCCAGCCTTCACCATGCAACAAGCCGCTGTCACCGCATAGTAGTTGGCGTTTTCCATAAGTCGGCCGTAACGACCGACATCGCCTCGCGGGGCACCAACAAAGATGTGACCTGCAACGCCACCCAGACCGAGAACAAGTCCCGCGTGCTGCACGCAATCATTCGGATAATAGAGCTTCGCACCCACAGCTCCCACTCGTTCAAACTGTGCGAGCCCAACCATTCGCGTCATCCAGTCATCGGAAATGACCTCGGTGTCATCATTAAGGAACAGCAGGTATCTTCCGGCTGCTTGACGAGCAGCGATGTTGTTGATGCGCGAATAGTTGAACGGAATATCAACATCCAGAACTCTAATCGGATGATCGCTTTCGCTTGCAAGCGCCTCATACAGGCGACGCATGTTCGGATTTGAGCTTCCGTTGTCAGCGATGAGGATCTCGTAGTTCGGATATGCGGTCTTGGCCAAAATCGAGGTAACGCAACGCTCGATATTGTCATAGCCGTCCTTTGTCGGAATAATCACTGAGACCATCTGAGGATCGCTGACGCGATAATGGACATCGTAGATACCGTTCAGCGGACCGTGGCAAGCCTCACCATCGATTCCGCGTCGATCGAGCGCAGACTGAAGCGCAAGTAGACCTGCCTTGAATGCGTAGTTCTTACTGCCCTGATCTCCCGCCGTCGAAGTCGGCAGCATGCGCCAATGGTACAGGATCTTGGGAATGTGGCAGACGCGCTCGGGAGACGACGCCTCCATGAAGCGAAGGACGAGGTCGTAGTCTTGCGAGCCCTCATAACCGGTGCGAAAACCACCGATAGAGCGAACAATAGACGCGCGGTATACACCCAGATGACTGATATAGTTCGTACTCAAAAGCAGATCAGGAGAATAATCGGGCTTAAACGTGGGATCGGAGCGATTGCCCCCCTCGTCGATCTTGTCCTCATCGCTGTAAATCAGGTCGAGCTCGGGATTCTGATTAAGCGCGGCCGCAACCTCATACAGCGCATGAGGCGAGAGCTCATCATCGTTGTCCATGAGGACCACGAACTCGCCAGCAGCGAGCTCAAGGGCCGAATTGGTCGCTCGAGAGATGTGGCCGTTCTCCTCTCGAAAAACAACCTTTATGCGCTTGTCAGATGCGGCGAGGGCCTCGAGACAAGGGCGAACCTGCGGATCGGAAGAATGGTCGTCCGCGAGGCACAGCTCCCAGTTCGCATACGTTTGCGCTTTGATGGAGTTGACGCAGAGCTCAAGCCAGCGGCTATCGACGTTATAAACGGGGACGACGATGGAGAGGAGCGGACGATACGAAAGATCGTCCCGCACCCAAAGCCCAGGTTCAATCGAAGCAACATAACGCTTGTATCGCCTCATCTGGAAGACGGCCGAAGAATGAAGTCGACGGCGAACCCTCAGCAGAAAAGAACGCGGATGCCTGATTTCCGACGCCTTTCTTACCAAGCGGGAAGCCTTTTTTGCGAAAAGAGCAGAATTCGTCAAATCAAGCGGAATAAGGACTTCGTCTTCTAGGGCGGAAAGGAGAAGCCCCACGTGATCGTGAGACGTCTTGAACTCAATCCTAAAGCCACTCTCGTAGTCTTCGGGAAGCATGCGGACACGGCTCACATCGGCGCGTGAATACCGATCAATGGAAAGAATCCTCCCCTCCTCCCTAGATGATAGGTTCACCACAACATCATCATGAGAATGAATGTTGGCAGCCCAGCCGACCACCGTCACGATATCGCCCTGCCTGGTCACTGAATCGAGCCCATAAGCGATAGCGTGTCGACGAGCCGCATCGTCTTTCTGCTGGAGCCATACGCCCGAAAACGGATCGACAACGTCACCACGGAGGGCCAGCAGCGACTCAATTGCGGTTGCAGGCACTGACATGTACTGCTCTTTAAGCGTCATGAACGTGGAGAACGGCTGCCAAAGCGCCGTTTTACCCGTAAGGTCGCGAAGCCTCATGCACATATCAATTCCGCGGAGCCCCTTATCGAGTGCAGGATTCCAGCCTTGTAGGCTCTCAAAATCGTCGGTGCGGATGCACATGCAGTCTTCAGTAACGGCGAAGATATCACGAGGCAATGCGGACCTGAAGTAATAGCCCACATCACCATCCCACTCTCCAATACCCTCGAATAGGATTCCGGAACGCAGCGCATTCAAGGTGACACCGGCGTTACAAACCCGCTGCTGAAGATTGATGACTTTACCGCCGACGATTCCAACATCTGGACGGCACATGAAGCCGAGCATCTCGTCAAGCCAATCAGGATTCTGCGGATGCACCCCATCAAGCAAAACGATGAAATCGCTGTCGAATGCACGTGCCGCCTTAAGGATGTCGGAAGCATCATCTAACACGACAACGTCGACATTTGAATATCCGGTTATGCGACGCACACCATCGGAATCAACACCGCCACCAGAAGCAAGCGCGATTAGCACCTTCTTGGACGCATCGATCGGATACCGCACATGATAGGTACCAAGATTGGGGAGCATCTCAACCTTTGCTTCATTGATTCCACAAGATCGTATGTTGTCCTCAAGCGCCCTTCGTCCAGCTTCGTATGCATAGAGCTTGCTACGAGGATCCCCCGCAACAGAAGTCTCAATGGTCCGCCAGTGATAGAGAATTTGGGCAATATGATGGACCCGACGCGCCTTGGCGGTCGCCCTAAGTACGAAATCGTAATCCTGGCTTCCGTTATACGAGGCATCAAGGTCGCCAACCTGGTCGAGTAGGGGCTTACTTACGACTACAAAATGCGTTATGTAGTTATGACTCCACAGGAGCTGCTGGGAAAAGCCAGGCTTGAAAAACGGATCGAAACGCTTGCCAGCCTCATTAATCTTATCCTCATCCGTATAGATAAAATCAATCTCAGAATCACCGTTCAGAGCCTTGACAACTTCAAAGAGCGCTTGAGGCGCCAGCTCGTCATCATTGTCCATAAAGCCGACAAAATCGCCGGTCGCAAGCTCAAGGGCAGAATTCGTGGCATCAGAAATACCCCCATTCTCCTCACGGAAGCACACCTTGATACGGCTATCCTGCTTTGCGAGCTCCTCCAAAACAACTCTGACGCGCGCATCGGAAGATTTGTCGTCAGCGATGCACAACTCCCAATTGCCGTACCACTGGTCGCGCACGGATTGAACAAAAGCGCGCAGCCAACGTTCCTCGACGTTGTACACCGGAGTAACGATTGAGATGAGGGGCGAAAAAGGAAAGCTGCACATCTCCTGCTCCGCGTCTGAGCGCCGAGCGGTTTCATTTTTCTTTATCCAACGTGCATACTCGCTATCATCTAGGTGCAATCGGCGCCGAATGCCGCAGTAAAGCCGTTCCCTGCCTACAGAGGTGAAAGGCGAGGTGCAGATGCGCACAACACGACCAATGCGATGGCGAATACGCGTCAGAGCAAACACGCGCTGAATATAATAGATGTCGAGCTGAACCGCCTCTTCTCCTGCAGGAGAAGAGAATCGCAACTCAATTTCCGAAATCCCTTTGGGGACCCTAAGGACAAACCCAACCTTCTCGTTGGGAGAAAAACCGTATAGAGTCGAAATGTCCTGTCTCGTGGCGCGACGCAGAGCAGCAGGTTCGAGAGCCGGAACTTCGAGCCCCCAGGCGATCTTTCTCAAAAAATCGCCAGCCCAACCCCTGACCTCAACGAAATCGTCACCAGAGTGATCGATCCGCGCAACGGAATCGATGACAGCACGGTACGTCTCGGACGCAAACAGCTCCAACATGCAAATGGCTCCAAAACTAAATTAGGCGAGCGTTAGCGAATGTCCACGCTTACCTCGGGGTTAATCACAGGCATCACCTCAGTTGCAAACCCCTTGATATGAAAGCGGCATGCGTTCTCGGCGACGATGCGTCGGCTGTCAGAAGTTTGAAGCGCGACATTGATTCTAAAGTCACCGAAAGCGAGCGCATTCTTTACGGAATAACGGACACGATGCGCCCCCGAATCGATGACAAGACCGTCGACCTCAGAAACGGGCATGGAAAGGACGGGGACGTTTCTGCCGTCATAGACATCGACAAAAAGGTCTTTTGCATCGACGGGACGATCGCACGTAAACCTGACTTCAATATCGAAATCCTCATTCTCGGAGAGGAATTTGTACGGCTCGCCATCAACTGAGATGGAGACGGATTCAACATCTATGACCTGCGACGCATCCTCGACTTCGTCTTCAGCGGCCTCCTCCTTTGGCGGCAGGAACGAATCGGAATACGCATCCGCAATCATGTCGGGATCGCCGATCTTAGTGATAACGCCATCCTGGATGAACATCGCGCGATCGCAGTAGCGGCGCACATCGGGCATGGAGTGCGTGACAAGAATCACGGTCTTCTTCTGGCGCTTAGCCTCAAAGAAATAGTCCTGGCACTTCTTCTGGAAGGCCTCGTCGCCGACCGCCAAAACTTCGTCAAGGACCAGGATGTCGCCCTGGGACTTAATCGCGACGGAAAACGCAAGGCGAACCTGCATGCCCGAGGAGTAATTCTTGAGCTTCTGCTCCATGAAATCCTCGAGCTCGGCAAAACTGACGATGTCATCGTACATCGCGTCGATTTCCGAACGAGAAAAGCCAAGCATGGCACCATTAAGGTAAATGTTCTCGCGTCCGGTCAACTCAGGGTTGAAGCCCACCCCGAGCTCGATAAAGGGAACAAGTTTACCGTTAACTTCAATTGAGCCGGAATCGGGTGTATAGATCTGCGAAATCAACTTGAGAAGGGTGGATTTTCCGGAGCCGTTCTTACCCACGATGCCGAAAAACTCACCCTCGGCAATCTCAAAACTGATGTCGTTGAGCACATGCTGCGTCCTATAGCCCCGCACACCGCGGACCGCATTGAAAAGTAGGTTCTTTAGGCTACCGGCAGGTTCGGTGGGCAACACGAAACTCTTTGAGACGTTGGAGACGCGAAGCGCGATGGGCCTATTCGTCTTACTCGAGGAGCGCAAGGTATCAGACATAATCACTACACCAACTCAGCAAAATACTTCGACTTTGCCGTAAAGAAGGCAAGTCCACCGATGAACACCAGGAGGGAGAAAACGATAGGCCAGAGACACAGCAGGGGGTTGCCAACAAGTTGCCAGATAGTCTGGTTGGCGGCGGAGATCATGACGCAGCGAGCATCCTGAACAATCTGAGCAACAGGGTTCAGGATAAGATCGAGCTTGGCGATGAAAGGCCCCAAAGCACCCGCACGCGTGGCGATTTGAGAGATCGGATAGATGATGGGGGTGGCATAGAAGCCCGCCTGCATAACGACTTCCCAAATGGGAGCGAGGTCACGAAGCTTCACATACAGCGCGCTCAGGAAGAATGCGATTCCCAAGCCAAGGAGATACAGCTCGAGCAGCAGCGGGAAGATAAGCAACCAAGACCAAGTGGGCGTAACGCCATTGATGAGGGCAAATAAGATTACGACGATGAAATTGAGCCCAAAATTGATCAGGGCGCTAACGGAGGATGCGACGACAACGACATACTTGGAAAAGTGAATCTTGCGAAGCAGGTCGCCATGCCCCACAACGGACATCATTCCGCCCGTCGTGGTCTCGTTGAAAAAGTTCCACATGACGATGCCCAACAACAGGGCAACGGCAAAATGAGGTATGTCCGAACCGAAGCGTAGGAAGCGGACAAACACGAAGTACATAATAGTGAACAACATGAGCGGCTTTAGAACCGACCAGATGTATCCCAGCACGGACTGCTGATATCTCAATTTGAAATCAGTGCTCACCATTGCTTTAAGCAAAATGAGGTTCTTCTTGGTGAACAGCTCGAAAAAGCTTTTCAAGACAAAGTCTCCTTACAAAAGGCCCGCCATATACTCGCCGAGCTCCTCGGTCCAGTCGCGGGGCTCGAAGCCCGCGGCGGCGATCTTGGAGAGGTCGAGGTCCGAGCGCCCCGGGCGCGGGGCGATGGGCCCCTCGGCGGCGGCGTAGTAGTCGGCCGTCGAGACGGGCTCCACGGCGGCGCCGTTGCCGTTGGCGATGTCGAACACGCGCTCGGCGATGGCAGCCCAGGACTCCACCGGGCCGGAGCCGGTGAGGTTGTAGACGCCGTACTCGCAGGGCGAGCTGGGCTCCACGTCGCCGTCGCGGTAGCCGAGCAGGTGCAGGATCCCCTCCGCCATCTGGTCGGTGAAGGTGAGGCGGCCGAGCTGGTCGTCGACGACGGTCACGCGATCGAGGGCGTCGGACGCGTCGGCGACGCGGTCGGAGAGCGCCCTCATCGTCTTGACGAAGTTGCGGCCGTCGCCGATGACCCAGCTGGAGCGCACGACGTAGTGCCTGGGGCAGCCGGCCACGGCCAGGTCGCCGGCGGCCTTGGACTGGCCGTAGACGGACAGCGGGCTCAGCGGCTCGTCCTCGGTGTGGTTGCCGACGGTGCCGTCGAAGACGTAGTCCGACGAGACGTGCACCAGCGCGATCCCGTGCTCGGCGCACGTGCGGGCCATGAGGGCGGGGCCGGTCGCGTTGGCCGCCCAGCACGTCTTGCGGCCCTCCGGCGTCTCCGCGGCGTCCACCGCGGTGTAGGCGCCGCAGTTGATCACGGCGCCGTAGAGGGACCAGTCGTACTTGGCGTAGTCCTCCGGCTTGGAAAGGTCGAACTCGTCGATGTCGCAGTAGTCGAAGCCGGGCAGGCCGCGGGCCTCGGCGGCGGCGCGCACCGCCCGGCCGAGCTGGCCGTTGCAGCCCGTCACCAGCGTGCGCCTGGGCGCCATGGGCAGGGCGTCGGCGAGCATGGGGTGGCGCCTGTCTGCCTCGGAGAGCTCGCACTCGGACAGCGGGATGGGCCACTCGATGCCGAGCTCGGGGTCGGCGAGGTTCACGAAGGTGTAGGTGGACTTCAGCTCCGCCGACCAGTGGGCGTTCACCAGGTAGGTGTAGGCGGTGCCGTCCTCGAGGGCCTGGTAGGAGTTGCCCACGCCGCGGGGCACGTAGATGGCCCGCGACGGGTCGAGCTCGCAGGTGTAGACCTGGCCGAACGAGGCGCCGGGGCGCAGGTCGACCCACGCGCCGAACACGCGGCCGCAGGCAACGGAGATGAACTTGTCCCACGGCTCGGCGTGGATGCCGCGGGTCACGCCCGCCTCGTCGTTGAAGGAGATGTTGTTCTGGACCGGGCCCATGTCGGGCAGGCCCAGCGCGCGCATCTTCTCGCGCTGCCAGTTCTCCTTGAACCAGCCGCGGGAGTCGCCGTGCACGGGCAGGTCGAACACGAGCATCCCGGGGATGTTCGTGCTCGCGGCGGTCAGTTCCTTCTCGAATTCGAGCGCCATGGGACGCCTTTCTCGTCGTCGGGGCGCGCGGCCGCCTCGGGGCGCGCGCGTGCGTGTCGGGGCTGGGGCGGGGGCTACTGGCCCTGCGCCCTGTACTTGGCCTCGGTGGCCTCCTTGGCCGGGCGCCACCAGGCCTCGTTGTCGCGGTACCAGCGAATCGTCTCCGCGAGGCCGGCGGCGAAGTCGGTATGGGTGGGCTCCCAGCCGAGCTCGCGGCGGAGCTTGGTCGCGTCGATCGCGTAGCGGCGGTCGTGGCCGGGGCGGTCGCGCACCCAGTCGAAGTCGTCCTCGGGGCGGCCGAAGGCCTTCAGGATCTCGCGCAGCACTGTGATGTTGTCCAGCTCGCCGTCGGCGCCGATCAGGTAGGTCTCCCCTATCCGGCCGCGGGTCAGGATGGTCCAGACGGCGGAACTGTGGTCCTCGGTGTGGATCCAGTCGCGGACGTTGCGCCCGTCGCCGTAGAGCTTGGGGCGCACCCCGTCGATGAGGTTGGTGACCTGCCTGGGGATGAACTTCTCCACGTGCTGGTAGGGGCCGTAGTTGTTGGAGCAGTTGGAGATGGTGGCCGCGAGTCCGAAGGTGCGGGCCCAGGCGCGCACCAGCAGGTCGGAGGCCGCCTTGGTGGAGCTGTACGGGGAGCTCGGGCGGTAGGGCGTCTCCTCGGTGAAG
>CABRHS010000012.1 GCA_902470815.1 uncultured Collinsella sp.
GATACAGGCGCACGTACCGGCCCTTGACAGGGTCCTTGCCGGCCATGAGATCCTTACCGGCAGCGGTCTCCTCGTAATACGAGTCGGTCGGATTCACGCCAAGCTTGAACACGTCGGCCTGATCGTCAGCGGAATAATACACAACGGACTTGCTCGCGAAATTCGGGTCGTCGGAAACCACAAGAGCCGTGTGCGCATAGCTGGCGCCATCGATCGGCTTGCGCCACAGCGTGAAGGTGTCGATAGACTCGCTTGCCTTGAGGTCGAACTGGATATAGACGGGAGCGTTCATGCCCTTTCCGCCAACGTGCGCAGTACCGGCAAAGGAGCCCTCTCGCCACACAGCCTTGCCATTCACGGCCTGCTTGAGGGGATTGCTCCTATAGGTGGGCTGATTCTTGCTCACGCTCGGGTCAAGCCAGTAAGCGCGGAGCAGGTCGGAAGTACCCATATTCGCATCGTCAGCATTGCCGCCAAGGATTGCATCGCTCTTGGGGTCGGTGAACAGGGAGAGGTTCTTACCAGGCTTGAGCGTGCTGTACGCATCGTCAAGGTTCCTGAAAGCCTGCTCGTATGTGCCGCCTATCTGGCCGGTCAGTATCAAGTGGGCGCTCGTAAGGGCGTTTCCGACCTTACTCGTGGCCCAAGACTCAGAAGTCACAAACGGCTGCGCGGCGGCGACCTTGTCCACCATCTGCTGCAGCTGTTCCTTGGACACCTGCTGGGCCTCGACGACAGGAGCATCAGCGTAGGCTACAGGCGCAGTGACAATGCCCCCCCCCCATGAGACCTGCAACGACGGCAAGCGCCGCGCCGGTCTTAACGATTGCACGGTTCATGAAAACCCCCAACTGAGGACCAGGGTCCTCGATATGCGGACGCGCGGTTAAAGACGCGCCCATCTCATAATCTCTCATAAGCTCAGTGGGTTTATGAGAATTTTACCCGTGAATTATAACGCGGGGTTTTCACGACGCAACGCGAAAACAGAAATCCCGCACGGAACAACCCGTGCGGGATAAGGGGGCGATCGAGCGCCCACCATATGAAGATTGGGGAACCCGCAGGCACAAGCCCTAGCGGCTGAGTCCGCCGCGCTCGTCGACGGCGGCCCAGAACTCGCTCGCGAAGCGGGGGTCCGCCGCGGCCATGAGGGCGTTGGTGGCGATCCAGCCGGACGGGGTGCCGGTGTCGTAGCCGGAGAGCGGGTCGATCACGACGGCGTACATGGCCTCGCGGTCCAGGCTGCGCGCCATGGCGTCGGTCAGCTGGATCTCGTTGCCCTTGCCGGGCTGCTGGTTGGCGAGGAGCTCCATGACGAGGGGGCTCAGCAGGTAGCGGCCCACGATGTAGAGGTTGGACGGGGCGGCCTCGGGGCTCGGCTTCTCCACCAGGCCGCCGATGCGCCACACGGCGCCGGGGTCGGTCTCGCCCGCGCCCTCGCAGCCCTCGAGGGTCCCCACGAAGTCGCCGGCGATGACGCCGTAACGGTCGACCTGGTCGGGCTCGCACGGGGCGACGGCGATCACGGACGCGCCGCCGTGGGCGCGGGAGACCTCGAGCATCTTGTCGCAGATGTCCTTGGCGGGCACCACGTAGTCGCCCAGCAGGACCAAGAAGGGCTCGCCGGCGCAGGCGTCGGCGGCGGAGCGGATGGCGTGGCCCAGGCCCTTGGGCTCGTACTGGTAGCGGAAGTCCACGGGCATGCTGCCGGCATGGGCGATCGCGTCCGCGTAGCCGGCCTTGCCACGCTCGCGCAGCAGGGCCTCCAGCGAGCGGTCGGGCTGGAAGTAGCTGAGCAGCTCGGGCTTGCCGGGGCTCGTCACGATGATGGCGCCGTCGACCTCCTCAGGATCGAGGGCCTCCTCCACCACGTACTGGATGACCGGCTTGTCGAGGACCGGCAGCATCTCCTTGGGGGTGCACTTGGTGGCGGGCAGGAAGCGGGTGCCGAGGCCTGCGGCGGGGATGATAGCCTTCATGGTCGGGTTCCTTTCCGAGCGCGGGCGCGAACCTCTGCGCGCGCCGGCCCAGAGACCGGGATTATTCGATACCCGCCTATGGTACCTGCAAGCAGCATTTTGTGTGCAAATCTCACCGATACCCGACAAATTGTCCGCTTACGCGCCCTCGCCCGCCACTCCGGAGTGCGGGTCGGCATGGACGTGGAACGGGAACACGATGAGTTCCAGGCCCAGCAGCAGCACATGATGACCCAGGTTGGCCAGGGGCGAGATCAGCAGCATGGTGCCGAGGGCGAGCTCGAAGACGCCGGTCGCGAGGGGCACCAGCCAGCCCTTGCCCGTGTACCGGGCGTCGGCGGCCTCGTCGATCTCGCGCGCCGCCTTCTCAAGGCCGAGCAGGCCCCACATGACCGCGATCACGTTGAGAGACTCGGCCGTGTTGAGCAGCGTGACTATGCCGAGCACGATCATGACAACATCCGTGCCGACGGTGATCTTGCCGGGCTCGCTGTTGCGCTCGATGAGGTCGGTCACGATGTCCGCGGCGCCCACGAAGAGCATCACACCGCCGAGAATGTGGGGCAGGTACCCGGCGACCTGCTCGGAAAGCAGGAGGCAGGCAACGCCCACCACGGGAAAGAGGAGCGTCGCGACGAAGGCGACCCTTCCCGGCGCCTTCTGGTCGGCAAAGCTGCGGTCCATCTGCACGTGCGACATGGCGTGTTCGTCTCCGTTTCTAGGGGGCGTCAGAGCATAACGCCTCTCATATACCCACCGCCGGCGCGGATAGACCCCTGTCAAGCGCGATCGCGGTTGTAGTTGATCAGGCAGCCCGCTTTGACGATCGCCCGCTCCTCGGGGGTCATGTCCGCGATAAGCAGGGAGACCTCCTCGACCCCGCCGTCGGCGCGCACGACCCATGCCGAGATGTCGCCGAGCTCGCCATCGAGGGCCGAGCGAATGCCGGGCACATAGACGTAGTCACCGACCTCGAACGGGGGCTCCCCCGCCAGCTGGAAGGGAACCATGCCCCAGTTCATCACGTTCGAGCGGTAGCGCTTGGTCGCGTACTCGCGCGTGATGTTGGCAAGACCGCCCAGCACGCGCTGGCAGCTCGCCGCCTGCTCGCGGGCCGATCCGTCGCCGGGCTTCACGGCGTAGATCATCGAGCCGACCTCGACCTCGGCGGGCTCGACGCCCCTCAGGGCGCCCGCGGCGCCGAGCGCCCCGAACACAGGCGCGAGCTCGGCGGGAGCCGCGCCGTCCAGTCGCTCGGCCTCGAGCGCGGCGACGGCCTTGGCGCGACCCACGTACTCGGGGTCGCGGCGGCTCAACGTGAACTCGGCCAGGCCGAGCGGGTTGGAGCGGTAGGAGCTCGTCTCGCCGGAGGGAATGAGCTCGTCGGTGGTGGTCACCTCGTCCATGATCTTGGAGGCCACGCGCAGCAGGATGTTCTCGGACAGAGGCTCCATCTGGGGCCAGTCCTTGATGTTGGGGCCGTAGACAAGGTCGCGGTCGGAGTCACCGCGGCCGAACCCGTTGTAGACGCGGTGCTCGTAGGCGCTCGCGTCGAAGCGGTACTCGACGCGCTCGTCCCAGGTCTCGTCGGGCAGGTCGGTGGCCGGGGTGAGCACGCCGCCCGCCGCGGCGGTCGCGGCAATGGAGCGCGCGTCCATGAGGGCGACGCCCGTGAGCTGGCCCGCTCCGGGCTTTGACCCCTCGCGGTTGGGGAAGTTGCGCGTGGTGTGGCGGATGGACAGGCCGTTGTTGGCCGGCGTGTCGCCCGCGCCGAAGCACGGGCCGCAAAACGCGGTGCGCACGATCGCGCCGGCCTGCATGAGGTCGAACGCGGCGCCGTTGCTCGCCAGCTCCAGGAAGACCGGCTGCGAGCTCGGGTAGACGGAAAGGGCGAACTCGCCGTTGCCGCAGGTCTTGCCCTTGAGAGCGCGCGCGGCCTGCATCACGTTGGTGAAGTTGCCGCCCGAACATCCCGCGATGACGCCCTGTTGCACCTGCAGGCGGCCGTCAGGGCGGATCTTGTCGAGCAAGGACAGGGAGGCGCGGCCTCCGCCGACCTCGGCCGCGCGGAGCTCGACCTCATGGAGGATGTCCTCCAGATTGCCGTTGAGCTCATCGATGGTGTACGCGTTCGAGGGGTGGAACGGCAGCGCGATCATGGGCCTCACCGCGGAGAGGTCCACCTCGACGCAGCCGTCGTAGTAGGCGATGGGGGCAGGATTGAGCTCGCGGAAGTCGTCGCCGCGGCCGTGCTCGCGCAGATAGGCGGCCGTGTCCCCATCCGTGCGCCAGATGGAGCTGAGGCACGTGGTCTCGGTGGTCATGACGTCCACGCCGTTGCGGTAGTCGGTGGGCATGCTCGACACGCCGGGCCCCACGAACTCCATGACGGCGTTCTTGACGTAGCCGCTCGCGAAGACCGCGCGGATGATCGCGAGGGCGATGTCCTGCGGGCCCACGCCGGGACGCGGCGCCCCATCGAGGTGCACGGCCACGACGCGCGGGCACGCGACGTCGTAGGTGTCGCCGAGGAGCTGTTTGACCAGCTCGCCGCCGCCCTCCCCGATCGCCATGGTGCCCAGGGCCCCGTAGCGGGTATGGGAGTCGGTGCCGAGGATCATCTTGCCGCAGCCGGCGTGCATCTCGCGCATGTACTGATGGATGACGGCGATGTGCGGCGGGACGAAGATGCCGCCGTACTTCTTGGCGGCCGAGAGCCCGAAGACGTGATCGTCCTCGTTGATGGTACCGCCCACGGCGCAGAGGGTGTTGTGGCAGTTGGTGAGCACGTAGGGCACGGGGAACTCGGTCATTCCAGACGCCTTGGCCGTCTGGATGACGCCCACGTACGTGATGTCATGGCTGGCGAGGGCGTCGAAACGCAGCCTGAGGCGCCCCATGTCGCCGCTCGTGTTGTGCTCGGCGAGGATCCCGTACGCGATGGTGCCCTTGCGCGCGACGTCGGGCGTGGGCCACTCGCCGGCGGGCCCGGCGACCTCCGACACGCTCCCCTCGGGGACGATCTTGTTGCCGTCCACCAGGTAGACGCCACCGTTGTACAGCTTCACCGCTTCTGCCATAGAGCCGCTCTCCGTCCTGTTCGCGCGCGGGGACGGCGCCCGCCGCCCCCGTCCGAAGCCCGCGCGCACGGGGGCGCGGGCCGTTACTTTAGCTTGCGACAGTATACCCGAGCATATCGGCGGCGCTCTGGTGAAGATGAGAATCGAACATCTGTTTGGCTCTGTGATACACTTGAGAGATACGAGAACCGAGCAGTGAGCTGGAAAGGAGTCGCCATGAGGCACATGAACGGCGCGAAGCCCAACGCCCGCGACCTGATCGAGCGCATCATGACCGACGAGCGCTTCCAGGCCAGCTCGCACTTCTCGGACCGCGTCTACCGAGACGAGCCCATCCTCACCACCGGCCGTGCCATGGCCTCCTATCTTCCCGATCGATACCGGGCCATGCGCTCGATCTCGCGCTGGGAGACCGGCGGCGACGGGCAGCGGGGGCGCTGGCTCACGGAGGCGGAGCTCTTCTACCGCCAGGGCATGTTCATGGAGGACTTCGAGGACGACTGCCCGTACCACGGCGTGTTCAAGTCGTACTTCCCAACGTACAGCGCCATGAGCGACCGGCAGCTGAGGGGCTACTTCACCTGGCGCGCCGCCGTGCGCCGCGGCGAGATCGAGGAGACGTCGCTGTCGTTCGCCTTCGTGTATCTATACGAGCTCATCTGCGGCATCGGCGTGAAAACCCCGGAGGAGGGCTTTGCCGCGATCGAATCGTTCTGGCGGGCGTACCGCTGCTTCGCGCCCGAGATCGACCGCTTCGCCGGCGTATGGCTGCAAGATTACGTCGTCTACCACGGGCTGCCGGCTCGGCTGCTCGAGCCCTACAAGACCCTCGCGTTCGACCGCGCCCTCATCGACCTGCGGCACGCGGATGCCGAGGCGGCCGCGCTCGCCATGCAGACGAGGGGCTCCGCGGCAAGACGGAAGCGCGGCGAATCCGCCCTGCCCCTCCCCCCGCGCGACGCGTTCGAGCAGCGGCTGTTCTCCGCCATCGACGCCCTGTCCACATATCATCTCGCGGGCAGCCGGCTCTACCGACAGGAGCCCCAGGCGCTGCGCCACGTCGCGTGCGCGGTGTTCGTCCGGATGGGCGAGTACCATCGCAAGCATCGGTCGGGCACCCTTCTGGAGGCGTGGTTCGGAGAGGAGGTCGCCTTGGCGTACACGATGTTCGGCTCGGCGGTCTTCTTCGACCCGAATCCCCCCGTCGAAGCCTGTTACGAGCTGGATGAGATCCATCGCTATCGCTGCTCAAAGGGTGCGTGGACATGCGAGCGCCACCACGGGGGCCGGTCTAAGAGCCCCAAGCTCGGATCCCTCATGCGGGCCGTCGACCGGACGCTCCGCCTGGCCCTGGACTTCGAGCACCCGCTCAAGGACGACGGCAAGACGGCCAAGTACGTGCAGAAGATCATCGACGACGAGGTGCTCGCCTGGACCCGGTGGAGCGAGTCCCACGCCCCGCGCCGCATCGAGATCGACCTGCGCGCGCTCGACGGAATTCGCGCCACCGCCGCGGCAACCCGCGAGGCGCTTCTGATCAACGAGGAGCGCACGGGAGAGGGCAGTCTGCTCGACGCGGCGGACGGATCGGCCCAGAGCGCCGCGCCGCACTCGGCGCGGGCGGAAGGCGACCCGGGCGACGGCGGTCACGCATGCGGCGCCAGTCTTTCCGAGGCCGAGCGCCCGTACCCCACCGGACTCGCCGCCAGCGAACACCCGCACCCCACCGGGCTTTCCGACGGCGAGCGCGCATACCTCATCGCGCTGATCGAGGGGGACGCGCCCCTCAGGGCCTCCGCGGTCGCCAAGGCCGCGCGATCGGAAGACCTGCTGGTCGACGCCATCAACGAGGCGCTGTTCGACCAGATGGGCGACACCGTGTTGGAATACGGGGACGCCGGGCCCGAGTTGATTGCAGACTATCTCGACGATGTGAAGGAGCTCCTTGGACATGCCTAACGTATCCGCTCAAATCGGCCGCGCCGTGCCGGCCCCGCGCGTGCCCAAGCGCGTCGCCGCCGTTATCTTGAACTCGCTCAAGGGCGGTGTCGTCCCGCGCATCGGCCTCCCCTACATCACGGTGGGCCGCGACATCGAGATCCAGGCGCTCCTGGCGGATCTCGGCCTGATCGCCGAGGGCGGCGCCAGCTTCAGGTTCCTCGTGGGCCGCTATGGCGCCGGCAAGAGCTTCCTGCTACAGACCATCCGCACGCACGCCATGGGCGAGGGATTCGTCGTTGCTGACGCGGACCTCTCCCCCGAGCGCCGTCTCCAGGGAGGTCAGGGCCAAGGGCTCGCAACGTACCGCGAGCTCATCCGCAACCTATCCACCAAGACGCGCCCCGAGGGAGGCGCGCTCAACCTGATTCTCGACCGCTGGGTCGAGAACCTCGAGGCCGAGGCCCCGTCCCAAAACGGCGGCGCCGGATCGCTCCGCACCCAGATGGCGGCCATCGAGGAGATGGTCCATGGATTCGAGTTCTCCCGCGTGCTCGACCTGTACCGCACCGCCTCCCGAGAGGGCGACGAGGAACTCAAGGCCTCGGCGGTCAAATGGCTCCGCGGCGAGTACCGCACCAAGACGGAGGCGCGCGCGGACCTGGGCATCAGCGCCATAATCGATGATGGCACCTGGTACGACTACCTCAAGATCTTCGCCCGATTCCTCACGGGAGCGGGGTACAAGGGGCTCCTCGTGCTCATCGACGAGCTGGTGAACCTCTATAAGATCCCGAATGCCATCTCGCGCCAATACAATTACGAGAAGATCCTGCAGATGTACAACGACACGCTGCAGGGAAAGGCGCAGCACCTCGGCATCATCATGAGCGGGACGCCCACGTCCATCGAGGACCGCAGGCGCGGCGTGTTCTCCTACGAGGCCCTGCGCAGCCGGCTCACCCAGGGCCGCTTCGCACGTGAGGGAATGCGGGACATGCTCGCCCCCATCATCCGGCTGCAGCCGCTCACCCATGAAGAGCTCCTCGTTCTCATAGAGAAGCTCGCGCAGATCCACGCCGGGTACTTCGCCTACGACTGCACGGTGACCGATGCCGATCTCGTCGAATTCCTCAAAATCGAATTCGGCCGCGTGGGCGCCGACACCCACCTGACCCCACGCGAGGTGATTCGTGACTTTATCGAACTGTTGGACATCATGCACCAGAACCCGGACGCGGACATGCGCGACTTGCTCGGGGAGGGGTCATGCCCACCGGTCGATGTCATGACGGGCGGCGACGTGCCTTCCAAGGCGGGCGCGCCCTCAGGCGGCACCCAGGGCGGGAGCGCCCCCTTTGCGGAGTTCACCATCTAGAGGGCTCAATTCTCCATATAGCATACGAACATTTGTTCCCTGTTTGACCTATGATGGTAGAAAAAGAGGGCATCGAGGGGAGGGCGCGTGAACGTATTCGATCGCTATGCGCCGTTCGTGCAAGACTTCATCTACGCGCACAATTGGCGGAGCCTGCGTTCCATCCAGGTGGCCGCCGCGGATGCGATTTTCAACACAGATGAGAACGTGCTGCTCACGGCCTCCACGGCGTCGGGCAAGACGGAGGCCGCGTTCTTCCCCATCATCACCGAGTTCTGGGAGGACCCTCCCGCCACCGTCGGCGCCCTGTACATCGGCCCACTCAAGGCCCTCATCAACGACCAGTTTCACCGGCTGAACGACCTGTGCGAGGAAGCCGATATCCCGGTCTGGCATTGGCACGGGGATGTCTCAGCGTCGCACAAGGCGAAGCTTCTCAAGCACCCGGCCGGCATCCTCCAAATCACCCCCGAGTCGCTCGAGGCCCTTCTTCTCCACAAGCACGCCCAAGTCGGCAGGCTTTTCGGCGACCTGCGCTACGTGATCATCGACGAGGTGCATGCCCTGCTGAGGGGCGACCGCGGCGGTCAGGCCCTCTGCCTGATCGAGCGCCTCTCGCGCATGGCGGGGGTCAACCCCAGGCGCATCGGGCTGTCCGCCACCATAGGGGACCCGGAACGGGCCGGCGCGTTCCTATCCGCCGGGACGGGGCGCGGGTGCGTGATACCGCGGTTCGAGGAGCCGCGGAAGGTCTGGCGCCTCTCCATGGAGCACTTTTACATAACGGGGCCCCAGGCGACCGAGCGCGCCCTCGAGACCCAAAGGGCGCTGCCGGCGGACCTGATCGATGACGGCCGCGCGCCGTCGCTGCCCTCCCCCGACGAGGTGCGGATAGATGCCCCGTCGTCCACGGGTCTCATGGCGAGGACGGACCGGGCGCCAATCGAAGCGGACCCCGGGCTCGGCTACATCTTCGAGCACACGCGAGGCAGCAAGTGCCTGGTCTTCGTGAACTCCCGCGAGGAAGCCGAGGCGGTCTGCGCCAGCCTGCGAGCATATTGCGAGGCCAACCGTGAGCCGGACCGATTCCTCATCCATCATGGCAACCTCTCCGCCTCGTATCGGGAATCGGCCGAGGAGCTCATGCGCGATGACGAGCAGACGCAGACGACCGTCACCACGGCGACGCTGGAGCTGGGCATAGATATCGGGCGCCTTGAGCGCGCGTTTCAGATCGATGCGCCCTTCACGGTCTCGAGTTTCCTTCAGCGCATGGGGCGCACCGGCCGCAGGGACCTTCCCTCCGAGATGCATTTCGTCATGCGCGAGGAGCAGCCCGAACCTCGGGCCATGCTCCCCGAGACCATGCCGTGGAAGCTCCTGCAGGGCATCGCGCTCGTGGAGCTGTACCGCGAAGAGCACTGGGTGGAGCCGCCGGCGCTCGATCGGCTTCCCTACAGCCTCCTATATCACCAGGTCATGAGCACACTCGCGAGCTGCGGCGAGCTCACCCCCGCGGAATTGGCGGGGCGCGTGCTCACCCTCTCGTACTTCCATCGAGTGAGCACCGACGACCTGCGGGTCCTTCTGCGCCACCTCATCGAGATCGAGCATGTCGAGATGACGGAGGCCGGGGGGCTGATCGTCGGCCTTGCGGGCGAGCGAATCACCAATTCGTTCAAGTTCTACGCCGTGTTCCAGGAGAACGAGGAGTTCACGGTGAGATGCGAGTCGTCGGAGCTGGGGACCATCGTCAACCCGCCACCCGCAGGCGAGCGCATCGCCATAGCGGGCCACTGCTGGCTCGTAGAGGAGGTCGACTGGAAGCGCCGCCTTGTGTATTGCACGCAGATCAAAGGGCGCGTCCCGGCATATTTCGGGGACTGCGCGGGAGACATCGACACGCGCATCCTCGAGCGCATGAAGCGAGTGCTCGAGGAGGACGGCGCCTACCCGTATCTCATGGGCAATGCCCGCGCGCGGCTGATGCAGGCAAGGCACGTGGCGTCGAACGCCGGCATCGTGAGGAGGGGCGTGCCCCACTCGAGGACGGATGCATCGGGACCGGCGGGCGCGTCCTTCGCGAGCGGAGAATGCCCGCTCATCAACCTGGGCGGCGACACTTGGGCGCTCTTTCCCTGGCTGGGCAGCTACGCATTCCTCGCCCTCGAACGGCTACTCAAGATCAAGTGCGCAAAGGAGCTGGGGCTCAAGGGGCTCGACCCCTCGCGACCCTACTTCATGCAGTTCAGGATGAAGGCTGATCCCGACACGTTCTTCGAGGCCGTCGCGGCGGAGGCCGAGGCAGAATTCGACCCCATCGAGCTCGTGTATCCCGGGGAGGTCCCGTACTTCGACAAATATGACGAGTTCCTGCCCCCGGCGCTTGTCAGGAAAGGGTTCGCGGAAGGCGTGCTCGACATCGAGGGCATGCGGGATCGCGTGACCGGCTGGCGCGACGCCTGGCGTGAGCGCGCCTAATCGCGCAACACGTCGCCGAGGAAATCGCCGTCGAACGGGGCCGCGCCCTCGAACTCGTACTCCGCATCGCTCGCGATGACCAGATAGTTGTCCTCGCCCGCGAATGCCTCGTCCACGCAGGGGACGATCCGCACGTTCTCGAACACCGCAGCCGCCGTGGCCACGACGTCGCGCAGGAACTCGATGTCCTCGCCTTCGCAAGTGGAGACCACATTCGCGAGGTACAGTCCCCCTGGGCGCAGGCAGACCTTCACTTGGCACAAGGCCTCGAGCGTCGCCAGCGCGACCACGGGTTCGGGCCCGGAGAAGCAATCATTCACCACGACGTCATACCGGGCCCCAAACGCTATCGCCTCGCTCAGATACGAGCGCGCGTCGGAGGTGATGAGTCCCAATCGACCGCCCACGGCCTCCTCGAGCTCATCGAGGAAGAACCAGCGTCGCGCCAGGAGAGTGATTGAGGCGTCCAGCTCGACGACGTCCATCATGAGGTCCGGATGCGTCGTAAGCGCATGCTTGGGATACGCATAGCCCCCGCCGCCCAACATGAGGGAGCGATCGATGCCATGCCCCGCCGCGGCGCGCATGGAGGCCTCCGCCTCGAACATCGCATCGAAGGCGCGAATGTACTCGAACACCGGCTCGAAGCGCCGCCTCCCCAGGTACGTGGCTCCTTGATAGACGCCACCCTGCTGCAGGACGCGGATGCGCTCGCCACGGGGGCCGCGCGCGCCTTTGACCCGCGCCACGCCCGCATGGGTTCGCGCGAGCTGCAGGCACTTCGCGCCCACGGCGATCGCGGTCGCGCCCACGGCGGCCGCGCCTATGACCACACCCGCGGCGATTCCGGCGGCAGAGGCGTTCTTCTTATCCATTACAGCTCCCTTTGCTGATACAGCCCGCATTCGACGAACCCCAAGCGGCGGTAATACGCACGCGTCCCGACGGCGCTGATAACGTTGATCCGCTCGTAGCCCGCATCGCGCGCGATGTCACATGCCCGCTCGATGAGGCGCCTGCCCAGCCCCGAATGCTGCGCCGAGGAGCCGTCCTCTCCCAGATGGGTGGCGACCCCGTAAATGTGCACCTCGCGGATCATGGCCTCGCCCGGAAGGACGGGGAGCACGCGCGCGGACGCCGTCGCGCATCCCGGCCCGGCCTCGTCCGCGGCCCCGCACTCAGACCCGCACTCGACGCTCCGGATGTACTCGGCGCTCGGCAGCGACAGTCGCAGGAAGCCCGCGATGCGGTTGTCCGAGGTGATCCACTGCAAAAATCGCTCGGAGGTGTTGCTCGTCTGATAGGAGACGATGTCGAGGCGCAGACTGTCCATGTCGACGCGCCCCGTTCCGATTTCGCGGAAGCGGATCTCCTGAATGCCCCCGGTTCGCCCCGAATCGCGCAACCGGGCCTCGACGAGCTGACGCAGATTTGGCTTCTTATTTCCAGCGATGATGTCGTGGGACGAGAAATCCCTGATCATCCGCGAAATCCGGCAGAACGGCGGGGTCTGCGCCACATCATCAACCAGCACGTCGAGCAACTCGTCCTCGGAGTACGGGCGCCAAGCCCCGTCGCGGTGGCGTTCCTCAAGCCTGGTCCCCTCGATGAGAGCGCAAGGGTAGAGCTTGATCTCGTCGGGTTGGAACGGCGCCTCGCGCACGAGCCTGCCGTAATCCTCCTTGTCGCGCTCAGGGGTCGAGCCGAGCAAGTTGGCCATGGCGTGAGCGTGGATCTTGAACCCGAAGATCCGCAGGAGCTCGAACGCGCGCTCGATGCGCCCTAGGGAGATGCCACGATCGTTGGCGTCGAGAACCTCCTGGTCGAGCGTTTGGACCCCCATCTGCACCTTGGTGCAGCCCAGGCGCCTGATCAACATGAGGGCCTCGGGCGTGACGGCATCGGGACGCGTCTCGATGACAAGGCCCACCACGCGGTGGCGCGCCGACTCGTTCCGGCGCTGCTGGGTCTCGAGGGAATCGAAGCCCTCCGTCTGAACCTGAGCGGCGAGACGCCAGGGTCGGCTCCCCCCGTACAGCCGCCTGAACGCACGGTTGTATGAGAGGGTCCCTTCGTCCACCTCGCCCTGAACCTCAGCGGCGAACGCCTCGAACTGCGCGGGCTCATGGGGAAAACCGGATTCCAGATACCATGCGCGACGCGTCTCGAAGTCCGACGCGGCATCAAGACCGCCGAGGGCGGCGAAGACGTCATCGGGTGCACCGGCGGGCGCGCTGTCGGACGCGGCATCGGGCGCGGTATTGGGCGCGGTATTGGGCGCGGCATTGGGCGCGGTATTGGGCGCGGAGCCAAACTCGTTGAGCGCGCGGAACAGCTCGAATATGAACCACACCTGATAGCCCTGGGGGTAATCGCTCCACGTCCCGCCGAGCACGATGAGCTCGATCTTGTCCGTCGCGTGGCCCATCTGCGTGAGGGCGGTCAGACGAGACGTCACCTGCAGGTACGGGTCGAACCAGTTCTGCTCCGCGCGCTCGCAGGCCGGCTCGTTGTGCAGGTAGCTCTTGGGCATACGCAGGTCGTTCGGGCAAAACAGGCAGTCGCCGCCGCATGGCCAGGGCTTGGTGATGACCGTGATGGTGGCGACTCCCGAGGCGCTCCGTCGGGGCTTCATCCTCAAGACCTCAAGCAGGCGCTCCTCGAGTTCCGGCGTGACCCGCCATGCGCGCCAACGCTCGGGGTCGTCGCGCTTTACACCCTGATAGAAGGGCAGGAGCCTCCTCTTGGCAAAATTGCGCTTGTCCGCCCGCTCGCGCCGCGCCGCGGCGTGGCACATCTTGAGCAGGGCCCGGTCATCGACCGCACGATCGGCGCGCAGCTCCTCGAGTATGTCCAAGATGATCTGTTCCATGGCGACCATTGTATATGACGGCCCGGCCGCCGGGCGGCCGGGCGACAGGACGTACAATGGGGCCACCGCTCGCGGCCGCACGCTGCAAGCGCATCATCCGCAACCGACGCCACGGCGGCGATGGCCGCAGCGACCCAAACCGCCGTAGGCCAGCCGCACGCAACTCCGGGAGACCCATGGACATCGCGACCGCACGATCCCTCATCGACCTCAACAACCGGTTCTACGCCCGGAACGCGGCCTCGTTCTCCGCGACGCGCTCCGCCCCATGGGCGGGCTGGCGCGCGCTGTCCGAGCTACTCGCCCAACATGGGTGGTTGAGCCCCGACGACGAGGGAACGGGCGCCTCGAAAGAGCACCGCGTGCTCGACCTGGCCTGCGGCAACCTGCGATTCGAACGGTTTCTCGCGGACGAGTTCCCCAAACTCGACCTGCGATTCCTCGCGGTCGACAGCTGTGCCGAGCTAGCTTGCGATACAGCGGCGGGGGACATCGATTGCACGTACCGCCAAATCGACGTGCTGCAAGCCCTCCTGGACTGTGATGAAAACACCCCCGGGTCAGCCTGCCCGGCGGTCGCTATCACCCCCGGATCGACCTGCCCGGCGGCCTTCGTCGCTCCCGGGTACGCCCCAGCGCCCGAAGCAGGCCCGACCTTCGACCTCTGCGCGTCCTTCGGCTTCATGCACCATGTCCCGGGCGAGCATCTCAGGCGCCGCCTGCTCGACCGCCTGCTTGACTGCACCTCTCCCGGTGGGCTGCTTGCGATGTCGTTCTGGCAATTCATGAGCGACGACCGCCTGAGCCGCAAGGCCGATCAAGCCGACAGCGCCATGCGGGCGCAGGGGCGCATCGACATGGCCCGGCTCGACGCGAACGACCATTTCCTGGGTTGGCAAACCGACCCATCCCCCCTGCGCTACTGCCACCATTTCGACGAACGCGAGATCGACGAGCTTGTAGCATCTGTGGGAACGAGGGCGCGGGAGGTCGCGCGGTATTCCGCCGACGGATCGTCTGGTACCCTCAATCGGTACCTCGTGCTCGAGCGGCTCGCATAGCCCGCACCCGCCCCGCGCCGTACACCCGATGCCGCGCACCGGCGCGCGGCGCCCTTCGCTCACCACCCGCACGCACCCCGACACAGCAGGAGACCCACTCGCCATGCATGCACGTATGCCCAAGAACTTCGTCCTCGACCAGCGCATCGAGCGCGCAGCCGACGCCATCGAGACAAGCGCCCAGGCGTACCGGGGCCGATGGGCCGAAGCCTGTTTCCCACTCATCCCGGGCGGGCGCGAGCGCTTTGAGCGCGTGCACCTCGACCTCGGCTGCGGCAAGGGGGCGTACATCGCCGCCATGGCGGAGCGCCATCCCGACACGCTCTTCATCGGCATGGATAGCGAACCGGTCTGCGTCGTGCATGCGGCGCAGCTCGTGCTCGACCGCGGCCTCAAAAACGCCCTGGTGATCCCAGGCGACGCCGCCAAGCTCGACCGCATCTTCGCGCCCGGCGAGCTCTCAAGCATCTCGATCAACTTCCCCACCCCGCACCCTAAGCGCCGCAACGCGAGGCTTCGCGTGACCACCGCCGCGCACCTGAACAGCTACCGCCCGCTGCTCGCCGCAGATGGATTGCTCGCGTTGCGCACGGACAGCCTGCCGCTATACGAGTTCTCCCTGCCGCAATTCCAAGCGATCGGCTGGCACATCACGTGCGCCACGCATGATGACCGCACCACGCATCCCGACCAGCCCATCACGGAGTACGAGCAGCGCCTAACCGAACAGGGCGCCACGGTGCACGCCGTGTATGCGCACCCCGCTCCTGAGGCGGCAACAGAGGAGCAGCTCCAAGCCGCGCTCGACCTGCCCCAGAGCCTCATCGACTACCTGCCCGACGACCTGTTCGCCGGCGACTACATCCCCTACGGCATGAGCTACGCCATCGACAACCTCCGCAACCGCCGCCGGCACCTCGGCCGGCGCCGGGGCGAATAGTCTCGCCCGCCCTCGTCGCTTCGCGGCGCCGCTCGGCCCCCTCGCCTTGCAACGCCGTTCGGCCCCGTCTGCTCATGCGGTTTGACGTTTTGCATATTTTCACTAGTTGACGAATTCGAATTGCATACGATTCTCAATCCCTGAGCGTCTCCGCCGTGGAGGTTTCGCCAAGTGGTCAAAATACCCAACTTGGGCGGCGGCGCATGGAATTCCGAGATGCAAAACCCCAGGATAACGCCGCTCGAATCTCGCGCGAGAGATGCGGTCGGGCGGTTCGGCGGCAAGCGCGCAAACAAAACCGCAGGATTCATTCACCTCGATCAGTATGCATGCGCTCTTGATGGATTGGCGGACCGCCCAAGTCGGGTATTTTGACCAATTTCGCGAAACCGCGCATATCGCCGCCCATCATTCCGCATCGCTGCCCCCAAACAAAGGGCCGCAGTGGGGGCCGTCCGTGTGCGGTCCCCTGCGATCGGCCGCTTTCCGTCATAATATGCAGCAGCAATGACGACGGAACGGAAACACGCATGACTGATGTCCCCAACGTAATCGACCCCTTTGCCCATGGCTCCCTGGGCGCGCTTGCGCCCAGCTGGTGGGAACCCGAACCGGAGGACCCGGAGTCCGCAGCCGCCGGCGAGGGCGGGGCATTCGAACCCGAGCCCTGGCTGACCACCGAGGAAGCCTATGAGCGCTTCATGGACTGGGTCGCCTCCCGCGGTATCGAGCCATGGGAGCATCAGGAAGACGCGCTGTTCTCCCTGGCTGCCGGCAGCAACGTCATCCTGGGCACGCCCACCGGATCGGGCAAGTCGCTCGTAGCGCTGGGCATGATGTTCATGGCCATGGCGAGCGGGCAGCGCGCCTACTACACCGCGCCCATCAAGGCCCTGGTGTCCGAGAAGTTCTTCTACCTGGTCGATATCCTGGGCCGAGACAACGTCGGCATGATCACTGGCGACTCGCACATCAACACGGGAGCGCCCGTGATCTGCTGCACCGCGGAGATCCTGGCCAACCAGGCGCTGCGCGAGGGCGAGGACACCGATGTGGGCTGCGTGGCCATGGACGAGTTCCACTTCTTCTCCGACCCCGACCGCGGTTGGGCCTGGCAGGTCCCGTTGCTCACGCTGCCGCACGCGCAGTTCCTGCTCATGAGCGCCACGTTGGGCGACATGACCGCCATCGGCGAGACGCTCACGCGAACCACGGGACGCGACCTGGAGCTCATCGCCGACGCCCCGCGCCCCGTCCCGCTCTCCTACGAGTACGTCAAGACCGCGCTCGAGGGCACGGTTGAACTCGCCCTGCGCCAGGGCGACTCCCCCCTCTACATCGTGCACTTCTCCCAGGACGCGGCCCTGCAGAGCGCCCGCGCGCTCGCGAGCTACGGCGTCGCCGGCAAAGATCAGCGCGAGGCGATCAAGGAGGCCATCAAGGGCGGCCGCTTCACCACGGCGTTCGGCAAGACGCTCAAGCACCTCATATCCAGCGGCGTGGGCCTGCATCACGCGGGCATGCTCCCGCGCTACCGCCTTCTTGTTGAGAAGCTCGCCCAACAGGGGCTGCTGCCCGTCATCTGCGGCACCGACACGCTGGGTGTGGGCATCAACGTTCCCATCCACACTGTGCTGCTCACCGGTCTCACCAAATTCGACGGGCGCAAGCAGCGCCGCCTGCGCTCGCGTGAGTTCCACCAGATCGCCGGTCGCGCGGGTCGCTCGGGCTTCGATACCGAGGGCGTCGTGATCGCCGAGGCCCCCGAGTTCGAGATCGAGAACCACAAGGCCGAGCTCAAGGCCATGGGCGACCCCAAGAAGATGAAGAAGCTCAAGAAGAAGCGCCCGCCGGAGGGCTTTGTGACGTGGAACGAGGACACCTTCACCCGCCTGATCGAGAGCGAGCCCGAGACCCTCAAGCCCCGCCTGCGCATCACGCACTCCATGGTGCTGGCCGAGGTGGAGCAGGGCGGCGACGCCTGGGAGCGCGTGCTGGAGCTCA
Organism: uncultured Collinsella sp.; assembly: GCA_902470815.1. GTDB lineage: Bacteria > Actinomycetota > Coriobacteriia > Coriobacteriales > Coriobacteriaceae > Collinsella. Next base: position 17,737 of record CABRHS010000012.1, read on the forward strand.
TCGACGCCTCCCTCCAGACGCCCGAGGAGAAGGCGAAGCTCAAGGCCCGCGCGGCCGAGATCTTCGCCACGCTGATCGATGCGGGCGTAGTGGTGCGCGAGGCGACGGCCGGCCAAGATGAGCACGCCGCCACGGACCCCGAGGCGGACGCAGCCGCGTCGCATCCCCTCGACGGACCGGCCGAGTATTACCTCACGGTCGACCTGCCCGAGGACTTCGCCCTCGACCAGCCGCTCTCCCCGTTCCTGCTCGCCGCGCTCGAGCTGCTCGACCCGGAGAGCCCCACGTACACGCTCGACCTGATCTCCATGGTCGAGGCAACGCTCGAGGACCCCAAGCAGATCCTGCGCGCGCAGGAGCGCCGCGCGCGCGACGCTGTCATGAGCGCCATGAAGGCGGAAGGGGTCGACTTCGAGGAGCGCCTGGAGCGTTTGGAGGACGTCACCTACCCCAAACCGCTCGAGGAGATGCTCGACGTGGCCTTCGCCAAGTACTGCGCCCAAGTGCCCTGGGCGAACGACTACGAGCTCAGCCCCAAATCGGTCCTGCGCGACATGCTCGAGACGGGCTGCGACTTCAAAAGTTACATCGCCCAATACAAGATCGCGCGCTGCGAGGGCATCCTGCTGCGCTACCTCACCGAGGCGTACCGGTCGCTCGACCGCACGGTGCCGGTGGAGCGGCGCACCGAGGAGCTGGACGACATCGTGTCGTGGCTGGGGCTCGTGGTCCGGTCCGTCGACTCGAGCCTGGTCGACGAATGGGCCAACGCGGGGGCGGAACCGGGCGCCGCGCCCGTCAAGCGCTGCGACGAGGTCGTGTCCGACCGCCGCGGCATGACGCTCATGGTGCGCAACACCCTCTTCCAGCGCGTGCGCCTGGCGGCGCTCGACCGCGCGGACCGACTCGGCGCGATAGACGAGGACTGGGGCTTTGGCGCAACCCGTTGGGGCCGTGTGCTCGATGCCTTCTACGAGGCCCATGAGGAGCTGCTCACCGATGGCGACGCGCGCTCCGCAGCCTTCCTCCAGATCGACGAGTCCGACGAGCTCGCCGACCACGTGTGGCACGTGCACCAGGTCTTCCATGATTCCGACGGCGACCACGACTTCGGCATCATGGCCGATGTGGACCTGGACGCCACGCAAGACGGCGACGGCATCGTCTTCAAGAACTACCGCGCCGGCGCGATCGAGGACCTGATGCGCTGACGCGCGATTAGGGTCGGACACGAATGCACGATTAGGGTCGAGCGCGAATCGCACATGCGCCCGAGGGCCATCACCCTCGGGCGCTATTTTTAATCCCTTGTTAAGCCCCGTTTCGGATTTGTCACATGAGTGTCACATCCGGGCAAGGCCCGATTGAAACCATGGATGCAGGCACGCAATCCAAGGAGGCACGGCCATGGACACACCGAGACAGACCCCCTCGCATCGAATCACCCGGCGATCGGTCTCAAGTAGGCCGGGCGGGCATTGTCGCACGCCCGTCGGAACATCGAAGCAGGGTCTCCGCAGAAAGATCACCCTCGCCCTCGCGGCGGCACTCGTTGTCGCATGCGCCGCCCATGCCGTCATCGGGCGCGCTACCCTCCCCAGCCGCCCCGACACCTCGGGGCCTGAGGAAGTCGCGCATTCAACACCCTCATCCCAATGGCGGCAAGGCGAGGTCCCCAGTCTCTTTCAGATCGACCCGCTATGGTCGGAGGAGCCTTATGCAGGGGGAACCATCCGCGCCAACGGCTGCGAACCCACCTGCCTGTCCATGGTGTACGTTGCGCTCACCGGTCAAACGGACCTCGACCCGAAGGGCATGGCAAGGTTCAGCGAAGCCCAAGGGCACACCGTCGACGGAATGACCGCGTGGACGCTCATGACCGACGGCGCCGCCTTGCTCGGCCTGGAGTCCCAGGAGGTTCCGGCATCCGCAGGCACCATGCGGGAAGAACTTCGCGCCGGGCACCCCGTCATCTGCAGCGTCATTCCGGGAGACTTCACCACCACGGGTCACTTCATCGTGCTCGCGGGCATCGCGGAGGACGGAGGCATCATCGTACGCGACCCCAACAGCGCGCAGAACACCGAGCGGACCTGGGACCTCGACCGGATTATCTCCCAATGCGCCAATGCATGGGCGTTCAGCCGGTAGCCTGCCCCACCGGAGGGCCCGAGGGGCTCCCGAGGGCTTCTGGGGGCTCCCTGAGGGCTCCTCCCGAGGGGCTCTCGGGGGCTCCAATTCTAGATGAGCCCCGTCAGCGAACCTGCGAAGAGGGGAATCGCGATGCCCAGGATCAGGGCAACGAGCGCCATGAGCACCTCGTTTTTCCCCTTCACGCGCGCAAACCACGCGATGCGCTCACGCAAGGGGCGCTTGTCGAGCAAAAGGTAGCCGACCGCACCCGGCGAGACAACGCAAACACCCGTGTACTGAAGCGCCCTGAACCACAGCGGGAGCCGCGCGTCCTGGGCGTTTGGGGATACGATGGCGAACACCGAGCCCACCACCAGCACCACCATCATCAGCGCGATGAACGCGTTCCACAGCGCGGTAAGCCAATGCGGGATCCGCTCCAATCCGCCCTTGACGCCACGAACGAGGGCGCGCCAGACCGCATCTGCATCCAGCTGAGATGGAGTGCGCCCGCGCCTCCCGGCATCCCAGGAGAAATCGGGCACCTGCTCGCGGGGAGCATGCTCGCGAGGCGCCTGCCCGCGAGCGACGCCCGAGCCAGCCGAGGGCGACTCCCCCTCCGACCCCCGGCTCCCTTCCGGTCGGTCGCCTTCCGGTCGGGCAGAGGCGTGAAGCCGCGAACGAGGCTCCTGGATAGACCCCTGGGATACCCCCTGCGCACCGCACCGTTCCAGGGCGCACTCGATGGCCGCGCCCAGCGTTCCCGCATCGTCGTAGCGCGCATCGGGGTCGAATGCGCACGCCCTGCATATGACGTCCGCGATCTCGCCCCGCACGCCCGCGCGCTCGCATGCGCCCACATCGCACACGTTGGGAGGATTCTCGCCCACAAGGCAGAAATAGAGCATCTTTCCCAGGGCATACACGTCGCTGCGGACATCCGTCTGACCAAAACCGAACTGCTCGGGCGGGGCGTAGCATCGAGTGAGGAAATGCGAGGTGTCGGCCTCGGCGCCCTCACGCCATTGGCGCGCCGAGCCAAAATCGATGATCACCGGCTCACCCGAGCGCATGATCACATTCGAGGGCTTCAGGTCTCGATGGATAAGGGGCGGGTCGAAAGCGGCATGCAGGGCGGAAACCGCGCGACACAGCGACGGCATCACCAGCTCTGCGACGGCGGGACCCGCCCCGAGGGCGGTGACGACCGACCCCACCGTGCACCCCGCCACATATTCCATCACAACCGTGAGCTCGTCGCTCTGCGCGCCCAGCTCGATCAAGCGCGGGACGCACGCAAGGCACTTGCCCTCAAGCTGAGCATCCCACAGGGACCGATACGCCGCGCCGGCGCCCGACGCGGCATCGATCCTCTTGCGCACATACCTTCCCGCCGGACATCCCGCCGGCGCGCCCTCCACGAGCTCCGTCGTCTCGAAATCCGATACCTTGAGCAGGCGCTCTACATGCCATGTCGTCGCACTCGAGGACCGCGCGATGAACGCCTTGAGCTCGCGGTCGAATGCCCGGCCGTCAAGCACCGGAAGACCCTCCGGGTCGACGGCGGGCAGGAAGCCCTCCTCCGTAGCGGCGGGCGCGGCAGCGGCGGCAGGCACGGCGGCGGCAGGCACAGGGGCAGCGGACGCAGCGGCGGCGACAGGTGCGGCCGCGGCGACGCCCGGCACGCCTGCGCGCGCCTCACCCGATATGTCGCCCATCTGTCTCATGTCCAGCATCATAGCAGCCTACCCGGACACTCAGCAGACCGTGTCCTCCCCCAAGCGGTAGAGCTCCTCGTTGACCTTCTGCAGCGAGCAGCCCTGGTCGATGCAGAAGATGATGATCGCGTCGCGGCGGCATTTGGGGTCGAGGATGCTCGCTCCCGCCGCAGTCAGGGCGCGGTTCGTCTCGTGCAACGTAAGCGCCATGGCGAACGCGATCTGCAGAACCTTGTCGCGCGAAGGGTTGCGCGCACCGGTAAAGATCTGGTAGCCGAACGTCTCGTTGAGGTCCGCCATGCGCACCACGCGCGACCGCTTGAGTCCCTTCTTCTCGAGCATCTGCCCAAGAAACTCGGACAGCGTCGTCGCCGGGAACTCATGGGCGCCGATGAACCCGTCCAGGTCGGGCGCCTCCAACAGCTCCTGCAGCACTTCCTCGGTCAGTCGCTCAGTCATCGATCGTCCTCCGCCTCTCTCTTGCCATCATTGTAGACATGTCATATGCGAGGGGCGCACCTCCCGATGCGCCCCTCATGTTGGTTGGCCGAATCCGCTCCGGCCCCATCAGCTCAAAGTCCTCGCGCGGCTACGCGATGTTCCAAGACGCCGCCGGCTCATCTGCAAAGGGGGACGAGAAGTACATCACCTTCGTGGCGCCTTCTTCGAAATAGATGAACCCAGTCACCGTGCCGCCGCTCGCCAAATCGCCGTACGACAAACCCTCGGTGGCCTCGGAGTAATACGAGGTGTCGCTCCTCACGCCGCTGGCGTTCTCGCCCTTCCAGTCGTAGTCGCTAAAGGAAGCCGGCTCCTCGCCGTTATTCGTGTACGTGACTCGCACGCCGGTCATGGCGGCTCCGTCGAAATTCGTCAGGCCGGGAACGACCTCGTCCACAGAGACGGACAGCCCGTTCTGCAAATCAACCACGGAGCCGACCGCGAGGTCCTTCGCCGAATCCTTTTTGGCGTCGTCGCCCTTCCCCTTCTCGTCCTTGGCCCTGTCGCCGGACTGGGTGGCCTCAACCGCCTGGGGACCCTCCATCGCGCTGTCGATGGCTGCGCCGTACATGCTCTGGCTGGCCAGGACAGCGCCGACCGCGACAACGTTGACGATGATCGCCCCGATTGCGAGGCCCTTGCCGGCGCGCTTGCCGCGCATGCAGGTCACAAGGCCCGCGATGGCGAGCGCGACGCCGATGAGCGCGACGAAGAACGACACGTTGTTGATGAACGGCAGCAACGAGGTCACCAGCCCCAAGATGCCGAGGACCAGTCCTGCGATGGCGAGAGCAGAGCGAGGCTGCTTGGGATTTTCGTTTTCCACTGTCTTTCCCTCCTAGACGACGGCCCTCGTATCGGGCCGCTTCCGCCTCATTATTTGCTCCCATCTAGGAAATTTCATTAGCTGTCGGCTAAGGCCCCGCAGGCTAGGCCCATGCGCCCGCGCGCGAAACGCGGTACCATGAAAAATCGAATCGACACGAGCGCGCACCCGGGTTGCGCGTCAGGAAAGGCGGTCATGACCATGAAGCTCGCAGTTCCCTCCGTCGGCGAAGGCGGCCTGGACGCCCAGCGTTCCGCCCACTTCGGCCACGCCGACTGCTTCACCATCCTGAATATCGAGAACGGATCCATCGAGGTCGAGGGTACCATCGCCAACCCTCCGCATGAGGAGGGCGGCTGCATGCGCCCCGTGGGAATCCTTGATCAGGCGGGAATCGACGCCATCGTGGCCGTGGGCATGGGCATGCGCCCCATGCAGGGCTTCGCCGCCGCGGGCATCGCCGTGCTGCACGACGCCGAGTCCCCCACCGTGGGCGAGGCCGCCCGACGAATCGCCGCCGGACAGACTCAGCCCATGGGCCCCGAGCACGCCTGCCGCCACTAACTCGCCCGGCTGAGGTGCCCACGGCGCAGAACGGAGGCCACATGGCGAGCAACAAGCGATCGGCCCGCGCGAAGCAACGGATGGAATTCGAATCCGGATTCTCGGGAGCGGGCCTGGCGGACCTCTTCGATCGCGAACATGCGCGCGAGGAGCGCATCGACGCCGAACACGAGGCCGCACTCCGCCGCAAAGCCTGCGAGTCCAAGAACCGCTACGCCAGTCGCATGGAGGCCGAAGCCGCCAAGGATTCCTGCGCGGCCCATGGGCGCGGCGGGCTCTCAATCTACCGGTGCCCCTACTGCGACGGCTGGCACCTCACGTCCCATCCGCGCGATCGGCACGCACGCTGACCCCCCCCCGCAAGGGCGATGACGTCATCGTCTACCCCTGCTCGGCAAAATACGGGCACGCGCGGCCCAAACACGCGCTGTTCGCCCCCGAGACCCCGCATGCCGGGGTCTCCTCCCCCGTCGTCATGTGGGTCCCCAGATGCCCATTGAACCAAGGCACGGCGATTGCCACCGCGATCCTCGAATCGCGTTTGCAGCAACGGGGAGCCCCCGCCTCCGCTATGCCGCGAAGAATATCCGCCACCATAAGCTGACCTTCGCTCCAACCCTCCGGGCGCAGCGGGGAGTTTCCCGCCAACAGCGCGAACGCCATGCCGCAGGAAGCGGCCGCGCCGCACACGCCCCACTTGGCGCAGCTCGCGCCGGGAACGCAAGAGGCCCGCTCCGACAGCTCGTCAAGCACGTGCCCAAAATCCCGCCCGCCGGACCCGTCCCAAGCGCACGTGAGGAGCGCCGCGCCCACCAGGTAGTGGTGCACGGGGCCGAACGTCGCGCAGCGACAGTCGCCCATGAGCCGCTCGAGCAGGTCGGCGGGGTCGTCGCCCTTCCACTCCAGGCATACATCACGCACCCAGCCCCGGTCCTCCGTCGCCATCGCAACCCCCGTCCATAAGAATATCGATATCTATCGATATGATAATATAAGAAGCGGTCGATATAATTGAGTCGACCTGCGTGGTTGATGTGTTTGGAAACGGGGTGGGCGACATGAAGAAACCGATCGTCGCATTCGTCTGCACGCACAACGCGTGCTGCAGCCAGATCGCCCAGGCCATGGCGAAGCGCTATGCCGGGGACACGCTCGCGCCTTTCTCCGGCGGGACGCATCCCGCCCAGCGCGTCGACGAGGACGCCGAGCGGCTCCTCGCGGCCACATACGGCATCGACGCCAAGGGGCTCCGCCCCAAATCGGTCGAAGAGCTCCCCGAGGTCGATATCCTCATCACCATGGGATGCGGCGTGGACTGCCCCTCGCTGCCCGCCGCCTATCGCGAGGACTGGGGGCTCGAGGACCCGACGGGCAAGGGGGACCGCGCGTTCCTGCAGGCCATGCACGCCATCCAGCAGAGAATCATCGGGCTCCGGGCGCGCATCATCGCGGGCGAGTTCGACCGCGAGCGGCTCGCATCGAACCTCAAGACGCTCGGGGACGTCAACCGCCTCCGCATCATCGAGTTACTCTGGGACGGGCAGGAGCTCTGCGCCTGCAAGATTCTCGAGAACCTTGAGATCTCCCAGCCGACGCTCTCCCACCACATGGCCGCGCTGCGAGACGCGGGCGTCATCCGGGTCCGCAGGGACGGGCGCTGGATGCACTACCGCCTCGATCACGATGTGCTCGACGCGATCGCCGCCCTGCTCGGGCAGAGCATCGCCTACCGCGCATGGGAAGATGCGAGCGACTAGGCCCGCTCGCTCGGGACTCCGCCGGCGTTCCGCACACGGCCGCAAATGGACCGCCCGCTCGGACCGTGCTACACTCTGCTCGCCCGCCCGACGGATTCGGGCCCATGCGAGGGCGCAACCGCGAAGAGACAAGGCAGCCATGCGCTTCTAGACATCCACCTCAACATTTCCGTTGACCTCAACCACACAAGGAGGGGATGTCTTTATGCAGCTCGCACTCTCTCGCGTGACCTACACGCACCCCGCGGCGCAAGACCCCATTTTGAATAACGTGACCATCGCCTTCCCGCAGGGCTGGACCGGCCTTTTGGGCGACAACGGCTGCGGAAAGTCCACGCTCGCCAAAATCGCCTGCGGCCTCTTGAAGCCCGACGCGGGAACAATCTCGGGCGACCTGCTCTCCGCTTACTGCCCCCAGGATGCGGACGAGGCGCCCATCGACCTCGCGGACTTCGCGCTCGACTTCGGTCGAGAGGCCCGCGACCTTCGCTCGCGGCTGCGTCTCACCGACGACATGCCGTGGCGCTGGGGCGAGCTGAGCTTCGGCGAGCGCAAGAAACTGCAGATCGCATGCTCGCTCTGGCGACGCCCCGACGTGCTCGCCATCGACGAGCCCACCAACCATCTTGACCGCGAAGCCCGCATGCAGCTGAGATCCCTTCTCGCGGGATTTTCCGGCATCGGCATCCTGGTGAGCCACGACCGCGAGCTGCTCGATGCGCTCGTGGACCGCTGCGCATCGTTCGAGCCCACGGGACCGCAGGGCGAGATGCGCATCGTCGTGCGGCCCGGAGGCTACACGCAGGCAAGCGAACAGGCAAAACGCGAGCGCAGGGCAAACGCCGACGAGCGAAAGCGCGCCAAAGACGAGCTCTCCCGGCTCGCCGCCGAACGGGAGCAGCGAGCCCGGGAGGCTGCAAAAGCGGGCGCCAGGCGTTCGAAGCGCGGGCTCGACCCCAAAGACAAAAGCGCCCGGGCCAAGATCGACCTCGCGATCTTTACCGGTCAAGACGGCGCGCGGGGCAAGCTGCTGCGCCAGATGGACGGGCGCATGGCGAAAGCCCAAGCGCGCGCCGACGCCGCGTTCGCATCCAAGCGATACGATGGCGGCCTGTTTCTCGATGCCAAACCGTGCCCCCGCAAGACCGCGCTCCGCATTCCCGCGGGCCGTATCGCGTGCGGCGAGGGCATGCTGGAACTGCCGGAACTGCATGTGGGGAGCATGGAGCACATCGGCATCGTCGGGCCGAATGGCGCTGGGAAAACAACCTTGCTCGACCATGTGCGCGCACTCCTGAAAAAACAGGTGGGCCATCCGGGCGCACCCGCCCTCACGATCCTCGACGTCCCCCAAGAACCAGGCCCGGAGCAGAGGGTGCAAGCGCTGGAGACTCTCCGCGCCCTCTCCCCCGCCGACCGCGGGCGCGTTCTCAGTTGCGTGGCCCAACTCAATTCCGACCCGAGTCGCATCATCGAAGGCGCCGCGACGAGCCCAGGCGAATTGCGCAAGTTGATGATCGCCCTCGGCCTCTTGGACAAGCCCGCGCTCATCATCATGGACGAGCCCACCAACCACCTCGACCTGCATTCGGTCGAGGCCCTCGAGCAGGCCCTCGCCCGATTCGCCGGCGCGCTGCTCCTCGTAAGTCACGACCGGGCGTTCCTGACCGCCTGCACGGGCATCACCTGGACAATCGAAGGAGACGCGCTGAAAGTGAGTAGGTAGAAAGCGATTTGTTGCAGTGGGCGGATAGCGTTCCGAGCACCGGATTGCCCGCATCGAGCGAATCCGCAGGTAGAAACATCGACAGCTTGCACACCTACGCTGCAGACGCCCTCTCCACTGCAACAAAACAAGAATGGCCGACCCATGGGGCCGGCCATTCTCGCCAATCGGCGCCCGCGCTGCGCGCACGCCGACGGTACATCAGCTCAGATTACTCGAATTCGATCGTGCCGCAGGGCTTCGGAGTGAGGTCGTACAGAACGCGGCAGATGCCGTCGACCTCGGAGGCGATGCGGTCGCCGATCTTCTTGAGGAGCGCCCAATCGAGCTCGGGCACCTCGGCGGTCATGGCGTCGACCGTGTTGACGGCGCGGATGAACGCCGGCCACTCGTACAGGCGCTTGTCGTCCTTCACGCCGGTGACGCGGAAGTCCGGCACGGACACGAAGTACTGCCAAACCTTGCCCTCAAGGCCGGCGTTGGCGAACTCCTCGCGCAGGATGGCGTCGGCCTCGCGCAGGGCCTCCAGGCGATCGCGGGTGATGGCGCCAAGGCAGCGCACGCCCAGGCCCGGGCCCGGGAAGGGCTGGCGCTCGACCATGTTCTCGGGCAGGCCGAGCTCACGGCCAACGACGCGGACCTCGTCCTTGTACAGCAGGCGGACGGGCTCGCAGAGCTCGAACTGCAGGTCGTCCGGCAGGCCGCCCACGTTGTGGTGGGCCTTCACGCCGTCGGACTCGAGGATGTCGGGGTAGATGGTGCCCTGGGCGAGGAAGGAAACCTCGTCGCCCACCTTGCGGGCCTCCTCCTCGAACACGCGGATGAACTCGGCGCCGATGATCTTGCGCTTGGCCTCGGGCTCGGCGACGCCGTCGAGCAGCTCGAGAAAGCGGTCGGTTGCGTCGACGTAGACGAGGTTGGCGTCGAGCTGGTTGCGGAACACGTCCACGACCTGCTCGGACTCGCCCTTGCGCATGAGGCCATGGTTCACATGCACGCAGATGAGCTGCTTGCCGATGGCCTTGATCAGCAGAGCGGCAACCACGGAGGAGTCGACGCCGCCGGACAGGGCCAAGAGGGCCTTCTTGTCGCCGATCTGCTCACGGCAGGCAGCGACCTGCTCCTCGATGAAGGCCTGAGCGAGCTCAGGGGTGGTGATGCGGACCATGTCGTCAGGGCGCTTGTTCAAATCCATGGGTCTCCTTTCAAGGGCGCGCGGTGCGGGCGCGACGGGACGTCTGCAGACGGGACGTCATATAACAAACAGCATTATGCCTTTTCCGCGTGATACATGCAGGAGAATCGTGCGGCAATGATACGATTTCCACCGTAGAAACCCAGCAGAGGAGGACCCATGGTCACCCTGTCCGACGCGCGCATCGACGAGCTGATCGCCGAAGACGTGCCCTATATCGATCTGACCAGCCATATCCTGGGCGTCGACACTCAAGCCGGCGCCATGGAGTACTTCACCCGCGAGGACTGCGTGCTCGCCGGCGGCGAGGTGGCCGCGCGCATCGCCGCCAAGCTCGGCTGCGCAGTCACCAACATCCTGCCCGACGGCACGGAGCTTCAAGCCGGCCAGTCCTTCATGACCCTCGGCGGGACGGCCGCCCAGCTTCACCAGGCTTGGAAAGTCTGCCTCAACGTGTTCGACCATCTCTCCGCCGTGGCGACCAAGACCCGCGCGATGGTCGATGCCGCGCACGCCGCGAATCCCTCCTGCGAGGTCCTCACCACGCGCAAGAGCATGCCGGGCGTCAAGGACCTGCTCGTGGAGGCCACCGTCGCCGGCGGCGCGTTCCCCCACCGCCTGGGCCTTTCCGAGACGGTCCTGGTGTTCAACCACCATCTTGAGTTCATGGGCGGGATCGACGCGTTCATCGAGCAGCTGCCCCAGATCCGCTCGCGCTGCATCGAGAAGAAGCTGTTCGTCGAGGTGAACGCCAAGCAGGCGCTCGCCCTCGCATGGCACAACGCCGCCTGCACGCGCGCCTGTGCCGCCTCGCGCGGGGCCGTGGCATGGGCGGGCATCGACGGCGTCCAACTCGATAAGGTCGCGATTGACGAGCTGGCCGAACTTGTGGGCAACCTGCGCGCGCTCGACCCGCGCCTGACCATCATCGCCGCCGGCGGCGTCAACCCGGGCAATGCCGGCGCATACGCCGCGACCGGCGTGGACGGTCTTGCCACCACCGCGCCCTTCACCGCAAAGCCCATCGACATGAGCGTCCGCATGCGGCGCCTGGGATAGGAAGCCATGACCTCACCTTCTGAAACCACCGCGACCACCAGTGGGAGCGCCGGCTCCCCCGCGGCCGTCGACGCTGCACCGGTAAAGCGCTACTCGCTGTTCACCGCCATCTGCCTGATCGTGGGCATCTGCATCGGATCGGGTATCTTCTTCAAATCGGACAACATCCTCATCGCCACCGGCGGCAACGTCGCCCTTGGCGTGGCGATGATGCTGCTCGCCGCGACCACCATCATATTCGGGGGCCTCACTCTCGCGCGCTTCGCCGCGCGCACCACTGGGCACGGCGGGCTGATCGCATACGCAGAGGAATTCCTGGGGCCGCGCCGCGCCGCGTTCATCGGCTGGAACTTCACCTTTCTGTACATGCCCGTCGTCTGCTCCGTGCTCAGCTGGGTTGTGGGCGTGTGCGCGTGCATGACCTTCAGCCTGCCCGGGACGTTTGCCTGGCAGATGGGCATCGGCCTGGTGTTCCTGCTGGCCTGCACCGCGTGGAACATCCTTTGGCCCACCTTGAGCGGCTACTTCCAAAACCTCACCACACTGGCCAAGGCCCTGCCGCTGGTGCTTGTAGGCGTGATCGGCCTCATGGTGAACGACCCGGTCGCTCAGCTGAGCTCCGACATCGCCGCCGCCCCCGCCGCGGGCACGGGTTGGATCGCCGCCGCAGCCCCCATCGCCTTCGCCTTCGACGGCTGGAGCTCCGCGGTGAGCATCGCCCCCGAGCTCAAGGACGCGCGGCGCAACCTGCCCCGCGCCCTCGTGGCCGCGCCCATCATCATCCTGGTGCTCTACCTGGGCTACTTCGTGGGCATCTCTTGCTTCCTAGGTCCGCAGACCGTCATCCAGGCGGGCGACGCGAGCCTCTCGCTCATGTTCGTCAAGCTCTTCGGCGAGCAGGCCGGTGCGCTCCCCAACGTCATCGCCTTCATCGCGGTGCTGGGCGGCGCCAACGGCATGGTGCTGGCAACCCTGCGCATGCCCCAGTCCCTGGCGCTGCACCATATGATGCCCTGCGAGCGCACCGTGAGCCGTATGAACCCCAAGCTGCAGTTCCCGGTGGCGAGCGCGCTGATCGCGCTGGCGACCACTCTCTTTTGGGTGGCCGTGCACACGGTGGTGAGCGCCCTCGGGCTCCTTCCCAACGGCGACATCTCCGAGGTCGTGGTCGCCATGACCATGATGATTCTGGCGCTGTACTACATCGAGGCGCTGCGCGGGGCGCTGCACGAGGACTCCCCCGCCCTCACGCGCGCCCGGCACGCCGTCGCGCCCGCCATCGCCCTCGCGAGTGCCATGGCGATCGGCCTGTCGAGCATCTCGGACCCCACGCGCTGGCCGTTCATCGCAGCTTTCACCGCGCTGCTCCTCGTGATGACCTTCGCGCTCACGCCCAAGCGCCCCGCTTAGGCGTCCGGGAGCGCACGCTCCTCGCGCGCCTCGGCGAAGGCGGCCTTCATGGTGGGGTTGTTCCGCGTGAGCTTGCGGATGGTGAGGCCCTGGGCCTTATCGTTCGCCAGGCGCAGGTTGTTCTCGCTGGAGAGCAGGTTGTCCTTCACCTTCTGCAGGTGCTTGATGGTGGTGTCTATCTCGTCGATAGCCGTCTGGAACTTGCGGCTTGCCAGGTCGTAGTTGCGGTTGAAGCCCTCCTGGAATCCCAGCAGCCTCTCCTCGAACTCCGTGACGTCGATGTTCTGCTGGCGAACGAGCTCGAGCTCCTGCTTGTAGGCAAGCGCGTTCATGGCGGCGTTGCGCAGCAACGTGATCATGGGGATGAAGAACTGCGGGCGGATCACGTACATCTTCTCGTACCGGTAGCTCACGTCCACGATGCCCGTGTTGTACAGCTCGCTCTCCGGTTCCAGCAAGGTGACGAGCACCGCGTACTCGCACCCCTTCTTCTTGCGGTCCGAGTCGAGCTTCTTGAAGAAGTCCTCGTTCTTGTGCTTGGTGGCCGTGGTGTCGTTCTCGTTCTTCATCTCGAACATGATGGAGACGATCTCGTTACCGACCTCATCGCACTCGCGGAAGATGAAGTCGCCCTTGGTGCCGTCCGAGGCGTCGTTGTCCTTCTCGAAGTAGGCATGCGGGAACGCCGTGGCGCGCAGCTGGTTGAACTGGGTCTCGCAGTGCTGCTCCAGGGTCTCGCCCACCATCTTGGTGGACAGGCGGGCCTTCATGTCGCGTAGGCGCTCGATCTCCTCGTCCTTGTAGCGGATGAGGTCCTGAGCGCTCTTACGGGCCTGCTCGATCTCGAGCGCGTGGGCGGTCTCGATCTGCTGCTTCTCGGCGGCACGGACCTCCTGCTCGCGCGAGAGCTCAAAACGGGCTGCATCCAGGTCGCGGGAGAGCTTGGCGCGCTCCTCCTCAAACGCCGTGCGGGCCTCGGTCACCGCCTGCGTCACCGCAAGGTCGCGCTGAGTGGAACCGGCATCCAGCTGGGCCTTGAGCGAGGCGATCTGTGCATCGCGAGCGGCCAGCTGCTCGCGGAGCTCTTCCTTTTGATCGGCGGCGTCCTGCTGGGCCACCATGCGCTCGCGCTGGGCGGCGACCTTCACCGCGGACTCGCGCTCCTCGACGGCGGACTCAAGCTTGGCGGAGAGTTCGGCGATGCGGGCATCAGCCTCGGCGCGGACGCGCATGAGCTCGGCGGCGCGCTCATTCTGTTCCTTTGCGAGCTCGGCCCTGGCCTGAGAGCGGGCAAGTTCGAGGGCCTGCTCGTGTTCGCGACGCAGCGAGGCGGCGCGCTCCTCCACCTCATGGGCGAACTGATCGTCGTGCACCTGGCGAACGATGCCCTCGTAGTCGCTCTCATCGAGGTTGATGACCGTCCCGCACTTGGGGCACGTGATCTGGTTCATATGCTCGCTCCTCACCTTGCAGCCGTTCGGGATCCTTCCGGCTCTGATCTCCTGCTTCAAACTATACCTGCCCGTGCGGACAAAACTCCACGCAAGCGGTTTGGGACCATGCTGGCGAGCCCCGGCGCCTTTGGACAAGGCGAAACACCGGGCATGACGGCAGCGCAACGGCTACAGTCGCCTTTCAAGCATGACCATGCCCTTCAGCTGGATCCCGGCCTCGATAATGGGATGATCGTAGTTATCGACGAAGAAGTTGGGCAACACGCAAGACCGCGCGAAGCCGCACGCCTCGTAAAAGGGAACGGTTAGAGGGCTGTCGCCCGTACCGACCTGCAGCACGTCGTGCTCGTGAGCCACATGCCGAGCGGCAAACTCCAATAAAGCCCGGCCAATGCCGCTGCGTTGGTGCGCTGCATCGACGGCGAGACTTTTGACCTCGGCAATGCGCAGGCCCCGATCATCGATGCCCTCGTCCGTCACGATCATGCACCCGAGTGCGCGATCGGACATGAGAGCGGAGTCGACCTTGAAACAGGGGGCATCCTCCGCATACGCCGCGAACATCTCGCCGCGGTGGAGGTAGAGCTCGACCATGTCCCATTGCTCATCGGCGAGCAAGAGCAGGTCGCGAAACAGCTCGCGACCGCGATCGATAGGAACGATGTGCAACTCTGGCGCCATGCACTCCTCCAAGGCGCTCGAATGGGCTCACGCCACAATTCTAGCGCGCGTCACGAACCAGCACAGCCACGCGAACCTGCTGCCACGGGTCGTTTTCCGGTGCGACCTGCAGCACGCGGCACTCGAAAACGCCGCCATGACCGTAGAAGAACATGGTCGAGAGCGGCCCCACCGAGTCGGCGGGAACGTAGCCGAGCATGGTTCCGTGGTATTTGATTGCAATGGCCTGCGGGTCGTAGGGATTGTCGCGCTCAGGCACCAAATCCAACGTGTCGCCGGCCTTGAGCTCGCCCAAGACCAGGGCACCGTCGTGATGCTTAAATCCAGCGATGTGAAATGAGAACAAATTGCGAGACGGCTCGTACATGATGCGCTCCTTTCGGCCGCCGAGGTGCGCGACCCCATGTGCGCCCCTCTTTTCGACCCAAAGGTACGCCCCCGTCCGGACAAAACTCGTACGGGGGCGCACCGCACCCTCAGCCCCACACCATCGCATGCTTTACAATTGCGACATGCAGCAACGAATGGAGGACCATGAATACCGTTCTCGAATACGACAGCCTCCAGTACAGTAGCCTCGTTCCGTTCCCGCGCCTTAAGAGAGCAAAGGACCTCGTTCCCTCCGAGTTTCTACGTGCATATGATTGGTTTCTGGCCAACGAGGGCAGCAGAATCGACAGGCTGCCATACGGGCAAGGCACACCCGATGAAATCGGTTTCCCCCTGGCTCGCCAGGCCGGCATCCACTCGCCATCCGTCAAAACCATGTCTTATCCCGGAAAGCGATACGTGCTTTCCGTCCATTCAAGCAATCTCGACCGCTACCCAGACAAAAGCCCTATTGCCCTTGAAAACGGAACTTGGATAATCGAGTATTCAGCTCAAGACAACAGCGTTGGCAAAACCAAGCAAGACTATAACGGCTGGCTGATGAACTGCCTGAGTGACGGCATTCCGGTAGGTGTTATGACCAAGTCGGGAGACAAGGGCTACACGGTCCAAGGGCTCGCGTTTGTAGAACGCTACAATCCGATCTCGCACTCATTTCTGCTTCACGGCCCAGTCAACCCACAAACCGAATGCAACGGCTACTTTGATTTCGCCGAACGGTCATCCTTGACGCGCTCCGAAATCGAGACCTTCGACGCAGGGAGCGAAACAGAGCAGCAACGAACGGTGCTTCGGGTGCAACGTGCGAAGCAGGACGTATTTCGCAAAATGCTGATCTCGGCGTATGGCAGCAGATGTTCCGTAACCGGCACGAATGTGCCCGAAGTGCTCCAGGCAGCGCATATTGAACCTTACCGCGGGATCCGCACTCAAACGGTAGATAACGGTATCTTGCTCAGAGCGGACATACATCTTTTATATGACTCAAGACTATTGAGCATTAAGCCCCATAGTCACACAGTCGAGCTTCACCATCGCCTTGCAACAAGCGATTACGCCCCTTTGCAAGACCGTCGCATTCTGCTGCCCGAGGGCGCATCGCAACGGCCTAGCGATCTTCGCCTCTCAAACCAATACAAGTTATTTCAAGTCGCGCTTCTAAACGCCAGCTAGCCTCAACCATAAGGAGCCCCATCATGCCCAACTCCTACCTCATCGTCGTTGACATGCAAAACGACTTCATCGACGGCGCCCTGGGCACCCCCGAGGCGCAGGCCATCGTCGAGGGCGTCGTTCAGCGCGCCCGCGCATTCGAGGGCCACGTCGTCTTCACCCGCGACACGCACGGCCCCAACTACGCCTCCACACAGGAGGGGCGCAACCTGCCCGTTCCCCACTGCATCAAGGGCACGCTGGGCTGGGAACTCGCACCCGCGCTCGACAAAATCCAGAGGCTGCTCGATGCCCCGGTCTTCGACAAGCCCTCGTTCGGCTCGCTCGACCTCGCGCGTTGGCTCGTGGCGCAAAACGACGCCGACCCCATCGACTCCATCGAGCTTTGCGGCCTGTGCACGGACATCTGCGTGGTCAGCAACGCCCTCACCATCAAGGCGCACCTTCCGGAGGTACCGCTCAGCGTGAACCCCGCCCTCTGCGCCGGCGTGACCCCCGCCGCCCACGACGCCGCTCTGTCCACCATGGCCAGCTGCCAGGTGCACATCCTGTAACGGCACCCGGGCCTCTTCCCGCGCCAACTTGCCGCCAAACGCCCGCCCCGCCACCCGCGAACCCGCGACAGGCGTGGCGGGCGCGTTTCGGCCGCCTATCCCGCAAGTGCGGAGGCGTATCGCCTGAATGCGGGGATCAGCCGCATGCGCAGCACATTGCGACGGGCGTCAAAGCCGCCGCTGCGAATGCGCAGCCTGACGCCCATTGCACGCGCGATGTCGTCGACGAGCTGGTCGTAGAGGCGCTCCTCGACGATATCCTCGTACCATACGTTCAATATGGTCCATCCGGAACCAACCAGCTTGTTTTGCCTGCGATCGTCTCGGCCGACTTGCTCTATCGAATGGAATCTCCGCCCCTTGTACTCGAGCCCCACCCTGTGACCGGGAAACGCGACGTCCACGTAGCGATCTCCGTCGGCGGTGGCCACGTGATGATTGAGCGAGACCGGCCCCATGGCGTATCCGCCAAGGCGGCGCGGCCATGTGAGGAGCGCGCACAGCACGGACTCCATGGGCGAGTTCGACCCATCATGCACCAGCTCGAGGGCCTCCCGGGCAAGCGTCGCTCCCGGGGAGCCCTTCATGTACTCGATCACGTCGGAGATCCTGCCTACCGACGTCAGCGGCTTATCGGTGTTCGTAAGGCCATCCCAAGATTCATCCAGAAGATATGTGCCGCACAGCTCGAAGCCTATCATCGCCAAATCCTCAACGCCCATCGGCGTCGGACCCTGCCGCGAAAACGCCGCGATCTGCAGGAACGTCAAAGCCGGACTCGTCACCAGGACATCGTCGGTCACGCAGATAAGCGACCGCCGCGGAAGGGTCTTGCTGCACCGATGGCACGCGATGTCGTCCCGCCTGCGCTCGCCAGACTTGGATCCAACGAGGATGTTGACCGGCAGGCCGGTGACTCCCAGGCGTTCCATCTCATCGTGCAGCATGGGAGCCGGAGGCACCCCGCAGCCATCGAGGAGCTGCTTTCGCGTCTTCTCCAGGAACGCAGGCGCAAGGCGCCCGCTGGAACGCATAAATTCAAGCGCAGACGCGCCGCAAATGCATACGGAAATTTCAATCGCCCCCTCGTGGAAATACAGGTTCCACTTAGTGGTCAAAATACCCAAGTTCGGCGGTCGTCAACGTTTTGAAACCAGGCATTTCCGCAGGTTTTCCCTCAAGCTGGTGCCCCATTCCCTGCGAGGTCGCCGACTTGCCCCCAAGCATCCCGGCCGCACCGAACAAAACCGCAGGATTCACCGGATGCGGCATATATGCATGCGTCGCCCCCGATGGCTCTCGCCGCCCAACTTGACCATTTTGACCAGAATCCCGAAACCATGCGCATGCACGCGTGCGGCATGCCACCATCACGCCATGACCGCTCGGCATGAGGCCCGGCATGGGGCCCGCCATCAGCCCCTCAGCGTCACCCGGCTTGGCAGCATGCTGGGACCGATCCAAGCGGCCCCCTATCAGCGCAGCCATCGAAATGTGAACTATTTGAGAATCAGTCCTAATATGTTTCTGAATTTGGCTCATATGAGTCCGGGAGTGTGACATAATGCAGTTGTCCAAGCGCGAGCCTACTCAAGGGTTCGCCCGCGCAATCGCCTGTGTTCAAAGGAGAACAAACATGAAGTTCGTTTGCCCCGTTTGCGGTTACGTTGAGGAGTTCGACGGCGAGGAGCTGCCCGCCGATTTCAAGTGCCCCCAGTGCGGCGTCTCCGGCGACCGCTTCACCAAGGTCGAGGAGGGCAAGATGACCTGGGCCGCCGAGCACATCGTGGGTGTTGCTCACGAGGAGGGCGTCTCCGAGGACATCATCGCCGACCTGCGCGCCAACTTCGAGGGCGAGTGCTCTGAGGTCGGTATGTACCTGGCCATGGCCCGCGTTGCCCACCGCGAGGGCTACCCGGAGATCGGCCTGTACTGGGAGAAGGCCGCTTACGAGGAGGCCGAGCACGCTTCCAAGTTCGCCGAGCTCCTGGGCGAGGTCGTGACCACCTCCACCAAGAAGAACCTCGAGATGCGCGTTGAGGCCGAGAACGGCGCCACCGCCGGCAAGTTCGACCTGGCCAAGCGCGCCAAGGCCGCCGGCCTGGACGCCATCCACGACACCGTGCACGAGATGGCTCGCGATGAGGCCCGTCACGGCAAGGCCTTCGCCGGCCTGCTCCAGCGCTACTTCGGCTAATCCCCTGGTTTAGCCCCGCGCGCTCAGCGTATATGGCAAGCGCCGACCTCCTTGGAGGCCGGCGCTTTTTCTTTAGGGTCATATGTGCAGACACCGCCACTTGCGAGCGCCACCGCATGCGGACGCTGCCGCTCACAGGCGTCTCCGCCGCAGCCGCCGTTTTCGGGTACCGCAATTGACGAGCGCTACTTGTGGTACGGCTCGCCGCGCATGATCTTGAAGGCGCGGTACACCTGCTCAAGCAACACCACGCGCGCCAGGTTGTGCGGCAACGTGATGCGCCCGAACGAGAGCCGCTCGTCGGCACGGGAGCGCACCTCAGGCGAGACGCCGCACGACCCGCCGATCACGAACGTGATCGAGCTCTCCCCTCGCAGCATGAGATCGTCCAAATGCGACGCGATCTCCTCGCTCGAACGCTCCTTGCCCCCAATATCGAGCAGCACCACATGCGAGCGCTCGGGGATCGCGGCCAGGATGCCCTTGCCCTCGAGCTCGCGACCCGCCTCCTCTCCGCCGGACTTTGCCGGGTCGCGGTCCGCGACCTCGACCATCTTGACGGTCGCATACGCACCCAGGCGCTTTACGTACTCCGCGCAGGCATCCGCCCAGAATCTCTCCTTGAGCTTGCCCACCGCGACCACGGTGATCTTCACTGCATCCTCCTCGATGAACGCTCCGTAGCGCAGCCGATGCCGCAGCACCCGTGCGGATCGGCATGCGGCTCGCGGCCCACTGCCTTACGCCTGGCGATACGTCTCGAAGAACTCGGCCAGGTCCTCCATCGCCTCGTGCAGGACCTCCATACGCGGGAGGTACACGATGCGGAAGTGGTCAGGCTCCGGCCAGTTGAACCCGCCGCCACGCGTGATGAGGATGCCCTTCTGGTGCAGCAGGTCGAGCGCGAACTGCTCGTCATCGTGGATGTTGAACTTCTTGACGTCCATCTTGGGGAAGATGTAGAACGCCGCCTTGGGCTTGACCGCCGTGATACCGTCGATGGCGTTGAGGGCCTCGTACACGTAGTTGCGCTGCTCGTACACGCGGCCACCGGGCACCACGTAGTCCTTGACGGATTGGTGCCCACCCAGCGCGGTCTGCACGATCGACTGCGCCGGCACGTTGGAGCACAGGCGCATGTTGGAGAGCATGTTCACGCCCAGCATGAAGTCATCGCCCAGGCGCTTGTTGCCCGAGACGACCATCCAGCCGATGCGGTAGCCGGCGATCATGTGGCTCTTGGAGAGGCCGGAGAACGTGACGCAGAACAGGTCGGGCGCGAGGCTCGCGATCGAGACGTGCTCGGCCCCGTCCATGCACAGGCGGTCGTAGATCTCGTCCGCGAAGATCATGAGCTGATGCCGGCGGGCGATCTCCACGATGCCCTCGAGCACGTCGCGCGAGTACACCGCGCCCGTGGGGTTGTTGGGGTTGATGATGACGATCGCCTTGGTGCGTGAGGTGATCTTGGACTCCATGTCGGCGAGGTCGGGGTTCCAATCTGCCTGCTCGTCGCAGCGGTAATGCACCGGCGTGCCGCCCGAGAGCGTGGCGCAGGCGGTCCAAAGCGGGTAGTCGGGCGCGGGGATGAGGATCTCGTCGCCGGTGTCGAGCAGGGCCTGCATGCACAGGTTGATGAGCTCGGATACGCCGTTGCCCGTGTAAATGCCGTCCATGCTCACGTTTGGCAAACCCTTGACCTGTGCGTACTGCATGATCGCCTTGCGCGCGGAGAACAGGCCGCGGCTGTCGGAGTAGCCCTCGCAGTCCGGGAGCTGCTCGCGCATGTCCTGGATGACCTCGACCGGGGTGCGGAACCCGAACGGAGCCGGGTTGCCGATGTTGAGCTTGAGGATGTGAGCGCCCTCGGACTCGAGGCGGGCCGCCTCGTCGACCACAGGGCCGCGGACGTCGTACAGGACGTTGTCGAGTTTGGAGGACTTTGAGAAGGTGCGCTGGGACATGGGAGTGGTCCTTTCAGATGCGGTGCGCGCAGGGGCGCTGGGCTGGGCGGAGGCGGGGATCGCGGCGGCAGGCCGCGCCTCGGCTCGCGCCGGCGGAGTCGGGATGGATGCCCGGAGCGGGGTGGGCGCCGAGGCTGGGGCGGGCGCCGAGGTTGGGGTTGCCGCCGAGGACGAAACGCTGACGGGACCGGCCGGGATGCCGGCGAGGTCGCCGGACTCGCCCATGAGCCAGGGCGTCGGGACTTCGAGCAGATCCGAGAGCAGGGCCGCAACGTCGGCGCGGGGCAGGGTCTTGCCGCTCACATACTGGCTCACCTGGCTCTTGCCGAGCTTGGCGCCGCGCTGCGAGGCCATGCGGATGAGGTCGGCCTGCTTGAGCCCCTTGCGGCCCATGCCCTGCTTGAGACGTTGGGAAAACTGGGTCGCGGCGCTGGATGCTGCCGTGACCCCGCTCGTCTTCTCGCCCATCGATACTCCAATCATGAGAATTGAACCATAAGTTCAATTTTGTTCAGTGTAGCACGATAGTTCAGTTTTAGGTTCAATTTCTTATACGCAACCACAGAAAAGCGCCCCGGCTCGCGAGGAACCGAGGCGCTCGATGCGCTATGCGTTTGCCGCAGGGCACGTCTTAGTAGCGGGAGCCGCCACGACGATCGCCGTAGCCGCCACGGCCGCCACGGTCGTCACGGCCGCCGTAGCCACCGCGACCGCCACGGTCGCCGTAGCCGCCACGACCACCGCGATCGTTGAAGTCGCGACGCGGGCCGCGGTCGCCGAAGTCCTTGCGGGGACCACGGTCGCCGAAGTCGCGACGAGGGCCACGGTCGCCGCCACGGCCGCCGAAGTCCTTGCGGGGACCACGGTCGCCGAAGTCGCGACGAGGGCCACGGTCGCCGCCGCGACCGCCACGGTCGCCACCGCGACCGCCAAAGCCGCCACGGCCGCCGCGGTCGCCGCCACGACGATCGCGATCGTCGTTGTCCAGGCCCATCTCGGTGAGCGGGTCGATCAGCTTGTCCATGAGGGCGACGATGTCCTCGGCGTCAAGCTGGGAGAGCTGGGGAACGAGCTTCTTGCGCTTGCCGGCGATAGACGCGGCGAGCTCCTCGGCGTTCTCGTTGGCGGAGACGAGGATGGCGCGCATGTCCTCCTCCTCGGGCATGACACGCGTCACGGCGCCGACCTCCTCGGCCTCGCGCAGCAGGCCGTCAAGCTCGCGAAGGCGCATGCCCAGCAGGTCGGACATCTCCTTCTGCTCCATCTGGGGCTTGAGCTCCAGGAGCTTGAGGGCGCGCTTGAGCTCGTCGG
Source organism: uncultured Collinsella sp. (assembly GCA_902470815.1). Classification (GTDB taxonomy): domain Bacteria; phylum Actinomycetota; class Coriobacteriia; order Coriobacteriales; family Coriobacteriaceae; genus Collinsella. Next base: position 40,350 of record CABRHS010000012.1, read on the forward strand.
CGCGACGGGCGTCCTCCTCGGCCTCGCGGCCCATGGCGAACTTGCGGTTGCGCAGCAGGCGCGCGGCGCGCTGCACCTTATCGAACAGCTGGTCGTCGAGGGAGGGCTCCTCCTCGGCGGACTCGACGTCGGCAGCCTCGACGTCGGAGGCCTCGACGACGGTCTCCTCATCCACGGTCTCGACGGTCTCCGCGACCTCGGCGACCTCGTCCATCATCTCGTTGTTCTCGATGTTCTCGGACATATCGTCCTCCTTCTGCGCCCGCGGGCGCGCTCTTGGGGGCTCATCGCCCCGGTGCCCTCACGTCTTTTCACAAATGCTCTGGCACCATCTCCACGCCTTCCGGCGTCTCATGCGGCACGCTCCATCTGAGCTTTCAATGCCACCGTACGTAGGATAGCCGCTCTATCCCTTCGCCACGTGCTGGTTTTGTGGCACACAGCGAATCCGCGAATCGCGGCGCAAAGGAACGGGCGTGCTCGCCGGCGCCATACCCCGAGACGAGGCGCTCCCCAAAATGGGCCACGCCCCAAAGCGGGCCACACCCCAAGGCGGCCACACCCCAAGGTCACTTACGCCCCAAAGCGGGTCGCACCCCGAGGTCACTCACGCCTCGAGATAGGACCTGAGGGCATCGAGCTGGGCCACGGCATCACGGCGCCCCACTTGGTAGATGCGCTCCAGCACCTCGGGATCCTTCACCGCGAGCGGCGCCTTGACCGATTCGCTCGGGCGGATTACAAACAGCCTCCCCTCGCCCTCCAGCCTTGCCACCTCATCAAGCTGCGCATTGTAGCGCTCATGACGATTGGCCAGCAGCTCGATGAGCCTCGGGTACTCGGCCAGGGTCTTGCGCAGGAGCGGCATGAGCCTGTTGGGGCCCTTGCGAAAACCCGCCGGCTGCGTGAGGACCGCGACGTTGCGCCCATACCCCTGCGACATCATCCAGCTCACCGGTATCGAATCGGCGATCCCGCCGTCCAGCATCACATGCCCGTCGAGCTCCACGGGGTTCGCCAACATGGGCACCGAGGCCGAGGCCCTGATCCAATCCAGGTCCTCCTCGTCGCCCCGCTCGATGTCGCGGTACACCGGCTCGCCCGTCACGATGTCGGTGCAGACGGCGGTGAAGCGCATGGGGTTCGCCGCCATCGCGTCGGTGTCGAACGGGTCAAGCCTCAGCGGGACCTCGCGGTAGGCGAAGTCCACGCTGTACAAATCGCCCGTGCGAATGAGGTTGTGGACGCTCGCGTATCGGGGGTCGGCGCAGAACCGCTTGTTGTAGCGTATGGCGCGGCCGACCTGGCGGGATTTGATGTTCACACCGAACGCGGCGCCGGCGGACACGCCCACCGCGTGGTCGAACTCGATCCCCTGCTCCATGAACACATCCAGCACGCCCGCTGTGTACAGCCCGCGCATGCCGCCGCCCTCAAGAATCAGCCCCGTGGTCATGGCCTCACCGGCACGATGCAGTCATAGCGCACCGCCTTGCCCGCCACGCTGTGGCTGGGCTTGACGCCCGCCAGGTGCGGCCCCTTGACCGGACGCTTGATGACGACCTTGCGCGGGTGCGCCGCGAGCGCGGCCCGCAGCAGTGCCTCCTCGTCCAGCGGGTCCGTCGGGCGCTCGAGGCCATGGATGAGCTGGAACTTCTTCTTGACCGCGGCGCTCTTGGTGCGGCCGGGGAACATGGGGTCGAGGTAGACCACGTCGGGGTGTGCGCCCGGGCCCGCATCTGCCGGGACGGCGGCGAACGATGCGAGCGCGTCGCGGCTGTCGCCCTCCACCAAGCGCATGCGGGAGACGATGGGCGCGAGCGACGCGTCGCGCGATGCCCGCGCGAGCGCATCTGCCAGCAGCGCGGCGATGACCGGGTCGGCCTCGCACAGCGTGACCTCGAACCCCGCCGCGGCGAGCAGGAACGAGTCCTCCCCCAGCCCGGCGGTCGCGTCCAAGGCGCGCGGGCGGTCGACACCCTTGATGCGCGCGGCCCTGACCAGCATCTCGCGCTGAAGGGACCCCTGCCTGACACGCGGGAGCATATCGGCGAAATCGGGGCGGAGCTCCATGGCATCGCGGGCGAGCGACAGCCCGTCGCGCGACACCTTGAGATGGAGCAGGCCCGGCTCGGGCTCCTCGGCCAGCGGCGCGGCCAGGCGCTCCGCGAGGGCCTCCGCCTCGCCGCGGCGCGCCGCGTCCTCGCACAGGACGATGACCGCCGGCCCGTCAGGCCGCCGCGCCTCCCCCGCATGATTCCGCATCATGCGCGGCCTCCGCCCTTGACGGCATCGGACACGCGACGGCGAACCCTGCGCGGGCTGAGCGCCGTGGCGACCATGGGGATATCGACGTTGACGCCGAGCAGGATCTTGGCCATCCAGAAGTAGAACAGCAGCACGAGGATGGGGATGAGGCACGATGTCACAAGCATGACCGCGAGCGACTCGATGAACTGGTTGAGCGACTCCTGCGCACCCTCGACGGCACTCGTTATACCGCCCGTCACCGTGTCGATGGCGCCCTGGAAGAAGCCGAGGATGCCGGCCTCGTCCTTCTTGGCGTCACCCTTCTCGACCTCCGCCGCGCCCTCGGCCAGGGCCTCGGCGGACTCGATCGACTCCCGCATGGACGTCTGATACGTCGCGTCGATCCGGTTGGTGACCCACGAGCTCGTGGGGATGGCAAGCAACAGCACGGCACCGAGTGCCGCCAGCTTAGCGCCGACGCCCAGGGGGACCTTCACCCAGGGGCTGCGACCCCACTGCCAGACGGCCGCGATTCCCAGCAGGGCGGCCACGGGCAGCGCGACCCCCAGCGCCGCAGCGCTGAAGATGGTGATGAGGTACTTCTCGAGGAAGAGCGCGGCGAGCACGATGAGGAAGCCCGTGCTGAGGTCCATGAGCTTGTCGGCGATGGGCGAGCCGGCGTCCCCGGGAATGGCGGAGATGAGGGCCGAGGCGCCCGCCGATCCAGCCGTGAGCGTGAGCACGTTGTCGATCTTCTCGTCGATGGTCGCGATCACATCGGCGTGGGCGTCCGGGGTGGAGAAGTGCGGCATGAGGATGAACCAGCATGCGAGGGCTGCCGCGATGAGGCAGGCCGTGACGACCCGGCGCGTGCGGTCGGACATCGCGGCGTCGGGAAGCGCGGGGGCGGTCGGCGCATATCGATGCGCATCCGGGTACGCGCTTCCCGACGCCGCGACCTCGATGTACTCGTGTTCGGCCGGCGCGGGGGCGCGGTCGCCGTCGCGCCAATCGAGCTGGTTCATATCCGCCTCGCAATCATCTCTCTTCACTTCGCCTGCCATTTTAGCAGCCGGCACCGACAGTCCCCGCGGCCGGGCCCCTCCCGGGTGCGCGAGCCGCAGAAAGCGGCGGCGGGAGCGCGTCCGGGCGCCGCTACACCCGCTCGGCGATCTCGAGGACGAAGCGCTCGGTCTTTTCCCAACCCATGCACGGGTCGGTGATCGACTTGCCGAACACGGTGCCGTCGACCGGCTGGCTCCCGTCTTCCAGGTAGCTCTCCACCATGAACCCGCGCACGAGCCCGTCCACGCTCGCGTTGCGACGGCACGAGTCGAGCACCTCCTTGGCGATGCGCATCTGCTCGAGGGGCCGCTTGCCGGAATTGTCGTGGTTGCAATCGACCACCACGGCGGGGTTGGCGTAACCGGCGCCCGGCGTGTAGCGCTCGGCCAGCCGCTCCAGGTGCTCGTAGTGGTAGTTGGGGTAGGTCCGGCCGTCCAGGCCGATGTACCCGCGCAGCACCGCATGCGCCAGCGGGTTGCCCGTGGTCTGGACTTCCCAGTTGCGGTAGATGAAGCTCTGGGGGGCCTGCGCCGCGAAGATCGAGTTGAGCATGACGGTGGTGGAGCCGGCGGTGGGATTCTTCATCCCCACCGGCACCGAGACCCCCGACGCCACCAGGCGGTGCTCCTGGTTCTCCACCGAGCGCGCGCCGACGGCCACATAGGAGAGCAGGTCGATGAGATACTGGTGATGCGAGGGGTAGAGCATCTCGTCGGCCGTGAACATGCCCGTCTCCTCGATCACGCGCAGGTGCATGCGGCGGATGGCCTTCACACCCTCGAGCAGGTCGTCGGCGGCCCCGGGATCCGGGTTGTGGAGCAGGCCCTTGTAGCCGGTGCCGCGAGTGCGGGGCTTGTTGGTGTAGACGCGGGGGATGATGAGCAGCCGCTCGCCCACGCGCTCCCGCAGGCCCGCGAGCCGGGTCATGTACTCGAGCACCGAGTCCTCGCGGTCCGCCGAACACGGGCCGATGATAAGCGCGCGGCGGGCGTCCTCGCCGCGAAAGACCGCGGCGACCTGGGCGTCGAACGCGGCCTTCGCGCGAGCGAGGTCCGGACGCAGCGGCATCTCCTCGCGGATCTCCTTTGGGATGGGAAGGCGTCGCTTGAAGTTCATGGCCATGGGGTCTCCTAGCGCCTGGGATGGGAAAACGTTTGTGATCCGGGGCGGCGCCGCGCCGGCAGCGCGGTCGCGCGGCTACCGGCGGTTGGCGCGCCAGATGCGGTGGAGCCCGCGCAGGGTGAGGGCCTCGTCGACGGTCGCCGCATGGCCGATGAGGCCCGCCACCTGCGCGGCGCCGTCACCCGTCATGACCACGGGGGCCTCGCAGCCCAGCTCGCCCATCACCGCGTCGAGCAGGCCGTCGATGCGCGCCGCCTCGCCCAACACCACGCCGGACTGCATGGCGGCGCGCGTGCTGCGGCCGATCACCCGCTTGGGCGCGCGCAGCTCTATCATGGGCAACCGGGCGGCCGCGGCGCTGAGCGACCGGGCGCCCAGGGCGACGCCGGGCGCGATGATGCCTCCGGCGAAGGCGCCCTCCGCATCCACGACCTCGATGTTGGTCGTGGTGCCCAGGTCGACCACCACGACGGGCGCGCCGTAGGCCTCGCGCGCCGCGACGGCATCGGCGACGCGGTCGGAGCCCACCTCGGAGGGGTCGTCGTACCGCATGCGGATACCCGTCTTGAGCCCGGGGCCAACCACGTAGGGGCGCGCGCCGCACAGGTTGCCGAGCGCCGCCGTCCATACGTCCGCGAGGCTCGGCACCACGCACGAGAGAATGGCCGAATCGGGGTCCGGCGCGCCGAGCATGTCGATCGCGCGGGCGGCCTGCGCCCACGCCTCATCCGCCGTGAGCCGGTCGGCCGTCGTGACCTCCCACGTGCCCGCCAACTCGTCCTGGCGGAACACGCCGAATTTGGTGACGGTGTTCCCCACGTCCACGGCGAGCAGGCAAACCTCGGCGACATCGGCTTTCGCGCCCATGGAGCCCTCCCAAGTTCTCGAACACGATTCTTGCAATCGAGACTACACTATAGCGGTCCTAATGCCGTAACCCGACTCTCCGATGAGGGAGAGCGGATATACGAGGGAGAATCAATTGAAACCTGCAAACGATCGCGCATCGCTGCGCGGGCAGATCAGTGCCGCCGGCATAATCATCGGCTGCATCGGCTGCGTCATCATCACGGCCTCATCGGTCTACACCGCCCTCAAGATGGGCGCCCTGCCCTGGCCGACCATCTTCACCTCGATCACCGCCCTCGTGCTCCTGCGGGCGCTCGGCCGCTCGAGCCTCAACGAGGCGAACGTCACGCAGATCATCATGTCGGCCGGCTCGATGGTCGCCGGCGGGCTCGCCTTCACCGTCCCCGGCCTGTGGATGCTCGGCATGGCGGACCGGGTGAGCTGGGTCGAGATGCTCGGGGTGGCGCTCGCCGGCACCCTGCTCGGACTGGTGTGCACCGCCTTGATCCGCCGCAGGTTCGTCGAGGATTCCGGCTTGGAGTACCCCATCGGCACCGCCGCCGCGGAGACGCTCATGGCGAGCCGCGCGGGCGGAAAGACCGGCCGCAAGCTCTTTGGCTCCATGGCGCTCGCGGGCATCTGGTGCGCCCTGCGCGACCTCGCCGGCGCGATTCCAGCCATGCTCTGCGCCCTGCCCATCCCGGGCGTCGCGTTCGGCATCTACAACTCGCCCATGCTGCTCTCCGTCGGCTTCCTGGTGGGCGGCGCCGCCGTCGCGTTCTGGCTCGCCGGCGGGCTGGTCGCGAATCTCGGCATCATCGTGGGGGGCACCGCCGCGGGCGCCTGGGACGTCGCGACCGCCCAGGGCATCGTGCAGAGCCTGGGCATGGGCCTCATGATGGGCTCCGGACTGGGCGTCGTGCTTCGCGACATCCTGCCAAAGGCGATGGCGCACCTGCGCGGCGCGGGAGCGGGCAACGGCTCGGCGCGCGAGGCCGCGCCCATCCGCGACCGAGGGGTCCTCGCCCTGCTCGTCGCCGCGGCGGCCCTGCTCATCTGCCTGGTCCTGGGGGTCTCCCCCGTCCTTTGCGTCGCGGTCGTGGCGCTCGCGTTCGTCACGACCGTCATGAGCGCGCAGTCCGTCGGCCAGACCGGCATAGACCCCATGGAGATCTTCGGCCTCATCGTGCTGCTGGCCATCGCCGCCCTCGGCGAATCCGACCAGGTCAAGCTCTTCTTCATCGCCGGCGTGGTCGCCGTGGCGTGCGGCCTCGCGGGCGACGTCATGAGCGACTTCAAGACCGGGCACATCTTGGGGACCGACCCGCGCGCCATGTGGGTCGGCCAGGCCATCGGAGCGCTTTTGGGCGCCGTCGTCTCCGTTGCCGTCATGGCGGCGCTGCTCAAGGCGTACGGACCCGAGTCGTTCGGGCCCGGCAAGCTGTTCGTCTCCGCGCAGGCGAGCGTGGTCGCCACCATGGTCTCGGGCATCCCGAGCACCGGGGCGTTCCTCTTGGGGCTCGCAGGCGGCGTGGTGCTCTATTGCCTGGGCATACCCTCGATGATGCTCGGCCTGGGCGTGTACCTGCCCTTCTACATGACCATCACCGCCGCGCTGGGCGCCTGCGTAAAGTGGGCCTACGACCGCATCGCGACCCGCCACGACGCGGCCCGCCGTGGGACCGGGCACGGGGCCGTCGACGGCGAGGCGGAGACCACCCATGAGGAGTCCGGCATCATCATCGCCTCCGGTGTGCTGGGCGGCGAGTCGATCGTGGGCGTGATCATCGCCCTCATGTCCGTCGCGGGCGGGCTGCTCAGCTGACGCACGTGTAAAAGGGGTCGGGTGCAAATTGCACACACCCGACCCCAATTGCATATGGGGCTCAAACGCGCGCGTGACGGCCACCCGCCGAGAAGTGGGCGCGAGGGCTTTGGCCCAACGGTATGCTGGTTAAAGCCAAGGTCCCCCTTTTCGAGTCGGAGGAGCTCCCATGTGGGTTTTCGACACGACGCTCTACCAGATGTACCCGCTGGGCATGCTCGGGTGCCCGTTCGACGCCCCCGCGGTCGACGACGCCGAGGGCCAGGAGCGAGAGCGCTCCCTCCATCGCGTGCGCTCGCTCATCGAATGGGCACCGTACCTGGGTGAGCTCGGCGTGAGCGCCATCCTGCTCAACCCCGTGTTCGCCAGCGACACGCACGGCTACAACACCCGCGACCTGCGTCAGGTCGACTGCCGCCTGGGCACCAACGAGGACTTCGCCCATGTGGTCGACGCCCTGCACGCGTGCGGCGTGCGCGTGATCGTCGATGCCGTGTTCAACCATGTGGGCCGCAATTTCTGGGCCTTCCGCGACGTGCGCGAGCGCAAGTGGGACTCCCCGTACAAGGACTGGTTCAACATCAGCTTCGACGGGGACACGCACTTCGGCGACGGCTTTTGGTACGAGGGTTGGGAGGGCAACCAGGATCTGGTCAAGCTCAACCTTCGCAACCCCGAGGTCATCGATCACCTTTTGGACACCGTGCGCATGTGGAAGCGCGAGCTCGGCGTGGACGGCCTGCGGCTGGACGTCGCCTACAGCCTGGACCGCGATTTCGTGAAGCGCCTGCATGGGCTGGCCCGCGAGCTTGGGGCCGAGCCGCGCTTTGACGGGACGGCCGGCGACGGCTTTCCCCTCATCGGCGAAGTCCTGCACGGCGACTACAACCTGATCGTGAACGACGAGATGCTCGATTCGTGCACGAACTACGAATGCTACAAGGGGCTCTACTCGAGCTTCAACTCCATGAACATGTTCGAGATCGCCCACTCGCTGCACCGTCAGTTCGGCGGCGACCCGTGGTGCATCTACCGCGGCAAGCACCTGGTGAACTTCGCCGACAACCACGACGTTTCGCGCCTGGCGAGCATTTTGACCGAGAAGCGCCATCTGGCCCCCGCCTACGGCGTGCTCTTTGGCATGCCGGGCATCCCATGCCTGTATTACGGCAGCGAATGGGGGCGGCTGGGCGCCAAGGGCACCGGCTACCTGGCCGATGTGGACCTGAGACCGGCCATCGACGCCCCCTCTCCCAAAGCGCTCGGCGCGCCCGCACCGGGTTGGGCGGGCGGCACCGGGCCCAACGAGCTCACCGCGCTCATCAACCGGCTCAACCACGTGCGGCGCGGCTCGCGGGCGCTCTGCCACGGCGGATACCGCAACGTGGTGATCACCAACAGGCAGCTGCTGTTCGAGCGCGCCGTGGATGCGCGGGGCGACGAGCCCACCGAGCGCGTCCTCGTGGCGGTCAATGCCGAAGATGCGCCGTTCACCTTCCGCGATGGCGGGCTGCAGGGCGAATTCGAGGTGCTGGTCAGCTGTGACACCGATGGCCAAGACTCGAACGGAACAATCGAGCTCCATGGCTCCCTTGAGATTCCATCTTTTGGCATCATGTATCTGCGGTAGTTGACACCTGAAAAAACGCATTGCCGCATACGCAAAGGACGCATGCGAGGCTCCTCGCACGCGTCCTCCAAAATGGATTTCTATCAGGTTTTATCGAGCACGAGAGCGCCGCAACGCCACTCCAGCCATGATGCCAACCAACGCAAACGCTGCGATCGATGCGGAAGCGAAAGCAGGGACGTCTCCCGTCGAAGGCAAAACTGTCACATGCTCAGTAGCGGGGACATCCCCTTCTGGAGCATTGGGTCTATCCTGAGGGATAGAAGGATTGCTCCCGGAAGAATCGGAGCCATCCCCTTCAGCATCGTCGTCCGGCGCGCCAGCTCCCGTTGCGGGGATTTCAACGGCATCCTTGGCGAATCCGCACACCGTGCACTCCTCATGTTTGCTGCCGGGCTCGGTCTCGGTGGCCTTCTTGTCGATGACCCACTCGAAGTCATGTACAGCCTTGTCAACCGTCACACCGCATTCAGAGCATGTGCCCCAGTGACCTTCAGCATCGGATTCCCAGGCGTCAAAAACATGGGACGCCTTTTCGGTCACCGCTTCGCAGCCTTCGCATTTCGTCCAGTGGCCCTCAGCATCATGCTCCACAACGGTAAAGTCATGGGCAGTCTTTGCAGTGGCGACGTCGCAGCCGTCGCACTTCATCCAATGGCTTTTAGCATCGTGCTCTGACACAGTGAAGCTATGGGCCCGCTTCTCGCTCGTCGCACCGCACACATTGCACTCGGTCCAGTGGAAGTCTGCATCCGAATGGGCGATGGTGAATTGGTGCTCGTGCACGCCGAAGCTGCCATCGGCGTTCTGCTGGGGAGCGAAACCGTCGGCGCAGATGTCCTCATCGACAGGGTCGGAGAACGTACCGCCCGAAACGGTCACCACGGAACCGGCTTCCGGCCACTCACCTTCAACCCTGTCAGCGTTGTTGAACGTATAGGTCTTCACGGCCTTGGAGGAATCGGACGCCGTGAACGTGCCGCCCTCGATGGATACCGAACCGAGATCCTTGTAGCCCTCGCGCTCGACGACGGAAACAGCAGCGCCGTCGATGATGGGGCCGTCTCCGTCGGTCTTAGCCTGCGGCGCACCCGTAGCGGTGATGGCGGTCTTCTCGCCGGTGATGGTCAAGCTGCCCGCGCACACCTGAACGCCGAAGTGCTTGGCGTTGATCACGCTGTTGTCAATGGCCACCGAGCCCGTGCACGGGAAGTAGATGCCCAGGCCTTCAGGCACATTGAGGGTGGAATCCTTCAACACGATGGCATTGTCCACATTGGTTCCGTTGGCGCCTATGCCCCAGGAATCGCCGGGAATGGTCATCGTGACGTTTTCCATGGTGAACGTGCCGTTGTTATACAGCATGGACACGCCCGCGGTATCAAGCGGCTTTTGGGCGTTGACCGTACCGTTTTTGACCACGATGCCGGCATTGTCGTAGTTGATTTCGAAGACCTTCTGCGTACCGGTGTAGGTATAGACATGACCGCCCAAATCAAGGGTTGCGACGTTATCGCCGGAATAGATGACCTCATTGCCCGTGTAATCGTTCAGCATCATCACGGTGCTGCCCTCAACCGCATGGCCGGCAGCGCTGGAATACGAGCCGTACACGCGCTGCGTGCCGTCGGCGGCGTCGATTTTGAAACCGCCGTTGCTGAAGAAGGACGCCGTCTTGTCCGAATAGACCAGATAGGCGCTCGAGTCGAGCTTGACCTTATCGGAGCCGTCGTTGACCACCGCAAGCTCAACCTCATCGCCGATGAAAACAGGAACATCGATGGTGCTGTCTCCCGCTTTGCCTGCAACGGGAAGCTTCGCCGTCACTTTGCCGCCCGCCTCAGGCTTGCTGTTAATCAGGCGCAACGTGGAATCCTTGCCCTCGACGGGTTTGTCGCCATAGGGCGTTTTCAGCGTCAGTGCCGCTTTGCTGCCGGTGTAGGCGGTGCCGTCGATGCTGAAACCGTTCAGATCGACCGTGACGCCGTAGGCGTTCACCTCAGCCGAATATTTGACCAGCACGGCATCTTCCATCAGCTTCACCGTGCTGTAAGCAGGTGCATTGCTGCAAGCTTTGGTGAATGTCTCGTACGGGGTCTGGGTCCCGTCTTCGGCAATGACCACGGCGGCCGGGCTGGTCATTTCGACAACCACCTTGCCGTCCTTCTCGACGGCGCTGTGGCGGTCGGCGAAGACAGGCGAATCGCAGATGTCGGCAGCAGACGCCACGTGGAAGGTGCCGCCAGACAGCGTCACCGTAGCATTGAACGCGCGGTTGATGGCCTTGGAGCCGTCCGCGCTGGTGAAATCGCCACCGGAGATGGTGGCGGCAACAGCGTTATCGACAGACAGGGCGAAGCCGTTGGCAGATGCCAAAGCTCCGCCAGAGATGGCAACCTTCACAGAGTCCATCGCGTTGACCCCGTACTCGTCGCCGGAAACGGTGCCGCCGGAAACGGTCACAGATGCCGAATTATTCGCAGAAACAGCCGTGCCGGGAGAGACAACCTCGCCGCTGGAAACGGTCAGAGAGCCTGAAGAGTTATTGAGAACCGCACGCGTGGCCACGCCAGTACCCGTATTGGACACGGAGCCACCCGAAACAGTCAGCTTGCCGAAGTTGGTGACGGCAACGCTGCCGCCCGTTACGGCGCCGCCGGAAACCGTCATGGTGCCATTGTTGGCAATGGTCGGATACATGCCGCTCCCGGAGGCAACGGAACCGTCCGAAACGGTCAAGGCGCCCTCATTGGAAATGACCGTGTTCAGCCCATCGGATTGCACGGCAGCGCCCGAAACGGTGAACTTGCCGCCCTTGACAACCTGTACGGCAGCGCCGCCGTTGCCGACGACTTCACCGCCGCCCAGCGTATCTTTCACCGTCACCATCTTGGTCGTACCGACGCTAAGCGCCGCAACGCCACCATTTGCCGAGGTCAACGTATTGCCGTTCAGATTGATGGTGATGAACTTCTTGCCCCCGATAACCACGTCCTCGGACACGTCCTGATTGAGCGTGATGACATAGGCTTCCTTATTGGTCTTGTAGTGGTAGTCGGCCGTATCCGCCACGGCGGCGGCGATGCTGCCGTAGCCCTTCGCTTCACCCGAGCCCTGCTGCATGGTCACCGCACTTGTCGCAATGGGGTCAACCTCATCAGGCGAGCTCCCGCCATCGGAACTGGGTGCATTATCCGCTAGCACAAGTGATGGGGAACTGTTGGACGGCTCCACGCCAACATCCGCTTGCGGCTCATCGGCACACGCCACGCCGGGCAGCACAAGGGCCATACCAAGGCTCAGCACAAGGGCAGTGGTAGTGACATGGCGCGCTATCTCAAAAGCTGTCTGAGATAGCCCCCCCCCGTTGCAGTTTCTTCTCATGTTTCCTCCATGGTACGCATAGGCAACACCATGCACATTCTAACCCCTCATCATCTTTACAAGGAGCGAAATCAAAATGCAGCAAGAATGCAACGAACATGCGAAGCTGTTTGTCTTTTCGCGGACAGCTCAACCTTATAGAGAAACAATCGATACACGTGGGAGAGGAAGATGCCGATCTCAGCATCATAAGGACACTTGATTATCGGCATCTCCACCTCTTATTTTCGTACCCCGCGCAACAGCGAAAGCACGAATCTTACCGGTCCATCCGCCCCTTCACCATGGTGAGCGAGATCTTCTTGCGCGCACGGTCCACCCCGGTGACCCATACGGTCACCGTGTCGCCGACGGCCACGACCTCGCTCGGGTGCTTCACAAAGCGGTCCGCAAGCTTGGAGATATGCACCAGGCCATCCTGGTGCACGCCGATGTCCACGAACGCGCCGAAGTCCACCACGTTGCGCACGGTGCCCTTGAGCTCCATACCCACCTCGAGGTCCTCGATGCTGCGGGCCGCCTGGGAGAACACGACCTCCGGCGCGTCATCGCGCGGGTCGCGGCCGGGCTTCTCGAGCTCCGCCACGATATCGCGCAGGGTGGGCACACCACAGCCCAGCTCGGCGGCCACCGAGCCCAGATTGCCGATCTTGGCCCCGATGCCCGGCACGCCGCCGGCGGCCAGAGCGCTCGGCGCCACGCCCGCGCGGCGCAGCAGCTCGCCTGCGACCTCGTAGCTCTCCGGGTGCACACTCGTGGCGTCGAGCGGGTTCACGCCACCCGTGATGCGCATGAAGCCCGCCGCGTTGAGGTAGGCCTTGGGGCCCAGCTTGGGGACCTTCTTGAGCTGGCGCCGATCGGTGAAAGCGCCGTTCTCCTCACGGTACGCCACGATGTTCTTGGCGACCGCCGGCGTGATGCCCGAGACGTACCCCAGAAGGCTCGCGCTGGCGGTGTTCACGTCAACGCCCACGCGGTTGACCACGTTCTCCACCACGTTGCCCAGCGCGCGACCGAGCTCTGCCTGGTCGAGGTCGTGCTGATACTGCCCCACGCCGATGGACTGCGGCGGGATCTTGACGAGCTCGGCCAGCGGGTCCTGCAGGCGGCGGCCCAAGCTCATGGCGCCGCGCGTGGTCACGTCGAGCTCGGGGTACTCCTCGCTCGCCAGCTTGGAGGCCGAGTACACCGAGGCGCCCGCCTCGTTCACGATGGTGTAGCGCAGCTCGGGCGCGGACTCGGCGATGAACGCGGCCACGACCTCCTCGGTCTCGCGGCTGGCGGTGCCGTTGCCCACCACGATGGTGTTGATGCGGTGCTTGCGCGTGAGGCGCAGCAGCTCTCGCTTGGTGCCCGCGATGTCGCGGCGCGGCGGCGTGGGGTACAGGATGGTGTGGTCGAGCAGCTTGCCGTACTCGTCCAGCACCGCCACCTTGCAGCCGGCGCGATACCCCGGGTCGAGCGCGATCACGCGGGCGCCGCGCACCGGGCGCTGCTGCAGCAGGCCCTCGGTGTTCTTGGCGAACACCTTGATGGCGTCCGCCTGGGCGCGCATGGTGAGGTCCACGCGCAGCTCGCGCTCGAGCGAGGGGGCCATCAGGCGCTTGTAGCCATCGGCGATCGCGGCGTCCAGCTCGGACGCGAACGGCCCGCGGCGACGCGGGTATCGGCGCTGCAGGCGCTCAGAGGCGGCCTCGCCGTCCACGCGCACGCGCACGCGCAGCTTGCCCTCGCGCTCGCCACGGTTGATGGCAAGGATGCGATGGTTCGGGATGGAGCGCGCGGCCTCGGAGAACTCGTAGTACGGCTCGTAGGGCGTCTTCTCGTCGGCGTCGACCGCCTCGGACTCGATGGCGGCCGTCTTATGGGTGTACTCGCGCAGGTCGGCCGTGTTCTCGGGGTCCTCCGCCACGATCTCCGCCACGATGTCGCGAGCGCCGGCGAGGGCGGCCTCGGCCGTGGCGAAACCGCCCTCGGCGTTGACGTATTCGGCCGCCGCGGCGAGCGGGGCATCGCCCTGGGCGGGCTGCATGAGGATGAGGTTGGCGAGCGGCTCGAGTCCGGCGTCGCGTGCCTTGGACGCGCGGGTGGCGCGCTTCTTCCGATACGGCTTGTAGAGGTCCTCGACGCGCTGGAGCGTGGAGGCCTCCTCGATGCCCGCGCGCAGCTCCTCGGTGAGCTTGCCCTGGCCGTCGATCGCGGCGATCACGTCGGACTTGCGCTGCTCGAGGTTGCGCAGGTAGGACAGACGGTCGTCGAGCGCGCGCAACGCGACGTCGTCCATGCCGCCCGTGGCCTCCTTGCGGTAGCGGGCGATGAAGGGAATAGTCGCGCCCTCGTCGATGAGGGCGATAACGGCCTCGATACGGGCGGCGGGCTGGCCGAGTTCCGATGCGAGCGCCGCCACGATGCGCTTGCGGCGCGCCGCGAGCTCCTCCGGCGTGGCCTCCGCGCGGCGGCAGGCCACAGGGGCGTCCGCCACGTCGTCCGCGGTGAGCGAGCCGGCGGAGCCCAGGGGCCCCATCGCCGCGGCGGCGCGCGTGGCGGCAGGGGCGGCATCCGATGCGCCGGCACGCGCCGCGGCGACCTCGACCTCCGAAGGCGTCGGGGTCTCCACTAGCACATCCTTGCGCACACCGCTCCCCTCGGGGCTCAACGTGGCGACCATGTTCATGATGGCGGCGATATCCACCTTGTCCGTTTCTGCCATAAGGAAATTCTCCTATCGGGATCGATTGGGCATTCAATCCTACCCGACCGAGCGGACACCTCACGCAATCCCTACGTTGAGCCCTCGCCGCACGGCCGCGCCCCTCGCCGCGACGGCCGCGCCGCCCGCCGGGGCGGTGGGGTTGCGCAGCCGTGCCGCACGGGCCGCCGCCCATTCACTCTGGTATGCTTTGGCCCGAAAACATCAAACGAAAGGCTGTTTACGGCATGCATCGCGTCCTGTTCATCTGCCACGGCAACATCTGCCGCTCGACCATGGCCCAGTTCGTGTTCGAGGAACTCGTGCGGCGCGCAGGGCTCGAGGACGAGTTCGCCATAGACTCCGCCGCCACTTCTCGGGAGGAGATCGGCAACCCGCCGCATCGCGGCACCGTCGCGAAGCTCCGCGAGCTCGGCATCCCCGTCGGCGCTCATCGCGCACGCCAGGTCACGCGCGCCGAATACGATACGTGGGACCGCATTGTCTACATGGATGCAGAGAACGAGCGCGGCCTCGCGCGCATCCTCGGCGGGGACCCACGCGGCGCCTGCGGCAAGCTGCTCGCGTACGCCGGCATCCACCGCGACGTGGCGGACCCCTGGTACACCGGCGACTTCGACGCCACGTACCGCGACGTCGCCACGGGCTGCTCTGCCTTGTTCGAGCACATCACCGGAACCCCCGCGCCCGCTCTCCCGGGCGCCCACACGCGCTAGGAGCCATCCATGATCGGACTCGGCACGCTCATCGACATCACGCTCATCCTGCTGGGTGGCTTCGCGGGACTCGCCTTTGGGCGCTTCATCAACGGACGCATCCAGGAGACCCTCCTCAAAGCCACCGCCGTCGCCATCATCTTCATCGGCATCTCCGGCGCGATGGGCGGCATGCTCTCCATCTCCGGGGGCGAGCTCACCGCCGCGGGGTCGGCCCTCGTGGTCATCTCGCTCGCGCTCGGGTCGCTCGTGGGCGAATGGCTCAACCTCGAGCGACAGATCGACCGATTCGGCGAATGGCTCAAGTACGCCACGGGCAGCAACGGCGATTCCGAGTTCGTCGACGCGTTCGTCACCGCCTCGCTCTCCGTTGCCGTGGGCGCCATGTCCATCGTGGGCGCCATCCAGGACGGCATGACGGGCGATTTCTCGACCCTCGCCATCAAGGGCGCCATCGACGCGCTGCTCGTGTGCACCATGACCGCCTCCATGGGCAAGGGCTGTATCTTCGCCGCGATCCCGGTGCTCGTGCTCCAGGGGGCCCTCACCCTGCTCGCAAGCTTCCTGCAGCCGCTCATGACCGCCGCGGCGCTCGCCAACCTCTCCACCGTGGGGTCGATCCTCATCTTCTGCATCGGCGTGAACCTGATCTGGCCCAAGACCTTCCGCGTGGCCAACATGCTGCCGGCCGTCATCGTGGCCATGGCGGCGGCGTTCATAGCGTAGCCATCCCCCATCGGCACCATTCATAAGTGGCCGAGCAGCTCGCAACCCACTGCGATTGACCAGATTGAGAGCTGATAGGGGGTTGTTATTTACGATGTGTGGGGTTCATTCTGAAAAGTCGAATCTATCTCCCTGCTCCACCCGCAAAAGCCCAGATAGTCGTTACCCCTCGACATGCCTTCTGGACCAAACCTCCTTCAAACCCCACACATCGTAATTTATGACACCCTATAGCTAATGATATAGGGTTTGGAAGACCCACGGCCGGCTGCCTTGCGGCAGATCGAGCCCCCGAGAACCCCGTCTTCCAACTGAGCGGAACTCCCTCACAGCGCCCCATCGCCACAAGCCGCGCCCGTGCACGATGGCCCGCCGCGCGCATCCACATAGCGCGCCCACCTGCGGCAAAACAGGGGGGGCGCGACCGGAAAACTTCGGTCGCGCCCTCTGGTTGCCGTGCAATACGGCGGAAATTCAATTGCTTCGGCCCTAGAACTCGACGTTGCCGAACTCGGAGAGCTTGAGCTCTTTGTTGTGGTCGGTCGCCCAGTCGATGTTCCACGAGCTCGTGAACAGCAGCAACTTGCCGCCGCGCATGTCCTCCACGCGCAGGGTGTCGCGCGTGAGCGAGAGCCCGGGGATGTCGATGGTGCCCGGCTCGTTCAAGATCCAGCGGATGTCCGTGTAGGGCAGCGGCTGGCGGCGCACCTCGACGTGGTACTCGCTCTTGAGGCGCTGCTCGAGCACCTCGAACTGCAGGG
>CABRHS010000013.1 GCA_902470815.1 uncultured Collinsella sp.
AGCCTCCCATCTCTCGGACTTCTATTTCCTTGTCCAAGAAATGGGAGGCAGTTCACCACGATGGTGCTGTTCACCAATCCCATCGACGCCCTCAAGCTGCACGAGAACGGCCTGCCGTTCGACTACCTGAATGTCTCCGGCATGCGCTTCAACGATGAGCGCCATCGCCTGCACAAGAACATGTCCGTCACCGCGGAGGAGAAGGCCGCCTTCGAGGAGCTGATCGGCATGGGCGTCGAGTGCTGGATGCAGACGACCACCCGTGATTCCAAGGAGCCCGTGGCCGAGCTCCTCAAGAATTACTAGGCACCGGTAATCAGCCTCGGGCAAGAGGGGCCCGGGGTGCGCCCGTGAAGCGCGAGTGGAGCGGGCGGATATGGAAGGAGAGCGTATGCTTCAGGCACTTCTGCTCGCCATTTGGGCGGGCCTGTGCACCTGGGACCAGTTCGGTCCTCACCTGGGCTTCCGTAAGCCCCTGCTGGCGTCCGTGGGCGTCGGCATCATCCTCGGCGACATGACGACCGCTATCATGATCGGCGCGACCATGGAGCTCATGTGGCTCGGCGTCAACAACATCGGCGCCTATGTTCCGCCGGATGTCATCTCCGGCACCATCGTCGGCGCGGCCCTCGGCATCATGGGCGGTGGCGACACCGCGGCCGCCATCGCGCTCGCCGTCGCCATCGGCATTCCTACGGCGACCCTCGTTCAGCAGCTGAATATTCTCGTCATGACCACCAACGTCTCGCTCGTCCACGGTGCGGACAAGGCCATCGAGTCCGGTAAGTTCAACGCCGTCAACAAGTTCTTCTGGACCGGCGCCTTCTGCTTCTTCCTCACGCGCGCCGTCCCGGTCTTCATCGCCACGGGCATCGGCTCCTTCGTGATCGAGGACATCATGAACTTCCTGCAGACGCAGGTGCCCTGGGTCCTCTCCGGTTTCTCCACCGCCGGCGGCATGATGCCCGCCGTGGGCCTCGCCATGCTCCTCACCATGATGATGAAGAAGAACATGTGGATCTTCCTGCTGCTCGGCTTCATCATGGCCGCGTTCCTCAACGTCCCGACCGTCGGCATCGCCCTTGCCGCCTGCGCTGCCGCCGGCGTCTGGGATGTCATTACCGAGGGCCAGAAGAACCAGCCCGCCCCCGTTGCCGCCGCTGCCGGCACCGATGATGACGAGGAGTACGATCTCTAATGGGAAAGATTTCTAAGTCCACCCTGAACAAGGTGCTCCTGCGCACCCAGGGTTGCCAGTTCGCCCACAACTACGAGCGCATGCAGTCGCTGTCCCTGACCTACTGCTTCGCCCCCGTGCTCGAGGAGCTCTACAAGGATGCCCCCAAGGAGCAGCGCGTCAACGCCATGAAGCGCCACCTCGAGTACTTCAACACCCACCCGCTGGCGATCCCCTTCATCCTGGGCATCACCGCGGCCATCGAGGAGTCCACCGACGAGGACCAGAAGGACACCGTCGTGGGCATCAAGACCTCCCTCATGGGCCCGTTTGCCGGCCTGGGCGATTCGCTGCTCAACCTCACCTGGTTCCCGATCGCCGGCTCCATCGGCGCCTCCATGTGCGTCGACAACGGCTCCATCGTGGGCCCGCTCGTGATGTTCCTGCTCATCAACCTCCTGTACTGGCCGCTGAAGTACTTCGGCCTCCACAAGGGCTACGAGATGGGCATGGAGCTCGTCGAGAAGGCCGGCGTCCAGGTCTTCGACCGCCTGGGCAACCTCGCCAACGTGCTCGGCGTGATGGTCACCGGCGGCCTCATCGCCACGACCGTCAAGCTCAAGCTCGCCGTCCAGTTCGCCTTCGGCGAGGGCGACCCGCTGGTGCTCCAGGACCAGCTCGACAAGGTGCTTCCCTTTGCGCTGCCCGTCCTGCTGACCTTCATCTGCTACCGCCTGCTCAAGAAGGGCCAGGGCAAGAACTCCGCTCAGATCATCATCGGCCTGATCGTGTTCGCCCTCGTCTTCGCCGCGATCGGCTACTACTTCCCGGCGTTCAAGATCTTCGCCTAGTCAGGCGCCGCAACACCGAGCTCATCGAATCAGGCTTGGCGCGCGTCCCAGATGGCGGACGCGCGCCATTTTTTTGGCAACCCCTTGAAAGGAACGAGATGAGAACCGTCCTCGTCCTCATGGACACACTCCGCCGCGACGTGCTGTCATGCTATAACCCCCAGACCGACGTGCGGACGCCCAACCTGGACGCCTTCGCCGCGCGTTCCTGCGTGTTCGACAGCCATTGGATCGGCTCCGCGCCCTGCATGCCGGCTCGCCGCGACATCCTCACCGGCCGCTACAACTTCCTCGAGCGCCCCTGGGGTCCCATCGAGCCGTTCGACGTGACGCTGCCGCAGTGCCTGCGCGCTCAGGGGAATTTCTGCCATATCACCACCGATCACTGCCACTACCTGCGCACCGGCGGCGAGGGCTACCTCCAGGAGTTCAACACCTGGGATTACTACCGCGGTCAGGAGGGCGACCCGTGGGTGAGCCGCATCGACGAGCCGGGCAACATGCCCGAGACGTTCTACGGGCGCGTGCGCGAGCAGTACCAGAAGAATCGCCAGCTGTGGCCCAACGAGGAGGACATGCCCTCACCCAAGACCTTCCAGTCGGCGTGCGACTGGGTCGAGGGCAACAAGGGCAAGGACGACTTCTTCCTGATGGTCGAGGCGTTCGACCCGCATGAGCCGTTCGACGTGCCGGACGAGTACATGGAGATGTACGGCGGTTCCGGCGACTTAGATCGGGATTACTTTGAGATTCCCGAGTACAAGCGCGTTTCCGACACCGATGTGACCGCGGGCGCCGAAGCCTATCTCCAGCGCCGCTACAAGGCCCTCGTCACCATGACGGACAAGTGGTTCGGCAAGCTCATGGACAAGCTGGATGAGTGCGGCATGCTCGAGGACACGATGGTCATGGTCACCACCGACCACGGGTACTTCCTCGGCGAGCGCGATTACATGGGCAAGAACTACATGCATCTGTACAACGAGCTGGCGCACCTTCCCTTCATCGTGCATTTCCCGGGGGACGCCCGCGCCGGCGAGCACGCCCATCAGGTCACGCAGGCCATCGACATCATGCCCACGGTCCTCGAGGCCCATGGATGCGCCATTCCCGAAGAGGTCCGCGGCGTCTCGCTCATGCCGCTCATGACCGACCCCGACGCCCCCACGCGCGAATACGCCCTGTACGGAGTGCACGCCATGACTGTGAACGTGACAGACGGCGAGTTCACCTACTTCCGCGCGCCGGTGCCCGGCAACCAGCCGTGCTACGAGTATGCGGCCCTGCCGCACACCATCCGCAAGAAGATGGGCTCCGATTGCCCGGAGGAGATCGAGTGCGGACGGTACTTCGCGCGCACGAGGTACCCGCTGTTCAAGATCCCCTGCAAGCGGCCGGCGCAAATCGAGGGGGCCACGCCCTTGGCGGAGGTCTCCCAGACCATGCTCTTCGACCTCGCCGAGGACTACGGCCAGAGGAACAACCTGGCCGGGAAGGACGACCCGCGCGAGGCCCGCATGATCGACTTGCTGCTGCGCGGCCTGGAGGAGCACGAGGCTCCCGCCGAGCAGAAAATCCGCCTGGGCTTGGTGTAGCGCCGAGCGACGGCCTCCCATATCTGCAACCTTAAGCGCCCGGGCGACTCAGGTCGTCGCGGGCGCTTTGCGCGAGAAAGGAACGACATGGACCAACGAGAGTCCCGCCCCAACGTATTGCTCATCATGTGCGACCAGATGCGCGGCGATTGCCTGGGCATCGACGGGCACCCGGATGTCAAGACGCCGTACCTCGACACGCTCGCCGCTCACGGCATGCTGTTCGAGAACGCCTACACGGCCTGCCCGAGCTGCATACCGGCGCGCGCCACGCTGTTCACCGGCAAGACCCCGGCCGGGCACGGTCGCGTGGGCTACCAGGACGGCAACACGTGGGATTTCGACCACATGCTCGCCCAGGAGATGCGTGACGGCGGCTATCAGACCGCCGTCGTGGGCAAGATGCACGTGCATCCCCCGCACCTTGGGTGCGGGTTCGAGCACATGCGCCTGCATGACGGCTACATAGGCCATTACCGCAAGGCGAACCTCCCGTACTGGATGCACCAGAACGTCTCGGACGACTACATGCGCTTCCTGCGCGATGAGCTCGGCGGCGCCGCGGATGTCAACGGCACGGGCGTGGAGAACAATTCCTGGATCACGCACCCGTGGGCCTACGAGGAGCGCCTGCATCCCACGAACTGGGTGGTGGACGAGTCCATCCGCTTCCTCGAGACGCGCGACCGCACGCGCCCGTTCTTCCTCATGGCGAGCTTTGTGCGGCCCCATCCGCCCTTCGACGCGCCGCAGACCTACTTCGATCTGTACCGCGACGCCGACCTGCGCGAGCCGGCGACGGGGGACTGGGACAACGTGGCGGCGACGGAGCGCGACGGCATGATCTACGACAGCATCCACGGGTGCCGCGACGCCGAGCTCCGTCGCCAGGCCCTTGCCGGGTATTACGCCTGCATCACGCACCTCGATCATCAGGTGGGCCGCCTGCTCACCTCGATGGAGAACGACGGGACCTACGACGACACCATCATCGTGTTCTGCTCCGACCACGGCGAGCTTCTCTTCGACCACGGCCTGTTCCGCAAGACGCTGCCGTATGAGGGCGCCACGCGCGTGCCGCTCATCTTCCATGTGGGCAAGAAGGTTGCCCTGCCCGGCGGCGGTCGCGCCACCGGCAAGAGCGAGAGCCTCGTCGAGCTCATGGACCTCATGCCCACCCTGCTCGACCTGTGCGGGCTGTCCATTCCCGAGGAGGTCGAGGGGTCGTCGCTGGCGCAGGAGCTCGCCGGCGCCGAGAAGCTCGATCGCGCGTACCTGCACGGCGAGCACAGCCGCGACAGCGAGCAGTCCAATCAGTGGATCGTCACCGAGCACGATAAGTACCTGTGGTTCACCCAGACGGGCGTCGAGCAGTACTTCAATCTGGACGAGGACCCGCGGGAGACGCATAATCTCATCGACGACCCCGCCTGCGCCGAGCGCATCGCGGAACTGCGCGGCCTGCTCATCGACGAGCTCGAGGGCCGTGAGGAGGGGTACGTCGAGGACGGGAGGCTGGTCGTTGGCCGCACGCCCGTGAAGGTGCTCGAGCATCCGCGTGCCGCGCGCCGTTAGGTAAGTCATCCCGTCAAGGGGCACGTTGCCCCGCCCCTTTCGGTTCGCGGGGCGGGGCGTTGGGGGACATCATGGATATGAAGACGATCGGCATGATCATTCTCATCGCGTCCGGCGCGGCGCTCATCTTCGTCGAGGTAAAGAAGCGCACGACGTTCGCCCGCCTGGAGCATTACCTGGGCGAGCAGGATTTCGATGCGTACCTGGCGCTGCTCGACCAGCCGATCACGAAGGTCCTGTACCCGGAGTACAACCGCCTGTACATGCGCCTCAACGCGTACCTCGCGCTCGGCGACAACGAGAATTCCGCCCGCGTGATCGAGCGGATGCTGCCCCTGCGCATGAACAAGAAGCAGGAGCTCGCCCTCGCGATCCGCGCGTTCAGCTTCTATGTCGAGGTGGAGGACAAGAAGGCCGCCCACGACATGCTCGAGCGCATAGAGGCGAGCGGCTCGGAGGCCCTGGCCAAGGGCAGCCGCGAGACGTATGACATCTTCCTGTGCGGTTCTTCGGCATACGTGGATGAGATGGAGGGCGCTTTGAAGGGCGCCCAGCAGGCCGAGGAGCTCCGCCTGTGCCAGCTGTTGGCAATCCAGTACGAGAACCGCGGGGATAAGGCGCGAGCCAAGGAGTACCAGGCCCGCGCGGAGAAAGTGCTCGAGGACGCCCTCAAGTAGGGCTTCTTGCGCTTGGTGCCGCTGATTCCAATGGCGTGCGCCGCCGAGAGGCGATTCTCGGCGGCGCATTCTTTTATGCCAGGCGTCCCGTCTGGGCTATGCGGCGGAACCAGTAGGCGCTCGCCTTCGGCGTGCGCTCCTGCGTCTCGAAGTCGACGTAGAAGAACCCGTAGCGCTTGTTGTAGCCGTTGGTCCAGGAGAACTGGTCCTGCAGGCTCCACATGAAGTAACCGGTGACGTTCACGCCGCATTCGACGGCCTTGAGGATCCAGCGCAGGTGGTCCTCGACATAGGCGATGCGCTCGGCGTCATCGACCGTGCCATCCACGAGCTCGTCCTTGCGCCCCATGCCGTTCTCGGTGACGAGGAGCTCCTTGTAGTTGGGGTAGCGCAGGGAGATGTCCATCATGAGGTCGAAGAGCCCCTTGGGGTAGATGATCCAGTCCCAATCCGTGGTGGGGATGCCGGGGCGCAGCGCGCGCTCGCCCACGCCGGCAACGCGCCAGCGGCCGGTGCCCTTGTCACCCGTGCCGTTGTGGTGCAGGTCGCTTTCGCCGTTATAGGCCTTGAGGAAGCGGCTCTGGTAGTAGTTGACGCCCATGCAGTCGTTGAGCTGGGCGGCGCGCCGCATGATGGCGAGGTCGCCCTCGGTGGCGCGGAACGCACCGCCGCTCACGGCGCACAGCGCCTCGATGCGGGCGAGCGTGTCGGGCGCGTAGTCGCCGCGGAAGGTGGCGTCGAGAAGCAAGCGGTTTTGCAGCACGTCGTCGTTGGCGGCGGCCTCGATATCCGCGGCGCTGCGGGGGTCGTAGGGGTATTTGTACTCGAGTGCGTGGATGACGCCGATCTTGCCCGGATGGCCGCACTCCTCGAAGGCGAGCACCGCGCGCGCGTGGGCGAGCATCATGTTGTGCTGGGCCTGGAGGCACTCGTGAAGGCAGACCTTCTTCCCCAGGGGCCAGGTGTCCTCGACATAGCGGTTGATGGTCGCCGCCGCTATCTCGTTGAAGGTGAACCAGTTCGCGACCTCGGGGAACTCCTCAAAGCAATAGCGCGCGTAGGCCTCGAAGGCGTCGATGGTGGCGGGGTTGAGGAAGTCGCCGTCGGCATAGAGCGCGGCGGGGGAGTCGAAGTGATGGAGGGTCACGTAGGGCTCGACGCCGTGGGCTCGGCAGCTGGCGAAGAGGTCGTGGTAGAACCGAACGCCCTCTTCGTTGACCGGGCCGGTGCCGCCCTCGGGGAAGATGCGGCTCCAGGCGATCGACACGCGGATGCCGTTCATGCCAAAGCGCTCGCACAGCTCAAGGTCGGAGTCGTAGCGGTTGTAGAAATCGCAGGCGGGCTCGGGTGAGAAACGCCCCTGCTCGGCGAGGTAGTCGTCCCAAGCGACCTTGCCTTTGCCGTGGCTTTGGCAGGCGCCCTCCACCTGGTACGCGGCGGTGGCGCCGCCAAAGGCGAATCCCTCGGGAAAGCGGCCATGCGCGGCGAGCTCCTCGTTGGTGTGATGGGTTGTCATGAGTGAGTCTCCTGTCATGGGTTATCTGGAGGGCTACAGCCCAAGCTGCTCGGCCACGAACGCGAGGGACGCCTCGCCGTCGCGCGTCAGGTCGATGTACTGCTTTCCGCGCGTGACGCAGCAGGCGACGCCCATGCGCTCGCCATCGGCCTTGAGGTCATCGAAGTACGTGGCCGCCTGCGGGGCGAGGATCACGAGGTCGAAGTCGGGCATGATGTCGATGTGGTTGCCATAGGCGTCCGCGGCGGTCTCGAGGTCGATGCCGTGCTCGCGGGCGGCGCGGCCCAACGCGTTGGCGAGGAGCCCCGAGGTGCCGCCGCCCTGGCAGAGCACGAGGACGCGGCGGCCGTTGAGGGCGGCGTACGCACTCGCCTCATCCGCCGTGCGCCCGCCTTCGGCCGTGTCGGCCTTGCCCTCGCGGAGCTTCTTCTCGGCTGCCATGTCCGCGGCTGCGGCGGCGACGGCCCCGGTGGCGACGCTCGCGCCATCGGCCTGGCCCTGGAACGCGGCGTTCATGGCCGCCTCCTTCTGGGCGGCGATCGCGGCGAGCTCGTCGCGATCGATCTCGGCCTCCTCTGCGCACTTCTGGCGGTCGTAGACCTTGAAGAACGGGTAGTAGATCACG
Organism: uncultured Collinsella sp.; assembly: GCA_902470815.1. Lineage (GTDB taxonomy): Bacteria > Actinomycetota > Coriobacteriia > Coriobacteriales > Coriobacteriaceae > Collinsella. The sequence continues at coordinate 8,017 of CABRHS010000013.1, forward strand.
AAGTCGGCGATGAGCAGGATGGGGATGAGCAGGAACGCGAGGGGCTGCAGACCCAGGCCCATGGCTATGCCCACGGGCGCCGGCGTCGTCCAGGGCAGGCTGAACATGAAGCCGTTCATGCCCAGGACATCGATGAAGAACTTGGTGATCCAGATGTTCGCGATCGGCGCGAAGATGAACGGGATGAAGAAGATGGGGTTCAGCACCATGGGGGCGCCGAAGAGGAAGGGCTCGTTCACGCCGAAGCACACCGGGACGGCCGACGCGCGACCGACCGCGCGCATCTCCTTGGACTTGGCGAGGAAAGCGAACATGAAGCAGATCACGAGTGTGGCGCCGGTGCCGCCCATGGCGACGACGAAATCCTGCAGCGGCTTGGTGAGCACGGCGGTGGCGTGCTCACCCGCCTGGTACATGGCCATGTTGATCTCGAGGTTGGAGATGAGGGCGGCTGAGATGGCCGGCTCGACGATCGAGGGGCCGTGGACGCCCACGAACCAGAAGAGCGACATTGCGCCGTAGATGATGGCGAGGCCGAGGTAGCCGTCGGCGGCGCTGAACAGCGGCTGGAACACCTGGATGACGCCCTGCGCGAAGCAGAACCCAAAGACGCTGCGGAAGCCGAAGTCGATACCCCAGAACAGGGTCAGGCACGCGGCGAAGGGGATGATGTCCTTGAACGTCTGCGAGATGTTGGGCGGGACCTGCTCGGGCATCTTGATGGTGATGTTGCGGCTCACGAAGAACTTATAGATGATGCCGGTCGCGAAGGCGGCGATGAATGCGGTGAGCAGGCCCTTGGACCCCAGGTAGCCATTGGCGAGGCCGGAGATGGCCACCCCGCCGTCCTCGAAGGAGATGGCGTCGCTGGAGAGCAGCATGAAGCCGATGACCGAGGCGATCATGACCGAGATGAAGTTGATCTGGTTGCTCTTGGGGAGGTCGCGGTTCTGCGCGTCGCAGAAATGCTTCGCGGTCGTGGCGGCGGCGCACAGGGCGACGATGCCCATCGAGTAGTTGTACGCCTTCATGAGCACGTCGTTGATCTCTGCGGGCCAATAGAAGCCCCAGACGTTGGGCACGGCGCTGACGAGCAGGAAGATGCTCGACACGATGATGATGGGCATGACGGAGATGAAGCCGTCGCGAATCGCCTTGAGGTACTTGTTGCGCGCTATGGCGTTGAAGAAGGGCTTTCCCTTCTCGATGAGCGCGATGAGTTTTTCCATGGACCCTCCGTTCACATGGCAGGTTGTTCCGCAGATGCCAATAGCCAGTTGAAAACAGGTGTCTGCGGTGGGCGGCGGCTGCATGACGGGTCTGTTGCCCGGATGCGATCCCGTAATGAGCACGTGCCCATAACTACAATGAGCACGTTAACATACGGCACGTAAGATCGACCGAGACGCAGCGCGGTGGCCTGCGGACGGCGTGAAATCGCCCGTGAGTGGCGTTGGCCGCTCGGCGACGATGATGATAGAGTGGGCGCAGTGCATCTTGAGCAAGTCGAGGGGGGTGCCCGAGTGGGGCGGTCGGTAGCAGGAGAGACGGGCGCGGCGGCGGGCCAGCGCGGAACCCGCGCGGTGTCGATGGCGGACGTCGCGCGCTTGGCGGGCGTCTCGCGCCAGACGGTCTCGCGCGTGGTGAACGGCCAGGCGTGCGTCGTCGAGGAGACGCGCAAGCGCGTCGAGGACGCCATGGATGAGCTCGGGTTCTACCCAAGCTTCGCCGGCAGGTCCCTGCGCGGTGGGAAGTACGGCTGCATAGGCCTGTGCATGTTCGACATCACCCGCGCCGGTAACGTGGCGACTCTCGACGGCATCGTTTCCGCGGCGCGCGATTGCGGCTACGCGGTGACGCTTGTCGAGTTCGACGAGGGAGGGCCGGTGCGCCTTCGCAACGTCGCGCGCCGCTTGGCGGAGCTTCCCGTTGACGGCATGATCTTCAACACCAACCACGCGGTGGAGGACTTCGACGAGTTCAAGCCCGTGCCCGGACTGCCCACGATCATCATCTCGATGAAGGAGCATCCTCGTTGCACGACGATAGACTCCGATCAGTACGGTTGCTCGCGCATGGTCGTCGACTATCTGCGGGAGCGCGGCCATGCGCACATCAGGCATCTCGCCGGGCCCGAGGGGTCGATCACGGCCGATTTCCGCCTTCGCGGCTGGGCCGACGCCCTCGACGCCGCCGGGCTTGAGCGCATCGAGCCCCTGCGCGGCGATTGGACGGCGGACAGCGGCTATGAGCTTGGCGTCAAGCTCGCGCAGGACAAGGACATGACGGCGCTGTACGTCGGCAACGACCAGATGGCGATGGGGGCGATGACCGCCCTGAGGATCCACGGGCGTCGGGTGCCCGAGGACGTGAGCATCGTGGGCGTGGACGACTCCCTGCAAGGCGTGGTGCCGCACAACACGTTGACCACGGTTCGATTTGACCTGCGCGAGCGGGGAAAGAGGACGTTCGACCACTTCTTCGCCCAGATGTCGGGGGAGGAGCGCGTCGAGGCGGTGCGTCTTCCGGGCGCAATGGTCGAGCGCGCCACGGTCGCGGTGAGACCGTAGCGCGCTCGGATTCGCATGCCCTGGGGCGATGCTCGGAGTGCTTTGATTCGCGGCGAGCCCAGGGTGAGTGTATGTGACCGTGCCGGGGCGATACGGCCTCGGCGCCCGCTTAGGCGAGCTTCGCCTCGAGCGAGGCGATTCGCTCATAGGCGTCTATGGTGAAGCGGGTCTGCTTCTCGAGCATCATGGTGGTCATGAGGGTGTCCTGGGCGTGGACCATGATGAAGGTGACGTCCATTTCGCCGCCGCCCGCCTCTTGGGAAAGCAACCGGGTTTGGACATCGTGGGCGTCGACGAGCGCCTGCTTCGCCGAGGCGTGGAGTTCGCGCGCTCCGGTGATGTCGCCGGAGCTTGCCTTCTCGCATGCGGCGAGCAGGTCGGTCTGGGCGTCCCCTGCGTAAGCGACGATTTCAAAACCGATCATCGAGATTTCTTCTTTAGATGCCACGAGGCTCCTCCTTTTAAAATGAGCACGTGCTCATTTTGGTGGATAAAAAAAGATGCGTAGGGCATCCGGGCAGAACGCAGCCTAGCATAGCAACAAAAGTAAACACCTGGCTGTACGTATGGAGTTGGATAGATGGTATGAAAAGGCCGGTAAACGGCAGATATAGCAAGATTCGAACAAATAACCTCGAAGATTGCGTGAGTTCGAAATAGTTCTTGCATGATTGAAAGTGTTTGATTATGTTGAATAATGTGAACAGGACACAATGACGCGCAACGTGAGCGTCATGGGAAAAGGAGGAGGGCAACATGAGGGTTGTCATCGGTTCTGACGCGGCTGGCATGCCGCTCAAGGAACTCGTCAAGGAGACGCTGATCGAGGACGGCCACGAGGTCGTGGACCTGTCCGAGACCCCGGCGGCCGATTTCGTGGATTCCGCCACCGCCGTCGCCGCCGACCTGATGGAGAACGAGGGCTCGCAGGGCCTCTGCTTCGACGCGTACGGCGTGGGCAGCTACATGGCCGCGACCCGCGTCAAGGGCATGGTCGCCGCCAACATCTCCGATGAGCGCAGCGCCTACATGACGCGCGAGCACAACAACTCCCGCATCGTCTGCCTGGGCTCCGCCGTGGTGGGCTCCGAGGTCGCCAAGAAGATCGCCCGCGAGTTCCTCAAGGCCGATTACGCCGCCGGTCGTCACCAGGTGCGCGTCGACATGCTCAACAAGATGGCCTAAGGGGAACGAATCATGACCAAGAAGATCATCGCACTCGGCTGCGACCACATCGTCACCGATGAGAAGACGTACCTGCACGACCGCCTGGAGGAGGCCGGCTACGAGGTTCTCGACTGCGGCACCTACAGCCACACCCGCACCCACTACCCGATCTACGGCAAGGCCGTGGGCGAGGCCGTTGCCTCCGGCAAGGCCGACCTCGGCGTGGTTCTCTGCGGCACCGGCATCGGCATCACCAATTCCGTCAACAAGGTGCCCGGCGCCCGTTGTGCCCTGGTCCGCGACATGACGAGCGCCCTGTACGCCCGCCGCGAGCTCAACGCCAACGTCGTCGGTTTTGGCGGCAAGATCACCGGCGAGTTCCTCATGGCCGACATCATGCTCGCGTTCCTCGAGGCCGAGTACGAGCCGACCCCCGAGCGTGACGCCCTCGTTGCCAAGCTCGATGCCGTGAACAAGGCCGACGCCGCCGCTCAGGCCGATCCGCACTTCTTCGACGAGTTCATCGAGAAGTGGGATCGCGGCGAGTACCACGACTAGTCTGCGCGCGATATAGCCGCGACCATATCGCGTCCGTGATAGGGGTGCGTCCATCTCGATCCGGACCCTTGGGGCCGAGCCCCGCCTTTCGCGAAGTGAGCGACTGCGCCCGCGTCCCGTCAGGGGGCGCGGGCTTTGCTTTGGTTTGCTTTGCCCCGCCGCTCGCCCGCATTCGGCGTCGAGGGCGAAGGCGGGCGGGGTCGCCGGCGCGGTACAATCGAGCTGCATGCATTTGCACGTATTTCTTTGTTTTCGCACGCTGCGTCGTGCGGAGAGGAGAGGGCCATGGCCGACTTCGTATTGGACAACGGCACCCTGCGCGTGGGCTTTACCACCGCGGGCGGTTCGTTCACCTCCCTGTTCTCGCAGGGGCGTGAGTATCTGTGGCAGGGCGACCCCGCGGTGTGGAGCGGGCAGGCTCCCGTGTGCTTCCCCATCTGCGGCGGCCTGCGTGGCGACAGCGCGCAGACCCGCTCGGGCAAGCAGGTCAAACTCGGCCGCCACGGCTTCGCCCGCAAGCAGGAGTGGGAGCTCGCGGGGCAGGGCGAGGGCCAGATCGCGTTCAAGCTCTCGAGTGCCGAGCACCCCGAGCTGCTCGAGCAGTTCCCGTTCCCCTTCACCCTCACCGCCCGCTACGCGATCGACGGCGCCCGCCTCGACGTGAGCTACGAGGTGACCAACGAGGGCGATGAGGACATGCCGTTCTTCATCGGCGGCCATCCCGGATTCGCCTGCCCGCTCGACGAGGGCGAGTCCTACGACGATTACGAGCTGCGCTTCGATGCCGACGAGGCCGCGACCCTGTGCACCGCCGTCCCCTCCACCGGCCTCATCGACGTGGAGAACCGCACCGCCAACCCCATGGCCGGCCGCACGCTGCCGCTCAGCCACGGGCTGTTCGACTTCGCCGAGACCATCTTCGACGTGCTCAACAGCCGCACGGTCGACCTGGTCAAGAAGGGGGAGGAGAAGGGCCTGCGCGTGAGCTTCCCCGATTTTCCGTACCTCATCGTGTGGAGCAAGCCCGAGGGGGATTTCGTCGCCATCGAGCCGTGGGGCGGGCTGTCCACCTGCTCCGACGAGGGCGATGTGTTCGAGGACAAGCGCGGCTGCCTGACCGCCAAGCCCGGCGAGACCGTCAAGCGCGCCTTCTCGATCGAGATCCTCTAGCGACCGGCTTCATCCGACGGGCGGCGAGGCGCGACTGGGCCTCGTGGCGCGCCGGAGGCACTGTGTAGAACCGGGGCCTGTGGGTTGGCCCCGAGAAAAGGAGTGAACATGATTCTCACCGTCACCATGAACCCCGCGATCGATACCGCCTATCAGCTGGACAAGCTGATCATCGACGACGTCAACCGCGTCGCCCCCAAGAAGACCGCGGGCGGCAAGGGCCTGAACGTGAGCCGCGTGCTGTGCCAGCTGGGCGATGACGTGGTGGCCACCGGCCTGCTGGGCGGCCACATGGGCGCCTACATGGGCTCCCTCATGGACGCCGACGGCATCAACCACGACTTCACGCCCATCGCCGGCGAGACCCGCATCTGCCTGAACATCCTGCACGAGGGCAACCAGACCGAGCTGCTCGAGAGCGGCCCCGAGATCTCCGCCGAGGAGCTCGCCGCCTTCTCCGCCAAGTTCGCCGAGCTCGTCGCAAAGGCCGATTGCGTGACCATCTCCGGCTCCCTGCCCAAGGGCGTGCCCGCGGATTTCTACGCCGGCATGGTCGCCGAGGCCGCCAAGCACGATGTCCCGGTGCTGCTCGACACCTCCGGTGCCTCCCTTGACGCCGCCCTCGAGGCCGAGGTCAAGCCCACGCTCGTGAAGCCCAACCTCACCGAGATCAACGCGCTGCTCGGCACGTCTTACACGCCCGAGCAGGTGTCCGACCTGGCCGCCGCCCTCAAGGCCGACGCCCGCTTCGCCGGCATCCCGTGGGTCGTCGTCTCCATGGGTGCCGCGGGTTCCTTCGCCTTCCACGGCGACAAGATCTACCGCGCCGTCACCCCGCCGATCCCGGCCGTGAACGCCACCGGCTCCGGCGACTCCACCATCGCCGGCTTCGCGCACGCCATCGCCGCCGGCGCCGATGACGTGACCGTGCTCAAGACGGCCAACACCTGCGGCAAGCTCAACGCCATGGACCCGCAGACCGGCCACCTGGTCATCGAGCGCTGGGACGAGGTCTACAACGCCGTCGAGGTCACCGAGCTTTAATCGGCGATATTCGGCCCTTATCCCGTGGCCACCATGAGCCGGGGGCGCTTTGAGCCCTCCGGTAATGCGTCGAGGGCGTCCGCGAGGATGCCCTCTTCGTCTTTATCGATGACGATGCCGTCCACGGCGCAGAGCGGGGCGAAGCAGTAGGTCCCGCGCGCCTCGAGCTTGCTGGCGTCCATGAGCGCGATGTTGCGCGAGGCCATCCCCATGGCCGCGGTCTTGATCTCCGCCATCTGGGGGAAGTCGGTCATGAACCCGCGGCTCGAGACGAACGCCCCGGGGCAGATGACGGCAAGGTCCGCATGCAGGGCGCCGAGCGAGGCCATGGTGAGCGGTCCGTACAGGTAGCGATGCCCCTGACGCAGCTCCCCGCCGAGCATGATGACGGAGACCCCGGGGAGGCTCTCGTCGATGAAGTCCGCGATAGTGATGTCGGCGGTGATCACGGTGACGTCGCTGCGCACGTTGAGCATGCGCACGAACTCGAGGGCGGTGGTTCCGGAGTCGACAAAGACCGTGTCGCCGTCGCGCACCAGCTCGATCGCCGCGCCCGCGATCGCCTGCTTCGCGTTGACGTTCACGTTTATGCGCTGGTCTTGCACGGACACGGTGAGCTTCTTGTGCAGCGAGACGGCCCCGCCGTGCGTGCGACGGAGCTTGCCCGCGCTCGCCAGGGCGTCCAGGTCTGCGCGCGCGGTCACCGATGACACGCCGAACGTCTCGGCGATATCCGATACCTGCACGGAGGCGCCCCGCTCGAGCATGTCCATGATGGCGGACCGGCGCTCTTCGGCGAAGGTGCGGGAGGTGTGGGCGGCCATGGGGGCTCCTCGCGAATCGTGTGCGAATTGTGCAGACTCTATTTTCTTATATTTTCCTTTTAGGAAGTAAAAGAAGTTATCTTCTCTTTCGTTTTGCCATAAACGCAAATAATGAAGGCGCGTGGCGACCGAGGAGAGGGGTCGTTCCCGCGTCGCCCGTGTTGTCTTTTCTTGCCAAGAGGCGGCCAGTCGGGGGCTGTGCGGCGCGCGATGGCGCCTGCGTGTGCCAGTGCTTTTTCGTACAATAGGGCCATCAAATACGCCGGCGAGGGAGCTGGCGAGTTGGCATGCGGCGCGGGGGACGTCCCGCCCGTGGAGAAGGGAGCGATCGCTCATGCTCGTAACCACCAAGGAGATGCTGCTCGACGCGCAGAAGAACCACTACGCCGTCGGCGCCTTCAACGTCGAGAACCTCGAGTTCGTCATGGCCGTCCTGGCCGCCGCCGAGGAGACCAAGTCCCCCGTCATCATGCAGACCACGTCCGGCACCATCAAGAAGACCGGCCTGGATTACTTCTACGGCATGGTCAAGGCCGCCGCTGAGCGCGCCTCCGTGCCCGTGGCCCTGCACCTCGATCACGGCGATGGCTACGACCGCTGCATGAAGGCCCTTCGCACCGGTTACACCTCCGTCATGATCGACGGCTCCCACGAGTCCTTCGAGGATAACATCGCCCTCACCAAGTCCGTCGCCGACGCCGGCGCCTGCATGGGCGTGCCGGTCGAGGCCGAGCTCGGTAAGGTCGGCGGCAAGGAGGACGACGTCGAGGTCGAGGGCGAGTCCCCCTACACCGACCCGGTCGAGGCCAAGGAGTTCGTCGAGCGCACCGGCTGCACCTCCCTCGCCATCGGCGTCGGCACTGCTCACGGCGTGTACACCGAGGAGCCCCACATCGACCAGGACGTCGTGAAGGCCATCCGCGCCGCCGTCGACGTGCCGCTGGTCCTGCACGGCACCTCCGGTGTGCCGGACGAGCAGGTCGCCGAGGCCGTCAAGAACGGCATCTGCAAGGTGAACTACGCCACCGAGCTGCGTCAGGCCTACACCAAGGGCTACATGGCTTACATGGCCGAGAACCCCAACAACTTCGACCCCAAGAACCCGGGTCAGGCTGGCATGGCCGAGATCACCAAGATCGTCAAGATCCGCATGGAGAACCTCGGTTCCTGCGGTCGCGCCTAAGCGATTCGCGACGATCGGGCGCGCATCGGTCGGTCATGCGCTTTGCGCGCCAGCCGACTCGATTTAGATCTTCGAAAGGGATGTCCCTTAGGGCATCCCTTTTCCTTTTTGAGGGTATGTCGAGACAAAAAATAGGCGATTTTGTAACCAAATTCAGGACGCCCCGAGTAGACGGCCGCTTGGGACATCAAAACCCTAGTTGGCGAGGATTTGAAAACGCTCTGTACTCGTTGCTTCGGCAAATTGGTTACAAAAACGCCCGATTTTTGACAAACGGTTCCGCGCGAGCCGCCTACGCCAGCAGCTTGCGAGCCTCCTGGACGGCGCCGTAGAGGTTGGCGTCGTTGCCGAGCGTCGCCCGGGTGACACGGGGCAGCGGCATGGCGTCGAGGGGGCCGGTGTAGGCGCGGCGCTGCTCGGCGACGGCGCGCTCGATCGCCTCGATGAGGGCGTCGTGGCAGCTGATGCCGCCCGCGATGGCGAAGACGTCGGGATCCAGGATGCACTGCATGTTGAAGAGTCGTCCCGCGAAGACGCCGGCGTAGGCGTCGAGGCCGCGGCGGGCGTCCTCGTCCCCGCCGTCGATCCACTCGAAGATCGTGCGCCCGTCGACATCGGCATACGCCGGGTCATCCGCGAGGCCCTTCGCCTCGAGGACGAAGCGCCGCAGGCCCATCCAGCCGCAGACGTCGGAGAAGGTGTTGGGGATGGTGAGCGGCCGCGTGATGTCGTTGCGCATCATGCTGAACTCGCCGGCGAAGCAATGGGTGCCATGGAGGACGGACCCGTCGATGACGACCCCGCCGCCGATTCCCGTGCCGATGGCGAGCACCACGCCCACGCGCGCGCCCTTGAGCGCGCCGACCGCGTATTCTCCCATCGCGCACGCCTTGCCGTCGTTGCGCACGGCGACGGGGATGCCGAGCTCTTCGCGCAGGATGCGGCCGATGGGGCATTCATGCATGTACGTGAGGGCCCCGCCATGGTAGATGGTGCCGTCGGGGTCGTCCTCGAAGATGAGCCCGGGCGCGCTCACGCCGAGCGCCTGGAACTCCCCGGCATGGGCCCGTGCGATGTCGACGATCGCCTGAACGACTTCGTCGCTCGAGGAGAACGCGGTGGGGGTGTCCCCGCGGTCGAGTATGGTGAACGTATCGTCGACGAGGGCCCATTTCACGCTGGTTCCCCCGATGTCCACACCTAGATATGCACCCATGGCAAAACTCCTTTCATATAAGCCGGCGCTTCATGTAAGCCGGCGCGCGTCGGCTCTCGGCGCCTCGGCGTTTGGCTTCCGTGCCCTGCCGTAACCGCAAATGTACACCAAAGAGGCCCCGGGTTGCGGGGCCTCTTTGGCGAGTCGCTGCGTTGGTGGTGCGCTTGGTCTGCGTGGTGCTACATGGGCGCCATGTTGAGCGCGAAGAGCATCTTGCGGTAGGACCGCTCAAGATTCTCCTGCTGGTCGCTCGAGCGCGCGGGGGAGGTGGGATCGAGGAGGCCCTTTCTCTGTGTCGGGGGGAAGGAGAAATGGTTCGCACGTTTGAAGGGCGTCCGGGGGGACCGGTCGCATATGGCATTGCCAGAAGAATGCATGCTCGGGCCTCCTCGTCTTCCACCGGGTAAACACTCGGGGCCCCGCTGCGTCGCCCCGGGTGCTGTCATCATTATTGCCGGCGGGCGGATTTTTCTAACCATAAGAAAGTCTTACGAGTCTTTGCCTGCTTGATGAAGCGCCTGCGTACGGGTTGTAAATGGACAGTTGTGCTCATTGTTTGTCGTTGCTCGCCCTACGCACGCCCGCCCAAATCGACCGTTCACCATGACGCTTCTGTGGCGGGTCTGTTGGGGAAGTGTGAAGAGCCGCAGGTGGCCAGCGGCGATGACCGGTCAAAACCACGTATACTGTTCCGAGGCGAAGCGGCCCCGCCGCATCGCGACCAAGCCCTTGTGCTCATGTTGTTTTCCGCCTCCAAGAAAGGGGCCGTTATGCAGACGATGTACCAGAAGATGAGCGATGCCGAGCTGGCGGATGCCCTCGTCGACCTCAGGGCCCAGGTCGCGGAGGTCAAGTCCCGCGGGCTCAAGCTCGATATGGCCCGCGGCAAGCCCTCCCCGGAGCAAGTGGGCATCTCCCGTCCCATGCTCGACCTGCTGAGCTCCACCGCCGACCTCACCGACGAGGGCGTGGACTGCTCCAACTACGGATGCTTCGAGGGCATTCCCTCCGCGCGTCGCCTGGCCGGCGAGTTCCTGGGCGTTCCCGCCGAGCAGACCATCGTGCTCGGCTCCTCGAGCCTCAACATCATGCAGGACGTCATCGTCCACTATTGGGAGAAGGGCATCCCGGGCCACACCCCGTGGCACAAGCTCGACACCGTCAAGTGGCTGTGCCCCTCGCCCGGTTACGACCGTCACTTCGGTCTCACGGAGGACCTCGGCATCCAGAACATCCCGGTGCGCATGATCGAGACCGGTCCCGATATGGATGAGGTCGAGCGCCTCGTCGCGTCGGACCCCTCCATCAAGGGCATGTTCTGCGTGCCCAAGTACTCCAACCCCACCGGCGTGACCTACTCCGATGAGACGGTCCGCCGCCTCGCCACCATGGAGTGCGCGGCCCCCGATTTCCGCATCGTCTGGGACGATGCCTACGCGGTGCACGATTTCGGCGAGAAGCCCGAGAAGCTCGCGAACATCTTCGATTACGCTCGCGAGGTGGGCAACGAGGACCGCATCCTGGCCGTGGCCTCCACGTCCAAGATCACGTTCCCGGGCGCCGGCATCGCGTTCTTCGGCTCGTCGCCCGCGAACGTCGCCGAGGTCGCGCGCACGCTCATGGTCGGTCTGATCTCCGCCAACAAGCTCAACCAGCTCATGCACGTGCGCTTCCTGCCCACGCTCGACGCCGTGCGCGCACATATGGAGAAGCACGCGGAGTTCCTGCGCCCGCGCTTCGAGTGCGTGCAGCGCAAGCTCGAGGAGGGGCTGGGCGGCACCGGGTGCGCCACGTGGACGCATCCGAACGGCGGCTACTTCGTGAGCTTCGACGGTCCCGAGGGCTCCGCCAAGCGCGTGGGCGCCCTGTGCAAGGACATGGGCGTCACCATGACCCCGGCGGGTGCCACCTGGCCCTATGGCGAGGACCCGCGCGACACGAACATCCGCATCGCGCCCAGCTACCCGAGCGTCGACGAGCTCTCCGCGGCCCTGGACGTGCTCGTTCTCGCGGTCAAGCTGGTGAGCGCGGAGCTGGCGAGCGAGGAGCGCGCGTAGATGAGCGAGGCTTTCGACGACTTCTTCGATGACGAGATGGACCTGATGGGCGAGGACGTCACAGGGGGCGTCGACCCCTCGGCGGCCCCGGAGCCCACCGAGGCCGACGAGCCGGCCCGCGCGGCGGATCCGGCGGAAGCCGAGCCCGCGGTGGGGGAGGCTCCGGTTTCGGCCCAGCCCGCACCGGCCGAGCACAAGGATCGCCAGGCCCCGCCGTTCTGGATGGTGCTCGCCATCGCGGGCGTCTCGCTCGTGCTGGGCATCGTGATCGGGTACCTGATGGGAACGTCCGCCACGATCGCCGAGCTGGGCTCGGGCGACGGCCAGCCGGCGGCGAGCGCGCCCGCCCCCGAGGATGGCGGTTCCGTCTCCATGCCGGAGGGGCACCCCGACCTCGATGTCGATGATGAGGGGAACGCGACGGTGTCCGATGGCGCCGATCCGTCCGCGCCCGCGGCGGACGACGCGCTCACGCGGGCGAACAACTTCTTCGACATGGGCATGGCCGCCATGGAGGCCGCGCAGGACGACGCCGCGCGCCAGCAGGCGGCGGGGCTCTTCTCGCAGGCCATCTCGTACTATGACGAGCACCTCAAGACGGCCCCCTCTCCCGCGGTGGAGGTAGATCGCGCGATCTGCGTGTTCTACTCGGGCGATCACGAGGGCGCCATCGCCGATCTGGAGGACCTGACGGCGCGCGAGGGGGATTTCGCCCCGGCGTGGGCGAACCTCGGCATGTTCTACGAGTCGCACGGTGATGCCGCGAAGGCGAAAAAGGTCTACCGCACCGCCATCGACGCGGCCGAGAAGGACGATACATACGGCGTGAAGGACTATGCTCAGCAGCGTCTGGACGCCCTGGGAAAGTAGGGGGCGGCGGTAAGGCCGCCCTTGGCGAAAGGTTAACCATGGAACTCACGATCACCACCAACCCCGGTCCCGAGCGCTACGTTGTGGCCGTGACGGGCGAGATCGACATCTCCAACGCCGACAAGCTGCGCAACGCCATCGACCTGGCGCTCGAGCAGCCGACCGAGCGCGTTGAGCTCGACTTCTCCCAGGTGGCGTACATCGACTCCACCGGCATAGGCGTTCTGGTCGGCGCCGCCCACCACGCCTCGGAGCGCGGTCGCGGGCTCTCCATCACGGGCGCCCAGCCCAATGTGCTCCGCGTGGCTCAGCTGCTCGGCGTGGACAAGGACATCGATATCAGCGCAGCGTAAGGGTTCGCCGTTCGCCCGCGTTGTGCAAAGCGCGAGGTCGATACGGGGGTATACTTAAACAATTGCCGACAAATCTGGGCGCATCCCCATCCGGTGCGCCCAATCTTCGACTGCCCTGGGAGGTCTCCCGTGTTTGGAATCGGCTCGACTGAGCTCGTGATCATCCTGGTCTTCGGCTTCTTGCTGTTCGGACCAGACAAGCTGCCCCAGATGGGCCGCACCATCGGCCGTGCGCTCCGACAGTTCCGCGAGACGCAGGAAAAGCTCACCGCCGTCGTGCAGACCGAGGTGGTCGACCCCATGGCCGCTGCCGCCAAGAAGCCCGTCGTGGTCGATGACGCCCCGTCCGCTCAGGGCGATGACGATGCCGACGCCCCGTCGGCGGCTTCCGAGCCCGTCCGCAAGGAGACCTTCGCCGAGCGCCGCGCCCGCCTGGCCGCGGAGCGCGCGGAGGCGGAGGCGGCCAAGGCGGCTGCCGAGAGCGAGGCCGCTGCCAAGGCGCCCGCCGCGGATGATGCCGAGGGGGCTTCCTCCGAGTCCGTCGCCGTTCAGGAGCCTGCCGCTACCGAGGAGCCTGGCGATGTCGCGGCGGCGGAGCCGGTTGCCGAAGAGCCCGTCGCGCTCACCACCGAGGACCTGTACGCGCGCCGCCCGCGCAAGCGCAAGGTCGCTCAAGACGATACCGTCGAGCCGGAGGCGTCCGCCGACGCCGCGCCCGGCGATTCCCAGAAGGGGGGCGAGCAGTAATGCCCATCGGACCAGCGCGCATGCCGCTCATGGACCATCTTGGTGAGCTGCGTCGCCGCCTCACCATCGTCGTGGCGTCGGTCGTGGCCGCCACGGTGTTCATGTACTTCGCGGCCCCTACGCTCGTGGACATCCTCAAGGACCCCATCAACGGGTCCCTGCTTCCCGGCGAGCAGCTGTCGGTCATGACCTCGCTCGGCGGCTTCTCCATCAAGTTCAACATCGCGATCAAGGTCGCGCTCGCCATGTGCACGCCCATGATCATCTGGCAGATCCTCGCCTTCTTCCTGCCGGCCCTGCGCCCCAATGAGCGCCGCTGGGTTGTCCCCACGGTGCTCGTCGCCACGGTGCTGTTCTTCGCCGGCGTCATCTTCTGCTATGCCTTTATCGCCCCCGCCGCGTTCGACTGGCTCCTTGCAGAGACGCGCACCATCGGCGCCGCCATGCCTCAGCTCGAGGACTTCATCAACACCGAGCTGCTGCTCATGATCGGCTTCGGTGTGTCCTTCGAGCTGCCGCTCATCGTGTTCTACCTCGCGGTGTTCCACATCGTGCCCTATGCCAGCTTCCGCGCCGCATGGCGCTACGTGTACGTGGTCATGCTCGTGGTCTCTGCGTCCATCACGCCCGACGCCTCGCCGGTCACGCTCATCTTCATGTACGCGGTCATGCTCTCGCTCTACGAGGTCTCGCTGCTCGTGACCCGCTTCGTAGTGGTGGCGCGCGACGGCAAAGCCGGCCTCACCGAGAGCCGCCTTGGCCTGTTCGGCGACGACGAGGATGAGGATGACGAGTAGCCGCTGAGCTCGCATCGTCTTTTTCGCCCGGGGTTCGCGCCCCGGGCGTTTTTGTGCCGGGCGATCGCGCGATGTTGCGCAGGGGGCATCCGGCCGACGGGGCTCGCCATCGAGGGATGAGCCCTCAACATGGGCTTTTAGCGCTTGGGCTAGAAGTCGTGTACACTGACCCACACCATATATAGATACCGTCGACGGCCCATCGGGCGTCGATTCGCGTGTATTACAAAGGAGCGAGTCGTGAAACTCGTCGTTGCAGAGAAGAACATCGCCGCGCAGAAGATCGCGCAGCTGCTGGCCGATGCCGGTGCGCCCAAGGCCGACAAGGTGTACAACACGCAGGTCTACCGCTTCACCGTGAACGGCGAGGACTGGGTGTCCATGGGCCTTGCCGGGCACATTCTCGCGCCCGACTTCCCCGAAGAGGTCCTCTACGACAAGAAGATGGGCTGGTACGGCGTCTCGCCGGACGGGGAGGTCCTGCCCGCGGGCGTTCCCGACGCGCTGGCCCGCCCGCCGTACGACACCAAGCGCAAGCCCTTCCTGCCCAACGGCATCTCCATCAAGGGTTGGAAAGTCGAGAGCCTGCCGTATCTCACGTGGGCGCCCATCGTGAAGCTTCCCGCCGAGAAGGAGATCATCCGCGTCCTCAAGAACCTCGCCAAGAAGGCCGACGAGGTCATCATCGCCACGGACTTCGACCGAGAGGGCGAGCTCATCGGCTCGGATGCCCTCAGCATGATCCGGGAGGTGGCGCCAGAGCTGCCCGCCCGCCGCGCGCGCTACTCCGCCCTCATCAAGGGTGAGGTGACCGAGGCGTTCGCCAACCTGGTCGAGCTCGATCAGGACCTGGCCGACGCCGGTGAGTCGCGCCAGTACATCGACCTCATCTGGGGCGCCGTCCTCACGCGCTACCTGACGCTTGCCAAGTTCGGCGGTTTTGGCAACGTCCGCTCCGCTGGTCGCGTGCAAACGCCCACGCTCGCCCTGGTGGTTGAGCGCGAGCGCGAGCGCATGGCCTTCGTGCCCGAGGACTACTGGCAGATTCGCGGCATGGGCGAGGCCTCCGACCAGGAGTTCAAGATCGCCCACACCACCGCCCGCTTCACGGACAAGGCTGCCGCCGAGGCGGCGTTCTCCCATGTTGAGGGCGCTTCAACCGGCACCGTGACCGCCGTGGCCAAGCGCAGCCGCAAGCAGCAGCCCCCGGTGCCGTTCAACACCACGGCGCTCCAGGCCGCCGCTGCCGCCGAGGGCATCAGCCCCGCTCGCACCATGCGCATCGCCGAGTCCCTCTACATGAGCGGTTACATCTCCTACCCCCGCGTCGATAACACGGTGTATCCCAAGAGCCTCGACATCGAGGGCATCGTGAAGGGCCTGGCAAGCGGCACGCCCGCGCTCGCCCCCGTGTGCAAGAAGGTCCTCGCCGGCCCGCTCAGCCCTACGCGCGGCAAGGTCGAGACGACGGACCACCCGCCCATCCATCCCACCGGCCAGGGCGACCCCACCGCGCTCGACGGCGGTCAGCTCAAGCTCTACAACCTGATCGCGCGCCGCTTCCTGGCCACGCTCATGGGCCCCGCCACGATCGAGAACACCAAGCTCTCGATCGACGTGGCCGGCGAGCCGTTCGCCGCGAGCGGCGACGTGCTGGTGGAGGCGGGCTTCCGCGAGGCCTATCCGTATGGTCTCAAGCGCGACGAGCAGCTGCCCGCGCTGGCCGAGGGCGACGTCATCGACGTGCGTGACGTCAAGCTCGAGGCCAAGCAGACCGAGCCCCCGGCGCGCTACAGCCAGGGCAAGCTCGTCCAGGAGATGGAGAAGCGCGGCCTGGGCACCAAATCCACGCGCGCGAGCATCATCGAGCGCCTGTACGCCGTGCGCTACCTCAAGAACGATCCCATCGAGCCCAGCCAGCTCGGCATCGCCATCATCGACGCGCTCTCGGAGTTCGCCCCGCGCGTCACCACGCCCGACATGACCGCCGAGCTCGACGCCGATATGACCAAGGTCGCCGAGGGCGCCGACACGCAGGAGCGCGTCGTCGACCATTCCCGCGCCCTGCTCGCCGGCATGCTCGATGCGCTCATCGAGCACAAGGACGACCTGGGCGAGGCCATCTCGGATGCGGTCACGGCCGACGCCCGCGTGGGCGCTTGTCCCAAGTGCGGCAAGGACCTGGTCATGAAGACGAGCGCCAAGACCCGTGGCAGCTTCATCGGCTGCATGGGTTGGCCCGACTGCGACGTGACCTACCCGGTGCCCTCCGGCGTGAAGGTGAGCCCGCTCGAGGGTGAGGCCGCCGTGTGCCCCGAGTGCGGCGCGCCGCGCATCAAGTGCCAGCCGTTCCGCCAAAAGGCCTACGAGCAGTGCGTGAACCCCAAGTGTCCCACCAACTTCGAGCCCGATCTCAAGGTGGGCGAGTGCTCCGTATGTGCCGAGGCCGGCCGTCACGGCGACCTGATCGCGCACAAGAGCGAGAAGAGCGGCAAGCGCTTCATCCGCTGCGAGCACTATGACGAGTGCGGCGTGAGCTACCCGCTGCCCGCGCGCGGCAAGCTCTCCGCCACCGGCGAGGTGTGCGAGCACTGCGGCGCGCCCGTGGTGGTGGTCGAGACCGCGCGCGGCCCGTGGCGCATTTGCGTGAACATGGACTGCCCCGGCAAGGAGAAGAAGCCCGCCCGCGGCAAGGCCGCCGCGAAGAAGACTGCCTCGACCACCAAGAAGGCCGCAACCAAGAAGACCGCGGCGAAGAAGACGGCAGCCAAGAAGACCGCCGCCAAGAAACCCGCAGCGGCGAAAAAGAAGGCCGCTGCCGAGGACATCGCGTCGGAGTAACATGAAAGCTCGAGTTTGTCATCTGAAAGGGCACATTACATGGCAAAAGGCCTGTTTATTACCGTTGAAGGGGTCGATGGTTGCGGTAAATCGACGCAGGCGGCGCTGATCGCCGCCGCGCTCGGGGCCGCCGGCCATGATGTGCTGCGCCTGCGCGAGCCGGGCGGCGTCAAGATCTCCGAGCAGATTCGCGCTATTCTGCTCGACCCCGCGAACGGCGAGATGGGCGACGTTTGCGAGCTCCTGCTCTACGAGGCCGCGCGCGCTCAGCTCGTGCATCAGGTGATCAAGCCCGCGCTCGCTGCGGGCAAGACCGTGATTTGCGATCGGTTCTACGATTCGACCACGGCGTATCAGGCTTTTGCCGACGGTTTGGACCGCGGCATGGTGTCTCAGGCAAATGAGCTCGCGGTGGACGGTTGCCGCCCCGACCTCACGCTCGCGTTCGACCTTCCGGTCGATGAGGCGCGGCGCCGCCGTTCCACCCGAGCCGGAACCGAGGACCGCCTGGAGCTCAAGGGGAGCGAGTTCCAGCAAAAGGTGGCCGAGGGTTTCCGCGCCGTCGCGGAGGACGACCCTGCCCGCGTCAAGCTGATCGATGCCAGCGGCTCCATCGACGAGGTGTTCTTCAGCGTTGTCGATGAGCTCCGGTCGGCCGGGATGGCCGTGTCTGAAGACGATGTCGCCGCGGCACTGTCCGCGTGCCAAGGGTCGTGCTAGCCATGCCCGACCGCCTTGCCCCCAACAGCCTCCTCGCCAAGCTCGACACCCAGCCGAGAGTCCGCGAGTTCCTGGTCCGTGCCGTCTCGAGTGGCCGCGCGAGCCACGCCTACCTTTTCGTGGGTTCGCCGGGCTCGGGCAAGCTCGATGCTGCCTGGGCGCTTGCCCAGGCCCTGCTGTGCGGGCACGACGAGGTGCCGGGTGCTTGCGCGGCCTGCGACGATTGCGCGCGCGTCGCCCGCCGCACCCATCCGGATGTGCACTACTTCGCACCCGAGTCCGCCACGGGGTACCTGATCGCGCAGACGCGCGACATGCTCGAGGACGTGGCGCTCGCGCCCATTCGGGCCAAGGCTAAGGTCTACATCATCGACCGTGCCGAGCAGCTGCGCGCGAACACCGCGAACGCCCTGCTCAAGACGCTTGAGGAGCCACCCGAGGGCGTGACGTTCATCCTGTTGGGAAGCAGCTCCGACGTCATGCTGCCCACCATCGTCTCGCGCTGCCAGTGCGTGCCGTTCCGCCCGCTTTCCGTGGAGGAGGCGGCCGAATCGGTTGAGCGCGCCACGGGCCTGTCGGCCGGTAAGTGCCGCATGGCCGTGGCGGTGGCGGGGAGCCCCGCACGCGCCATCGAGTTCCTCAAGTCCGCCGACCGCCAGGCCGCCCGTCGCGCCATGGTCCGCGCGGTGGACTCGCTCGCACGTGCGGATGAGGCCGATATCCTCGCATCCGCCAAGGAACTCATGGGGGCGGTCAAGGCGCCCCTCGCCGATGTGGCCTCCACGCAGAAGGCGGTGCTCGAGCAAAATCAGGACTATCTCACCCGGGGCGCGTTAAAGCAGCTGGAAGACCGCAATAAGCGCGAGCTGAACGCCCGTGAGCGTTCGGGTATCATGGAGGCGTTGGCAAGTGCCCGGTCCCTGCTTCGCGACGTGCTGCTGCAGGTCGAGGGCGCGCAGGAAGGCCCCGTGAACGAGGACGTCCCGGACGTGGTCGACCGCATGGCGCGCCGTGCATCGACCGCCGGCGTCGCCCGTGCGCTCGACGCGGTCTCGACGGCCGAGGCGCACATAGCCCGCAATGTAACTCCCCAGCTGGCCATCGAGGTCATGCTATTCGATATCAGGAAGGCGCTCAAATGCCCGTAGTTGTTCCCGTCAAATTCGCGTTCGCCGCGCGCGAGCTCTGGTTCGACCCGCGCGACCTCGATATCCTCGAGGGCGATCACGCCATCTGCACCACCGAGCGCGGCACGGAGATCGGCCTGGTGACGGCCGACCCCTTCGAGGTGGAGCCCGAGGAGCTCGCCGCGCCCCTCAAGCCCGTGGTGCGTATCGCCACCGATGCCGACCTCGATCGCGCCGACGACCTCGCCGACGCCGGCGAGGACGCCATGACCGACTTCCGCCGCCTGGTCGAGAAGAACGGCCTGGACATGAAGCCCGTGGGCGTCGAGTACCTCTTTGGCGGGGAGAAGGCCGTCTTCTATTTCGCCGCCGAGGACCGGGTGGATTTCCGCCAGCTGGTAAAGGACCTGTCCGCCCACTTCCACGTCCGTGTCGACATGCGCCAGATCGGCGTGCGCGATGAGACCCGCCTGCAGGGCGGGTATGCCACGTGCGGCCAGGAGCTGTGCTGCACGCGTTTTGGCGGTCAGTTCGAGCCCGTCTCGATCCGCATGGCAAAGGAGCAGGACCTTCCCCTCAACTCCGCCAAGATCTCCGGTGTGTGCGGTCGCCTCATGTGCTGCCTGCGCTACGAGTTCGAGGCGTACAAGGACTTCAAGAGCCGCGCGCCCAAGAAGAAGACCCTCATCGACACGCCGCTGGGCAAGGCCCGCATCATGGAGTACAGCACCCCGCGCGAGCAGCTGGTGCTCAGGCTCGAGAACGGCAAGGTCTTCCGCGTGAACCTGTCCGACATGTCCTGCACGGATGAGAACAAGGAGCGCTGCGAGCAGCAGAAGTGCGCATGCCGTCCCGACTGCGTGACGCGCGATGTCCTCGAGCGCCTGGAGTCTCCCGACCTGCAGCTCGCCCTCATGGAGCTGGACCGCCAGAACGGCATCGATGTGGGCGACGGCCTGGACCGCGCCGACCGCATCGTCGCCTCCGGCCCCACTCCGCGCCGCAAGCGCATGCGCGAGGAGGAGAGCGCCAAGTTCGAGGGTTCCGGCAAGTCCGGTCGCGGCCGCAAGGGGGCCGCTCAGGCAAGTTCGGGCAGGGGCCAGAACAAGGCCGAGGCCATGGGCGAGGAGGGCACGACGCGCCGTCGCCGTCGTCGCTCGACGGCGGGCGAGGAGCGAGCGGAGGCCGTGGCGACCGAGCAGGCCGTCCAGGTTCAGGACGCGCCCGGTGGCCGTAGGCGCAGGCACCGTTCCGGCGAGGTCGCGTCCGCGGCTCGCGAGGACGCGCCGCGCCGCGCGCCCGCCCAGGGCGATGCCGCGCAGGACGCCGCGCCCGGTCGCAGCCGTCGTCGCAAGCATGTGGCGTCCGGTGACGCGCCCGCCGCGCAGGGCGCAGCGGGTGGTTCCGGTTCCCAGGCCGGCCAGCGCCGCAAACGCACGCGCAAGCCCGAGACCCAGTCCGTGGCGGACCAGGTCGCCGGCGGCGAGGTCAAGGTGCAGCGTCGTCGTCCCGGTGACGGCGGCGGGGCGCAGGGTCAGGGCAGCCCCGTCGATTCCGGGGCCCAAGTCGACGATGCGCCCAAGAAGCGCCGTCGGCGTCGCAGCCGCAAGCCCAAGCAGGGCGGCGGCGACGGTTCCGCATCCGCCGCGTCCCAAGCCGAATAGATGAGCGTCTGGTCGTCAGGCGCGGGTCCATCAAGACGAAGCGCCCTCCCTCGCGACAGCGGGGGAGGGCTTTTTCATGCGGTGTCAGATTCGTGCACGCGGGCCGGAGAGTCCGCGGAGGCCCGCGGCGCCCTGCTCGCGATCGTGGGCGAACTGCTCTCGCCCACGCGGTGCGCGAGTTGCGAGCGGCCGGGCGAGCCGGTGTGCGGCGAGTGCCTGCGAAAGATGACGCGCATCGACCCCGCGCACGCGTGCCCGCTGTGCGGCGCGCCGTTCGGGGAGCTGGTCTGCACGGAGTGTCGGGGCGAGGCGACCGCGGTGGACAGATGCCTGGCGGCGGCGGTGTTCGAGGGGCCTCCCGCGCGGATCGTCCGCGCGTACAAGGACGGGGGAGAGCGACGCCTGGCGGTCGAGATCGCGCGGCTCATGATCGACGCCGCGCGTGGGGCGGAGCGCTCGGCGCCCGACCGGTACGCCGGGCTGCTCTCGGACGCGGACGCCCTGGTGTTCGTGCCCGTCACGGCCGAGGCGTACAGGCGGCGCGGATTCGACCACATGGAGGCCGTCGCGCGCGAGGCCTCGCGGGCATGCGGCATGCCGGTGGTCGACGCCCTCGTCAAGCACGGTTCTGCGGACCAGCGGGAATTCTCGCGACAGGAACGCCTGGCCAGCTCGCGTGACGTGTACGAGGTGGTGGAGGGCGTGCGGGGCGCGCGCCTGCTGTTGCTGGATGACGTCATCACCACGGGCGCGACCGTGGGCGCGGCGGCCGCGGCGCTCAAGCGAGCCGGCGCGCGGCGGGTGGACGCCCTGGCCCTCGCCCGTGTTTGGTGACGCCGAGCCCCGGCGGTCCCGCCCCGCCCGCCCCGGCCCGCGCGCAATCGCGCACGCGGGATGTGCAAAATGCACCCGACCCCTTTTACACGACCCGCTCTGCCTGCGGTATAATGCCCCGAAGTTCCTTCCAGGCTGTGGTTGCGGGCGCGTGCGGGCGGCAACGCCGCGCGCTCCCTAGTCCATGACAGACGCGGTCAAAGGGATCCACGTAAGCCGATGCGTGCGCGCAAAGGCGATCATGGCGCGTCCTAGAGGTCAGTCGCACCGCCCGTATTATTTTCCTGAGGCAATAGGTGCCTCGCGGGCGAGCGGGTTAGTCGTGATGCCGTCGCGGCGGTTGAGCAAACGCCCCAGTGCGCAGGTGTGGGGTCAAAAACCAGGTCAGCTGGGGGGACATCGAACATGAGCGCCCGCGTGTCCATGCGCGCGGGCGAACGGGCGCGAGGGCGCCGATTCGGGGGCGAGCACCATGCATGCAGTCGGTATCACGGGTAAGGCGTCGCGCGCGGCGCTCGTCGCGGGGGCGATCGCGCTCACGTTCGGTCTGAGCGGCTGCGTTCTCACCACGCCGACACTCGCGGAAGTCGAGCGCGAGCGCGTGGAGCCCGTTCTCGGTGCAGCCGACCTGGTGAACGAGGGCCACCTCACCGTGGCCATGAACACCGCGGACGCCCCTCAGGCCATGACCGATTCGGAGGGTTCGCCCGCCGGCTATTACGCGGACGTCGCCCGCGCGCTGGCCGAGGATATGGGCCTGGACCTCAAGGTGGTCTCCACCGCCAACGCCTCGGGCGCGATCTCGGACGGCAAGGCGGACATCTACATAGGCAGCAGGCTCGCCGATGCCGGCGACACCCTCGACGTCACCGAGGCCATCGTCGAGGATGCCTCGTCCATCTTCGCGCGCGGCGAGGGCGACTCCCAGGCGGCGCCGCAGCTCGACGCCGCGGACCTCTCCGGCTCCGTGATCGCGGTCCAGGGCGACTCCGCCTCTCAGGACGCGCTCATGCGCGGCGGCGTGGACGCCTCGCTCAAGACCTACCCGAACGTGAACAAGTGCTTCGAGGCGCTCGACGCCGGCGAGGTCGACTACGTGGCATGCGATGCCACCGCGGGCGCCTACCTTGCCCGTGCCTACCCGGGCACCGTGTTCGTCGCCACCGTCGGGCCTCTCACGTCGTACGGCGTGGCCCTTCCCGCACAGGGCTCCGCCCTCGCCGACGCGGTGACCGGGTCCCTGGCGGCCCTCGCGTCCAGCGGCAGGCTCGATGCGATCTATCGCCATTGGTACGGCGCGCTCCCCGTGGGCCTCGGCGACGCGGAGCTCCCCGGCCTCGAGGCCCAGGCAGGGGATGAGGAGGACGGGGAGCTCGCCTCCGATGACGGCTCCATGCAGGGCGGTTCCGCGTATGACGGCGGCGCCACGGGGGACGGAGCCCCGTCTCATGACAGCATGAACTCCATCGGCTAGCCGCTGCCGGGCTCACCGGATGCGAGAATTCGGCAATCGGCGCGCCTGCTCCAGTTAACGGGAGTGCGTGCCGTGGGCGTGTGCGGACTCCAATCTTGGGTACAACAAGGGCATGGTCCTATCCCCGGATAGATTGGAATCACGTATGGATATCAAGGTTTCCGGTCGCAAGACGACGGTCACTGATGCACTGCGCGCCCACGTCGACGAGAAGATCGGCGAGGCCCTCAAGGTGTTCGACATCGAGCCCATGACGGTCGATGTCGTCCTGCGTTATGAGAAGAACCCCTCCAATCCCAGCCCCGCTATCGTCGAGGCCACCGTCCGCGCCCGCGGCTCCGTGATCCGCGTCGCCGAGCATGGTGCCGATATGTACGCGGCCATCGACCAGGCCGCCGAGAAGGTCACGCGCCAGCTGCGCAAGTTCAAGACCAAGATCGTGGACGGTCGCCAGGGCGGCCTGTCCGCCGCGGAGGTCGCCCCCGTCGAGCCCGTGGCCGACCTTGCCGACCTCCTCATCCCCGAGGAGGAGGACGATCAGCTCGTGCGCGTCAAGGAGATCGACCTCACCCCGATGACCGAGGAGCAGGCGCTCGTCCAGACCGACCTGCTGGGCCACGATTTCTACGTGTTCGAGAACAGCGTGACCGGTTTGGTCAATGTGGTGTATCACCGTAAGAATGGTGGATACGGCATCATCAAGCCCAAACTTGAGGTGGAGGGCGAGTAAAATAGCGTCCATTGCATGATTTGGATGGCGGTCATCCCATGTGGGTGGCCGCCACTTTGTTACGGAAGGCATGTGCATGGATAACGCTTCTGCTTCGGGCGGTCGCTCCGGCCTGTGCCGTATCGTCATCGATACCTGCGCCGACCTCACGCCCGAGGTCGCTGCCACGCTCGACGTGGATATCCTCGGATTCCCCTACATCCTCGATGGGGAGGAATTCACCGATGACATCTGGAGCACCATCACGCCCAAGGAGTTCTACGACAAGCTCCGCAACGGCGCCAAGGCATCGACCTCGGCCATCTCGCTCGGCACCTACCTCGACTTCTTCACCCAATGCGCCGAGGAGGGGACTCCCACGGTGTACCTGTGCTTCACGAGCGCCCTCTCGTCGAGCTGCAATTCGGCCATGCGGGCGGCGGACCTGGTGCGCGCGGAGCACCCTGGCTTCGAGCTGTACGTGGTCGACAACGCGCTGCCCTGCTCGTGCGGCGAGCTTCTCGCCATGGAGGCGGTGCGCCAGCGCGCGGCGGGCCTGGATGCCCGCCAGCTCGCGGATTGGGCCAACGAGGCGAAGACGTACGTGCACGGGTATTTCACGCTCGACGGGCTCGAGTCCCTGGCGGCCGGCGGGCGCATTCCCCCTGCGGCGGCGTCGCTCTCGTCCAAGCTCGACATCAAGCCCGAGCTCTCGTTCGACCTTGCCGGCTCCCTCTCGCTCATCGGCGTGAACCGCGGGCGCAAGAAGGCGCTCAAGTCGCTCGTGAAGTCCTTCAAGGAGAATTACGATCTCGACCCGGCGCTGCCCTTGGCCATCGTGTCGTCCGACGCGGAGAAGGACGCGGATTGGCTCGAGGCGGCCGTGCGCAAGGAGCCCGGCTGCGAGGACCTCACGATCCTACGCGGCTCGGTGGGACCTACCATCGGCGCTCATGTGGGCCCCGGCATGGTGGCGATCATCTTCTGGGGCAAATGCCGCGCCGACAAGATCTCGCTCACCGACCGCATAGCCAATCGCGTGCGCGGGGAGTAACCGGTCCGTTCCCGTCGCGCTGGGACGCCCGGGCGCGTACGGAGGCCGGCGCGGGCTCGCGGCCCGCAGCGCGCGCAGTTCATCAAAGGTTCGTGTATCCACACGGTAAAGGAGTACATATATGACCGACAGCAAGCTCAAGATCGCATTCATCGGCACCGGCATCATGGGCGCGCCCATCGCCGGGCACATCATGGACGCGGGCTACCCGCTCACCGTCTTCAATCGCACCAAGGAGAAGGCGGAGGGCCTGATCGCCAAGGGCGCCGTTTGGGCCGATTCCCCGGCGGCCGCCGCCAAGGACGCCGACGTGGTGTTCACCATGGTCGGGTTCCCCACGGATGTGGAGGAGATCTACCTGGCCGGCGAGGGCCTCTTGGCCACCGCCAAGGACGGCGCCTACCTCATCGACCTCACCACGAGCGCTCCCGAGCTGGCCCGCGACATCGCCGGCGCGGCCGAGGTGTGCGGCAAGCACGCCTTCGACTGCCCCGTGACCGGCGGCGAGGGCGGCGCCATCGCCGGCACGCTCACGGCCATCGTCGGCGCCACCGAGCGCGATATCGAGCCGGTGCGCGAGGTGCTGGAGGCCTTCGCCTCCAAGATCTGCTGCTTCGACGGGGCCGGCAAGGGCCAGGCCGCCAAGCTTTCCAACCAGGTGGCGCTGGCCGGCGCCATGGTGGGCATGGCCGATGCCCTCTCGTTCGCCCAGCAGAACGACCTCGACGTCGAGCAGGTGCGCGAGATGATCTGCTCCGGCACCGGTAACTCCGGCGCCATGTCCACGCTCGCGCCCAAGGCGATCGACGGCGATTACAAGCCCGGCTTCCTGGTCGAGCACTTCCTCAAGGACCTGGGCCTCGCGCTCACGGTGGCCGAGGAGAAGGAGCTGGCCCTGCCCGGCGCCGACACCGCCTTCACCCTGTACGACATGCTCGACGCCATCGGCGGCGGTCGCCTGGGCACGCAGGCCATCACCTTGCTGTACCAGGAGGAGGCCGACGCCGTCGCCGCCGGCCTGGACTGGTCCCTGTACACCGCCGCGCACGAGCACGACGAGGAGTGCGATTGCGGCTGCGGCCATGATCACGGCCATGACCACGAGGGTCACGAGTGCGGTTGCGGTCACGAGCACGGCGACGACCACGAGTGCCACTGCGGCGGCGAGGGTCGCCACCACGGCGATGACCACGAGTGCTGCGGCGGTCACGGCCACGGCGAGGGCCACGAGTGCCGCTGCGGCGGCCATCACGAGGAGTAGGGCATGCCGGCAGATTGGGCATTCGCGATCATCTACGTGATGGTCTTCGGCTTTGCCGTCTACATCGGCTTTCTGCTCGGCGACGGCTGGGGCAAGCGCATCGTGACGACCCGGGCGTACTGGCTGTGCAACGCCGCCATGCTGGTTGGCACGGTCCTGCTGGTGAGCCTGGTGATGGTCCCGTTCATCCAGGTGAGCGCCATGGGCGTGCTCACGGGTAGCATCGCGGGCATCAAGATGGGTTTTGGCGAGTCCGTGGGCCCCTGGAAGTGGCTCGATAACTTCATGGATATCAACCGTCGCCACCGCAAGGTGGCCGAGAAGGGCACGGGCGAGGCGTATCGCCGCCGTCGCAAGACGGGCGAGGCCGGTCCGGACCTCATCTCCGTTGACGAAAAGGGCCCGTCGGCCCGCAAGTGAGCGTGACGCGCTCCTAAATCTGGCACTAATCCTTTGGCAAGAAAGGTTTGAGGTAAGCACATGGCAGAAGAATCCTCCGTCGAGTTGACCCCCGAGGAGGCCGCGCGCCTCGCGAGCGTCGAGAGCAGTGCCGACGCCCTCTCGGCCCTGATCGATGACCTGTCGAGCTCGAGCCGCCGCTCGCGTCAGCTCGCCGCCCGCGTGGTCAACCTGCTCGCCCAGCGCGAGCCCCAGATGCTCGCTCCTTATATCGAGCAGCTGATCGACGCGCTGTATCGCCCCGAGGCCCAGACCCGGTGGGAGATCCTGGACGCGCTCACGCTGCTCGTTCCCGATCACGCCAAGGAGTGCGGCGGCGCATATGAGGGCGCCGAGGCAGCGCTCTTCGACGAGATTTCGGCGCCGCTGCGCCTGTCCGCCTTCCGCTTCCTCACGGTTTGGGGAGCCACCGAGCGCCGCCGCTCCGAGAAGGTGTGGCCCATCGTGGACGAGGCCATCCAGTGCTTCCACGGCGACCTCGAGTACCGCGACATGCTCGCCCTGCTCTTCGCCTTCGCGCACGGGCAGATCTCCGGCGCCGTGGCGGCGGAGCTCGCGGGGCGCCTGCAGTTCGACGCCGAAAACGGAAAGGGCAGCTATCTGCGCGTCCGCTCGCGCGAGATCTACGACGCGCTGGTCAAGCGCTTCAAGCTCGACAACCCGCAGAAGAAGGCGCGCTCCAAGAAGAGCGACATCGAGGACGAGGACGAGGAGTAGACCATGGCCCACGACGTCGTGCTCATTCCCGGTGACGGCATAGGCCCCGAGATCACGAGCGCCATGCGCCGCGTGGTCGAGGCCACGGGCGTCAAGATCGATTGGAACGTCCAGAACGCCGGGGCCGGCGTGATGGACGAGTACGGCACGCCGCTGCCGGAGCATGTGCTGGAGGCCGTGCGCGCCACCAAGGTCGCCATCAAGGGTCCCATCACCACCCCGGTGGGCACGGGGTTCCGCAGCGTCAACGTGGCCCTGCGCAAGGAGTTCGACCTGTACGCCTGCGTGCGCCCTTGCCTGTCCCAGCCCGGTGACGGCTCGCGTTACCGCGACGTGGACCTGGTCATCGTGCGCGAGAACACCGAGGACCTGTACGCCGGCATCGAGTTCGACGAGGGCGCTCCCGAGGTGATGAAGCTGAACGAGCTGGTGGAGGCGTCCGGCCAGAAGCCGTTCGCCGCCGATTCCGCCATCTCCATCAAGCCGATCTCCATCGCACGCTCCCGCCGCATCGTGGAATACGCCTTCGAGTACGCCCGCCGCTGCGGCCGCAAGAAGGTCACCTGCGTGCACAAGGCCAACATCATGAAGGCGACCGACGGCCTGTACCTGCGCATCGCGCGCGAGGTCGCCGAGCGCTACCCCGATATCGAGTTCAACGACAAGATCGTGGACGCCACCTGCATGGGTCTGGTCCAGGAGCCCCACGACTTCGATGTGCTCGTGTGTCTCAACCTGTACGGCGACATCGTGAGCGACCTGTGCGCCGGCCTGGTGGGCGGCCTTGGGATGGCCCCGGGCGCCAACATCGGCACGGACGCGGCGATCTTCGAACCCACGCACGGCAGCGCGCCGGACATCGCGGGTAAGGATATCGCCAACCCTACGGCCGAGATCCTCTCCGCCGCCATGATGCTCGATCATCTGGGCGAGGCCGAGGCCGCCGAGCGCATCCGCGCCGCCGTGCGGGCCACCCTCGCCGAGGGCTCGCAGGTCACGGGTGACGTGCAGCGCGCGCTCACCGGCAGCACCGAGGGCGCCGTGGGCACGCAGGCCTACGCCGACGCCGTGATCGCCCACCTGGACGTGTAACTGGGGTCGTTCAAATAGGGTCGGGTGTGGATTGCGCACCTGCATCGCAGGTCCGGCGGGCCGTTAAGTAAGCCTTAAAGGTCTGCGTCGCCTCACGGTGTATCCGCATGCCGCTATGCGGGTATCGTAGTGCGCGAGGAACAGCGATCTGAAGACGCGAGAAAGGGAGGACCTCATGGGTCTGATCATGAAGAAGGACGACTCCGACGATAAGGAGTACATCGACGGTATCGAGGTCATCGGTCGCGGTGAGGGGCCGAATGACGATGACGCCGATGCGGTCCAGGTCGAGGTCCATGAGGGACTGACTGCCGA
This sequence comes from uncultured Collinsella sp., assembly GCA_902470815.1. Taxonomy (GTDB): domain Bacteria; phylum Actinomycetota; class Coriobacteriia; order Coriobacteriales; family Coriobacteriaceae; genus Collinsella. The sequence goes on from CABRHS010000013.1 coordinate 36,840, forward strand.
GGACATCTCCGGCAAGACCGCCGCCGCCGAGGCGGAGTGCGAGGTCGAGGCCGATCCCGAGCTCCTCGACGCCGTCGAGGACGAGGATGATGCCGCTGCCGAGGACGAGGGCGCCGCCGAGGACGAGGGTGACGCCGCCGAAGACGCCGCCGCCGAGGGCGCCAACGCCGACGATTCCCCCAAGGTTCCCGGCGGCCGCCACAAGCTCTACATCGCCATCGCCGTGATTGCCGTGATCGTCGCCGCGATCCTGGGCTACGTGATCGGATCCGACGCGTTCGGCCCCAAGGGCGTGGGCTCCGCCACCCTCACGGAGGACCAGCTCGACTCCGTCGTGGCCACGTGGACCCTTGATGGCGCCACCAACAAGATCACCGCGCGCCAGGCGATCGAGAGCCAGTACAGCCTCGACACCGTCAAGGACGAGAATGGCACCTACCCCACTCCCTCCGCGGATGTGATCTTGGCGTATGCGCGCAACCAGGTGCTGCTCAAGGAGGCCGAGAAGCGGGATGTCAAGATCGATGACAAGGAGCTCGCCGCCGCGGCCGAGGACACCCTCGGCACCTCGGATTTCGCCACCATCGCCAGCCAGTATCAGGTGACCGAGGATCAGGCCAAGGATATCGTCCGCCAGCAGGTGACCATCCAGAAGCTCTACAAGACCATCGTGAAGGACGCCCCCACCGCCCCTGCGGCCCCCGAGGAGCCGGAGAACGGCGACAGCGCCGCCGTGTCCGCCGAGTACGCGGCGTACATCATCGATCTCGCCGGCAAGGAGTGGGATAAGGAGGCGGGCACGTGGGCCAGCCCCGACGGCACCTACGCCACCGCGCTCGCCGGTGAGGAGTTCACCGCCGATTCGGCTTCCTACGCCCAGGCTCAAAAGGCGTACGCCGCCGCCTATCAGGACTACGCCAAGCATGCCGCGGATTCCAATCAGAGCTGGACGGAGTACGTGAACACGCTCTTCGCTAAGGCCAATATCACGCTGTACGGCCTGTTCGCCTAGATTCCGCATACGGATCTGCCAGCACATATGCCGCCCAGATGCCTGGTGCGCCGCTCACGGGTCTCCCGGGCGCGCACCGGGCATCTTGCTATGCTGGGTGAAGAGCCTTTTGGCGGGTGCGCACCCGCCTTGTGTGAGAAAGGGACGGCTCATGAGCGAGACGTTTGAGAAGATGGCGGAGTACTGCAAGCCCACCATGGAGCATCCCGTCGCGATTGTGTTGGGCAGCGGGCTGGGTTCGCTGGGCGAGCGCGTGAGGGTCGTTCGCCATATCCCGTACAGCGACATCGACGGGTTCCCAGCCGAGGCGATTCCCGTGGAGGGTCATCGCTTCACGGTCCTGGTCGGTGAGCTCGACGGCGTCCCCGTGGTGGTGTATCCGGGTCGCGTGCACATGTATCAGGGGTATGACGCCCTGCAGGTCACCTCTCTCGTGCGCCATGCGCACAAGCTCGGGTGCCGGAGCATCGTGCTGAGTTGCGCCACGGGTGCGGTGGGCGATATCGAGCCCGGCACCGTGGGCATCATCACCGATCAGCTCAACCTGACGGGCCGCAACCCGCTCGCGACGCCCGCCGGCGTGACGGCGGCGGAGCTGGACAGCCCCTTCGTCTCCATGGTGGGTGCCTATTCGCCGTACCTCTCCGAACTCGCCCGGAGCGCCGCTGGCGAGCTCGGCATGGAGCTTGCCGAGGGCGTGTATGCGGGCATGCTGGGGCCGAGCTACGAGTCCACCGCCGAGGTCCGCATGCTCGGTTTGCTCGGCGCGGATTACGTGGGCATGTCGACGGTGTGCGAGACCATCATGGCGCGCGCCCTCGGCATGGAGGTTTTGGGCCTCACGCTCGTGACGAACAAGGCCGGCGTCCCGGGCGGCAGTCACGCCGAGGTCCTCGAGGCCGCCGACGCCTCGGCGGAGGCCATGCAGGCGCTGGCGCTTGGCGTGCTGCGCCGTATGGGGAATTTTTCCTAGTCCCGCTGGTTGGGTCTTGCGTCCGTAGCGGTTTACACGTACTATAAACAATCGTCGGTACGGTCAGTTCGTGCCGTCCATGGAACCGCCAGCGTAGCTCAGTTGGCAGAGCACCGCTCTCGTAAAGCGGGGGTCACCGGTTCGAGCCCGGTCGCTGGCTCCATCGAATCCTACAGCCCGGATGCGTTTGCATCCGGGCTGTTTTGCTATCTCGGGCGGCATGAACGCGTAGTCGATCTTCGTGGATGCCGAGAAGTCGCCTCTCGTGGCAAAAGTGTAGCTTTTGGGGGAGGTTTCGCCCGATTTTAAAGGTGGTGCCTACTGTGGAAAGAATGCGACCTGCGGTTTTGTTGATCGTATTCCGAGCGCGCGCTCGAAAAAAGGCAAAACCTCCCCCAAAAGCTACACTTTGTATTTCAGGGGAGGCCACGCGCCGAAATTGCGGACTCGATGCCGCTATAGTTGCGTTAGGGTGCGCGAGCGCCGTTTGACAGTTTCGCCGATTGCGAGCTCCGCCGAATGCGGGCTTCGCAATCTGCAGGTCCGCGAGATGGGAGATGCCCATGTGGGAGCAGGTCGACTATATCGTCACGTCAACGCGTGTATTTACCAGTTGTCCCGATGAGTGCGCGTCGCGTCCTCTGGCGTTCGCCGTGGCGGGTAATCGAATCGCGCTTACGGGTTCACTGGAGGACGTCATCGCCGCTTGCCCGGCCGGCACGCCCGTGCTCGACTATGGCGATGCGCTGGTCTGCCCCGGTTTCCATGACGCTCACCTGCATTTCTTCCACACGGCGCTCGGCGCGTCGCCCTATCTGCTCATGCACATGGGTTCCAGCGAGACCGAGCTCGTGGAGCGCACGGTCGAGTTCGCGCGCGACCTGCCGGCCCATGCCTGGGTAGTCACCCAGGGATGGCGCGATTACCGTTGGGACCCTCCGGTGCCGCCCACCAAGCGTTCGCTTGACCAGGCGTTCCCCGATCGCCCGTGCGTCATGTATTCGGGCGACGGCCACACGCTGTGGATGAACACCTGCGCCCTCGATGCGCTGGGCGTCACCCGCGACTCGGTGCCCCCGCAGGGCGGCAGCTATGACAAGGACGAGGACGGCGAGCTCACGGGCATCATCCGCGAGGCGGCGGCCATGGAGCTGCTCCCGCGCTGCCTGGAGTGGCTCACCGAGGACGACATCGCCCGTGCGTACGAGGATCAGATGGGCCGTATGGCCGAGCAGGGCATCACCTCGATGTGCGACATGGCCCTCATGCCCCATCCGGGCTGCGACTTCATTCGCGACGACGTGTATGAGAAGCTCTCGCGCGAGGGCAAGCTCACGCTGCGCGTGCACATGTACCCCACGCTGCTCGACGACCAATCGCGTCTTGAGGACCTGCAGGATCGGTATGCGGGGGAGGAGTTCCCGCTGCTCCGCGCGCCCGGCTTCAAGCAGTTCTTCGACGGGGTGAGCAGCCAGCACACCGCATGGCTGACCGACCCGTATGCGAACCCGCGCTTCGACGGCGACTGCGGCCGTCCCACAGTGCCCGCCGATCGCATGCGCGAGCTGGTGCTCGCCGCCGCCGAGCGCGGTCACTCCGTGCGCATCCACGCCATCGGCGACCGCGCCATCCACGAGGCCCTCGACATCTTCGGGGAGGCCCAGGCCTGGTACGGCGCGCCCATACAGGGGCGCAACACGCTCGAGCACCTGGAGAACCTGTTGCCCCAGGACATCGACCGCCTTTCCGACCTGGGGATCTTGGCGAGCTCCCAGCCCGGGCACATCACGCTCGACCCGGGCGGTCCCGAGCGCGACCTGGGGCCGGAGCGCAGCCAGGTGATGTGGCCCTTTGCCACGTACGAGGAGCGCGGTGTGGAGCAAGCGTTCGGCACCGACTCGCCCATCACGGCCGTGACCAGCATGGATGTGCTTTATTGCGCGGTGACGCGCCAGGACCCGTTCACGCATGAGCCTGAAGGCGGTTGGCTGCCCGGCGAGCGGATCTCCGCTGCAGACGCCCTGCGCATCTACACCGCCGGCAGCGCCGCGGCAGCCGGTCGCGAGGATGAGCTCGGCCAGATCGCGCCGGGCATGCTCGCGGACTTTGTTGTGCTCGACCGCGACATCACCGCGTGCGACCCGCAAAAGATCCAGGGCGCGTGTGTCATGGCCACGTATGTGGCCGGCGAGCGGGTGTACGAGCGGTAGCAGCGGAGCGATCGACCGACGCAAGGGCCATATGGCTGGTGGCAAGATTAATCTGGAGGCGCTGAGAGCGTAGTCGTCGACAGGGGACTCCCCTTGGCGCTTCCTGTGACCAAATATGTGGAACATAGACCACTCTGCGGAATATGTTCATCAATACGATTGCTGCCATGAAGGCAGACAGCGCATACATATCCATTTACCGCGCCATAGGCGTCAATGCGGCTCGGCTTCGCAGGCAGACGGGCAGGTCCCAATCGTTTGTGGCCGATCGCGCCGGCGTTGATCGCTCTGCCTTGAATAAATTTGAAAGCGGAAAATACAATCCTTCGGTTGAGTGGCTCTGCAAATTGGCGGATGGTCTTGATGTGCCGGTGGTCGAGTTTTTCTCTGGATTGGATTCCGCCGCACCGAGCAGCCTTATCGAAAACGGACGGGGCTCCGAGTAGCGCATCTGAGCGCTCAGGAAATCTAAGTGCCAAGTTATAAGATTTTTTGAAGTGACGTTGTATAAGTCCGCGCGGCTGGGTACTATTCAACGCGTACACAAACCGCATGGACTGCCGGCGTGCGCCGGAGTCCGGCAAAAGGAGGAGACAAGCATGTCTTTGAAGCCGCTTGCAGATCGCGTCCTGATCAAGCCCGACGCCGTGGAGCAGAAGACCGCCTCTGGCCTCTATATCGCCAGCAGCGCCCAGGAGAAGCCGCAGCGCGGCACCGTCGTCGCCGTGGGCGCCGGCAAGATGAACGATCGCGGCGAGCGCATCGCGCTTGATGTCCACGAGGGCGACGTCGTGATCTACGGCAAGTTCGGTGGCAACGAGATCAAGGTCGACGGCGAGGAGTACCTGCTCATGCGCGCCGACGACATCTACGCCGTCGTCGAGTAACCGCCCAACGCGTTTTCGGTGCGACGGGGCGGGCGCGCACGCGCGTCTGGCCCCAAGCGCACATGCCCGCCGCGGCATCGCGACTCAGCCGCAGGCGGCCCATCAGACGGATGTGCAATTTGCACCCGTCCCCAATGACACATTTGGAGGAACATCAAATGGCTAAGAACATCACGTTCGACACCGACGCTCGCGCCAAGCTCGCCAAGGGCGTCAACACCCTCGCCGACGCCGTCACCGTCACCATGGGCCCCAAGGGCCGTTACGTGGCCCTGCAGCGCTCCTTTGGCGCTCCTATGATCACCAACGACGGCGTTTCCGTCGCCAAGGAGATCGAGCTCGAGGACAACATCGAGAACATGGGCGCCCAGCTGGTCAAGGAGGTCGCCACCAAGACCAACGACACCGTGGGTGACGGCACCACCACCGCCACGCTGCTGGCTCAGGCCATCGTGAACGACGGTCTCAAGAACGTCGCCGCCGGCGCCAACCCGCTGGCCATCCGCCGCGGTATCGACAAGGCCGTCAACGCCGCTGTGGCCGAGATGAAGAACCTCGCCAAGCCGGTCGAGACCAAGGAGCAGATCGCCTCCGTCGGCACCATCTCCGCCGGTGACGCCGAGGTCGGCAACAAGATCGCCGACGCCATGGACGTCGTGGGCAAGGACGGCGTCATCACCGTCGAGGATTCCCAGACCTTCGATATCCAGATCGACACCGTCGAGGGCATGCAGTTCGACAAGGGCTATGTCTCCGCTTACTTCGTCACGGACAACGACCGCATGGAGGCCGTGATGAAGGATCCCTACATCCTCATCACCGACCAGAAGATCTCCAACGTCCAGGATATCATGCCCGTGCTCGAGGCCGTCTCCCGCGCCGGCAAGGGCCTGCTCATCATCGCCGAGGACATTGACGGTGAGGCTCTGCCCACCCTGGTCCTGAACAAGATCCGCGGCGCCCTCAACGTCTGCGCCGTCAAGGCCCCCGGCTACGGCGATCGCCGCAAGCGCCTGCTCGAGGACATCGCCATCCTCACCGGCGGTCAGGCCGCGCTCGACGAGCTCGGCATCAAGGTCGCCGACATCACCGCAGACATGCTCGGCACCGCCAAGAGCGTGACCATCACCAAGGACAACACCACCATCGTCGATGGCGCCGGCACCAAGGAGGCCATCGCCGACCGCGTTGCCGCCATCAAGGGCGAGATGGAGCACACCGAGTCCGAGTTCGACCGCGAGAAGCTCCAGGAGCGCCTGGCCAAGCTCTCCGGCGGCGTTGCCGTCATCAAGGTCGGTGCCGCCACCGAGACCGAGCTCAAGGAGATCAAGCACCGCGTCGAGGACGCCCTGCAGGCCACTCGTGCGGCCGTCGAGGAGGGCATCGTCGCCGGCGGCGGCGTGGCCTTCATGGACGCCCTGCCCGCGCTCGACAACATCGAGATCTCCGATCCCGAGGAGCAGATCGGCATCGACATCATCAAGAAGGCCCTGACCGCTCCGGTGGCCACCATCGCCAAGAACGCCGGCTTCGAGGGCGCTGTCATCGTTGACAAGGTCTCCGAGCTCCCCGCGGGCGAGGGCCTGAACTCCGCCAACGGCGAGTGGGGCAACATGATCGACATGGGCGTGCTCGACCCGGTCAAGGTCACCCGCACCACCCTGCAGAACGCTGCCTCCGTGGCCTCCCTCATCCTCATCACCGAGGCCACCGTCTCCGACGTGCCCAAGAACACCCAGCTCGAGGACGCCATCGCGGCCGCTACCGCGAACGCCCAGGGTGGCGGCATGTACTAAGCCGTAAGGTTTAGGCAGCTCACCGAAAATCCCCCGGCAGCCCGCGCTCGGAACCCGAGCGCAAGGGCCTGCCGGGGGATTTTTTGCGTTTGCGACCGGTGCGGCGTCAAGTGAGGTCTCGGCGCGGCCTGGTCACCCTAAAGCCCCTTAGGAGGAGTAGACTCGAGGGTGTCTGTACGGCGCGAGTCCTTGGGGTTCACGCCTTTTACTGGAAAGGAGCATCTGCATCATGACGAAGATCGCGGTTTTGGGTGGCGGCAACGGAGCGCATGCCGCTGCGGCGGACCTCGCGCTGAGGGGCTTTGAGGTCAACATGTATGAGGATGAGCGATTCGCCTCCAACATGCAGCAGGTGTTCGAGACCAAGAAGATTGAGCTCTCGGGTGCCGCGGGTTCCGGAACGGCCGAGCTCGCCATGGTCACAAGCGACCTTGCAGCGGCGATCGAGGGTGCCAAGGTGATCTTGGTCGCGGTGCCCGCCTTCGCCCACGCCGCGTACGCCGAGAAACTCGCCGAGGTCGTCACGGCCGGCCAGATCGTCGTCGTGCTGCCGGGCACCTTCGGTTCGCTCATGTTCTGGAAAGAGTTCAAGGCGCGCGGCGTCGAGGATGTCTGCGTGGCCGAGAGCCACACCCTGCCGTATGCCACCCGTCTGCTCGGGCCGGGCGCGTCGCTCGTCATGAGCCGCTTCGACCCGCTCAAGGTCGGCGTCATGCCCGCCTCGCGTACCGATGAGGTCATCGCGGCGCTTGACGGCGTCTTCCCGGGCATCGAGGCCGTGGAGAGCGTCGTGGCGTGCGGCCTGTCCAGCCTGAACCCCATCATCCACGTGCCGGGCTGCATCCTGAACGCCGGCCGCATCGAGTACGCCGAGGGCGATTTCCACTTCTACACCGAGGGCTTCACCGATTGCGTCGCGCGCCTGACGGAGGCCATCGACGCGGAGCGCATCGCCCTGCTCGACGCCATGGGCTACGAGTCCGACATCGCCGCACATGGCATCGGTGGGGCGGTGGAGACCGACTCCATCAAGGAGGCCATCGCCGGCGATCCCAACTTCGCCAAGATCACCGGTCCCGCGAATCTGAAGAACCGTTACTACTCCGAGGACATCCCATTCGGCATCGCGACGTGGGCCAAGCTCGCCCGCCTCATCGGCGTGGCCACGCCCGTGATGGACTCCCTGGTGAGCCTGGGCGGCGTGCTGCTTGAAAGCGATTGCTGGGAGGGCGGCCGCTCCATGGCCGAGCTCGGCATCGACGGCATGGACCTCGAGGGCCTGCGCGCCTACTTGATCGAGGGGTAGCGAGAGACCGCGCACTTTAACTGCGCCAAAACAGGGGCGTGTCATCTCCGGCGCACCCCTGTTTTGCGTGCTGGATGCAGCTCGACATCCTCTGAGATTGCAAATGATAGTTCCAAAAAGATATGAGACAGATAATGTGATAGCGTAGTCAAACGTACAACGTCTCAACGGATGGCTGATGTAACGTCACAGGTAGATTAATCGGGGAAGGACGGCGCATCGTGGAATCGAAGCGTAAACACGCATGGGTACTGCTTGGCATGGTCATCGCCTTTGTTTTGTGCGCACAGGTGTTGGGCGCGCGGTCCGCATGGGCGGAGCCGCAGGCAGAATCCAATCTTTTGGAGAACGTAGAAATAACCGCGGGGGGGGGTACCTTTACCGTTGATCTGAATCTTGATGACAAGACTGCCTTGGTGTGGGACATCAAGAACCCTGAAGCGCCGACGAGCATTTCCATTCCTGCGTCATTTGAACATGAGGGCGCAACATACGTCACCACTGAGCTCCAGTTTTCTATGTGGGACAAGCGCAGAAACGTAACGGGGCTCATCCTTCCCAATACGCTGACATCAGTTGGGAGCTCGAGTTTTTACAAGTTTCCCGAACTTACCGAGATGACCATCCCCGGTTCAATCAAGGTGTTCGGCGGAAGTTTCCAGAACATGGACAAGCTCGTCACTCTCACATTCGAAGAGGGCGTCGAGGAGATCGCATCGAACTCCATGCTGAACGGCTGCGAGGTGCTCACACAGCTCAATTTGCCGGCGACTCTTAAGCGCATCACGGGGCCTTCGGCGTTTGGTGATGCGACCGCGCTCGAGAGCGTCGTTCTTCCCGAGGGCATTGAGATTACCGAGGGCAGTCTCTTTTCCGACTGCACCTCGCTGAAGAGCTTCGAGCTACCCGCTTCCGTGACTGAGATTCCGTCCGGCATGTTCAGCGGCTGCACGAAGCTTGAGAAAGTGACGGCCAAGGCTCCCATCACCGCAATCGGATCCAGTGCGTTCAACAAATGTGGCTCTCTGGTTGAAATCCCCAGCCTGTCCGAGGTCACCAAGATCGACGAGTACGCTTTCAATGAGTGCGGCCTGCTTTCCGGCCCGGTCGACCTATCTAATGTGACTGAGATGGGTATGTACGCCTTTTACAAGTGCAACAGTATTTCGGGCGCGCTCGACCTTTCGAAGTTGGACGAGGTTCCTGGCTATGCTTTTTCGTATGCGTACGACATCACGTCCATCAAGCTGAGCGATAGTGTGACCTCCATTGGAAAATGGGCCTTTTTGTATACGGACATCACCGAGCTCAACCTTCCCGAGACGTTGCAGTCCATTGGGGACTATGCATTTTGGAAGGCAGATAAGCTCAGCGAGACGGTGCGTATACCCGACAGCGTAACCTCCCTGGGCAAAAACGCCTTTGAGGATACGGCCGTCGAGCGTTTTGAGGTCGGTAGCGGCCTAGAGCAGGTTGACGCCTCCGCATTCGCGTCAACCGCCCTCAAGGAAGTCGTTTTTAACAACAGCCAGGACAGCGTCACGGTTACGGGTTCTCTGCCCAACGGTATCAAGCCCACGTACACGCAGCCCTCGATTGACGATAGCGTGGGCGACAAAATATCGGATGCTGCGGATGCTCCCACGCTCCAGCGGGCGGTGACCGAGGCCGCAAAGAATGGCAGCATCGTCAACATTGAGAAGCACATCAAGCTCACCAAGCCCGTCACGGTGCCCGCGGGCAAGACCGTGACCATCACCTCGAAGGGGCCTTTTCAGATTGTGGGCGCGAAGGCTACCGAATCCACTCTCAAGAACTTGTTTGTGGTGGAAAAGGGAGCCTCTCTGATCATCGATGGCGAGGTGACCCTTTTTGGCCGGTATAACACGGGCAGCGCGGTTCTCGTCAACGGTGCATTCGAGCTTGCAGCCAATGCCATGGTGACGGCATCCAAGCTGCAAGATGACCGCGCGAACGGCCTCTCGTCCGCGGGCATCGGTGTGATCGACGCCCGCGGCGAGGGCGCCTCAATCAAGATCTCGGGCGGCTCCATCGCGGGCAATGCGCTGGCGGGCGCCAACATGAGCTACAGCGGCATCGTGCGCGTTGCCGAGGGAGCCAGCCTGAAGATGACCGGTGGAACGATCGCAGGCAACAAGGCGGTGAATTCCAGCGCGCTCAGCTCGTCTTCCGGCATCTTGCTCTATGGCAACGCCTCCGCTTCCCTTGTCGGTGGTGCCATCAGCGGAAACACGGGCCATCGCGGTTCGGCAGTGATGTTGTTCGGCAGCGACGACAACGCTCGCACTGAGCTTGAGCTTTCAGGCGAGGCCATGCTCTCGGGCAACACATGTACCTCTGTGGGGAAGGTGCAGGGCTCTGGTGCGGTACATGTCGAGGACAATGCCGAATTCACCATGACCGGCGGCAAGATCGCCAGCAACAAGGGCGTTCAGGGCGCCGGCGTGTGCGTGGTCGACGGCAATCTGCAGCGGGGTCTCGAAGAATACCGCACCGCCTTCGTGCTTGACGGTGGCTTCATCTGCGACAACGTGGGCAGCACCGGCGGAGGCATCTATTCGTACACCAACGGGGTCAGCCTCAAATCGGGCTCCATCACCGGCAACACGGCGTATAACATGGGCGGCGGCGTGTACAGCGAGGGAAATTACGACTACTACAGCACGCTGAATCTCTCCAACGCACTGATCGCCGAGAACACGGCCCGTCAGGGCGGCGGTATGTGGTTCTGCGCGACGGGCGAGACCACGGTTCATGTGACTGAGGGCGCCGCCATCTTCGACAACGTCGCGCGCGATGCCGACGGTCAGAAGGCGGCGGGCGACGACTTCGTCTTCTCTGCGCGCAAAGAGGACAACCGCCCCGCGACGCTCGCGAATCGTCTGCTGGGGGGCGGCTTGGTGCAGTGGTATCGAGACGGCGGCGTGTATCTGCCCAGTGCGGGCGTGTACCCAACCACTTCGGACTCGATGCCGCGCTATGGCATCGAGGGGGCCGACCCCAATCCGGTGACGGTGAACGCGCGCCAGGAGTGCCTTGCACTCAAGGCCGTTCCTTTCTCCGACGAGGTCAAGGCCATGGCGAAGGCCGAGGCCAAGCTCGTCATCACCGGCAATACGGCCGACAAGGGAGGTGGTATCGGTTCTAACGGCGGCGTCACGGTCGGGCGTGAGGATGTGACGAGCGTTGCCGTTTCCAAGGTGTGGAAGGGTGATACCGCGGAGGGGCGCCCCACTTCTATCGAGGTTGAGCTGCTGCGCGACGGCAGGGTCATCGACCGCGCGGCTCTGACCGCCGAGGGTGGCTGGGCGCATGAGTTTGCCGATCTGCCCGTTGTCGGATCCGATGGCGAGGCGTTCGACTACGCGGTTTTCGAGGTCGAAGTGCCTGGGTATACGTCGAAGGTTTCCGGCAATGCCCAAGATGGTTATATCATCACAAACACCAAGGCGAAGGCTCCCGACCCAACGGACCCTGAGAAGCCCGGCGGCACCGAGGATCCCGAGAAGCCCGGCGATCAGGAAAAGCCGGGTACGCCCGGAGACCCCGTCGATCCGCAGGCGCCCGGAAGCCCTGGTGTCTCTGGTGGTGCCGATGTCCCCGACGTCCCTGGTGAGCACATCGATGCGCCCAACAGTGAGTCGACGGTTCAGGAGACCCTGCCGCAAGCCGGCGACACCGCGATGCTCTTCGTGGCGGGCACTGCCGGCGCCGGAGTCGTGTCCGCGGCCATGGGTGCAATCGTCCGCAAGCGCCGCGCGTAACACCTTTGCAGCGTGCCATTGGGGCATGTCCCCAATGGCACGAGTCGGCGCGCGAAGAAAAGCAGGAAGCGTGACAAAGGGGCCTGACCCTTATGGCGCTGGAGCCGTGCGGGTACAATGGCATGAGCAAAACGGCGGGCGTGCGCGGCGAATTGCCGCGCGATAAGGGAGAGTCATGGCTCAGCAGCGCGACATGTTCGACGACATCATCGATATCAGCAAGGGCATTGATGCGCTTAAAAACCCGTTCGGAGGCATCACCGACGCGCTGATCGGCACGGTGGACGACTCCAAGCCCCACTGGAACCCGGCCGACTACAAGGAGCGCCCGCGCGTGAACTGCATCCCGTGCCTGGCCTGCAAATCGGACAAGAGCAGCTGCCGCGCCTGCACGGAGGTGTGCCCCGTCGACGCGATCGAGATCGAGGACGGTGCCATCGACGTGCTCGACAGCTGCCGCAAGTGCGGCCTGTGCGTGGCGTCCTGCCCCACGGAGGCGTTCGTGAGCCCGCGCCTGCAGCCCAAGAAGGTGTACGACGCCGTGGCCCGCGCCGCCACCGCGCACGAGACCGCGTACGTCACCTGCACGCGCGCCCTCAAGCGCATCCCGCGCGAGAACGAGGTCGTTTTGGCCTGCGTGGGCGACGTCACGCGCGAGACCTGGTTCTCCATCCTCACCGACTTCCCCAACGTGAGCGTTTACCTGCCTCTGGACGTCTGCGCGAACTGCCGCAACGCCGCGGGCGAGGAGATGCTGGGCAACGCGATCGCCGAGGCGGAGGAGTGGGCCGGCCGCGGCATGGGCCTGGAGGTCGAGGCGAGCTCCCTCAAGTGCAACAAGCGCCGCGAGTACGAGCGCAAGGAGTTCATGGACAACATCGTGCGCCAGACGGGGCTCACGGTGTCCAAGCTCACGCCGGCGACGGCCGCCGTCGCGAGCGTCACCCAGCGCATCCGCGAGCACTCAACCCGCGTGAGCGCGCTCGAGAAGACCCTCAACGCTGCGTGCGGCACCACGACCCAGAAGCGCCGCCGCATTCTCACCCAGGGTCGGCAGCTGCTGCTCTCCACGCTGCAGCAGCATCCCGAGCTCGCCCAGAACGTGCGCGTGCGGGTTCCCGAGTGCGATCACGACAAGTGCACCATGTGCGGCGACTGCGTGGAGGCCTGCCCGGTGTTCGCCGTGGACCTGCTGGCCGGCGGCAAGCTCGCGATCGAGCTCACGTATTGCATCGGCTGCGGTCTGTGCGCGGAGGTCTGCGGCGACCGTGCGCTCACCATGGTGGAGCACGACGGCGCCGACCTGGTGGTGCCCGATCCGGAAGCCGAGCGCAAGGCCAAGCTCGCGGCGGAGGCCAAGCAGGAGTACGCCGAGGCCAAGGCGCAGGTCAAGAAGACCGTGGGCAAGGTCCTCGACAGCGTGGAGAAGTTCGCCGAGTAGCCTCATCAAACAATTAGCGCCCTGTGGAGGCGTGGGCGTTCATGCGCTCGCGCCTCCCTTTGTCAAGGGGGATAACGCTTGAAAACACGAACACACGTTCTATAATTGAAGAACAGGGGACGGTTAGGGCCAATAGGTGGCTCGAGCTTGACATGCTTCTGTAATGCAGTAATACTTCTATCTAACGGAAGCATGGTGAGAGGTATGCACTTTCGGGATTCGGCGCTACAAGCCTTTTGGATGGATCCCGTCGGTTGCGACTCTAACTGGCTGCCCGCTGGCGTGGAACGTGTGCTCTATCGAAAGCTCCAGATGCTTGGCGCTGCGCATTCGCTGCAAGATCTACGTGTTCCACCTGGCAATCACCTTGAGAAGCTGCGCGGATCAAGGAAGGGCCAATACAGCATCAGAGTGAACTCCCAATGGCGTCTTTGCTTTATTTGGGAAGATGGGGAGGCGAGGAGAGTTGAGTTCTGCGACTACCATTGAGGATGTTATTTCCACGCCCGGCGAGATTCTGCTCGAGGAGTTTCTGCGGCCACTTGGGATCAGCCAATACAAACTGGCTAAGGCAATCGGCAAGCCCCAGTCGGCCATATCCGATATCGTCCACGGACGGCGTGTCATAACTCCGGAGATGGCGTGGCTGCTTGGGCGGGCCTTGGGCACCACTCCGCGTTTCTGGCTTGATCTGGAAGCAACCTACCAACTCAAGTTGCTTGAAGATAGGGAAATGCCCGAAGTGCTCGCGCTCTGATGCGTTATTGCCGGTCTCGGCTCTCCTCAGACTTGCCCTGCATTCTTGAATTATCTAAAACTGCAATTTCAGCCATCGCGAAGGCTGGGGTATTTATACGGGCAAATGGCCCAAAGCTGGATGATTGAATGGCGCTTCGGTGGCACGCGTCCACGCTCGCGCACGGGTCATTTGGGCCATTACGGGCTATAATGGCAAAGTTTACGTATACGCAGCGCATACGGCGCTGAGCTTTAAGTAAAGGAAACCCATGGCACTCTCCATCGGAATCGTCGGCCTGCCCAACGTGGGCAAGTCCACGCTGTTCACCGCCCTCACCAAGAAGGGCGGCTTGGCCGCCAACTACCCGTTCGCCACGATCGATCCCAACGTGGGCGTCGTGGACGTGCCGGACGACCGCCTTCAGGCGCTCGCCAAGATCGTGAACCCCGCGCGCATCCTGCCAGCCACGGTCGAGTTCGTCGACATCGCCGGCCTGGTCAAGGGCGCCGCCTCCGAGGGCGCCGGCCTGGGCAACCAGTTCTTGGCGAACATCCGCGAGTGCGATGCCATCTGCCAGGTCGTCCGCTACTTCAAGGACCCGGACGTCATGCGCGAGGCCAACCACACGGGCGAGTTCGTGGATCCCGCGAGCGACGCGGAAACCATCATGACCGAGCTCATCTTGGCGGACATCCAGACGCTCGAGAAGCAGCTGCCCAAGCTCGAGAAGGAGGCAAAGCGCGACGCCGAGCTCATGCCCAAGCTGAACGTGGGTAAGCGCCTCGTGGCATGGCTCAACGAGGGCAACCGCGCCGCCACCATGGAGATGACCGATGAGGAGCGCGCCGCCGCAAAGGGCCTGTTCCTGCTCACCTTGAAGCCCATGCTCTACGTGGCCAACATCGATGAGGACATGCTGGGCGAGGAGCTCGAGCCCATCGACGGCGTCACGCCCATCCCGATCTGCGCCAAGGTCGAGGCGGAGCTGTCCGAGCTCGACCCCGAGGAGGCCGCCGAGTTCCTGGCGGACCTCGGCATGGAGCGCTCCGGCCTGGAGGTGCTCGCGCAGGCTGCCTACAAGCTGCTCGGGCTGCAGAGCTTCTTCACTGCCGGCGAGGTCGAGGTCCGCGCGTGGACGGTGCGTCAGGGTGCCACGGCCCCGCAGGCCGCCGGCGTGATCCACAGCGACTTTGAGCGCGGCTTCATCAAGGCCGAGACCATCGCCTTCGACGATTACGTCGAGCTCGGTGGCGAGAAGGGCGCCAAGGAGGCCGGCCGCCTTCGCATGGAGGGTAAGGACTACGTCATGCAGGACGGCGACGTGGTGCATTTCCGCTTCAACGTGTAGACGAAGCGCGTTCGATGTTGACACGGCGCGCCGGGCGGGCAAGGCCGCGGCGCGCGATTGAAAAGGGGTATGACATGTTCTCGTTCGGCAGGCAAAACGGCATGAGGGCCATCTTGGCCCTGGTGCTCGCCCTCGTTCCGCTCGTCGGTGTGCTCATGCTGTTTCCGCAGCTGGGCGATCAGGTTCCCATGAAGGTCGGCTCCGCGGGCGAGGTCCTGCGCTGGGGCTCCAAGTGGGAGCTCGTCCTGATTCCGGCGTTCGGCTTCCTGCTCTCCGGCGCCACCATCTCCATGGGGCTCAAGAACGCCAAGAGCTATCGCGACGACGCGAACCTCGCGGTGATCACGTTCCAGCGCGCCACGCGCAACGCCGTGGTGCAGGGCATCGTGTTCATCGTGGCGACGGGCGTGATCCTGTACGGCGTGTACAGCGGCGGTGGCATCGGCCTGTAGCCGCGCGGGCGGAATGCGCGCCGGGAGGGCCGCGAACCCCTGCCGAATCGCGCGAGTCTGTCCGCTAAAACGCTTTTAGCTGCAAAAACTGTCATTTGGCAGTCCATATCTCCCGGAAACCCTGTACAATTTTGTGCCAGGTATGCGCCGCGGCCGTGTCTTCTGGCACGGCCGCGCACTGTTGGGGGAGATATGGAAGGGAAGCCAATGTTCTCTCTGCACAAGACGAGGGGTGGCGTGCATCCGCCCCAGTGCAAGGACATGCGGGACTTTGCCTGCACGTCCATCGCGTCGCCCGATAAGGTGCTCATTCCGCTGAACATGCACATCGGCGCACCGGCGAGTCCGGTGGTGAGCGAGGGCGACCATGTATATGTCGGTACGCTGATCGGCCAGGTCGAGGGCCTGGGCTCGCCGATCCACGCGAGCATCTCCGGCAGGGTCACCAAGGTTGCGACCGAGCAGCTGCCCACGGGCGCCACGGCCCCCGTGGTGGAGATCGCCTCCGATGGCAAGATGGAAGCCGACCCTGCGCTCAAGGCGCCCGAGTACGCCACCAAGGAGGAGTTCATCTCCTGCGTGCGCGACTCCGGCATGGTCGGCCTGGGCGGCGCCTCGTTCCCCACGTGGTTCAAGATGCGCGCCCCCGAGGGCAAGAGCTTCGAGTTCCTCGTGGTCAACGGCATGGAGTGCGAGCCCTACATCACGAGCGACTACCGCCAGATGATGGAGCACACCGAGCGCGTGATCGACGGCGTGTTCCGCACCATCGAGGCCCTCGAGATCCCCGCCGCCGTGATCGGCGTGGAGGACAACAAGCCCGAGGCCATCCTCGAGCTCCAGCGCGTGGTCAAGGAGAAGGGTCGCGAGGACCGCATCGAGGTCATGTCGATCCCCACCAAGTACCCCGCGGGCGGCGAGAAGGTGCTCATCAAGGCCACGACCGGGCGCGACGTGCCCGCCGGCGGCCTGCCCATCGACGTGGGCTGCCTGGTGGTCAACGTGACCACCATCTCCCGCGTTGAGCAGTACTTCCGCTACGGCATGCCCCTCACCTGCAAGACCGTCACGGTCACGGGCGACTGCATCGCCAAGCCGGGCAATTACCGCATCCCCATCGGCATGAGCGTCCGCGACGTCATCGAGGCCACGGGCGGCATGGTCAAGGAGCCCAAGAAGATCATCATGGGCGGACCGATGATGGGCCGCACCATCACCGACATCGACTGCCCGATCCTGAAGGCCAACAACGCCATCGTGGCCCTGCACGACGCCGCCGTCTTGCCGGACGAGACCGCCTGCATCCGCTGCGGCCGCTGCGTGCGCGCCTGCCCGCTGTCGCTGTCGCCCTTCGCGCTCGACGGCGCCTCCCGCAGCCATGACGCGGTGGCGCTCGACGAGCTCGCCGTCATGAACTGCATGGAGTGCGGCTCCTGCGCCTACGTGTGCCCCGCCCACCGTCGCATCACCGCGGCGATCCGCGAGGGCAAGGCCGTGTACCGCGGCGAGGTCGCTCGCCTGACCGCCCCGTCCCAGAAGAAGGAGGCGTAACGCATGAACCTCATCAACGAGGCCTCGCCTCATTTCCACGGCAAGGGGTCCACGCAGTGGATCATGGGCATGGTGTGCCTGTCGCTTCTGCCCACGCTCGTGGCGTCCGTGTTCCTGTACGGCCTGGGCGCCCCGCTGCTCGTGCTGGTCTGCGTGGCCACGGCGCTCGTGACCGAGCACCTGTGCTGCAAGCTCATGCATCGCGAGAGCACCGCGGGCGACCTGTCCTGCGTCGTCACCGCCATGCTGTTCGCCTTCACCCTGCCCGCCGACTGCGGCTATTTCCCGGCCATCCTGGGCACCGTGTTCGCCGTCGGCGTGGTCAAGATGCTGTTCGGCGGCATCGGCTGCAACTTCGCGAACCCGGCGGTGGCCGGCCGCGTGTTCATCATGCTGGCCATGCCCATCGCGCTCGGCGCCTACCCTGACGTCATGGGCACCCCGCTCGACGCCATCACCGGCGCCACCCCGCTGGCCATGAACGCCGCGGGCGCCGCGCCCTACAGCTACATGGACATGATGTTCGGTCTGCACGCCGGTGCGCTGGGCGAGACCTGCATCATCACGCTGCTCGCGGGCTACGTGTTCCTGCTCGTGCTGCGCGTGGTCGACGCCTGGGCCACCGTGCCGTTCATCGCCACGGTTGCCGTCATCACCGGCATCGCCGGCCAGGACGCCGTCTACCAGGTGCTCTCCGGCGGCCTCGCCCTCGGCGCCTTCTACATGGCCACCGACTACACCACCACGCCCATGACGCCGAAGGGCAAGATCATCTTCGGCATCGGCTGCGGCGTCATTACCGCTCTCGTGCGCCTGTTCGCCGCCGCCCCCGAGGGCGTGGCGTTCTCCATCCTGTTCATGAACATGTTCACCCCGCTGATCGACCGCTACACGCGTCCTCAGCCCGCTGGAGGTGTGAAGCATGCCCTCGTCTAACAAGTGCCCGATGGCCCGTCACCGCAACGGCGCCATCTTCTCCGCATTCACGGTCCTCATCGTCGCGCTGGTCTGCGCGGGCGTGCTCGCGGGCGCGCATTACGGCCTGACCGATGCCTTCACCGCATCCGACGCCGCGCTCGATGAGGCCAAGGGCGGCGCGCAGCGCAAGGCCCTGTTCCCCGAGGCCGGTTCCTTCGAGGCGCAGTCCGCGCCCGCCGTCGAGGGTCTCAACTCCGTGTATCGCGCCGACACCGGTGAGTGGGTCTTCGATGTGACCTCGTCGCAGGGCTACCACGGCGATGTCGAGCTCATGGTCGGCATCAACGCCGATGGCACCGTGGCCGGTCTGCAGGTCGTCGCGGAGGACGAGACCGACGGCATCGGCACCAACGCGTTCACCGAGGAGTACTTCGACGGTTTTGCCGGGGCTCCCGCCGCCGGTGAGCTTACGGTCGACGAGGCTGGCGCGGGCCAGACCCACGTCGACGCCGTCTCCGGCGCAACCTTCACCTCGCGAGCCGTGGTCGACTGCCTGAACATCGCCTTCGCCGCCTACGCTCAGATGGGAGGCAACTAATGGCCCTGAACGAGAACATCGTGCGCGAGCAGGACGCTCGCATCTCCAAGATGGTCCACACGCCCACGTTTTTGGTCGTGGCGGGCGCCCTGCCGGGCCTCTTCGCCGCCACCTCGCTTGAGAACGGCCTCGTCATCGGTGCCGTGACCGCTGCCGCCATCCTCGTGATGGCGCTGATCGCGCCCGCGCTGCGCATCTTCACCGGCACGTGGTCGCGCACCGCGGTGATGCTCATGGTCAGCGTCACCGTCGTGACCCTGCTCGGGTTCGGCGTGCGCGTCGCAAACCCCGTCGCGTTCGAGGCGCTCGGCATCTACCTGCCGCTCGTCGCCGTGAACGCGATCGTCGTGGCGTGGATCGCCGGCGACGGCATGGTGGTCGCCCCCGCCAAGTCCCCGCTTTCCACGGCCGCCTTCGCCGCCGTGTGCGCGTTCGCCACGCTGGCGTTCGTCGGCTTCATCAACGGCATGCTCACCACCGGTCAGGTCTTCGGCCTCACC
>CABRHS010000014.1 GCA_902470815.1 uncultured Collinsella sp.
TCTCCGAGCCCTGCACCCCCAAGGCCAAGAAGGCTGCTCCGGCCAAGAAGGCCGCCGCTCCCAAGGTCGTCAAGGATGAGGCCGTCGAGGAGGCCGCTGAGGTCGTCGAGACCGAGGCTGCTGCCGAGGAGACCGCTGAGTAGCATTCGCTGCTCGTGCATCGCATTGAGGAGGGGCACGTTCGCGTGCCCCTTTTTCATGCGTCGTACATTCACCTGCGCGCGGTTGGAAAGGAGAACCCGAGCATGATCGAGTTGAGTGGAGTGTGCGTCCGCTATGGTGCAGAGGCCATTCTCACCGACTGCTCTCTTTTGGTGCATCCTGGCGAGATCGTGGCGCTGGTGGGCGAGAACGGGTGCGGCAAATCCACGCTCGGGCGCGTACTGTGTGCGGCGCAGCTTGTTGACGCGGGAAGCGTGTCCGTCGATGGGCACGATCCCCGCGTCAGTGAGCTGGAGCGACTTCGGGTCCGTGCCCTTGTCGGCCGCATCTGCCAGGACCCGTGTGATCAACTCGTCTCCTCCGTGGTGTTCGACGAGGTGGCATTCGGGCCCCGGAATCTGGGGCTTGATGAGGACGAGGTCCGTCGTCGCGTCCTGTGTGCGCTCGAGCGCGTCGGCATGGGCGGGTTCTCGGAGCGGGCCACCACGGCCCTGTCCGGCGGCGAGCAGCAGCGCATCGCCATCGCCGGCGTCCTTGCCATGGAGCCCCGTTACATCATCTTCGACGAGTCGACTTCGCAGCTCGACGTGCTCGCTCGGGAGGGTATGCGCCGTCTGTTCAGCACTCTTTCCCACGTGGAGGGAGTTGGCGTCGTTCTCATCACCCACGACCCTCATGAGATAGCGCTCGCCGATCGCGTCGTCGACGTCTCGCGTATGCACGTTTCTCATAGCGTCGATCATGCCGTTTCCAATTCAGACATCGGGCGGCATGCTGTCGAGGATTCGCCGGAGGTCTCATCTGATTCCGCGCTTTACCCGGGCGCCGACCTTTCGACCGCGCCGGTGCTCGAGATGACCGACATCTCCTTCGCTTATGGAGCGCGCAGGGTTCTCGATCATATCGACCTATCTTTGAGGCCCGGTGAGGTCGTCATGCTCGCCGGTCCATCGGGTGCCGGAAAGTCGACGCTCGCGGGGATCGCCGCCGGCTTGGCCCATCCCGATACGGGCTCCGTTCGGGTCTTGGACGCCCAACCGGTCCCCGGTTCGGTTGGCCTTGCGTTCCAGCAACCCGAGAGCCAGTTCTTCCTCGACACCGTTTGGGATGAGGTTGCCTACGCCCCTCGCAACCTATCGTGCGATGAGGATGAGGTGGCGCGTCGCGTCTCGTCCGCCCTTGAGCTCGTGGGGCTCGACGCCCACCTTGCCACTGCCTCGCCTTTTGAGCTGTCGGGTGGGCAGGCGCGCCGGGTGGCTCTCGCCTCGGTCCTGGCGCTCGAGGCCCCCGTGTACGTGTTCGACGAGCCGAGCGCCGGCCTCGACGGGGAGGGCCGGCGATTCGCGCACCGCTTCGCGGCCCGTCTCGCTGCCGAGGGCCGCGCGGTCCTGGTCATCACGCATGATGTCGAGGAATGGCGCCCCGTTGCTACGCGCGAGCTCTATCTGCGCGATGGCGCCCTTATCCCCGGTTCCGCCAGGCCTGCTCTCGAGGGTTCGAGGTCGGATTCCCGCGCGACAGGCGCCGTCTCAGAGCCCTCAGATGGCCCTGAGTCCGTCGCCGCCGTCAGTCTTGGCATCGATGGATGCACGGCCCCTCAAAAGCCCTCTAGAGGGAATCTGGGCGCCTTCTGCGCATACACGCCGGATGCCCCTGCCGCACGGCTTGATGCGCGAGTCAAGATTGCCTTGCTCGTCTTCGCCACTATCGGCGTGTTCGCCGCGCGCTCCCCGGTCATGCTTGTCCCGTGGCTCGCGGTGCTCTGCTGCTGCCTGCGCGCATCCCGCATCGGCCTGCCCTCGGTCCTTCGAGGCATGCGGCCGGTCGCGTTTATTCTCGCCTTCACCCTCGTCGCCAACCTCGTCTCCTGCGATGGCCGCGCTTCGATATCGTTTATCGGGCCCGTGGGCATCGATCCCGCGGGAGGGCTGCGCGGCCTGACGGCCGTCCTGCGCATCCTGCTTCTCGTGGGCTTCTCGCTGTGCGTGGCATCCTCTACGTCCGGTACGCAGTTGAGCGATGCGTGCGTGCGTCTCTTAGGCCCGCTCGCCCGCCTCGGGGTTCCCGTGGGGCCGCTGGGGACCGTTCTCTCGCTCGCGCTCAGGTTCATTCCCCTGGTGAGCGAGGAGCTCGGCCGCATCCGCCTGGCGCAGCGCGCACGCGGCGCCGACTTCGATTCGGGGTCGGTCCTCATGAGGATCAAGGCGTGGGCATCGGTGCTCACCCCGCTCATGATCGGTCTTTTCCGCCGGGCGGACCGCTTGGCGGAGGCGATGGCCGCACGATGCTACGATGCCGTGTCCGCGGGGCGCATGCCCGCTCCCCGATCCCTCTCGCGATTCGACGTCCGCGTTCTTGCAGCCGGGGCCGCCCTCGCGCTCCTGTTCGTCGCGCTCGAGCCGTTTCTGGCTCTTTTGGTAGCATAGGGGACCATCGAACGTTGAGGGGAGACCCATGACTTGCACAGACCCGACTCGCACCTCCACGCCCGCATTCGAGCAGCCCGAGGTGCTCGATGGCACCCTGGTGTTCAAGCTGGGGTACGACGGCGCCTCTTTCTCCGGATTTGCGGAGCAGCCCGGCCTACGGACGGTCGCCGGTGAGGTGCGGCGCGCCCTCGAGACGTTCCTGCGCCGACCCATCGACCTCACGTGCGCGGGTCGCACGGATGCCGGCGTCCATGCCATTTCGCAGTATGTGAGCGTGCCGGCGCACGCCGACGAGCTCGCCATCGAGCGGCGCCGCTGGATGCGCGCGATGGCGGCGCTCCTGCCCGATGACATAGCCCTGGGCGAGGTCTACCACGCCGCACCGGGGTTCTCGGCCCGCTTCGACGCCCGCGCCCGCACGTACACGTACCGTATAGCCACGGGCGACGTGCGCCCGCTGCTCACGCGCGACGTGGCGTGGTGGCACCGTTACCCGCTGGATGTCCGCGCCATGGAGCTCGGTGCCGCCCATCTGGTGGGCGAGCATGACTTCAAGAGCTTCTGCAAGGTGTCGTCAGCGGTGGGAAAGCCCACGTGCCGCAACGTCATCTCCGTCTCCTTCGCCTGCGAGCGCGCGCTGGGGGAGGAGCACATCGCCTTCACCATCACCGGCAACGCCTTCCTGCACTCCATGGTCAGGACGATCGTGGGCACGCTCGTCGAGGTCGGATCCGGCAGGCGCGACCCGGATTGGGTCGCCGAGGCGCTCGCGGCATGCGATAGGCGCGCCGCCGGCCCCACGGCGCCGGCGCGGGGCCTCTGCTTCATGGATGTGCGCTACGATGACGGGGCGATTACCGTCTGCCCGTAGCGCGGAGACTCGGCGCTTGGCCGAAACGGGGCTGCCGTTTGGAAAAAATATGCATATATGACGTTTCTAGCGTACATTCTATGCAAGAATGGTCAATTGAAACCAAGACGCCGGCATGCTCTTCCGTCCAAGGCGACGGTTGGCGCGCGAACCCCGGCGTATGAGGCTAGGGATGGTGAGGGATATGGCAAAGAAGCGGAACGGCCGCCAGGATGCCATTCGCGAGATCGTGCGCACCGAGGACGTCCGCACGCAGCGCGTGCTCGTCGACGAGCTCAAGCGCCGCGGGTTCGACAGCACACAGGCGACCGTATCGCGCGATATCGCCGACATGGGCCTGCGCAAGCTTCCCGAGGGCATGTACGTCCTCGCGGAGGACTTGCATCTGCAGCGCATGGTGTCCGAGCTCGTGATCGGCGTCCAGCGCACGGAGAACCTCGTGATCGTCAAGGCCCAGCCGGGCACCGCCTTGGGCATCGCGGCCGCCATCGACGCCGCCGAGCTCCCCGACGTCCTGGGGTCCCTCGCGGGCAACGACACCATCCTGGTCATCACGCAGACCGCCGACGACGGCGTCAAATTCGAGGCGATGATCGATAAATTGAGGAGCGTGCGCAAATGAGCCCCATGCTTGTGCACACCGTCCTGTTCAGCCTGCTCTTGGTGCTGCCCATCGCCCTGGTCGCCCTGCTCGTCGCATACTGGAGGCGCTCGAGGTAGGACGCCCGCATCGACTGACGTGAAAAAAGACCCGGTCATGGTGACCGGGTCTTTCTCGTTGCGATGGTGTGGGAGGGTCAGTCGTCGTTGCCGGGGGTGGTGGGAGTGGTCTGGCCCGAGGACCCGCCGGACGTCGAGCCGCCGGACGTCGAGCCGCCGGACGTCGAGCCGCCGGACGTCGAGCCGCCGCCCGAGCCGGGGGTGGTGGGGCGCTGCTGCTGCAGCTCCTCCTCCTTCTTTGCCTCCTCCTCGGCCTTCTTCTCTTCTTCCTCTTTTTTCTTCTTCTCTTCCTCTTCCTTCTTCTTGGCCTCCTCGGCGGCGCGCTCCTCGGGGGACTTGGTCTTGGAGAGCTTCCACTCCGAGTCCTTCTTGTACGTGGGCGCCTCGCCGGTGGGGAACTCCTCGCGCGGCGCGTTGGCGAGCAGCTGCTCCATGATGGCCTTGAAGGTGGGGAGCGTCACGTGCGTTCCGTCGAAGTAGCCGATGCTGCCCACGTCGCGGTAGCCGCCCATCCAGATGGCCACGGAGTACTGCGGGGTGTATCCGCAGAACCAGAGGTCGTTCGCCTCGTCGGTGGTTCCCGAGGTGCCGGTCTTGCCTGCCACGGGCTGGTTGATGTTGGGGCGGCCCCAGACGCCGGTGCCGTTGGTGAGGACGCCCTCGAGCACGTCGGTGACGGCCGCGGCGGCCCCGGTGCTCAGGACCTGCTGGGCATCGTCCTCGTGCTTGTAGATGGTCTTGCCGTCGCGGGAAAGTATCTCGCTGATCGCGACGGGGTCGCGGTGATAGCCGCCGTTGGCGAAGGCGGCGTACGCGGTGGCCATCTCCACGGTGTTCACCTGGCCTGTGCCGAGGGTCATGGTCAGGACGTCGGGAAGGTACGCGGTGTCTATGCCGAGCTTGCTGCACATCGCGATGATGTTCTGGTTGCCGATTGCCTCGGCCACCTGGAGGTAGCCGGTGTTGGAGGACTTCTCCGTCGCACGGGCCAGCGAGATGTAGCCCATGCTCTCGTTGCCGTAGTTCTGGGCGTGGTAGTCCTCCTGGCCGGGGATCTGCCAGGTGAGGGGGGAGTTACAGTTGATGATGATGTTGGGGTTCATCCCCATGCTGATGGCGGTGGCAAGGGTGAACGCCTTGAAGGACGAGCCGGGCTGACGGCGATTGATGGCGTGGTTGAGGTGGGGCGCGACGTCCTGCCCGTTGGCGTCCTGGTCGACGCGGTTGTAATCGCGCCCGCCGACCATCGCCTTGATGTAGCCGGTCTTGGGGTCGATGATGGTCATGCCGATGTCGAGGTCGAGGTTCTCGCGCGAGGCGGCCGGGTAGCGGTCGATGTTCGCGATCGCGGCGCTCTCGGCGACGGCCTGGATGTTGGGGTCGATGGTGGTCTTGACGGTCAGGCCGCCCTTGAAGAGCACGTCCGTGGAGAACTCCTCCTCCAGGAGCGACTTGACGTAGTCGACGAAGTACGGCTGGGAGTACACGGTGATGCCCGAGTCGGAGATCTCGGTGACGTTGAGCGCGAGGGGCTCCGCCAGTGCCGCGTCGTACTCCTCCTGCGTGATGGTCTCGCGGCGCAGCATGTTGCCCAAGACCTTGTTTCGGCGCTCGATGGCGACCTCGGGGTTGACGGTGGGGTCGTAGTAGGAGGGCGAGTTGGGCAGGCCGATGAGCAGGGCCGCCTCGGCGAGGGTGAGGTCGCTCGCGTTCTTGGAGAGGTACGTCTTGGAGGCGGCCTGGATGCCGTAGGCGCCGTGACCGTAGTAGATGCAGTTGAGGTACATCATCAAGATCTCGTCCTTGGAGTAGATCTTCTCCATCTCCAGGGCGATGAACGCCTCGCGGACCTTGCGCTCGATGGTCTGGTCGAATTGCTCCTCGGAGAGGATGGTGTTACGCACGAGCTGCTGGGTGATGGTCGAGGCGCCCTCGGAGCGGCCCGAGAGCTGCGCCAGCACGGCGCGCCCGATGCCGATGATGTCGACGCCGGGATGCTCGTAGAAGCGCTCGTCCTCGACGTCCACGGTGCCCTTGAGGACCCACGGGGAGACCTGGTCCGCCGTGACGCTCGCGCGGTTCTGGACGAAGAACGTGGCGATCTCGTTGTCGGCGGCATCCAGGATGTGGGTGGGCTCGCTCACGAGGTACTCGTCTGCGTTGGTGTAATCCGGCAGGTCGGAGAGCCAGCGGTCGATGTTGCCGAGCATGCCTATGCCGAACGCGACGCCGGCGACGAGCATGAAGCCCAGGACGGAGATGAGGATGACGGGGGCTGCGTGCGTTTTGGCGCGGTCGCGCGCGCGACGTTGACGAGGACCCATGGGCGACCTCCTGCAATTTGACCGGGATGCACCCGGACGTGTCGTACACATAGATGTTCATACGATAGCGCATGCGGTCGGCGCCGCCGCTCGGGTATCCTTACCTAACGCGAAAAAACACGCTGCTGGGAGTCGGGACGCCTGGGCGCGCCGCCCGGTGGCCCCGGGGAGTATGGAGGATGGATGGGCAGGGTCGAGCTTCTGGCGCCGGCGGGCACGCCGGATGCGCTGCGCGCCGCGATCGCGGCCGGCGCGGACGCCGTCTACGTCGGTCTGGGCGCCTTCAACGCGCGGGCGGCGAACGGCGGCTTCTCGCTCGGCGAGCTCGCGGATGGCTGCGCGCTGGCGCACTCCCGCGCGGCGCGCGTCTACGTGACGCTCAACGTGTGCCTGCACGACCGCGAGTTGCCGGTCGCGCTCGAGCTCGCCTTCCGCGCGATCGAAGCGGGCGCGGACGCGCTGATCGTGGCGGACCTGGGGCTGTGCTCCCTCCTGAAGAGGGAGATGCCCTCCGCTGAGCTCCACCTGTCCACGCAGGCCGGGGCGCAGTCGCCTTCAGCGGTGCGCCTAGCGGCCCGCGAGCTGGGGGTGTCGCGCGTGACGTGCGCCCGCGAGCTGTCCGTCGCCGAGCTCGCGTCCCTTGCGCGGACGGGCGTGGAGATCGAGGCGTTCTGCCATGGGGCCATCTGCATCTGCTATTCGGGCGCCTGCGCCTACTCGGCCCTGATGCGCGGAAGGTCGGCCAACAGGGGCGATTGCACGCAGCCCTGCCGACTCGCATACGAGTTGCAGGACGGCCGGGGCCGCGTCCTCGCCGGGGGCGCGTGGGAGCGGGGCCGCGCGAGCGAGGGTGACCGGCTGCTGTGCCCCCGCGACTACCTGGGGATCCGCCATGTGGGCGAGCTGGTCCGCGTCGGAGTCTCGTCCCTCAAGATCGAGGGGAGGATGAAGGGGCCCGATTACGTGCACAACGTGGTGCGTTGCTATCGCGCCGCCATCGACGCAGCCTTGGCGGGGGCGGAGCTGGGCGCCGCCGAGCTCGACGCGCTCGAGGCGCGGCTCGGCCGCTCGTTCAGCCGCGGGTTCACCGACGGCTACCTCGTGGGCGGCCACGCCGCCACCGGCCGTTCACTCATGAGCGTCGAGCGGGCCATCAACCAGGGCCTCGAGGTGGGTCGCGTGGACGAGGCGGGATTCGAGGGGGCGTGGGTCGCCTTCTCGCGCGACGCCACGGCTGGCGACATGCTCGAGATCAGGTCGACGCCCGGCCCGGACGCCCCGGCCGACGTGCCGCGGCGCTGGCCCATCGTGCCCTGCCCGGCCGACGTGCCGGCGGGCGGGCGCATCTTCGTGCGGTGCAAGCGCAAGGTGGAGGAGGGCAGCGCGGTGCACGTGGTCAGGTCGGAGGCGGTCGTCTCCGCGTCGCGCGCCGCCGTGGCAGCCATGCGCGATGCCGAGCGCGCGCTGGCCCCCGCGGCGCCGGAGTCCGAGGGCGGCGCCGGGTCGCCCTCGGGCGAGGAGGGGGCGCTCGGGGACACGAGCCGCTGCTCCCATGCGCGCCGCAAGTCGTCTTCCGCTCGCCCTGCGGCGGCGGGGCCCCTCGGGGTCGCGACGGCGTGCGCCCCCGGGCCCGCGATCCCGCCTGCGGCCGGGCCGCGTGCCCAGGCGGCGCCCGTCGCCGGCAAGGGGTCGATCGACCTCGGCGAGGTGTGTCGCGCGTCCGACGAGGCATCCGTCGCCGCCGCCTGCCGCGCCGTCGCCCGCGGGGAGGCCGGCGCGGTCCTCTGCCGCAACATCGGCCAGATCGAGATCGCGCGCGAGGCGGGCGTGCCCTGGGAGGCCGCCGCGCCCCTCAGTGTGTGGAATGCGTCGGCGGCCCGCGTCCTGCAGGACCTCGGCGCGCGGCGGGTGTGGCTGCCCGAGGAGCTGCGGGCGCCGTCGCGCGACGAGGTGCTCGGCTCGCTCCGCGCCGCCGGCGTCTCGGTCCCCGTCGCGCCCGCACCCGTTGGGTCCACGCCGCTCATGGTCATGGAGCATTGCCTCCTCACGGCGGAGGGGCCCTGTGACGGGGCGTGCGCCACGTGCTCCCGCCGCCTGGCGGCCGAGCGCGGCGAGCGCGTCTTGGTGGAGCTCGACCGCAAGAGCTCGGGCGCCCGCGTGCGCGTGCGCGTGGACGAGGCGGGGCGGACGCGCCTGTACCGCTGACTCCCCGCGCCCCATGTTCCCAAGCGCTCATTCTGCGTTACACTAATGCCCATATGTCGTTCCCCAGCACCGCCCGTCCGCGCATGTGCGCGAGCACGCGGCGAGGGTGCTATGACCTTGTGGAAAGGTGCACCTATGTTGCCTGTCGATGAGCAGATGCGCATCATCACCTCCGGCGCCGCCAAGATCGTGCCCGAGGCCGACCTCAAGAAGAAGCTCGAGCGCGGCGTGCCGCTCAACATCAAGCTCGGCGTCGACCCCACCAGCCCCGACCTGCACCTGGGCCATGCCGTGCCGCTGCGCAAGATGCGCCAGTTCCAGGACCTCGGCCACCGCGTGACCCTCATCATCGGAAACGGCACCGCCACCATCGGCGACCCGTCCGGCAAGAACTCCACGCGCCCGCAGCTCACCCAGGAGGAGGTCGAGGCCAACGCCGCGACCTACGTCTCCCAGGCCATGAAGATCCTCGACCCCGAGAAGACCACCATCGTGCATAACGGCGACTGGATGTTCCCCATGGGGTTGAAGGAGCTGCTCTCCATCGCATCCAAGTTCACCGTGGCGCGCATCCTGGAGCGTGACGACTTCACCAAGCGCTACCAGTCGCAGACCCCCATCGCCCTGCACGAGTTCCTGTACCCCATCATGCAGGCCTACGACTCGGTCAAGATCGAGGCCGACGTGGAGATGGGCGGCAACGACCAGCTCTTCAACCTGCTCGCCGGCCGCGAGCTCATGGAGAAGATGGGCATGGAGCCGCAGATCGCGCTCACCATGCCGCTGCTCGAGGGCACCGACGGCACCCGTAAGATGTCCAAGTCCTACGGCAACTACATCGGCCTCACCGATGCTCCGGCGGACATGTTCGGCAAGACCATGTCCATCCCCGACGAGATGATCGGCAAGTACTACCGCCTGGCGAGCTCGCTCACCCCGGCCGAGGTCGATGAGATCGACGCCGCGCTGGCCGACGGCTCCGCCAACCCCTACGAGCTCAAGCGCGCCCTCGGCCGCGATCTGGTCACCACGTACCACAGCGCCGAGGCGGCGGCCGAGGCCGAGGCCGAGTTCGACCGCGTGCACAAGAACCGCGACCTTCCCACCGACATGCCCGAGGTCTCCGTTGAGATCGCGGTCAACGACGAGGGCCTCGTGTACCTGCCCGCCGTGCTTCAGGCCGCCGGCCTGGTGCCGAGCGCCGGCCAGGCCCGCCGCGACATCGACGGCGGCGGCGTCAAGCTCGATGGCGAAGCAGTCGCGCCCAAGACCTACAACGTGGACCCCGAGGCGCTCAAGCCCGGCACGGTCCTGCAGGTGGGCAAGCGCCACTTCGCGCGCTTGGCGTAAGTATCTGATCGCGTCGGCGGCGCGGGTTGCGGCCCGCGCCGTCTTGCATAAGGAGATGCCCCACATGCCCATTGCGAACGACCGCGCCACGGCTCCGCGCCTCTGCATCGTGGTCCCGTGCTACAACGAGGAGGAGGTCCTCCCCGAGACGAGTTGCCGCCTATCCGATAAGCTCGACGAGCTCACCGCCCGCGGCGCCGCGGCGCCCGGAAGCCGCGTGCTGTTCGTCGACGACGGCAGCCGCGATCGGACGTGGGAGACCGTCCTCAGGCTGCACGACGACCCTCGGGCCTTCGGCTCGCGGGCGACCGCGCCGTGGTTCGAGGGCGTGAGCTTCGCCCATAACGAGGGACATCAAAACGCGCTGTACGCAGGGCTCATGCGCGCGCTCGAGCTCGGGTTCGACTGCGCCATCTCGCTCGACGCCGATCTGCAGGACGACATCGACGCCATGGACGAGATGCTCGAGCGTCACGCCGAGGGCGCCGAGGTGGTGTACGGCGTGCGCAGCAACCGCGACACCGACACCGCGTTCAAGCGCCGCACCGCGCACATGTTCTACGACCTCATGGCTTGGCTCGGCGTCGAGATGGTGTCCGACTCCGCCGATTACCGCCTCATGGGCCAAAGGTCCCTGCGTGCGCTCTCCGAGTACCGCGAGGTCAACCTGTTCCTGCGCGGCATCGTGCCCTCCCTCGGCTTCAAGACGGCGGAGGTGCGCTATGCCCGCGGCAAGCGGTTCGCCGGCGAGTCCAAGTACCCGCTGGGCAAGATGGTCTCGTTCGCCCTCGAGGGAATCACGTCCTTTTCGGTCAAGCCGATCCGCTGGGTCACGTGCCTGGGTGTGCTCACCCTCGTGGTGAGCCTGGTCATGGTGGTGTACACGCTCGCCAGCGCCATCTCGGGCCATGTGGTGGCGGGCTGGTCGAGCCTCATGATCTCCATCTGGTTCGTGGGCGGTCTCACCGTCACGTCGCTGGGCATCGTGGGCGAGTACATCGGCCGCATCTATCTGGAGAGCAAGGGACGCCCGCGTTACATCATCGCAGAGGAGACCGACGGGCTCTCCCAGGGCGATCTGGGCGATGGGCTCGCCTGACGCGCGGCGCGCCCGGAGGGAACGGGGTTCGATATGCATATGGACATGACCGCAAGGGATGGGATGGGCGTGCGGGATGCCGGGCGCTCGCCCTGGAGGGAGGGCGCCCGCGTGCCATGGCTTGCCGCGGCGCTGGCGATCGCGCCGATCGTCGCGATCTGCGTTCTGCTCCCGCCCTTTTACGCCATGAACCCGGACGACCAGGTCCAGGCGCTGTTCGCGAGCGGGCGCTTCCTCAATGCGGACGCCGGGCTGATGATGCCCTACACGCTCGCCCCGGTGAGCGTGCCGCTCGGCCTGCTGTACCGCGTCGCGCCCGCGGTTCCGTGGTACCCGTTCCTGCTGCTGGCGGGCACCGCCGTCTCGTTCGCCATCGCCTTCGACCATCTGTGGCGCGGGCGCATGCATGATGGGCTTTGCGCCGTCATGACGGTGCTGCTGCTCGGCCTCGAGGTCGTGACGCTCGGTTACTTCACGTACACCATCGTGGCGTTCCTGGTGATCTCCGCCGGGTTCATGCTGCTGCTCCGCCGGTGCGCCTTCGCCCGCGCGGGGCGCCCGCATGCAAGCGACCTGGCGGCGTGCCTGCTGATCGTCGCGGGTTACGCGCTGCGTCCCGAGTCCGGCATGGCCGCCGTGGCCGTCTTCTCGCCGTTCGCCCTGTGGGTCCTCGTCCGCAACCGGCATGCGGGGGCCATCCTTCGCGGCGTCGCCGCGCTCGCGTGCATCGGGCTGGCCGTCGCTGCCGGGCAGGCGGCGTATCGCGCGACGCCCGGGTGGGAGACCTACCCCGATTACCTCGACGCGGGTCGTTCCGTGCTCGACTACCCCGAGCTGTCCGTCGAGGAGGTCAGGTCGGTCGCGCCCGAGCTCTCCGCGAACGATGTCGAGGTCATGTACGACTGGGACTTCATCGACGAGGAGGTGTTCGGCACCGAGCTGTTCGAGCGGGTGGGCGAGGCCTCTACGCGCTTTTATCCGCAGAACCTCGTGGATTCGCTCGGCGCCAAGACCACGTACCTGCTGATCGCGTTCGCGCTCTTCGCCGGTCTCATCGCATGGCTCGTGGGCAGGGATATGGGGCGCCGCGACGTGCTCGTTCTCGCCATGGGCGTCGCGTTCATGCTCCTGGTGAGTTACGGCCTGCTGGTCCTGCGTGCTCGCCCGCGCCTGCACGTGGTCATCCCGCTGCTCGCGGTCGCGCTGTTCGCGCTCACGACCTGCGGCTTCGCACCCAAAGCCGAAAGCCGTGGCTCTCACGCCGCCGCGCCGCGCCATGCCGGTGCGATCTCGGGCAGGCTAGCCGTCGCCGCCCCCATCGCGACGGCCCTGGTGACGGCCGCCGCGTGCCTGGGTTTCTTCCTCATGACCGTGCTGCCCGTCCGCGACCAGGCGTCCGCCCCCACCGTCGCCGCGGCGCACGCGTACGTCGAGGACCATCCCGATCAGCTCATCGTGTGCGGCCACACGCAGAGCCTGCTTTATGCCGGCTTTGACGCCATGGCGTTTGAGGGCTGGGAGTTCCCGGGGAACGTCTTGCCCATCGGCGGGTGGGAGAGCCACACGGCCCCGTGGTACGAGTTCCTGGACCGCAACGGCCTTTCCCCGCGGGACGCGCTCATGGAGCTCGGCCGCCGCGACGACATGGTCGCGATCTTGCAGCCGCGCGCCATGGGGCTCATGGAGGCGTACCTCACCGAGCACCTGGGCCGTCCGGTCGCATGCGAGGTCGTCGAGGATCTCGGCCCCGGCGTGGTCGACCCCTCGGCGCATCTGCTCGTCTGCCGCTTCTCGTGACCGCGCAATCGGGGTCGGGCGCGATTTGCACATGGTGAAGCCCGGTCGGCATCATGCCGGCCGGGCTTCTCTCATGTCGGGCCTTGGGATGCCGCGGTGTTTTATGCGAGGGGCTTCAGTTCGACCGACACGGTCCCTCTCTCGCCGGTCTCATCGTCGTCGCGAGTTCCGGTTATCGAGATCTCCCGCACTTCGGCCGTGTTGACGAACATCGTGAACAGGCTCACGCAGCTTCCGTCCTCGGGGAACCGGGCGTCGAAGTAGGTGTTGATGATCTGGGTGTTTGCCGGGTCGTTGTCGCTGAGGGTGATCGTCTTGCTCGTGCCGTCGATGAAGTCGAGCGCGAGGCTCCTGGTTGCGAGTTCCGAGGTCCCGTTTTCTCCCACTTCGTAGCGGATGCCGAACGGGCTCAGGTACGCATAGGCGCCCTTCCCGTCGGAGAACCTGCGCGCTCCGATGACGCGTTCCGGCGCGAACGTGGCGGTGAGCGCCTCGGTCTCGCGGGAGCTTTGATGCTTCTTGCCGTCATCCCAGGAGAGGCTGAGGCGCACGCCATCCAGCAGGTTGCGCGCCTCTCGCTCAAACGAGTCACCGATGGGCGAGAAGTACATGACGCCGTCCAGGTGCGTCGGGGTGAGGGTCGCGCTGTCGTAGAAGCTGCGGTAGTCGGGGAAGCCGTCGTGAGCGTTCCACATGCCGATCATGCGCAGCGCCGAGGGGTCATCGTAATCGAACACGATCTGGTTGGGCGCGCCGAGGTCGGTGTCGAGCCTGAGGCCGCTGGGGTTGTCGAGCGTGAACCGGACGATCCCGCAGCCGTTCTCATCCATGACCATGTCCTTCACGAAGAGGGTGTACCCCCAGGCCTCCACCGTCTGCCCCACGGGCGTGACGGCGCCGGAGAGCTCCTCGGTCACCTCATCGGGGTCCACGGTCGAGTACTCTCGACGGTAGCTGAGCCCGGATTGAGGGTCGGCCCACTCGCTCAGTTCACCGACGCCATGGTCGCCCATGGCATGTTGGAAAAAGTCGCTGTTCACCACGGCGTAGGCAGTTCCTCCGACGCCCGCAGCGGCAATGAGCGCCGCGGTTCCCACGACCGCCAATGGCCGCGCGGTGCCCCTGCGCTTGCGCTTGGCGCCCCGTGCCCGTTCCATCACGCGCTCGTACACATCGTCAGGGGCGTGCAGCTGATTCATGGCCTCGCCGAACATGCGGTGCTGGGACATGGTCTTCCTCCTCGATCAGGGATTTGAGTCTGGCGCGTCCGCGCGCGAGTCGCGTGCGCACGGTCGCGGCGGGCAGTCTGAGCAGTTGGGCCACCTCATCGGTGGAATAGCCCAGGTAGTAGAAGAGCGCCAAGGGGACGCGATACCGTTCGGGCAGCTTCATGACGGCGACGAACAGGTCGGCGTGCCCCTGCGTGGGCATGGCAAGTGAGTTGGCGTAGGCCTCGATATCCTCAACGCGCCGCCAGGGCTTACGGAAGAGTGATTTGCACTCGTTGACGGTCACGCGGACAAGCCACCGTCTGAGGTGCTCCTCGCCATTGAAGCTGCCGGTGAAGCGCAGGAGTTTGACGAAGACGTCCTGGGTGACGTCGTCGGCATCGGCCGGGTCGCGTAGGTATGTGAACGCGACGCGAAAGACCATGTCGCGATATCGCTCTACCGCAAGCTTCATATCGGGTTGAAATCCCATGCGCGCCTCCTTTCAACGTGATGGTATGCGATGTGGGCCCTCGTCTATGGAACGTTTGGGGACGGCGAATTGTTTCATCGGTTTGAGGGCGGCGAATTGTTTCATCGGGCGCTCGCGGGGCTCTCGGTCGGGTCGCTCGAGATGCGGGCCAGATCGCGCATCGCGTGGGTTCCCTGTCGTGGACCTTCGGGTACCATGGTTGAAATTGGTCGCGATACGCGGAGGGCAG
Organism: uncultured Collinsella sp.; assembly: GCA_902470815.1. GTDB lineage: Bacteria > Actinomycetota > Coriobacteriia > Coriobacteriales > Coriobacteriaceae > Collinsella. The sequence continues at coordinate 14,888 of CABRHS010000014.1, forward strand.
GTGCCGGGGACATGGAACTCGATATGGTCGATCTGATGCAGGCTCTGATACACACGGCGGAGGGGCGCGAGGCTGCGGACACGGTGTTCGTGAACGCCCGGATCGTCGATGTGTACCGGCTGCGCGTGGCGCGCGGCCAAGTCGCGGTCAAACGCGGCTGCATCGCCGGTGTGCTGTTCGAGGGCCGCGACTGCGAGGATGCCTCCGTTCCCGCTTGGGATGCAGAACGCGTCGTCGATTGCGGGAACCGCTACCTGGCGCCCGGCCTCATCGACGGCCATCTGCACATCGAGAGCTCGAACATCCGTCCGGCGGAGTACGCCCGCATGGCACTCGCCCGGGGCACCACCACCGCGATCGCCGACAGCCACGAGATCGCCAACGTGTGCGGCTTGGACGGTCTCGCGTTCATGATCGAGGACGCCTCCCGCGCGCCGCTCGACATCAAGTTCATGATGCCCTCCTGCGTCCCCGCCCTGCCGGACGAGCAGGCGGGCGCCCAGATCACCGCCGCCGACATGGAGGCCTTCATGGCCGAGCGCCCCGGCGCCATCTTCGGCCTGGGCGAGATGATGAACCTTCCCGGTGTGTACGGGGCGGACGAGGAGACCTGCCGCCGCATCGCGGTCGGCGCGAAGACCGCATCCGGCCAGGTGGATGGGCACGCCCCCATGACGGCGGGCAACGACCTCAACGCCTACGCGGCCGCGGGCATCATCGCCGACCATGAGAACACGGGTGCCGAGGAGGCCCTCGACGAGCTCTCCCGGGGCATGTACGTGATGCTGCGCGAGGGCACCTGCAGCCACGACCTCGCCAACCTCGCCCCGATCATCCGCGAGAACCCTGCGCTCGCGCGCCGCTGCTGCTTCGCCACGGACGACCGCGCGCCCTCGGACGCCCTCGGCATGGGCATGATCGACAACGCCTGCCGAGTCGCCATCGAGGAGGGGATCGACCCGGTGGTGGCCGTCTCCATGGCCACGCTTTCCGCGGCGGACGTGTTCGGACTGGACCATGGGAACCTGAGCGCGCTGCACCGCCGCGGCGCCATCGCACCCGGCAAGCGCGCCGACATCCTGCTGCTCGACGACCTCTCGTTCACGGCCGCGCCGCATCGCGTGTACAGTGCCGGCGAGCTCGTCGCCCGGGACGGCGTGTTCGCGGGCGCGATCGCCCCGGCGGAATCGGGCCTGGGCGAGCTCGAATCGCGCCTGCGCGGTTCCGTCCGCCTCCCCGAGCTCTCCCTCGACGTCTTCTCCTATGGGTTCCGCCCCGGCGAGGCCGTCATCGACGTGATTCCCGGCAACGCCGTCACCGGTGTGGCGCGGCCCGAGACCGACGAGGGGCTGCGCCGCATCATGCTCATCGAGCGCCACGGCCGCGGCGCGGACGCCCAGGCCGCCGGCGCCGATGGCGACGGCCCCGCGGGCTCGGGCTTGGTTGGGACCCATATCGGCCGCGGTTGGGTGCGCGGCTTTACCATCTCGGGAGGCGCCATCGCGAGCAGCATCGGGCACGACTCGCACAACGTGTGCGTGGTGGGCGACGACCCCGCCGACATGCTTGCCGCCGTGCGGGCCGTCGCGCAGGGCGGGTTCGTCCTGGTGCGCGACGGCGAGGTCGCGGCCAAGATCGACCTGCCGCTCGGCGGCCTCATGAGCGATAGGACGGCCGAGGAGCTCGCGCGCGAGCACGACGCATTCATGGAAGCGGGCCGGGCCATGGGCATCGAGCCGCCGCTCGACCCCATCATGGGCATGATCTTCCTGCCCCTGCCGGTCATCCCCACCCTGCGCATCCGCCCCGAGGGCATGTTCGACGTCACCACGTTCTCCTACGCCGAGTGAGCGCCTGCGCGGTGCGGCCCGGCGGATGGGGCTCGCTCTCGGGCGGCCCGTCGGGCGGTGTATGCCCTCGGTAAGCTTTTCGGGCTCCTTTTGTGGGGCGCGCTTGGAGGATGCGCCGCTGGGTACGCTCTTCCATATCGCATCAGCCCGCACCGCGTTCGTGGGATGGCGGGCCCCGTACGGGAGAAAGCCGTAGTATGACCGAGAACATCAAGCTCATAGCCTCCGATATGGACGGCACCCTGCTCGACGGGAACGGGCAGGTCCCGCCCGAGACCTTCGACCTCATCCGCGCCCTGCGTAGCCGCGGGGTGCATTTCGCCGCGAGCTCCGGCAGGCGTTACGACCGCCTGTGCGAGTTCTTCGCGCCCGTCAAGGATCAGATGGACTTCGTCGCGTCGAACGGCGCGCAGGTGTACGCCGATGGCGTCCAGATCGACCGCGAGGTCTATTCCCATCTGGCGATCCGCCGGCTGGCAAAGACGGTCTCCATGTTCCCCAACATGCACCTGGCCCTGTTCGATCGCACGAAGTCCTACCTGCTTGACGACGAGGATAAGTTCGTTCGCGAGGTTGACAAGGACCTGCCCAACGTCGAGCGCATCTACGAGCTCCCCTCGCCGCGGGTGAGCATCATCAAGGCGAGCATCTTCTGCGACGATGGCAACGTCATGGACAACGCCTACGTGCTCCAGCGCGAGCTCGGCGACCTGTTCACCTTCGCCCCGTCCGGAAGCTCCTACATCGACGCCATGCAGCCCGGCATCTCCAAGGCGTCCGGCATCGCCCAGCTCATGGAGCATTACGGGATCGAGCGCGAGGAGGTCATGGCGTTCGGCGACGCGATGAACGACTATGAGATCATCCGTTTCGTCGGCACCGGCTGCGCCATGGCGAACGGCAGGCCGGCGCTGCGCGCCATCGCCGACCGGGTCATCGGCAGCAACGAGGAGCATGCCGTGCAGGCGGAGATGCGCCGCATCCTCGCGTCGATGGGGGAGTAGCGCCGCGCCGGGCGACCTCGCCCGGACGCATGAGCCATGGAGTGTGCGTGTTCGCCCGCGAAATCCGCTAGACTGGGAACACTGCACCGCAATGGAGTATCCGGCGCGGTCGCGTCCGCGCGGCCCCGCCCCTCCGCCTTCTGTCTCGCCCGGTTTGCGAGAGGGGAGGTGTCATCGATGAACCGGCGGCCCGGCGCCGCCCCGTCCCGAAGGGAGCCCTCATGGCAGAGACCTCCTCCAGCCGCGTGGTCATCACCGTCCTCGGCAAGAACCGCCCCGGTATCGTCGCGGGCGTGACGCGCGTGCTTTCCGACGCCGACGTCGATATCCGCGATATCACCCAGAGCATCATCGAGGACATCTTCACGATGACCCTCATCGCCGACGCCTCCAAGGCGACGCTCGACTTCACCCAGCTCCAGGAGGCGCTCGCCGGCGCCGGTGCCGAGCTGGGCGTGACCGTCGAGATGCAGCGCGAGGACGTTTTCCAGTTCATGTACCGTCTGTAGCGCGCGATCGAGGGCGGTTTCGAATCGTCCCACCCAAGCGATCTTCATCCTTTCCGCCCCGGTGTCGCGCCGGGGCGCCCGTTAAAGAAGGTGCCCGCCATGTCTTACGATGCGCACAACATCTATTACCGCTTTGACGACCACCTGAGCCGGCTGGTATTGGATTACGAGGCGAGCCGCCGCGTGGATCACGCCTCCGAGCGCCTGTACCACGACATTCCGTCCGAGGAGTACGGCGAGGACCTGTTCCGGGCCTACGATGTGAAACGAGGGCTGCGCAACGCGGACGGGTCCGGCGTGGTCGCCGGCCTCACGCGCATCTCGGACGTGCACGGCTACAACGTGGTCGACGGGCGCGTGGTCCCCGACGAGGGCCGCCTGATCCTGCGCGGATACGATATCGAGGATCTGATCGTGAACGCCCAGCGCGAGGATCGCTTCGGGTACGAGGAGGTCGCGTACCTGCTGATCACCGGAGAACTGCCCACCGCTGAGGAGCTCGATGACTTCAACGGCCGCCTGGGGGCGTACCGCCATCTCTCGAGTGAGTTCGTGCGCCAGTTCCCCATCACGACGGTGAGCCCGTCGATCATGAACGCCCTGCAGCGCGCCGTGCTGCTGCTGTACGCGTTCGATTCCGACCCCGATTGCATCACGCCCGAGCATGAGGTCGACGTCGCCATCTCGCTGCTCTCCCGCCTGCCCCGCCTCGCGGCCTTCGCGCAGACGTTCCACAGCGCCCAGGTGAGCGGCAAGCGCGCCGAGGTCCCCATTCCGGAGCCCGGCTTCTCCACAGCGGAGGCCATCCTGCAGATCCTGCGCGGGGAGGACGGCTATACGCACGAGGAGGCCATGCTCCTCGACGTCATGCTCATGCTCCATGCCGAGCACGGCGGCGGCAACAACTCCACGTTCACCTGTCGCGTCCTGTCCAGTTCCGCCACCGATGCGTACTCGGCCTATGCCGCCGCGATCGGCTCGCTCAAGGGGCCCCGCCATGGCGGCGCAAACGCCAAGGTCGTCGCCATGCACGAGGATATCCGCGCCAACGTGCGCGACTGGGAGAACGAGGACGAGCTCGCCGCGTATCTGGAGAAGATCCTGCGCCGCCAGGCGTTCGACGGCAGCGGCCTCATCTACGGCATGGGGCACGCCGTCTACACCCTGTCCGACCCCCGTGCCGTGCTGTGCAAGCGCTACGCCCGCGGACTCGCGCACGCCAAGGGCATGGGCGCGGAGTTCGAGCTCATCGAGCGCATCGAGAAGCTCGCCCCGCAGGTGATGGTCGACGTGCGCGGCACCACAAAGCCCATCTGCGCGAACATCGACCTGTACACCGGCTTCATCTACAAGATGCTCGGGATTCCCGACGCCATGTTCACCCCGCTGTTCGCCGTGGCGCGCACGGCGGGCTGGGCGGCGCACCGCATGGAGGAGCTCATCTGCGCCCATCGCATCATCCGTCCCGCCTACCGCTCGGTGCTCGAGTCGGGCGAGTACGTGCCGCTCGCCGAGCGCACGGGTCATCGCCACTGCATCGCCGGCTAAGGGCATGCGCGCGTGGTGCTTTTATGTGAGCACCCGGACATCGCCCGTCTGTGGTAGCATTGACGAGCTATTTTGACTTGGTCGGTAACCAAGTCACCCCTTTGCCCTGGTCGGTAACCAGGGCGCGACCAGAAGAGGAGCCCTGCCATGAAGTCTGGCATCCATCCCGAGTACGTGGAGTGCACGGTGCGCTGCAGCTGCGGCAACACCTTCAAGACCCATTCCACCAAGTCCGAGATCCAGGTCGAACTCTGCAACGAGTGCCACCCGTTCTACACCGGCCAGCAGAAGTTCGTCGACACCGGTGGACGCGTCCAGCGCTTCGCCGACAAGTTCGGTGGCGCCGCCCAGGCCGCCCTCGAGCGCGAGGCCGCCAAGAAGGCCGCCAAGCAGGCCGCTGCCGAGGAGGCCGCTGCCAAGAAGGCCGCCGAGCGCGAGGCCAAGGCCGCCGAGAAGGCCAAGCGTGCTGCTGAGTACGAGAAGAAGGCCGCCGCTGAGGCCGCCAAGAAGGCCGAGGAGGCTCCTGCTGAGGAGGCCGCCGCTGAGGCCGAGGCCGAGACCGAGGCTGCCGCCGAGTAACTCGCCCGCGCATCGCTCGCGTTGACGAAAGCACCCCGCGTCAGGAGACCTGACGCGGGGTGCTTCTCGTTTTGTTGCAGTAAAAGGGGAGGGTGCCGAGCGGGCCTGGTTGCAGGTGATTCGTCTGCTTGGTGTTTCGCTGTGGCGTGTAAGGGCGATGCCCCGGCTCGTGTCGTTTCACTGCAACAAACGGCGGGTATTCCGATGATGGCGCAGAAAACCGCCGATCCATGTGTCCATACGCCTGCCGCGAAGGGTCGTTTTGTGTGCACATACATCCTGCGCACCGCGCGCGCCTTATTTGGCTACAGTGGCTTTAATTGTGTCTGCACTCCTCCTGCAGCGGGATGCCCGAAGGCGGGCCCTCGTGCGGCGGGTGCATCGTGAAGAGGGAATCATATGGGATTCGTTTCTAAGCTGCTCTCCTTCGGCGCTGACAAGGACCTCAAGCGCTACTGGAAGAACGTCGACGCCATCAACGCGCTCGAGCCCACGTACGCCGCCATGGGCGACGACGAGCTCCGTGACCAGACGCGCCTGCTCCGCGAGCGCCTGTCCGCCGGCGAGACGCTCGATGACGTGCTGATCGACGCCTTCGCGGTCGTGCGCGAGGCCTCGAAGCGCACCATCGGCCTGCGTCATTTCGACGTCCAGCTGATCGGCGGCATGGCCCTGCATGACGGGCAGATCGCCGAGATGAAGACGGGCGAGGGCAAGACACTCGTCTCCACGCTCGCCGGTTACCTCAACGCCCTCTCCGGCAAGGGCGTCCACGTGGTCACGGTCAACGACTACCTGGCAAAGCGCGACTCCGAGTGGATGGGCTCCATCTACCGCTTCATGGGCCTCACGGTCGGCCTGCTGCAGAACGGCATGCCCCTCGCGGAAAAGCGCGACGCCTACCAGTGCGACGTGATCTACGGCACCAACTCCGAGTTCGGTTTCGACTACCTGCGCGACAACATGGTCCTGCGCGCCGGTCAGCGCGTCCAGCGCGACCACGCCTTCGCCATCGTCGACGAGGTCGACTCCATCCTCATCGACGAGGCGCGCACCCCGCTCATCATCTCGGGCGCGGGCACCAAGAGCGCGGGCATCTACAAGGACTTCGCGCGCGCGGTCCGCGGGCTCACGCAGGGCGAGGAAGCCCAGTTCGACATGCTGGCCGGCGGAGAGCCCGTCGAGGCAACCGGCGACTTCGTCATGGACGAGGCCAAGCACACCATCGCCGCCACCGAGCAGGGCCTGAAGAAGATCGAGCAGCGCCTCAGCATCGACGATATCTATGGCGACCTCTCCGGCGCCCTCGTCAACCACCTGCAGCAGGCGCTCAAGGCGCAGTACATGTTCCACCGCGACAAGCAGTACGTGGTGAGCAACGGCGAGGTCAAGATCGTAGACGAGTTCACGGGCCGCATCATGGAGGGCCGTCGCTACTCCGAGGGCCTGCACCAGGCGATCGAGGCGAAAGAGGGCGTGCTCGTCCGCGAGGAGAACCAGACGCTGGCCACCATCACGCTGCAGAATTATTTCCGCCTGTACGACAAGCTCTCCGGCATGACCGGCACCGCCATCACCGAGGACGCCGAGTTCCGCGAGATCTACAACCTGCCGGTCCAGGTGATCCCCACCAATCGGCCCGTCGCCCGCGTCGACCACGACGACCTGGTGTACCGCACCATCGACGCCAAATTCAACGCGGTCGCCAACGAGATCGAGGCGCGCCACGCGAACGGCCAGCCCGTGCTGGTGGGCACCGTCTCCATCGAGAGCTCCGAGCGTCTCTCCCGCCTGCTCAACAAGCGCGGCATCAAGCACGAGGTCCTGAACGCCAAGTTCCACGAGCGCGAGGCGCAGATCGTGGCACAGGCCGGCCGCTTGGGCGCCGTCACCATCGCCACCAACATGGCCGGCCGCGGCACGGACATCCTCCTCGGCGGCAACGCCGAGGAGATGGCGTGCGACGAGCTCATGCGCTACGACTTCGGCATCGACGCCGAGGTGCTCGACCGCGTGCTGCACGAGGCCAACTGGCGCCTGCTGGGCAAGGACCAGGCCGATGTGGCGCCCGTCGACCGCGCCGTGTTCGATCAGGTGCTCGACGGCCTGCATGAGCTCGGCATCGATATCGACACCGCGACCTTCGCCGAGGTCGCCCGCGTGTACGAGGAACTCGTCAACAAGACCAAGGCCGTGTGTCGCGCCGAGCACGATCAGGTGGTCGCCGCTGGCGGCCTCACGGTCATCGGCACTGAGCGCCACGAGTCCCGCCGCATCGACAACCAGCTCCGCGGCCGCGCCGGCCGTCAGGGCGACCCCGGCGAGACGCAGTTCTACCTCTCGCTCGAGGACGACCTCATGCGCATGTTCGGCGGCGAGCGAATGGACAAGATCTCGAACCTCATGGTCGCCACCGAGATGGGCGATGACGAGCCCATCCAGCACAAGATGATCTCCAAGGCCGTCGAGGGCGCCCAGCGCAAGGTCGAGAACATCAACTTCTCCATGCGCAAGAACGTTCTCGAGTACGACGACGTCATGAACAAGCAGCGCCAGGTGATCTACGCCGAGCGCAACAAGATCCTCGATGGCAAGGACCTCTCCGACCACATCGACGAGGTCATCGACGATACCATCAAGCGCTGCGTCACCGAGTTCTGCCCGGTCGACGCGCACGAGGGCGAGCGCGACCTCGAGGGCCTGCACAAGTGGGTCGTCGAGCTCACCGGCCGCCCGGACGCGCCCTCCTTCGAGGACGCCCCGTACGCCGAGCTGTGCGACCAGGTCCTCGCGTTTGTGGAGAAGGCCTACAACGCCAAGGCCGAGCGCTTGGGCGACGAACTCATGCAGGAGCTCAATTGCCAGGTCATGCTGCGCGTCATCGACACCCGCTGGATGGGGTACCTGCAGGAGATGGACTATCTCAAGCAGGGCATCGGTCTGCGCGGCTTCGGCCAGCGCGACCCCCTCGTCGAGTACAAGACCGAGGCGTTCCGCGCGTTTCAGATGCTCGTCGACACCATGTACGAGGACTACCTGCGTACCGTGCTCCATGCCGAGTTCAAGAACCCCGAGGCCGCCCGCGCCCGCATCGAGGGCGAGCGCAACCCGGCCCTCTCCGGCGCGCGCATGAGCGGTCCCGCCGAGGTCGACGGCGACACCGGCTCATCGACCGTCCAGCGCCACGCGGCACAGCAGGGCGCGGCCCCGCAGGGCGCGGCAGCCGGATCGACCGTCCGCACCTACCGCAAGGACCAGAGCGGCGACCCGTACGCCAACGTGGGCCGCAACGACCCGTGCCCCTGCGGCAGCGGCAAGAAGTTCAAGAACTGCCACGGGAGGAACCGCTAATGGCGGCGGAGGTCAATCCCGACGCCATCTCTGGCGACCTCGATGCCCTGACCGCGCGCCTGCGCGAGGTCGAGTGCTACCTGCATATCGAGGAGGCTCGCGGGCGCGTGACCGAGCTTGAGGAGGCCAGCGCCGCCCCGGGTTTCTGGGACGACGCCGATTCCGCCCGCGCCCATATGGCCGAGCTCTCCCAGGTGAGGGATGACGTGGAGCTCGTCGACCGCGCGCACGGGCGCCTGTCCGACGCGCGCGCCGCGCTCGAGCTCGCCTCCGAGATGGGGGAGGACGGTGCCGAGTTCCTCGCCGAGGCCGCGGCAGCTGTGGACGAGCTCACGCACGCCATCGACGAGATGGAGCTTTCCAGCTGGTTCACCGGTGAGTTCGACCATGGCAGCGCGATTCTGTCCATCAAGCCCGGCCAGGGCGGCCTGGAGGCCCAGGACTGGACCTTCATGCTGTTCAAGATGTACATGAAGTACTGCGCTCGCCGCGGTTGGAAGGTCACGGTCAACGACTGTCCTGCGGCCGAGGCGATCGGCATCGACCGCGCCACCATCACGGTCGAGGGCAAGGACGCCTTCGGCATGCTGCGCGCCGAGGCCGGCGTGCACCGCCTGGTGCGCATCTCGCCCACGGATGCCAAGAAGCGCCGTCAGACCACCTTCGCCGGCGTGGAGGTCATCCCCGTGTTGCCCGACGACATCGAGATCGAGGTCGCTTCCGATGACATCCGCGTGGATGTGTACCATGCGAGCGGTCCGGGTGGCCAGGGCGTCAACACCACCGACTCCGCCGTTCGCGTGACGCACATCCCCACGGGCATCGTGGTCACCTGCCAGAACGAGCGCAGCCAGATCCAGAACAAGGCGGCGTGTATGCAGATCCTCAAGGCGCGCCTGTACGAGCTGGAGCTCGAGCGCCGCGGCGAGATGCTCGACGAGATCCGCGGCCCCAAGACCGACATCGGATTCGGCAACCAGATCCGCAGCTACGTGCTGTACCCCTATCAGATGGTCAAGGACCTGCGCTCCGGCGTGGAGACGAGCAACGTGGACGGCGTGCTGGAGGACGGCGACCTGGACCCATTCATCATCGGCTTCCACCGCTGGGCCACCGAGCAGGCGGAATAGGAAACCGCCTTCGGGGTCGACCTCGCATCGCATAGCGGGTCCGTGCTCGGGCGCCTCCCCTCGCGGGTGGCGCCCACTTTTCTTTGACGGAGTGTCAAGTGGCTTGATACTATTGTTCATCGTGTCGATAGGGAACGAGGACTTTGGGGTCATATGGCAAGGCGCATCGATATCAACCGGATCATCCAGTCGCAGTTCGTGAGCGATCTGCCCCTCATCATCGTGGGATGCGCGATAGCCGGCTTCGCCACCGATGCGTTCATGGTCCCCAACGGCCTGGCCGCGGGCGGTCTCACGGGCCTGGCGACTATCATCGCCGAGCTCGGTCGCCGCGCCGGCCTCAACCTGCCTGTGGGCCTGCAGACCATCGTCATGAACGCGCTGCTCATCCTCGTGGTCATGCGCTCGGGCGGCCTCAAGTACGTGGTCCAGACCGTCACGGGATTCGTCCTGTTCGGCTTCTTCACCGACCTGTTCGCGCCCTTCGTCTTGCATGTGGGCCACAGCGATCTCATGCTCTCGGCGCTGTGGGGCGGCATCATCTCGGGCATCGGCTACGGGCTGGTGTTCCGCTGCGGCGCGAACACCGGAGGCTCCGACACCATCGGCCAGATCATCGCCCGCAAGAGCTCGCTGCCGGTCGGCGCCACGGTCATGGCGATCGACGTGGCGGTGTGCGCGGCCTCGGCCCCCGTCTTCTCGATCACCAACGCGCTGTATGCGGCCCTCGCCATGGTGGTCATGGGCTACGTCGTCGACGTGGTGGTCGACGGCGGCAACAGTCAGCGCGCCGCGTTCATCATCTCCGATGCCTACGAGGACATCGAGCACGACATCCTGCACGCCATGGATCGCGGGTGCACGCGCCTCATGGCCCAGGGCTCCTGGACCAAGAAGGATCGGCCCGTGCTGTTCTTCGTGCTCAGCCGCCGAGAGGTCTCCATCATCAAGACGGTCGTGTACGAGCACGACGCGAACGCGATGCTCATCATCACCGATGTGAACGAGGCGATCGGGTACGGATTCAAGTCCGTGGGCTGACGGGCCTCCCCATCGCCGCCGGGGGAATTCAAGGTGTTGCTTTGATGGTACGAGCGGCATCTTGCTAAAATATGAAAGTCTGTAGTTCAAACGCACGACTTAAGGAGCTCTAGTGGGTAACCACTTCCGTACCCCCGGAGACGAGCAGGCCACGCCCCAGGTGCCTCAGGTCGACCCTGTGACGCCCATGCCCGCGGCCCCGTCGCCGGACGTGCAGGACCGGTTGTTCGAGCAGCCCGTCCCGCAGAACGCCCCCCAAACCGCTTACGATGCGCCGGTCGCCCCCGGCACGATCGAGCCCCAGGCCGCCCCTGCCCAGCAGGCGCCCGCCAACCCGCTCTTCAACGTGCCCTCGCCCGACGCCCCCGCCGCGCCCATGAGCGTGCCGTCCCCCATGGACGCCCCCGCGCCCCAGGTGACCGCGGACCAGGCCGCCGAGGTCGCCTCGCTCGACGCGGCGCTCGCCAACAACCCGGACTTCACCACCGTGTTCGCCCCGGTCGACGACTCCCGCGCCCGCCAGGCGCGCGAGGCCGGCGTCGAGCCCGTGATCCTCATGGAGCACGTCACCAAGATCTACCCGGCGCAGCCCAACAAGCCCGCCCTGGACGATGTGAACATCGAGATCTACCCCGGCGAGTTCGTCTTCCTGGTCGGCCACTCCGGCTCCGGCAAGACCACGCTGCTCAACACCATGCTGCGCAACGTCAAGCCCACGAGCGGCCGCGTCATGGTCGCGGGGCAGGATCTCATGAAGATCAAGAACCGCAAGATCCCGTTCCTGCGCCGCCAGATCGGCGCGGTGTTCCAGGACTACAAGCTCCTGCCCAACCGCACCGCCTACGAGAACGTCGCGTTCGCCCTGCAGTGCATCGGCAAGCCCAAGGCCGTCATCAAGGCCCAGGTCCCCGAGGTGCTGCGCCTGGTGGGCCTGGCCGAGCAGATGGACTCCCTGCCCGATCAGCTCTCCGGTGGCGAGCAGCAGCGCGTCTCGGTCGCCCGCGCCATGGTCAACCGCCCGCCGCTGCTCATCTGCGACGAGCCCACGGGCAACCTTGACCCTGCGATCTCGTTGGGCATCATGAAGCTCCTCGAGCGCATCAACCGTACCGGCACGACCGTGATCGTGGCCACGCATGACCGCGCGATGGTCGACTCCATGCAGCGTCGCGTCATCGCCCTCGAGGGCGGCCGCGTGATCCGCGACCAGGAGAGGGGAGGCTACGGCAACTATGGCGCCTTCTAATTTCGGATATTCCATCAAAGAGGCCTTCCGGCACTTCTTCCGCAACTGGACGACGTCCTTCGGCGCCGTCATCACCATCTTCCTGTCCCTGTTCATCATCGGCCTGTTCATCGTGGGCTCGGTGCTCGTTAACTCCTTCATCGGCAACGTCGAGGACCAGGTGACCATCCAGGCGTACATCTCCGACGAGGCGTCCGACGCCGACGTGGAGGACTATCAGGACAAGCTCGAGAAGATGGACAACGTCAAGAGCGTCGAGTTCGTGAGCAAGGAGGACGCGCTCAAGGAGTACAGCTCTTCGATCTCGAGCAACGCCGACGCCACGCTTTCCGCGCTCGACGGCCAGAACCCGCTGCCGCGCTCCTTCCGCATCGAGATGGAGGACCCTTCGCAGGTCGAATCCATGGCCGAGACCATCAAGGACGACCCGGGCTTCCGCAAGATCGTCGACGACGCGAATTCTGAGATCGATGACAAGGACGCCGATGTCGCCGAGAACGTGCGCTACGGTCAGGAGGAGGTCTCCCGCCTGTTCCAGCTCACCAACTACATCCGCGTCGCGGCAGTGGTTCTGGTTGCGCTGCTGACCTTCGTTGCGTTCATCTTCATCAACAACACGATCCGCCTGTCCATCACCGCGCGCCGCCGCGAGATCGCCATCATGCGCCTGGTGGGCGCGTCCAACGGCTTCATTCGCGGGCCCTTCATCACCGAGGGCGTGCTGCAGGCGCTTATCGGCGCCCTGCTCTCGATCGGCGTGCTCGAGCTCTTCCGCAACCTGGTGATCCCCAAGGTTTCCGCGGGCATCAGCTGGATGAGCATCGGCATCCCCATGGAGATCTACTACGCCACGTACGGCTCGCTCGTGCTGCTCGGCGTGATCATCGGCCTGTTCGGCTCCGCCATCGCCATGAGGCGCTACCTCAAGGTGTAGAGCGCGAACGCTGTTCGATTTCATCGGAGGCCCCCGGGTGTTCCCCCGCAAACGTTCTCGCTGTCGAGCGTTGCTCGACGGCTGCGGAAGGTTTGCTTGGGAAACATCCGGGGGCTTCCTGCTCTCGCGACGTTGCGGCGCATGGATGGGAATCTATGTCACTTGAGGCGTCTTAAATGGTCCAACATATTAATCTCGGTGGAATTGAACCTTGTGTTTAATTCGCCATTTGTTGAGATAACCCCACGGTCTTGGCCAATATGTCGAGTCTCTGTTGGATCGTTCGCGTGAATTCCGGGCATGAGGTTTCCCCTTTTGCTCGTCTACGTGGGCATCCGCCTCCGCAGACAGGTAGGTATTCACATGCTCGGCAGTCAATCTGGGTCAATCTAAACAGTTTTTCGAAGTCGTCGTAATCGGATTCCGGCCTTTGCGCTTTGACATATACGTGCACATTTCCCAAGCGCTTCCGCGTGTCATAGGGCTTGACGAGAGGATATTCTGTACATGAATATATGTTGCCAGAGGGATCGATGAGGTCTTTGTGGGTTCCGACCGAAAGGCAGGTACTTGCAGTTTTGCCCAACGGGAGTACTTCGGTTCGTATTCCCTTCCCGATTGCGCGCTCGGTCCATTCCAGAATCAGCTGATCAAGATCGGTCTGATGCAACTTCAGATGACCATTGCTGTGACCCCAATCGTAAACAGGGATTATCTGCAGAGAGAAGAGTTTAGATTTGCAGAATGTCCCAAGCTCGTCAATGAGGGCGGAGATTCCTTTCATATTCAATTTCGTTACATTTATCCGAATCGAAATGCGCATCATTTTGAGCTTATCGCGTGAATCATAAGCGCTTTTGAGCAGATTCATGATCAGTTTGTGGCTATTTCCGTTGTTTTTCAGCGGTCTACTGCTGTTGTGACACTCTTCGTTTCCATCAACGGTGATTGTCAGTCGCCTTAAATTCGCTCTGTTTTGAAGTTCAACAAGGCGCTCGATTGTGAGGAGGGTGCCGTTCGACGACATTTCGGATTCGAAGGGTATGCCGAGTTTTGAACATAGTTCGGATACCCTGTCCGAGATCTCTAGTATCTGATCGTATGCTATCAGGGGTTCTCCGCCGAACCATCTAACGAACAGGTTGCTGTAGTTTCCATTGGCCAGCGAACGCTTAAGATATGCGATAGTCGCGTCCACGGTATCTTGTGTCATGAGCTGAGAGTTGTGCTCCTACCCGCAATATTCGCATCGCATGTTGCATCCTCCTGTGGGCATTATTGCAATCGAGCGCGTGCGGGCATCATTGGTCTTCAGTTCTGACAATACGGCATCACGTTCATTTTGTACTGATGAGCAGACGATGATGCCATTCTTTTTGAGTCGCTGGAAATTCGAATCTTCTCCAACGACAGGACCCCCTCCACTGGCTAAGCGCTATTGAGGCTTAACGGCAAATGATATTGATGATTCCGTCGGGACCGAACGGGGCGTCGGTCGTAATTTCGAAAACGTCCTGATCATCGTGAGAGAGCGTATACATGAGGTACTCCTTTCAATGGGTTTTCACTGTGCCGCGCGACGAGAGATAAGATAATGTTCAAATACTATAAATACAAGAAAAATCGTACAAATTAACTTGTACGATTTTTCTTGTATTTATATTTTCGTGTGGCAAACTTAAGCGGATAATTGGAAAATTTTGAGCTCGAGGGGTTTGATGATGAGCGACAACAAGGGCATGGAAGAGCTGAAAGCACTCGCCAATCCCATCCGCATGAAGATATATGCCCTGCTGCGCATGGAAGGCAGGAAGACCATTGGTGAGATAGCTGATGATCTCGGGCTCGCAGTGGGGTCCGTGAGTTACCATGTCTCAAAATTAAGTGAGCCGGGTTTGGTTGTAGCGGCGAATGCGCCCGATGAGGATCGAAGGCGCAGTTATTGGATGGCAAAAGAAGGGGATTCTCATTTAGAGACCCCCAGATCGGGTGCTGAGGAGTTAATTCAGCTTAGCGATGCCTTCCGGAGCGAACGGGATGCATTTCAAAGGGATCTGTATTCTCGCTATGTTGAATGCTTGGACTGCGTATCACCAGATTGGATTGAAGCGGAAATGAATTCTGATTCAATCCTGATGTTGACTCCTGATCAGTTAAAGCAAATGCATCGCGAATTGGAAGCCGTGCTTGCCAAATGGGATGCAATGGGGAATGGAGAGGACAGTCAATCTGCTGGCGAGCGGGTGGTGGTTCTCATGCGGGGATTTCGATGGATGTAACGGGCGCAGAAAAAAACTTGCGAACCCACACCGCATTTAGTAAGAGCTATATGACCTGGCTTTTGTCTGACAGCCTGTCTGCCTGCGCGCAGAGTATCGAGGCGGTGTACCTTTCACTCCTTGCGTTTGATGCGTGTGGCTCTGTTGTGACTGCGGGCTTGATTGTTTCGATAATCGCGATCGTTCAGCGGGTCTCAACGTTTTTTGGAGGTGCGATAGTCGACGCCTTCAATAGGAAGCACTTGCTGATTCTCTATGCCTTGCTTCAGGCAATGATTTGGTTTGCTGCGTTCGCAATCCTTGCTTGCGGTTGGCTCTGGTTGCCCCTCTTGCTTTTGGCAGCCTGTATTTCGGCGTTGTTGGAGGGTCTGCTGGGAGGCTCTTCGGATGCCCTATTAAGGGAAATATGTGATGGGGAGCAGTACATAAAGGCAAGGAGCGCCAATGAAGGGCGCGATGCCGGAATCGCGATGATCGGTGCTTCGACAGGTGGCATCCTTTTCGCGTTCTCTCGCTCCCTGCCTGCCCTTATCATGTTTATCTGCTTTGCGTTATCGTTGGTTGCCGCAGTAGCTCTAGCGGGTAGCTACGTTGCGCCATTCGAGACCGAGAGAGTGGACGGCCACCGCCCTCTTGTTCTTCTGAGGGGATCTGTTGATGGGATAAAGTGGCTCCACGAATCTCATTCATTTGTTTGCACGGTTTTGCCGATGGCATTGCTGAACGTGTCTTTCGGCCTTGTGCAATATGGCGCTCAATTGGCATTGCTGCAAAGTGGCGCGAGTCCAGCCAGTGTGGGTATATTGGACACCGTGGTGTGTGGGGCCGCTATCGGAAGCTCGATACTGGTCGTATCGTGCAAGTGGTGTAGGTCTCTTAAGCTGCCTATTGCTTTGCTGCTGATTGGTATTGTGTTGGGCACGGCCGTTACTTGTGCCTTTGAAGTCTCGCTTGGGTCGTTGGCATTGTTCGTTATCTGCTATGCGATATCATTGCCGATGTTGAGCGCGGTGGTGCAGGGTGAATTCTTTTCAAACGTGCCTTTGGAATTACAGGGAAGAGCGCGTGCGGTATTGATCGTTGCCGTTCAGATGCCAACTTCCCTGTCTTCATATGCCGCGGGATTACTAGTTCAGGAGGCGGGCGCCGTGGCGCTCTCCGCGACGGCGGGATTGCTGGCGGGCTTCTCGACGATTCTCCTTGGAAGGCAATCGGGCGCGATACGACGTAATGGCAGGGGGGATCCTCCTGCCACCCACTCCGCTGCGTCCGATCGGGAAGGTTTTTGAATGAGGCGGTTGAAAGGAATGCATGGGTAGAGGTAGACATTCGAAGAACGGACGGCGCGGACCCGCTCGGTCACGGAGGCTTCCGGGGCTGACGGGGACGGTGCGGGTGTATGACGCTCGTGCTGAGGTTGAGACGGCCGAGGGCGTGTATCGCCTGGGGTCGCGCTCGTTGCGCGAGGCTATGCCGGGGGACCGCGTGTACGTGAGCCTGCATCGTGGTCGTGGCGGAGCACGTCGCGCCGTCGTGGAGCATGTGATCGATCGTGCCGTCGCGGCGATTGTTGGCGTGTTCGAGCCGGCGGGGCCGTTGGGCGCCGTGCGTCCGCTTGACGCGCGCATCAAGCAGGACTTCTTCGTGCTGCCAACCGACGATTCTCCTCGGCGTTTGGGCGTGGAGCCCGGCGACATCGTGTCCGCGCGCATCGTGGAGTATCCGTCGCGCACGGAGTCCGGCGTGGTGACGCTCGAGCGGCGCATCGGCGATGCCAACGAGCCGAGCCTGGGTATCGAGTGCATCATGGCGCGCTATGGATTCACAGATGGATATCCACGGGACGCGGTTGATGAGGCCGAGAGTCTTTCGGTGGATGTGGAGGCCGCCCTGGCCGACCCCCTGCGGCGCGATATCCGCGATCGCTTCGCCATCACCATCGACCCGATCGATGCCCGCGATTTCGATGACGCGATCTCCGTCACGCGCACGGTGCGCGGCGGTTGGATGCTCGGCGTGCACATCGCCGACGTCTCTCAGTACGTGGACTGGGAGGGCTCCATCGATCTTGAGGCCCGTCGTCGCTCGACTTCGGTGTACCTTGCCGACCGCGTGCTGCCTATGTTGCCCGAGCGCCTGTGCAACGACCTCTGCTCCCTGCGGCCCGATGAGGACCGGCTCGCCTTCACCGTCGACATCGAACTCGATGCCCAGGGCCGCGTTCGCGTGTACGAGCCCTATCCGAGCGTGATTCGCTCGCGTGTGCGCATGGATTACGACGCGGCGGAGGCGCTGCTGCAGGCCGGATCGCCCGATGAGCGCGATCTCGATCCCGCCGCTCGGGAACGTGCGGAGGAGGCCGTCGAGGCGGCGCGCGCCGACGGTGTGGACCTGGTCGCGTTCCTGCGCAACGCCGATGCGCTCGCCCGTGCCCGCCGCGAGATCCGCCGCAAGCGCGGCTCCATCGACTTCGACACGCCGGAGGTCCATGTGCTTTTGGATGATGCCGGCATGCCCGTCGATATCGCCACGCGCGAGCGCACTTCGGCGACGAGCCTGGTCGAGGAGGCCATGCTGCTCGCCAACGAGTGCGTGGCCGAATTCCTCGCCGACCGCGGCCTCGCTTGCGCATATCGCGTTCACGAGGAGCCCTCGCCCGACAGCCTGGCTTCGGCGGCGAAGACCCTCACCGAGCTCGGCGCGGTCGAAGGGGGCCTGGCCGCGGGCATCATGCTCGGCGATCCGCGCGCCATCAACGCGGCGGTCGAGGATGCTGCGGGGACCGCGTTCGCCCCCCAGGTCAACGCGTTGCTGCTGCGTGCCCAGCAACGTGCCGTGTACAAGTCCCGCAACGAGGGCCATTACGCCCTCGGCGCCCGGGCGTACTGCCACTTCACCAGCCCCATCCGTCGATACCCCGATCTTGTCGCACACCGCGTCCTCAAGCTGGCGCTTGCCAAACGGGAGCTCGGCAAGAGGGAGGCGACCGCCCGGGCGCCGCGCCTCACGGGCAGGGGCCCGCAGGCGCTCGAGGCGATCCTTCCGCAGCTCTGCCGGCAGGCGAGCGATGAGGAGCGTGCGGCCGACGCTGCCGCGACCGCATCTCAGAAGGTCAAGGTGGCGCAGCTGTACGCCGGTCGCATCGGCGAGCGCGACATGGGCGTCGTCTCGTGGATCTCCGACCTGGGCGCCTTCGTCCGCCTCGATGCAACGGGTGCCGAGGGGCTCATCCGCATGGCGTCCCTGGGCAACGAGTGGTGGGACTTCGACGACGTGCGCCTCACGCTCACGGGCGAGTCCACGGGCACGCGGGTCGGCCTGGGCTGCCGCGTGGTGGTGGAGGTCGTGAGTGTGAACGTGCTGCGCGGCCACCTCGACCTCAGGTTGGTCCATGTGAGCGGGGGCAACGCGTAGCGACGGCGCGGCTGCCGCCCAGGCCGACGGCGCGCGGAGCCGACAGCGGGGCGCCGTGTGCGCTACACTGGAGTTTCGACTCTATCAAGGAGGACACCATGGAAATGCCCATCGCGGCGCAAGACATCGCCTACGCCGAGGACCTGCTCGCCGAGGGCGAGCTGGAGACGGCCGGCGTGCTTTTGGAGGAACTCGCGTCCGAGGCGGGGGAGTATGCCGACGCGGCGTGCATCGCCACGGATGCGCGTCAATGGTTCAGCTTCTCGAGCCCGTTCGAGTACCTCGCGTATCGCCGCGTCGAGCGCGACCCGCGCGAGCTCACCCAGGTCGAGGCGCCTCTGGACCGCCTGTATGCCGACCTCGCCTACGTCTACATCCAGCGGCGCGAGTACGAGTCCGCGCGCGACGCCCTCAAGCAGGCCGTGCGCTGGAACCCCATGAACTGCGCGCACCGCTTGAACCTCGCGGAGGTGTTCCGCGCCTTGGGCGACGCTCGGGAATGGGCCGCGCTCTCCGCCTCCGTGCTCGATCGCGCCACCACGCCCCAGGCCCTCGCCCGCGCCTTCGCCAACCTCGGCCAGTTCTTCCTCTCGGGCGAGAACCTGCCGGCCGCGGAGGGTTGCCGTCGCGCCGCGATCCGCGCCTGCGATTCCGATTCCGCCGCGACTGCCCTCGCCGCGCAGCTCGACAAGGAGCATCCGGAGCTCGCGGAGCTCACCGATGAGAGCGTGAACAACGCGCTCTCCGAGCATGGCCTTGGCACCGGCGCGAACGCCGAGATCGCCATCTGCCTGCTCATGTGCGCCACCGATGCCGCCTCGGAGGGCGACCGCAACGAGGCGACCCGCCTGACCCTGCTCGCCCGCGACTTGGTGGGCGCCTCCGCATGCGAGGCGCTTATCCGCCTGATCCGCGAGTCCGATGAGGAGCTCGCTCGGGAGCGCGGGGCCGCGCCCGCCGAGGCGGGACGGGATGCCGCCACCGCAAAGGACGGTGAGTAGCCATGGCCGACGGATTCGCCCGCAAGCCGCGTCGCGAGAAGAAGCTGATCGCCAAGAATCGCTCCGCGCATCACGAGTACTTCATCGATGAGACCTTCGAGTGCGGTATCGAGCTCGCCGGCACCGAGGTTCGCAGCCTGCGCGAGCGCGCCTGCCAGATCACCGACTCCTTCGCCCTCATCCGCAACGGCGAGTGCTGGTTGCACAACGTGCACATCCACCCGTACTCAAACGGCTCGATTTTCAACCGCGACCCCGATCGCCGCCGGAAGCTGCTGCTGCATCGAAAGCAGATCGACTACCTTGACGGCAAGCTGCGCACGCGCGGCGTGGCCCTGGTGCCGCTCGAGCTGTACTTCAACGAGGACGGCCGCGTCAAGTTGCTGCTCGGCCTCGGCCGCGGCAAAAAGCTCTACGATAAGCGCGAGGACATGGCCAAGCGCGACATGCAACGCGAGATCGACCGCGCCCTCAAGCAGCGCAGCCGGTAACGGTGCCTTCAGAAAGGGGAGTGCCATGGCAATTGATCAGACCGCGATGTTCGCTATGAGCTACGGGCTGTACGTGGTGTCCGCGGAGGCGGACGGCCTCAAGGCGGGATGCGTGGTGAACACGGCCGTGCAGGTCACGGCAGATCCCATCCGCCTGAGCGTCGCCGTGCACAAGGACAACGTCACCGCCGGCGCGATCGCGCGCGCGGGCGCGTTTACGGTCACGGCGCTCGACCAGACGGCCGACATGCCCTATATCGGCAACTTCGGCTTCCGCAGCAGCGACACCTACGACAAGTTCGCCACATACCGGACGGCCGTCTCGGAGGTGGGGAGTCCGTATTGCCCCGAGCATGCGTGCGCAGTCTACGGTTGCCGTCTGATCGACACGGTCGATGTGGGTACGCATTATCTGTTCATCGGGGAGGTCGAGCAGGCGGAGCGCCTTTCGGATGAGTCCCCGCTCACGTACGCGTACTACCACAGCACGCTCAAGGGCAAGACGCCTCCCAAAGCGAGTTCATATCAAGCCGGGTAAATAACTCTTGCTAATAGGAAACAGTTCTAGTAGCATATAAGCCAGAAGAGGGAGCCAAGGGCCAGCCGACCTCGTGTGGTCTCGCTGATTCTTGGGTATACTCAACCTACGTTCATTCGCCTGTGAAAGGAGCCATCATGGCTGACAAGACCTACAAGTTCGTTTGCGTCGTTTGCGGTTTCGAGGTCGAGGTGGACACCCCCGAGCTGCCCGAGGACTACATCTGCCCCGTCTGCGGCGTTGGTCCCGATCAGTTCGAGGCCGTCGAGGAGTAACTCGCACCCGCATAGCCAGGTACCTGGATCATCAAAGGGACGACTCTTCAGGGTCGTCCCTTTTTCATGTCTCGGCGAACGGTGGCTGCCTGAGCCGTCGGGAGAGAGACCGGTTCTCAGGGCAGAACTCGTCGAGCAGGGCGTGGAACCGCGCGTTGTGACTGGGCTCCAAAAGGTGGACGAGCTCGTGCGCGACCACGAACTCCAGGCATTCGGGAGGGTATGCGGCGAGGTGCGCGTTGATGCGGATCGCGCCGGTCTTGGGCGTGCACGAGCCCCAGCGCGTCTTCATCACGCGGACGCTCCATCGCGTCGCATGGACGCCGATGCGACGTTCCACGCGTGCGACCACCTCGGGCAGTCGCCGTATCAACTCGGTGCGGTAGAACTCGTCGATGGCGCCTTGATCGACGCCGGCTTGAACGGGGGCGACCTGGCCGGGGGCGGTCTGGTTGAGGGCGGTCTGGTTGGGGGTGGCCGGGTCCGCGCCGGCTTTATCGGAGTCGAGCTGGATGAGCTCGCCCCAGAGCGGGATGCCCTCGGGAGGCTCGCCGTCACGGAGCTGCCGGGCATCGCGTTCGGCACCGCGGCGGATCCGCTCGGCGATCCAGCCGCTTTTGCGCTCCAGGAATTCCCGTGCCCGTAGGAGGGGGAGGTGCTGCGGAATGCTGAGCGCGACGGACCCATCCGAGCGAACGCGCAAGTTGAGGTTCTTGACGCGCTTGCGCATCACGGTCACGGGGATCTCGAGGCCGTCGGCATCGAGGAGGATGATGGTGTTGCTCATTGCCGCGGACCGGTTTCCAAGATTCGCTCCCAAAAGGAAATACTCGCCGACAGGGCGCCTAACACGGTACCATAGACCGAATGTCTCCAACCGAAAGGAGCGCCCATGAACCACCATGAGCGCGAGGTCATCGGCGTCGATGACCGTGTCTCGCCTGCGCGGGCCATCCCGCTGGGCATCCAGCACGTCATGTCCATGTTTGGCTCGACGGTGCTCGTCCCGTTGCTGACCGGGCTCGATCCCAACGTGGCGATCATGTGCTCGGGCATCGGCACGATCTGCTACCTGTTGGTCACGGGCGGCAAGATTCCGAGCTACCTGGGCAGCTCTTTCGCCTTCATCAGCCCCATCATCGCGGTGGGCGCCACGCAGGGGCTCGATGCGGCCATGTCCGGCGTGATCGTCGCCGGTGCGGTGTTCCTGGTGGTGGCCGCCATCATCAAGCTGGTGGGCACCGGTTGGCTCGACCGCCTGCTGCCGCCCGTGCTCGTCGCCTCGGTCATGGTGGTCATCGGCGTGGGCCTGTCCGCCACCGCCGCGAACATGGCCTTCATGGGCACTGATGCCGCGGGCGCATCGGTCTTCAACCCGCAGGGCGCCAGTGTGGCTGCCGTCACCCTGCTCGCGGCCGTGGTCTTCTCCGGACGCGGCGGCATCGTCGGCACGGTGCCGGTCCTGCTCGCCATCATCGTGGGATATGCGGTCGCCATCGCCTTCGGCATGGTCGATTTCGCCCCCATCGCCGAGGCCGCATGGGTCGGTCTGCCCAATGTGAGCTTTCCTAAGTTCGACATGGGCGCCATCGCGCTGATCGCCCCGGTCGCCGTGGTGACGGTCATCGAGCACATCGGCCACCTGCTCGCCGTGGGCGAGATCGTCGACAAGGATTATCGCCCGCTGCTGCCGCGCTCGCTCGCCGGTGACGGCCTGTCCACCATGATCTCGGGATTCCTGGGCGGTCCTCCCACCACCACGTACGCCGAGAACATCGGCGTCATGAGCGTTACGCGCGTGTACTCCACGCAGATCTTCTGGTATGCGGGCGGCTTTGCCCTCATCGTGGGCGGCCTGTGCCCCAAGCTCGCCGCGCTCATCAATTCCATCCCCAGCCCGGTCATGGGCGGTGTGTGCCTGCTGCTGTTCGGTCTCATCGCCTCCAACGGCCTGCGCATGCTCGTCTCGAACGGCGTCGATTTCGACGTCAACCGCAACCTGATGATCGCCTCGGTCGTCATCATCCTGGGCGTGGGCATGGAGACCTCCGGCATCGCCATTCCGCTGGGTGACTACACCCTGCCCGGCATGGCCACCTCCACGCTCGTGGGCATCATCTTGAACCTGGTGCTCCCACAGGAGAAGAAGGACGAGGCGCGGGCATAAGCTTCCACGCGCTCGGGTATAGTGGTTCCACATGCCGGTGGGGAGGATCGAGCTCGCCTCGGCAATCTCGCAAGCTTTCCGCCTCCACCAGGGCGGGGATCACAACGATTGAAAGAGGATGCACATGTCCAATCAGGGAAAGACGGTCAAGGCCCACTACCGTGGCACGCTCGACGACGGCACCCAGTTCGATTCCAGCTACGACCGCGGTGAGCCCATCGAGTTCGTGGCCGGCGCCGGCCAGATGATCAAGGGCTTCGACGCCGCCGTGCTCGACATGGAGGTGGGCGAGAAGAAGACCGTCCACATCCCGGCCGCCGAGGCGTACGGCGAGCGCTCCGAGGACATGATCCTCTTCTTCCCGGCCGACCAGGTTCCGGATTTCGACAAGGTCCAGGTCGGTATGAAGCTCTTCCTGCAGGGCCCCGGCGGCATGCCCGTGCCCGTGACGGTCGTCGAGGTCTCGCCCGAGGGCGTCAAGCTCGATGCCAACCATGAGCTGGCCGGTTGCGACCTCAACTTCGACATCGAGCTCGTCGAGGTGTCCGAGTAGGTCATCTCGCGCAGCGAATCGGCGCACGGCCAACAGCCCGTCGCATCTCAGCCCGCCATCCCGTCAAGGCGCGATGGCGGGCCGTTTCTTGCCGGTGCCATCGCGGTGTTACTTCGCGAGGTAGATCCAGGCGATCGCGATCGCGACCACGAGGATGATGCCCCCGATCGTGAGGCCCAGGCGTATGCGCGCCCCGCGCGTGCGCTCGCGGACGCTGTGCTCGGTCGCAGCCAGCTGCTCGACTTCGAGCGCAAGCTCCTCGCGTTCAGCGCGGTCGGCCTCGAGGGCGCGGGCGAGCGATTCGGTCGCCTCGGGATTCGCGTGGATCTCGTTCGCCTCGTCTATCGCCGCTTGCGCTGCGTCCGCGCGCTCCTGGGCCTCCCGCATGGCCCGCTCCTGGACTTTGGCGGCTTTCTCGCCGTCGGAGATCGTCGAGCGAAGCTCCTTCTGCCGCTTCTCCGCATCGTCCTTCGCCTCGGCGTATGCGTCTCTCGCTCGATCCGCCGCGGCGGCGACGGCGTCGAACGCCTTGCGGGCAGGGGCGATCGGCCGCTCGGCCTCCTTGACCGCCTCTCGGGCCCCATCGATGGCCGCCTGGGTCTCGCCGTCGATGCGCGGGACGTCGTGCCGCGCACGGCGCAGCTCCTCCGTCGCATCGGATATCTCGTCTTCAAGCTCGCGCTTGCGGACGGAGTAGCCGGCGGAGTTTGCGGACGGGTTCCGCTGTATGTCGGCGTACTCGGCGTTCAGCGTCGCGAGGTGCGCCTCGGCGCTCTTCACGGCGCGCTGCGCGGCGGCGACCCCCTCCTCGCGCTCCTTGATGGCGCGGTCCAGGTTCTCCTGCGCGTCGTCAAGGCGGCGCTGCAGGCGGCGCCCGGATTCGCGCGAGGACCGCTCCTTGTCCTCGGCCGCCTCCAGGGCGGATTTGAGGCGCCGCTCCGTGACGGAATCCTTATCGCGCATATCCTCAAGCTGTTCCTTGAGGTCGGCGAGTTTCGCGAGTATCTCGGCGTGCTGCTGATCGGCGGCGGCGCGCTCGCGCTTGGCGTCATCCCTGTTCGCTGTTTCCCGCGCGACGATATCCTCGAAGCGCGCCTCTATGTCGCGCCTGTGCTCGAGCTCGTCCTCGCGCGAGGCTATGGTATCGCCCAGGCGGTCGAGCTCCGTGCGCGCCGCGGCGTGCGCGCGGTGCGCGGCGCTCATCTCCCTCATGCTCGCAACGCCCTCGGAGAAGAACGAGCCCACGGTGCGCGTCGCGTCGTCGGTCGGCTGATCTTCGGTATGTTGCGCGTTGTCAAGCTCGCTCATGGCGTTCCCTTCGCACGCGGGCGCTGCCCGTTGTCCTTTTTCTCTATCATACGGCTGCGCGGCGGGCCCCGGCGCGCCGGCGCGCCGCTCCAACTCGTCTTCGCATCCCCGATGGGCCCGTGGCGGCGCGGTGCCCCGTGTCCCGCAATTGGCGGAGCGGATAGAATATAGCTTCAACCGTATGAAGGGAGAGCCGTTATGGCCCGTCAGGAAATCGAGATCGACGAGGCGCTCGGAGCGGTCGATGACGCGCTGGACTGCCTGGACGCCGCCGCCCGCGACCTCAGGACCGCCGGCAACTGGGGCTGGTTCGATATCTTCGGGGGCGGTTTCCTCACCTCCCTCTTCAAACACGACAAGATGCAGGCGGCGCAGCGCCACCTCTCCGCCGCCCAGGCCGCCCTGGCGCGCTTGGCCGATGAGCTCAACGACGTCCAGGGTTTCGCGGGCCTCGGCCCCGATGTCGGCGATTTCCTGCTCGCCGCGGATTGGCTGTTCGACAACGCGTTCATGGACGCGATGGTCCAGCAGCGCATTCTCGAGTCCCAGAACCGCGTTGCCCAGGCGATCTCCCAATGCGAGCAGGTGCGCGAGCAACTCCTCGCCCTCAAGCGCCCCAATCGCGCTGCCGGAAACGGTCTGCCCGGCGCGGAATGACCCCGGCTCGGCGCGCCGCCGGCGACCGTCGCGGCCCGACAATTGCGGATTGCGCGGTCTTTTGCCGGTCGAGCTGCGGGCGATAGTACAATGGGCGCCTGAGATCACGCGGTGCGTCGGAATCCGTCGCGAAGACCGCCGCCGCGCCGATGAGCCGAGGAGCTGCACATGGATCAATCTCTGTTCAAATACGAGGTCGTCGCGGAGGACCCCAAGACGCACGCTCGCGCGGGCATCCTGCATACGTCGCACGGCGACATAGAGACCCCCATCTTCATGCCCGTGGGCACCAAGGCGAACGTCAAGGGCATCCCCACCGAGACGGTCAAGGACCTGGGCGCCCAGATCGTGCTGGCCAACACCTACCATCTGGCCATGCGTCCCGGCGCGGACACCATCGCCGAGCTCGGCGGCCTGCACGATTTCATGAACTGGCACGGCCCCATCCTCACCGACTCCGGCGGCTTCCAGATCTTCTCCCACTCCGACGCCGTCAAGCTCACCGACGAGGGCGTGCGCTTCATCGCCACCGATTACGACGGCTCTCACGTCTTCTGGACTCCCGAGGACAACATGGAGATCGCCATGAAGCTCGGCAGCGACATCTGCATGCAGCTCGACCAGTGCCCGGGTTACCCCGCCACGCGCAAATTCGTGGAGCGCGCCGTCGAGCTCTCCAGCATGTGGGCCGAGCGCTGCTACAAGGCCCATACCCGCGATGACCAGGCCCTGTTCGGCATCGTGCAGGGCGGCATGCATCTGGACCTGCGCCTTCGCTCCCTCAAGCACCTCGAGGAGATCGGCGACTTCCCCGGTTACGGCATCGGCGGTTACTCGGTGGGCGAGCCCCACGAGGTCATGTTCGAGACGCTCGAGCCACTCGTCTCCGAGCACATGCCGCGTCACAAGCCCCGCTACCTGATGGGCGTGGGCAACCCCACCACGCTCGTGCGCGGCGTCGGCTGCGGCATCGACATGTTCGACTGCGTGCTCCCCACCCGCACCGGGCGCATGGGCACGGCGTTCTCCAGCGTGGGCCGCATGAACCTCAAGAACGCCAAGTTCGCGAAGGACCCGCGCCCCATCGACGAGAAATGCACCTGCCCGGTGTGCACCGGCGGCTACCCCCGCGCGCTCATCCGCCATATGGTCACGCAGAAGGAGATGCTCGGCGGCATCCTGCTGTCGCAGCACAACATCTATTTCCTGCTCGACCTCATGCGCCGCGCGCGTCAGGCCATCATCGACGGCCGCTACGCCGAGTTCCAATCCGAGTGGATGGCGGGCGAGGGGGCGGCGGACTTCTAAGTCGCCGTCATCTTCGCCTGCGCGCTGACCGCGAGGTCCGCGCCATCGGCCGCACAGCGCCCCGACCGCCTCGGTCGGGGCGTTTTTTGGGTACAAGGGAACTCACGTGAACCGCATTCGGAAGGAACAGCGCATGCCCTATTACGGCTATTACGGCTACGGTTATGACCCCTTGTACCTCATCATCGTCTTGGTGACCACGGTCATAGGCCTGCTTGCCCAGAACTATGTGAACAGCACCTACCGCCGTTGGTTCAAGGTCCCCTCGGACGGCGAGACCGGCGAGCGCGTGGCTCGGCGGATGCTCGACGACCTGGGTTGCGGGAGCGTGGGCATCCTGGGCACGCCCGGGCATCTGTCCGACCATTACGACCCGCGCGACAACAACCTCTACCTTTCTCGCGAGAACCTCTCCGGCGGCTCCGTCGCGAGCGTCGCCGTGGCGTGCCACGAGGCGGGCCATGCCGCCCAGCGCGAGAGCGGGTACTTCATGATGAAGGTGCGCCATGCGCTCGTGCCCGTGGTCAACTTCACCCAGAACATCTGGACCATCGTGTTTTTGCTCGGCATCATCATGAACGTCGCCGGCCTCACCACGATCGCCATCGGCCTGTTTGCGTTCTCGGTCGTATTCCAGCTGGTGACCCTGCCCGTCGAGATCGACGCGAGCCGCCGTGCGGTGGCCTACATCGAGCAGTCCGGAATGGGGGAGGTCAACGTGCGCGGCGCGCGCAAGGTACTCACCGCCGCGGCCCTGACCTATGTGGCCGCGGCCCTCTCGAGCGTTCTGCAGCTCCTGTACCTGCTCGCGCGCACGCATCGAAATGACGATGAGTAGCGCCCTCATGGCCCGGTGCGCCCGTCCCCCATTTTGTCCGGACGGAAGGATATCCTGTACGGGAACGTATCGATTCGGACAGAGGGGAGCGCGCAGGTGAGTGCTTGGAACTTGACGGGAGGGACGGGCGGAGGCTCGCTCGCCCCTGCATCCCATGGAACCGCCGATGCGCCGGGCTCCCATGGGGCCGAGAGGGACGCGCTCTCGGTCTCCGAGGCGGCGGAGCTCGCCTCCGGCGCCCTGCGGGGGGTCCCCAAGATCACGGTGCTGGGCGAGGTGAGCGGCTTTCGCGGCCCCAACGCTCGCAGCGGCCACTGCTATTTCCAGATCAAGGACGAGTCCTCGGCGCTGGAATGCATCGTGTGGAAGGGGACGTACGACAAGCGGGCGTTCGACCTCCGCGACGGTCTTCAGGTGCTGTTCACCGGAACGTTCGACGTGTACAAGCCCACGGGGAAGATGAGCTTCAAGGCGAGCTCGTTCACCCTGGCGGGGGAGGGGATGCTCCGTCAGCAGGTTGCCCAGCTGGCGGAGAAGTTGCGCCGGGAGGGCCTCATGGAGCCCGAGCGCAAGCGACGCATCCCGGTGTTCTGCACGAGGGTCGCCGTGGTGACATCGCTCTCGGGCGCCGTTATCAACGACGTCAAGCGCACGCTCCATCGCCGCAACAAGATGGTCGAGGTCATCTGCGTGGGAGCCAAGGTCCAGGGCGAGGGGGCGCCCGGGGAGCTCATCGAGGGGCTCAGGCGCGCGGCCGCCATCAGGCCCGCGCCCGATTGCATCCTGCTCGTGCGCGGCGGCGGCTCGTTTGAGGACCTCATGACGTTCAACGACG
The DNA here is from genome assembly GCA_902470815.1 of uncultured Collinsella sp. GTDB lineage: Bacteria > Actinomycetota > Coriobacteriia > Coriobacteriales > Coriobacteriaceae > Collinsella. The sequence goes on from CABRHS010000014.1 coordinate 43,744, forward strand.
AGCTTCTCGCCCGCGCCGTCGCCTCGTGCCCCATTCCCGTGGTGACGGGCATCGGCCACGAGCCCGACAACTCGATCTGCGACATGGTCGGAGACCGCAGGTGCTCGACGCCCACGGCCGCCGCGGAGTCGGTCGCCCCCGAGTTCTCAGAGCTCGTCTCCATGTTGGGTATGCGCGAGCAACGCCTGCGGCGCTCCCTGGTCTCGACGGCCACCGCCGCCCGCGCCGAGATCGACGGCCTGGAGGGGAGGATGGCGCGCGCGATGGGCTCCCGGCTCGATCGCCTTGCTCTCGAGGTCGAGGGGTACGCCTCCCGTCCATGCCTGGTCGACCCCACGAATGTGCTGGACAGGCGTTGCGCCGAGCTCGCTCTGACGACCGATCGCTTCGTCGCTTCCTGCGAGAGGTCGCAGGATCGCTTCGCCGCGTCGCTGGGCCTGCTGGGACCGCGCTTGGCGGCGAGCACCTCCGGGTTCGCGGCCAAGCGCCACGACCTCGATCTCGCGGCCTCGCATCTGCGGGCGCAGGGCCCTCGGCTTCTGAACGGGCCCAAGGCAGGTCTGGGGCGTGACGCGGCGGCGCTCGACGCCTTGTCGCCGCTCAAGGTCCTCGGCCGCGGCTATTCGATCGCCTACGACGGGGACGGCCGGGTTGCGACCAGGGCGCGCTCCTTCGCGGCGGGGGACGAGCTCCGCGTGAGGATGGCCGACGGCGATGTGCGCGCGACGGTCGAGGGCGTGGCGCTGGCCGGGGAATGACCGGCCTTGCCGATAATGGAAGACGCCGCGCGATGCGGCGCAGAGTAAGGAGATAGACATGGCAGAACGCAAGAACGTCGATGAGCTCACCTACAAAGAGGCCTCCTGTGAGCTCGAGCTCATCATCCGCAGCCTGGAGTCGGGCGACATGGAGCTCGAGGAATCGCTCGAGAGCTACACGCGCGGCGTCGAGCTCCTCAAGAGCCTTCGGGGCCGGTTGGCGGACGCGGAGCAGAAGGTTTCCGTCCTGCTGCAGGATGTCGACGGAACCGACCGGCTGGTCCCCGGGGAGCCCGCGGACGGGTCCGACGACCTCAAGCTGTAACACCGCGACGGCGCGGCTCGCGCCCCGCGTTTCAATGTGACAAGCCGGGCGCCCACCGGCGCCCAAGACGATGGATTGGAGCCCCCATGACCGATTGCATTTTCTGCAAGATCGCCGCGCACGAGATTCCCTCGACCGTGGTCTACGAGGACGACCTGGTCATCGCGTTTGATGACCTCAACCCCCAGGCGCCGGTGCATACGCTGGTGATCCCCAAGGCCCACCATGAGAACATCATCGACGGCGTCCCCGCCGAGACGCTCGCCGCCATGGTGAATGCCGTCTCCGAGGTGGCGCGCATCAAGGGACTTGACGACGGTTTCCGCGTCATTTCCAACAAGGGCGAGGCCGCCGGCCAGACCGTCATGCACTTCCACATGCACGTGCTCGGCGGCAAGCCCCTTGGCGAGGGGCTCGTGTAGACCCTCCCGCATTGGGGCCCGGACGCGGGCGCCAGCGACCCGTCAACACGGGCGCTTTTCGGGTTATGATAGAAACGATATGCCGTTACGCGCGGCCCGTTTCCCGCCGCGCGCCAATTCTAGGGAGTGCCATGAACGTCCTCGTTCTCAATGCGGGCAGCTCGAGCCTCAAGTTCCAGCTCATGAACACCAAGACTCGCGAGGTCTTCACCAAGGGCAACTGCGAGAAGATCGGCCTCGATGAGGGCATCTTCGGTCATAGCGAGGGTGGCGAGAAGGTCAAGGAGACCGTCGTCCTGCCCGACCACGGCACCGCCGTCCGCATGGTCATCGACCTTATCAAGGAGCATGGCTTCGAGATGGACGCCATCGGCCACCGCATCGTCCAGGGCGGCTGGCACTTCAAGGACTCCGCCCTTGTGGACGACGACGTCCTGGCAAAGATCTACGAGGTCGCGCCCCTCGCCCCTCTGCACAACTACGCCGAGGCCGGCGTCATCGAGTTCTGCCGCGAGGCCTACCCGAGCATCCCCAACGTGGCCGTGTTCGACACCTCCTTCCACATGGGCATGCCCGAGATGTCCTACACCTACCCGCTGCCCAAGGAGGTCCGCGAGAAGTACCACGTGCGCAAGTACGGCGCCCACGGCACGAGCCATCGCTATGAGTGGAAGACCGCCAAGGAGATGCTCGGCGACCGCTGCCATCGCCTGCTGTCCTGCCACCTGGGCAACGGCAGCTCCCTGTGCGCCATCGAGGACGGCGTCTGCCGCGACACCACGATGGGCCTCACCCCGCTCGACGGTCTCATGATGGGCACCCGCTGCGGTTCGATCGACCCCGCCACCGTGTGCTACCTCCAGCGCGTGGGCGGATACACCGCCGACGAGGTGGACACCATGATGAACAAGCAGTCCGGCATCCTGGCCATGTACGAGAAGACCAGCGATGCCCGCGATATCCGCGAGGCCGCCCTCAAGGGCGATGAGCAGGCGCTGTTCACCCTCGACCTGTTCGCCTACAAGGCCATGCTGCACTCCGGCTCCATGATCTTCTCCATGGCGGGCGTCGACACCATCACCTTCGCCGGCGGCATCGGCGAGAACGACTGGGCCACCCGTCAGGCATTCTGCGAGTTCCTCGAGTGGCTCGGCGTGCGCGTCGACCGCGCCAAGAACAAGGAGTGCGTGGGCGGCAAGGGCGGCGTGATCTCCGCCGCCGGCTCCAGCGTGACCGTCGTGGTCATCCCCACGGATGAGGAGTACATGATCTCCCTCGACGTCGAGCGTCTGGTCAAGTAAGCGCGTCCAACAGAGCCAAACGCGAAGCGGCCCCTCAAATGAGGGGCCGCTCTTTCATGGCGCTTGTTCGTCGCTGCGCCTTCCGCTCGGTGCGCATTCGGGCAAGTCGGCGCCTGTGTGCTATTTGACGGTGAGGACGGGTATGTCGGAGGAGCGGAGCACCCCGTAGCTCACGCTGCCGAGCATGCCGCGCAGGGCCCCGAGGCCGCGGCGGCCCATGATGATGAGGTCGCATCGGTGGTTGGCAGCATATGAGCTGATGCCGTCGACGGGGGAGGGGGCGAGCCGGGTCTCGATCGCGAGCCTCGCCTTGATGGTGCCCATGTCCTTGCCGAGCAGGCCTGCCAGGCTGTCGTGAAGCTCCCTGTCGGCGCGTTCCGCCATCGAGGTGAGAAGCGTCTCGTAGCTGCCGTAGTCGATGGGCGTCTCTCCGAGCACACCCGTGGGAGAGATCATCGACGGGGGCATGATGTCGCTCGACACGATCGTGACGATGTTGATCACCGCGTCTGGATCATCTCCGGCCAAGTCGATCGCCAGGTGCAGCGCGGCTTGGGCGTGCTCGGATTCGTCGAAGGGAACCAGGATGTTCTTGAACTGCATGGGTGCCCCTTTCTCTCGCCTCGGCATCCGTCATGGCTCCTGTACCCCGGACCGCGCACGGGTAATCGTTCGCGCGGGAGCCTGCTATAGGGAAAGGCCCGCGCCGCCCGGAGAAGCCGGGGCGACGCGGGCCTTTGAGGTTCGCGAAGCTGGATGCGCCGAGCGCTACTCGGCCATCTGCGCCTGGACCGCGGTGATGGCGACCACGCCCACGATGTCCTCGGCGGAGCAGCCGCGCGACAGGTCGTTCACCGGCTTGGCGATGCCCTGCAGGATCGGGCCGTAGGCATCTGCCCCGGCGAAGCGCTGGACGAGCTTGTAGCCGATGTTGCCCGCCTCGAGGTCGGGGAACACGAGCACGTTGGCCTTGCCGGCGACGGGGGAGCCGGGGGCCTTGAGCTGGGCGACGGTGGGCACGATGGCGGCATCGAGCTGCAGGTCGCCGTCGATGGCGATCTCGGGCGCCTTGTCCTTGCAGAAGGCCACGGCCTCCTGGACCTTCTTGGCGACCTCGCCGCCGGCGGAGCCCATGGTGGAGTAGGAGAGCAGGGCGACATGGGGCTCTGCTCCGCCCATGAAGGTCTGCCAGCTCTTGGCGGAGGCGATGGCGATCTCGGAGAGCTCGTCGGAGGTCGGGTTGATGTTCAGGCCGCAGTCGGCGAAGATCAGCGTGCCGTCGGTGCCGAACTGCGGGGTGTCGGTGCACATGATGAAGAACGCGGAGACGAGCTTGGTGCCCGGGGCGGTCTTGAGGATCTGCAGGGCGGGGCGCAGCGTGTCGGCGGTGGAGTGGCAGGCGCCGGAGACCAGGCCGTCGGCGTCGCCCATCTTGACCATCATGGTGCCGTAATAGGTGGCGTCGTTCATCTGCGCGCGGGCCTGCTCGATGGTCACGCCCTTCTTGGCGCGGAGCTCGGCGAACTTCTGCGCGTACTCCTCGTGCTTGGGGCCGTTCTTGGGGTCGATCACGGTCACGCCGGGGACGTCGATCTTCTCGGGGTCGCCCAGGATGACGAGGTTGGCGAGGTCCTCCTCGACGATGATCTTGGCGGCGTCGATGGTGCGCTGGTCCTCGCCCTCGGGCAGGACGACGGTCTTCTTGTCCGCCTTTGCGGTGGACTTCATGCGGCTCAGGAAATCGCTCATGTACGCTCCTCGGTGCAGATCGCCCATCACCTGTTCGGGCCGGTTGATGAGCATTATTAGTGTGACATCGGTAATTATAGGGCTCGACGGCTATAATCGTTTCGATGAAAACGCGATATGCGGCTCATGACGGCCCCGTGTGTCGCTCCATGGGAACAGATGCCGTCGCCACCTGCAAGGAGCTGTCATGCAGATCAACTCAGGTCTCCCGGAGGACTTCAACCCGGGCGCGTACGACATGATCGTCGTCGGCGCGGGGTATGCCGGGGCCGTGTGCGCCCGTCGTCTGGCCGAGACCGTCGGTTTCCGCGTCGCCGTCTTGGAGCGCCGCGATCACATCGCCGGTAACGCCTATGACTATTACGACGAGGCGGGCGTTCTTGTTCACATGTACGGCCCGCACATCTACCACACCTTCAGCGAGAGCGTGCACAACTTCCTCTCACGCTTCACCGAGTGGACCGATTACCAGCACAAGGTCCTCGCCAACGTGCACGGCACGCTCATGCCGGTTCCCTTCAACCACAAGAGCCTGCTGCTCGCCTTTGGCGAGGAGCGCGGTGAGCAGCTCTACGCCAAGCTCGTGGAGACCTTCGGCAAGGACGTGAAGGTTCCCATCCTGCAGCTGCGCGAGAAGAACGACCCCGATCTGGCGGAGGTCGCGGATTACGTCTACGAGAACGTCTTCCTGCATTACACCATGAAGCAGTGGGGTCAGACCCCCGACCAGATCGACCCCTCCGTCACGGCGCGCGTTCCCGTGTACGTGGGCGATGATGACCGGTATTTCCCGCAGGCACCCTTCCAGGGCATGCCGGCGCAGGGGTACACCGCCCTGTTCGAGAACATGCTCGACCACGACTGCGTCGACGTGTTCTGCGGCGTTGACGCCCGCGACATCTTCGAGCTCGACGAGACCACGGTCAAGATCTGCGGCAGCGTCTACGGCGGCGAGGTCGTCTACACCGGCCCGCTCGACGAGCTGTTCGACCTCGACCTGGGCGCCCTGCCGTACCGCACCCTCGATATGGAGTTCGAGACCATCGACGTCGACCAGTTCCAGCCCGTGGGCACCGTGAACTACACCGTCTCCGAGGACTTCACGCGCATCACCGAGTTCAAGAACATGACCGGTCAGGAGCTGCCGGGCAAGACCACCATCATGAGGGAGTACAGCCACGCCTACGAGCCGGGCAGCGGCCAGACCCCGTACTACGCCATCCTGGACCCGGACAACCGCAAGCTCTACGAGCGCTATCTCGAACGCGTGCGCCACATCACCAACTTCCATCCGGTCGGACGTCTTGCCGAGTACCGCTACTACGATATGGACGCCGTGACCGCCTCCGCCCTCAACCTCTCCGACGAGATCATCGCCTGCCATGCTTAATTCAGATCAGATCAACGCCGCCGCCTACGACGTCGAGGCCGCTCGCGCCGCCTTTCCCATCAAGACCCTCTCGGTGACCCCGGCGGGGGAGGGCCACAAGGTGCTCTCCTTCGGCATTCCCAGCTATAACGCCGCGAAGGACATCGATCACTGTGTCTCCTCGATCCTCGAGGGGTCCAAGTACGCCTCCGACATCGAGATCATCATCGTCGACGACGGCTCCAAGGACGAGACGGGCGCCAAGGCCGACGAGTGGGAGGCCCGGTATCCCGGCATCGTGCGCGTGGTGCATCAGGAGAACGGCGGGCACGGCATGGCCGTCCGCGCCGGCCTGCGCGAGGCCATGGGCACGTACTACAAGGTTGTGGACTCCGATGACTGGCTGGACGCCGCGGCGCTCTCCACCATGCTCACGATCCTGCGCGGTTTTGAGGAGCGCGACCTGCGCGTGGACCTGTTCATCTCGAACTACGTGTACGAGAAGGTCCACGAGGGCACGCACACCACCATCAGCTACCGCATGGCGTTGCCGCGCAAGAAGGTGTTCACCTGGGACGACATCGGCCATTTCCGCCCCGATCAGAACCTGCTCATGCATTCGCTGTGCTACCGCACGGACGTCCTGCGCGGCCATGACCTCCCCATGCCCCCGCACACGTTCTACGTGGACAACATCTACGCCTACGTGCCGCTGCCCAACTGCAAGACCCTCTATTACGCCGATATCGACCTGTACCGCTACTTCATCGGGCGCGAGGGCCAGAGCGTGAACGAGGCCACCATGGTCAAACGCATCGACCAGCAGTTCCGCATCACGCGCATCATGATGAACGCCTACCATCTGTACGAGGACGTTCCGCAGGAGAAGCTGCGCGCGTACATGATGGGCTACTTCACCATGATGATGGCAATCTGCTCGGTGTTCACCAAGCTGTCCGACAGGCCCGGCATCGACGACGAGCTCGCGGCCCTGTGGGGCGAGCTGCGCACATACGATGAGAAGATGTACCGAAAGGCGCGCCACGGCGTGATCGGCATCGGCACCAACCTCCCGGGCAAACTGGGTGAGAAGACCACCATCGGCATGTATCACCTGGCGTCGAAGATCTTCAAGTTCAACTAGGCACACCCAGAGACGAAAAGTCAAGGACTTTTTCATCAAATTCACAAAGAAGTCACATTCTGCGGACTTCCTCACGCAGCAGACGCTTGATTTTGTCCTCCATCGTCTCCTTGGCGGTCTGGCTGAAATGCACACGCACGATATAGGTTGTCTTGCCGATCTGCTTTCTGACAGTCGGGCAAGTGGCGGTGTTGGTTGCGGTATTGTTCATTCAAAATCCTCCTGTAAATGAAAAATGCCCGGTGACTGTTCATCATC
>CABRHS010000015.1 GCA_902470815.1 uncultured Collinsella sp.
GCGCGTTGCCGTCGGTGTACATGGAGCCGGCGGTGGAGACGTAGGCCTCGATGGCGTGGGTCAGCGCGTCCATGCCGGTGTGGGCGCAGAGCTTGGCGGGCATGGTGTAGGTGAGCTCAGGGTCCACGATGGCAACGTCAGGGGTGATGTTGAAGTCGGCCAGAGGGTACTTGATGCCCTTCTCGTAGTCCGTGATGACGGAGAACGCGGTCACCTCGGTCGCGGTGCCGGAGGTGGAGGCGATGGCGCAGAACTTGGCCTTGGTGCGGAGCTCCGGGAAGGAGAAGGGCACGACTGCCTGCTCGAAGGTCTCCTCGGGGTACTCGTAGAACAGCCACATGGCCTTGGCCGCGTCGATCGGAGAGCCGCCGCCGATGCCGATGATCCAGTCGGGCTGGAAGGCCTCCATGGCCTTGGCGCCCTTCATGACCGTCTCGACGGACGGGTCGGACTCGACGCCCTCGAAGATTTCAACCTCGAAACCGGCCTCCTTGAGGTCGGCCTCGACGTCCTGCAGGAAGCCGCCGCGGCGCATGGAGCCGCCGCCGGTGACGATCATGGCGCGCTCGCCGTGCAGGTTCTTGACCTCGTGGCGCGCACCCTCACCAAAATACAGGTCGCGAGGATTGGTGAAACGTCCCATTACATACCTCCCATTTCGCGGAAGCATCCGCGTGTGCGCGGGACCCCGTTGGCCCCGCAAGGACCGTGCCCGTGGCTCGCGCCCCGTCGTATCGGCGGATGGTAAAACGTTCAACCACAGACGCGTACATTTTATCGCTCGCGAAGGGGATGCGCATGGGAATTCTGCTAGGCTTTTTGCATACTTTGTTCATTACTGCGCAGGTTGCGAAAGGATTCATGCATGAAACGCCGGATAAGGAAAGGCGATGCCCTTCTTCTTGCTGCGATTTTGCTCGCCGGCCTCGCCTTTGGGGGCTGGTGGATGCTGAATTCCTCGAACGGAGCTGATTCCTCGGCGAACGGCCTTTTGGTCATCTGTCAGACGGAGGACGGATTCCGCCGGGTCGATCCGCTCGCGCTCGATACCGGCTACACGGTCGAGACTCCCGGTTCCGGCACGGGAGACGACGCGCGCGGCGGCGTCAACACCGTTCGCATAGCGGCCGGGCGCGTGGACGTGGAGAGCGCGAACTGCGGCAACCAGGTATGCGTCGAGCACCAGCCCATCTCGCGCGCCGGGGAGCAGATCGTCTGCCTCCCGCATGGGTTCGTCGTCGAGGTGGTCCGCGAGGAGTCCGAGGCGACGGTCCTGCACTGAGCCGCCGGTCGCCGCGAAGCGCGCATGGCCGCGCCCGCGCTCGTGTGGAGAACGCCTGCCGCCGGGAAAAACGGCTAAACTAAACGGTTACCGCGTGCCGCCCACATGGGGCGACGCGCCCTTCGCCGCCAGATGACCGGAAAGGAGAGTGCCGTGGCGTTCGACCCCATACAGGAGGACTGCCTCCGCCTCATCCTCGCCAATATGAAGCGAGACGGCGTTCAGCTCCTCAACGATCCCCGCTACATCGAGCGGGCGAGCGATGCGTTCCAAAACGACCCGTCGGTGCTCATACGCACCGACCGCGACCGATCGTTCCACCTGGTGGCGCAGGCGACCGAGATCGTCGACTACCGCGCCCCCTTCGCGGCGACCGAAGCCGAGGCAGAGGCCCAGTTCAACACGGCCGAGGACTACCTGCGCGAGGCCGCGGAGCTCGACCCTCTCAACTGGGACGCGCAGCGCATGCTCGCCACGCTGCAATCGGACTCAGACGACGAACTCGTATCTTATCTTGTCGAGCACCTCGATGAAGTCGCGGCGGAGGCCGAGGGCCTGATCGAGAAGGCAAGCGACCCCTACGACCTTGAATTCGCCCGGGACCTTGGCCAGCGGGCGTACCAACGGTGGCTTGCCGCGCTCTCCTCGCGGCTGCTGATAGCGGGGCGCTACCGCATGGCGCTCACCTACGCCGAGAGGGGGCTCGAGGCCAATCCGCTCGACCCCGCCGGCATCCGTCATACGGGCATGCTCGCCCTCGCCAAGCTCGAGGTGGCCCCCGACGAGCTCAAGCGCTACCGCGCGCGACATGCCGCCGCCTACCAAATCGCCATCCAGTCCCCGTCGCGCCGGCCGCACGCCGGTGGGCACCGGCCGGACGCCTGGAGCCTCATCGCGCAGATGAGCCTCGCGTACCGCTCGTTCGACCTCGAGGGTGCCACCGCGGCGCTCCGCTCCATCATGCGCGTGTACCCTCGCGCCGCGCAGCCCCTCTACTTCCAAGCCGAGTTCCCCGACGGCGTGTTCTCCCGCGTGAACGTGCAACCCGGGAGCGAGGACGAGCTCGTCCTCGCCCTCTCCGAGGCAACGCCCCTCCTGCAGGAGGGCATGGGCACGCCCGATTCCGCCAGCTTCTCCCTTTGGATCGCCGAGCACGAGCTCGTGCGGCGCGCGCTCGACGCGCAGGACACGCGCGTGCGCCCGGAAGCCCACGGGGGCACCGGGGGTGAGCGCTGATGGACCCCCGCGTGTACGTCCCCACGTTCCTGGAGCACCGCTACGAGCTCGCGCACCCGGACCTCACCCCGGCCGCCCGGGAGCTCCTCCGGGACCAGATCTCCCAAGACCCGGAGCACTTCGCGTCCGACGCGCGGGCCCGGGCGGCAGTCGCCTACATGCGCCTACATGACGAGCTCGTGGGCAAGCTCTCCCGAATGGAGGACCTGTCCGATGCGGACTTCGAGCGCGACCGCGGCGAGCTGTTCGAGCGGGCGCGCGGCGAGCTCTCCCGAATAATCGAGATCGACCCCGAATGCGTCGATGCCCGTCTGGTCGCCATCCAACTCGCCGACGTCCCGCTCGACGCCTGCCTGGGCGACATGTTGCAGCTTGAGCGCGAGACGCGTGAGCGGCTCATCTCGACCCGCCCGGGTTTCGATCCCGATGTCCAGGGCCTCTGGGCCGACGAGGCGCTCGTGGACGGCACGCGCGCTCGGGACCTCACGGCGCGCGACCCCGAGCTCATCGGATGGCTTCATGTCGTCGAGGCCCTCTCCCAGGGCTGCATCTTCACGGCCCGCTATCGGGCGGCCGCCTCTTACGCCCGCACCGTCATGCGCGCCGTGGGCTACCCGAACATCGCCGTGGGCACCCTCTTCCTCGCGCTCGCGCGCCTGGAGGACGAGGACGCCTTCTTCTCCGCGGCGCGCGATGCCGGAGAGGAGGCAGAGGAGCTGCCCTGGTTCCTGCTGGGACGTGCCATCCTCCTTTACAAGGTCGGCCAGCGCCGCAGCGCCCGCAGGGCCCTGCGCGACTTCGCCACCCGGTGCGAAGGCGGCGCGTTCTTCCTGATCAATCCCACCTACCATGATCCCTACCTGCCCGTGCGCCCCACCGCGCGCGAGCCGTGGGACCTCTCCCATCAGGCCGTCTGGGAGGCCGACGGCATCATAGCCGATACCCCCGACTTCACCACTTGGGCGGAGGGCGTGGAGGGCGTCCGCCAGGCAGCAGACGAGTTCGCCACGCGCTACGGCTTCTGATCGGCAGCGGGCGCGCGCCGTGCGCGAGCGCTCCGGGACGCGGCTCTTCCGTGGTACGCTTACGTAGTTTCAACGAATCCGAAAGGGACCCCGTGTCTGATTTCTCACTCAAGCACCGCGTCGCCGTCCATTACACCGGCTCATTCGAGGACGGCGAGATTTTCGACACCACCGAGGGGCGCGCACCCCTCACCTATGTTGAGGGCAACCGCGAGGTGGTCCCGGGCTTCGAGGCGGCCGTGCTCGCCATGGAGCCCGGCGAGCGCCGGACGGTCACGCTCCAGCCGAGGGAGGCCTACGGCGAGCACGACCCGCGCCTTCTCTACGTCATGCCCACCATCGAGATCCCCAATTACGAGGATCTGGTCCCCGGCCAGCTCATCTACCTCATGAACGGCGAGGGTTACCAGCAGCTCGCGCGCGTGATCCGCGTCGCAGACGACGGGGACACGCTGTTCGATTTCAATCACCCCATGGCGGGCCGAACGCTCACCTTCGACCTCGAGCTGTTGAGCCGCGAGCCCTACACCGGCGAGGAGGCATAGGATGAGCGACACGAGCACCGCCGTGCGCGGCGTTTCCTGCCCGGGCTGCCCGCATCGCGCCGCCTACATCGCGTGCAAGGAGGCCCTGGGCCGCGGGCGCGGGCGCGTCATCTGCGGAGACGCCGGGTGCCCCGAGGTCGGTCCCATGCATCCCGCCGCGACCGCCTGCCCCGGCGGCGAGGAGTCGCTGCTCGACCGCTACAAGGTCGCTGTGCCCGCTGGCGGCACACCGGAAGAGCCCGCCTGCGAGGCGTCCATCCACTTCATTCCCGACGTCGACCTCGCTGCCGACGGCGCCTCGGAGACGCTTCGCGAACTCGCCTCCGAGGGGCGCGTCACCATCCTCGCCGTCCTCGCCTCGGGCGGCGATTTCCTCACCGTCGAGTCGCTCGAGTCGCTCGCCGCCCGGGCCCTCGCGCTCGGATGCGAGGACGCCGCCATCGTCGACCCCCTCGACAGCCAGAAAAGCGCCGACGTCCTGCACGGGGCCCTTGCGCGCCCCGGCGTCCACGCCGTCGTGTTCGCCTCGCCCTGCGCGAGGCTGCAGCGCGGCGAGTACCGGGCCGAACCCGTCGAGATCGACCAGTACGCCTGCACGAGCTGCCACCGCTGTCGGCAGATCACCGGCTGCCCCGCCATCGAGTTCGCGCCGCCGGTGTTCCGCGTCGACGCGTCCGCCTGCGCCGGATGCGACCTATGCGTGGAGTACTGTCGAACCAACGTCATCTACTCCCCTCGCAGCCGCATGACGCCCGAACAGCGCAGCCGCGCCCGTTACGCCGTCGCCGCCCGGCGATAGGCGACCAACACGACAGGAGCTCCCATGAGCATCGCATCGAACATCGCCACCACGGCCGCCGGCGTCACGCGTTGGGGCCTTCGCTCCGTCCTGCACCGCAGCGGCGGGGCCCTTCCCGGCAAGATCGGCCTGGCGATCGACCCCGAGCTCATCGCCCACCTCGCCGGCCTACTCGATGCGAGCGTGGTCGTCACCGGCACCAACGGCAAGACCACCACGACCAACCTGATCGCCGACGCAGTGGGTGCGAGCGGGCTCACCTGCGTGTGCAACCGCGCGGGGAACAACATGGAGACGGGCATCACCGGCGCCCTGCTCGAGGCGAATTCCGAGCGGCGTCGCACCGCGGGCACGATCCGCGTCGGCGTGTTCGAGTGCGACGAGCTCTACACGGTCCGCGTGCTGCCGCGCCTCAAGCCCACCCACTTCGTGCTTCTCAACCTCTTCCGCGACCAGCTCGACCGCTACGGCGAGATCGACCACACGCAAGACGCGATCGCGAGCGCCCTGGCGTCTTCACCCCAGACCATCCTCATCTTCAATGCCGACGACCCCCTGTGCTCCTCCATCGCCGACCGCGTGCCCAATCCGCGCGTGCCGTTCGGCATCAAGGGCGCCACGGGGACCGAGAGCTCCCGCATGGCGGAATCGCGCTTCTGCGCAAAATGCAACGCCCCGCTCGAGTACGAGTACCTGCAATATGGCCAGCTTGGCGCCTACCGCTGCCCCGCGTGCGGCTGGGAGCGCCCCGAACTCGCCGCCTGGACGCACGACGTCTCCCTCTCCGCCGAGGGCTACTCATTCGATCTGCGCCTGCCCGACGGCAAGCATGGCGACACAGCTCACGACCTTCGCCTCGCCACCGCATATAACGGCCTGTACATGGTGTACAACATCATGGCCGCCTGCACCGCCGCAAGCGCCGTGGGAGCCGACCCCGGACGCTTCCAGGGCGTTCTCGACGCCTATGTGCCCACCGGCGGCCGCATGACGCGCTGGCTCGCCATGGGCCGCACCGTGGCGAGCGACCTGGCCAAGAACCCGGTCGGCTTTGACCGGCAGATCCAGCAAATCAAGGCGTCCGACGGCCGCCTCATGGCCTTTTTCCTGAACGATGCCGAGGCCGACGGCCGCGATGTCTCCTGGATCTGGGACGTCGACTTCGAATGCCTCGCCACGGCGCCCGGCGTGCGCGCATTTGTGGGCGGCTCGCGCGCGAACGACCTTCAGGTCCGCCTCAAGTACGCCGGCATCGACGCCCAGATCGTGGACGACATCGAGCAGGCGCTCACGGCGGTCGCGGGGGAGCCGGAGGAGGACGCGCTCTTCGCGGTCGCCAACTACACGGCGTTTCCGCCCGTCGTGGCCGACCTCAAGCGCCTGAGCTCAGATGCCGCAGATTCCACCACAGCTGGCCGCGCGGCCGCTCCGGACCCGCATGACGCGAACGAGCGAGCCGAGCAGGGCGGGACCTCCGCAAGCGGCGACACGGCCTCAAACGGACATGGGGCCGTAACCGCCGCAGCGGCGCTCGACCGTCCGCTCCGCGTGGTCCATCTGTACCCGGACGCCCTGAACCTGTATGGCGACGGCGGCAACGCCATGGTCATCGAGCGCCGTTGCGCCTGGCGCGGGATTCCGGTCCGGGTCGACGACGTCCATATGGGAGACGAGCTCGACCTCGCTACCGCCGATATCGTCTTGATTGGCGGCGGCGCGGACCGCGACCAGCTCGCCGTGGCCCATGAGCTTCGCTCACAGCGCGACGCCCTCGCATCCTACGTTGAGGACGACGGCGTCATGCTCGCCATCTGCGGCAGCTACCAGCTGCTCGGCCGTTCCTACTACATGGGCGACAAGAAGATCGAGGGGCTGGGCATCATCGCGGCAGACACCGTGCGCGGCGACGGGCGCCTGACCGGCAACGTCGCGGTGAGAACCGAGCTATCGGATGAGCCCTTCGTTGGCTTCGAGAACCACGGCGGACGCACCTACCTCGACGAGGGCGAGCGCCCGCTCGGAACCTCGACCGTCCCTGGCGCGGGCAACAACGGCAAAGACGGGCTCGAGGGCTGCCTGCACCGCAATCTGATAGGCACCTACCTGCACGGCCCGGCACTCTCCAAGAACCCCGACCTCGCCGATTGGCTCATCAAGCGCGCGCTCGAGCGCCGCGTGGGCGCTAACGACGCGCAGGCCGCGACGTTGCTGCCGCTCGCCCCGCTCGACGACGGGCGCGAGCTCGCCGCCCGCCGCGCCGCCATGGGCCTGCTGCCCTAGGAAAGGACCGGCTACCTGATCGCGCGCGCCACCGTACAGCCCAGGCGGGCGCCCACGGCGATCTTCACCGCGTCAGGCAGGATGAAGGGGAACACCGCAATCGCGAGGGCCCCCATGAGATCGAGATTCATGAGCGCCATGAGCTGGACGGTCCCGCACGCATACGAGACGAGCACGAGCGCGGCGGCGCACGCGAGCGAGCGCGGGTAGGCGGCGAGCCCGCCCTCGAGCGCCTTGGCCGCCAGGCCGGCGAGCGCGCTGCCCAGCACGAAACCCCACAGGAACCCGCCCGTGGGCCCGAGAAGCGCCCCGACGCCCCCGTTGAAGCCGGCGAACACCGGCAGACCCAACGCCCCGAGCAGCACGTACGACGCGACGGAGAGCACCGCGGTGCCGGGGTCGAGCGCCGCCGGAACCATGGCGAGGACCATCGTCTGCAAGGTGAACGGAACCGGTCCGATGGGCATCATGACTTGAGCCGAGACCGCAAGCAGGGCCACCATCACCCCGGCGCGGGCGACGCGTTTCGCATCCATGGGCGCCCCTCTCGACGAAAAGGACCCGCACAGCTCCAAGCCGTGCGGGTCCGGACAATGCGATGGTGCCCCCAACGGGATTCGAACCCGTGATATCCACCTTGAAAGGGTGGCGTCCTTGGCCGCTAGACGATGGGGACAGCGCGCTAGAGTATAGCAGAGACGTTAGACGTAAAACAAGATATCGTCGTAGGTGGGAACGGGCCAGTAATCGGCTGCGACGATCTCCTCCATGGCATCGACGGCGGCGCGCAGGTCGGCCATCACCGGCGCGACCTCATGCGCATAGCAATTCGCCTGCGCCTGGCCCTCCACCAGGGACTCCGCCTTGGCGTGGACCTCGTCCAGGCGCTCGATGGATTCGTTGATGGCGGTGATCCCGTCGCACAGCTCGTTGAGCGTGGCCTGCTCGAAGGCCATGGCGGCCTCGGCTCCCGCGGCCCGGATGGTCTCGAGGCCCTTGGCAACCTTGGTGGCGTACGCCGTGATCACCGGACGGTACGTGCGACGCGCCTCGCGCACCATCGTGGTCGCCTCGATGTTCATGAGCTTGTTGTACTTCTCAAGCTTGACCTCGTAGCGGCACACGGCCTCGGCCTCGGTGAGAACGCCCATCTCGCTGAAGAGCCTGATGTTCTTCTCCGCTATGAACGCCGGCAGGGCATCGGCGGTGGTGCGGAAATTGCACAGGCCGCGGGCCTCCGCCTCGCGCTCCCACGCCTCGGAATACCCGTCGCCCGAGAAGAGGATGCGCCGGTGTGCGCGCAGGTGCTCGGCGCAATACGCGAGGGCGGCCTCCTGGAACTCGTCCTCGGGCGTGCCCTCCAGCGCGTCCGCGAAGTCGCGCAGGGATTCGGCAACGGCGGTGTCGAGCACGGTGTTGGCATCGGAGACGTTGGCCTCGGAACCCACGGCGCGGAACTCGAACTTGTTGTTGGTGAAGGCGAACGGCGAGGTGCGGTTGCGGTCGGTGTTGTCCTGCTCCAGGTTGGGCAGGATCACCGTGCCGAAGGTGAGCGTGTCGGTGGTGGCGTGCACGCTCGCCTCACCGTCCATGATCATCTCCACGACCTCGGTGAGCTGGTCGCCCAAGAAGATCGAGACGATTGCCGGCGGCGCCTCGTGGGCGCCCAGGCGATGATCGTTGCCGCAGCTCGCCACACTGGCGCGCAGCAGGTCCTGATACTTGTCGACCGCCTCGATGACCGCGGTGAGGAAGACAACGAACTGCAGATTTTCCAGCGGCGTGTCGCCGGGCTCGAGCAGGTTCTCCTCGGCGGTGCCGAGCGACCAGTTGTTGTGCTTGCCCGATCCGTTGATGCCCTCAAAGGGTTTCTCATGCAGCAGGCACACCAAATCGTGACGGCTCGCGATGAGCTTCATCTTCTCCATCATGAGAAGGTTGTTGTCAACCGAAGCGTTGAGCTCGGAGTAGACGGGCGCGAGCTCGTGCTGGCAGGGGGCCACCTCGTTGTGCTTGGTCTTGGACGGGATGCCCAGGGCCCACAGCTCGTCGTCGAGGTCCTTCATGTAGGCCGAGACGGTGGGGCGGATGGCCCCGAAGTAGTGCTCCTCGAGCTCCTGCCCCTTGGCCGGGGCGGCGCCGAACAGCGTGCGACCGCAGATGACGAGGTCGCGGCGCTTGCGGTAGGCCTCTTTCTTGATGAGGAAGTACTCCTGCTCATCGCCCACGTAGGGCACGACGCGCTTGGGGTGCTTGCCGAACAGGGCGAGGACGCGCTTGGCCTGCTCGTCCAAAACCGTCATGGAGCGCAGAAGCGGGGTCTTCTTGTCGAGGGCCTCGCCGGTGTAGGAGCAAAACGCCGTGGGGATGCACAGGACGTCGTCCTTGATGAAGGCCGGGCTCGTGGCGTCCCATGCGGTGTAGCCACGGGCCTCGAACGTGGCGCGCAGGCCGCCGTTGGGGAAGCTCGAGGCGTCGGACTCGCCCTTGACGAGCGACTTGCCGGAGAACTTCGTGATGGCCGTTCCATCGTGGTTGGGCTCCAGGAAGCTGTCGTGCTTCTCGCTGGTGATGCCCGAAAGCGGCTGGAACCAGTGGGCGTAATGCGTCGCACCCTTCGAGATGGCCCACTCCTTCATGGCGTGTGCCACGGCGTTGGCCACGTCCAGGTCGAGCGGCTCCCCTCCCTCGATGGTGGCGGCGAGCTTCTTATAGACGTCCTTGGGCAGCCACTTCTTCATGACGTCCTCGGAGAAGACCATCGTGCCGAAGCGATCGGTAAGATCGGCCATACCGTTCCTTTCGAATAGGAGGCGCGCTCGCGCCATGCATATTAAGACTACCTTAGCAGAACGCGCGCCCCGGGCGTCCATGTGGAGCTCGGGGCGCGACGCGGAAATCCGCTAGTTCTTGAGCGAGTTCATGGGAGCCGGGAACCTGCCGCCGCGATGCGCGAAGACCGTGCCCGCATGGCTGTTGACCGGCATGACCGGGGCGCGGCCAAACAACCCGCCGTAGTCGACCGACTCGCCGACCCCCTTGCCGATGGCGGGGATGATGCGCACGGCGGTGGTCTTGTTGTTGATGACACCGATAGCCATCTCGTCTGCGATGATGCCGGCGATCGTCTCCACATCCGTGTCGCCCGGGACGGCGATCATGTCCAGGCCGACGGAGCACACGCAGGTCATGGCCTCGAGCTTCTCGAGCGACAGGGCCCCGGCCTCGGCGGCGGCGATCATGCCGGCGTCCTCGGAGACGGGAATGAAGGCGCCGGAGAGGCCACCCACGCTGGAGCTCGCCATGACGCCGCCCTTCTTGACGCAGTCGTTGAGCAGGGCGAGGGCCGCCGTGGTGCCGGGGCCGCCGCACTGCCCCACGCCGATGACCTCGAGAATGCGCGCCACGGAGTCGCCCACGGCGGGGGTGGGCGCGAGGCTCAGATCAACGATGCCCTTCTCGACGCCCAGACGACGCGCGGCCTCGCGGCTCATGAGCTCACCGGCGCGCGTGATCTTGAAGGCCGTCTGCTTGATGCGCTCGGCGACCTGCATCATGTCGGCGTCTGCAGGCAGCTCCTCGAGGGCGGCGGCCATGACGCCCGGACCGGATACGCCGACGTTGATCACGGCGTCGGCCTCGCCGGAACCATGGACCGCGCCCGCCATGAACGGGGAGTCCTCCACCATGTTGGCGAAACAGACGAACTTGGAGGCGCCCACGCACTCACGGTCCGCCGTGAGCTTGGCGGCATCGATGATGGTCTGGGCGGCGAGCAACACGGCATCCATATTGATGCCGGCGCGCAAGGTCGCGACGTTGACGCTCGAGCACACGCGGCTCGTCTCGGCGAGGGCCCGCGGGATGCAGTTGATGAGGCGGCGATCGGCGTTGCCGATGCCCTTGTGGACCAAGGCGGAGTATCCGCCAAGGTAATCGATGCCCAGGGTCTCCGCCGCGCGGTCGAGGGCGTGCGCCAAGGGCACGAGGTCCTCGTCCGGACACGCCGAGGCGATCTGCGCAACCGGCGTGACCGAGACGCGTTTGTTCACAATCGGGATGCCGTACTCGCGCTCGAGGCCCTCCGCCGTCTCAACTAGATGCTCGGCGGTGCGGGTCACATGGTCGTAGACCTTGATGCACATGCGGTTCAGGCTCTCGTCCGCGCAGCCCATGAGCGAGATGCCCATGGTAATGGTTCGGATGTCCAGGTTGTGCTCTGAGACCATGCCGCGCGTCTCGGCGATCTCCTGGGGCGTGATGGACATGGCGGCTCCTTTGCGACTCGTTCGTACGGCATTTTTGCTTGCCCACCATTCTAACGTGCGCCCTCGCCCCCGTGCGTTCCCAAGCCGGGGCACCATAAGAAGTCACGAGCGCGAAACACGGCGACGGCGCATGCGGGCCTTCCCGCATGGCGGGAAGGCCCGAGCAGCCATCCGAGTGGTCATCATATGCAAAGGCTTGTTAGCCCCTTCGCTGTGCGGTATCGTTGACCTGCAAAAATCAGCCCCGCAGAAAGCGAGTAGACACATGGCTCTCACCGGCAAGCAGGTCCGCCAGCTCCGCGCCCTCGCGCACCACCTCAACCCCGTCGTCCTCATAGGCAAGGCCGATGTCACCGACGCCATCGCCAAGCAGGCGGACGAGGCGCTCGAGGCCCGTGAGCTCATCAAGTGCGGCGTGCAGGACGGCAGCCTGCTCTCCTGCCGCGAGGCCGCCGAGCAGCTCGCCGAGCGCGTCGGGGCCGAGGTCGTCCAGGTCATCGGGCATCGCTTTGCCCTGTACCGCGCCAGCAGCCGCAAGGACATCGAGCACATCAAGCTGGACTAGCGCCCGCCCCGCCCGGTCGCGCACCGCGTCAGGCCAGGAGCACCTCCCTCCCCTCCTTGCGCAGGATCTCCTCGTACGCCATCCGGGTCTCCTTCTCGGGGAGCGCGTGGAGCTCGCGCTCGAGCACGTGCACATGCCCCGTGTAGAGCTCCACGACCTCGCGCCGGCGCCCGCTCATGTCGTAGATGTGCATGGCGGCCCTGATCACGTCCTCCCGCAAGGGTGATTGCCGCAGCGCCGCCTCCACGAGCCACGAGGCGACCGGCAGGTCGTCCATCTCCAGCGCGGCGCCTATCCCCCTCATCATGCAGTCGACAAATTTGGTCTGGTAAACGTGCCGTTGATGCGCGTAATACTCCGTGTCGCCCACATTGGGCACGTACAGAGGGCCCGTGTAGATCTCATCGAGCCTCAGGCACGCGTCGACGAGCTGTCGCCCCGTCGTCCCCGTTCTCCTGAGCAGGATGTCGCGGGCGAGGGCGTCGAACCTCATGGTGTCCGACACGACGTATTCCGTGTTGATAGCGACGCCCTCCCCTTGCGCCAGCACATACTGCGGCCCCTCCGCGCACTGGCCGAATGCCGACCGCAGCGAGGTGAGGCCCGCGTACACCGCCTCTCGCGCATGCAGGTAGTCCTTGTCCGGCCAGATCTCGTCCCCCAATTCCCTGCGACTGACGAACGCGCCGTCCGCCAAGACGAGCCTTGCGGCGATGACGCACGCCTTGCGCCTGCGCCAGGCGGCGTCGGTCACCACGTGCCCACCGCGCTCCACCTGAAAGCCCCCGAACAGGCTCACGTTCACCTGGGCGAGCAGCATGTCAGCGTCGCGCATCCCCACCCGCTGGGGAGCCGGCTCCAATCCCCCGTCCACCAGCGACAGGCCGTTTCCCATCAGGTAATCGCGCGGCAGCAAGCGGTCCATCGCCGCGACCTTGTCGCCCAGAAGCGCAAGCGCCTGCTTTGCAAACGCCATGAAGCCCCGGATGAACAGCGCGTCCTTGTTGAGCGAACACCACGCGCCGAGCTCTGACGTCCTCCGCGCGGCGGCGAGTTTGAGCGCGACCGTCCACGCATCGACGGGATGCTCCGCGGCCCCCGAGAGATCGAGCATGTTCGCCTCCTCGTCGAGCGACATGCGCGACGTCGAGCACACGTGCGCACAGCATTCGAGCATGCGGGCCCATGACACGATCACCCACTGGCCCTCTTCCGCGAGCTTGAGAACCTGCCGCGCGCGGAACAGCGCGTTCGTGCACTGCCCCGTCTCCATGGCCTGCCAACCCTCTCCGACCAGGCAGAACAGCTGCATGGGGAAGTCCGACATCCGCACGGACAGCGTGCCCTCGTCGACGAACGCCCTCTCGTCGGTGACGGGCAGCCCGGAAAGCAGCCTGCACGTCGCTGCGACCATGCGCACATGCGTAGCGATGGGCGTCAGCCGGCGCTCGAGCAGGCGGCGCACCATCTCCCGCATCTTCTCGTCGCACGACCGAACATCGCCCGCGTCCCCGCACATCGCATCGATGAGAGCTCGATCGCAGGCCAGGAGCACCTTTGGAACGGAGACGCCGTCGCCGACGAGCGCGTCGAAACCCTGCACGCATGCATCGAGCTCGAGTGCCCCGCTTCCGCCGATGAGCTCGCCGCACACCCTGCCGTGCATCCTGAGCTCCCGCGCCGCGGCGGTCTCCCGACCCTTCACGTACGACGGGGAGACCTCGGGCAGGCCAATGCCGCTGCACCCTGGCCACAATCCGACCAGCGCCTCCGCCTCCGTCCAGGACCCCGGGTCTATCTGCCCCTCGATCTCGCGAGAGCGGCGCCTGAGCTCAGCACTCAGGGCGCGGGCCACGCGCAGCTCACCGCTCGCCATTGCCGCCAGGTAGATCGCCAATATGCTTCCCACGGGCATCGCCGCGGACGTCACATCCCCCACGACCTCCATCATCTTCCTCACGAAGGAGATGTTGCCACTCAGCGCGAAGGCCGACGGGTACTCGGCAAGCACGCCGAGCGCATCCTCGGGTCGCTCCATCATCTCGGTGACGCCCACCGCCGCATCGACGTTGCCCACGGCCATGAGGACCTTGATGGCCCGCGCCGCGAACAGCGGGCGGGCGCGGACAACCTCCCGCCTCAGCGCCTCCATCGCGTGCCCATGACGCGCGATGCATCGGTACGTGCCGTGCTCGACGTCCACGCCGAATATCGGGTACTCGCGCGCGAGCCGCGACCACGTCTGTGTCCGCACGCGCATGCCGACCCGTTCGAAGTCGCGCAGCAGCCCGCTTCCCGTGAGAAGAAGCAGGCATGCCGTGCGGTACAGGGCGTCCCGCTCTCCCCTCAACTCCTGCAATGCCGCTCGGTACAGGGATGCGGCCGACTCGGAGAAAGCCTCCACCCCCACTTGCCTGCCGTCCACCACGCTCAGCATGGCCACCAACCCGGGCACCCCCTGGGTGAGCTCATATACGTCCAGTTCACCGGATATGCCGAGCATGGTCGCCCAATCCGAGAATTCCTTGGGGCGCACGAGCAGCGCCTGGGGGCCGACCTTATACGCATCGCCCATGTGCTGGACGAACGCCCGGTTCGAAGGACGGCAGGCCACCATGAGTTCAAAGCCCTTTTCATGCAGCGCGCGAATTCGGTCGGCGAACCCCCGTATCGCCGTCTCGCGCAGCGTGGGGAGGTTGTCGATGGCAATCAGGGGGCGCATGCGGGGCTCCAACCTGCCCTCGAGATCCCCGAGCAGCTCATACAAGCGCTCCGCGTCCATTCCCGCCGCATCCACGATGCGCGCCACGCCCCTCTCGGCATCCGATTGGACCTCGCTCACGCGCTGCGCGAGCAGCGTCGTTTTGCCGAACCCATCGGGCGCCGTCACGAGCGTCGCGATCGCGTCCCGCGCGTGCAGCCCGATCTCTCGCAAGATCCTGGTGCGTCGGACCGCCCTTCTCAACCTCAGACGGTCATCCGGGACGCGGTCGTGCATAATATCACGCCCCTCCCGACCGTCCTCTCGATCGAATTTCGATCCACTCTCCCTATTCCGTGCCATTTGCAGCCCCCTCCTCTATCTGCCGTGCAGGAACCACGGTACGAGAAATGAATGGCGCGGCGGCAATTGATTCCTACTCGCTTGTTCGCCGTGTCAGATATGCGCCAGGCAACCCAAGGTCCGATGTCAGGCCCCCTCCCACCCTCGGTGCCATCATGCGGATATCGCGCGAGAACATCCTCGTGCTCTTCCCCAGCTAGTGCGCGAGACCAACCTTACGACAAGATATTTTTTAGCACCCTGTGTATTCCGTAAGTGTTGATATATGGCATTTAAACGGTCCCAAAGAGGGCGCGCATTGTCAGATTCATGCATATCTTTTCGATAAGGTGTGGATAATATGCGACAGTAAGCGCAATTACCGAGAAAAGTATGCTCTCGTTGTCTCGATGAACTCCGCGAGATGCGGCGCCACCCACTTGCGCGCATGTCGCAGCATCTGGGTCTCCATCGTCACCTCGGGCAGGTCCGCGCGCACCTCCACCAGCGTTCCGGCAGCCAATTCGCGCGCCGCTGAAAACCTCGGAACGAACGTCGCCCCCACGCCGCGCTCGGCCAAGTGCACAAGGGTCTCGGTGTTGCCTGCCTCCACCAGGGGCTCGATCGCCACATCCCGATCGGCGAGCAGGCGGTCGAGCTCAAGCCGGTAACTCTCCCCGCGCTCCGTGAGGACGAAGGGCATCAACGCCAGGTCGGCGGCCGCGAGCGGCGCATCCGGTTCGACGCCCCACTCCCGCAGAAACGTCGGAGACGCCAGGAACGCCACCCGCTCTTCCCTCAGG
The DNA here is from genome assembly GCA_902470815.1 of uncultured Collinsella sp. Taxonomy (GTDB): domain Bacteria; phylum Actinomycetota; class Coriobacteriia; order Coriobacteriales; family Coriobacteriaceae; genus Collinsella. The sequence goes on from CABRHS010000015.1 coordinate 15,847, forward strand.
ACCTCACAGTCGATCCCGCCCAGACAGACATGCCGCTCCATGGTGAGCAGAAGGTCTATGGCATTGCTCGCGAGCCCCGCCACCATGTCCTCGCGGCGGTCGGTCAAAACGATCACCTGCACATGGGGGCAGCGCTCGTGAAACTCTATAAGGAGATCGGGGAGCAGCGCCGTCGAGACGGATTCGACGCTGCCCAGCCGTATGGCGCCCCGCACGTCCTTGGGTCCCTCCCCGCCGAGCGAGGCTGCGTCGCGCGCCGAACGCACCGCGCCCATGACCTCATTGGCGTGAAATGCGAACGCCCGACCGGGGTCCGTGAGCCGGACGCCCCGTGACGCCCGGTCGAACAGGCGAACGCCCAGCTCGTTCTCGAGCTGCCTGATCTGGACCGTCACCGCCGACTGGGAATACCCCAGGCGCTCAGCCGCCTTGGAAAAGGTGCCGTACTCGACGATGGATAGGAATGTCTCGATGTTCCGCAGCTCCACGGGCAGTCACCCATTACTAATTTTCAATTAGCGATTAGATAATTGAATTATACATATGTCTTCAGCCATGGGACCATATCCCGAGATCAGGAACCATATGACGGGATCGGGGGAAACGCCCATGTACGCACCGGGATCGACTCAGGAACAGGACATCGAGCTTGCGGCGGTCCGCTTTGTCTGCGAGCTGTTCTCGCGCAACCGCCATCTCTCCGAAGGGCCCATCGGGCGCGAGGCCGACCCCGAGCTCCTGCAGCGCATAGCCACCCGTGGCATCCCCGCGAAGGGCCGACCGCTCGACGACGTCGTGCGCGAGATGCAGGACGACATCATCGGATACGGGTACAACATCGACCACGCGCGCTTCCTCGGCTTTGTCCCCGGCCCCGTGACCGCCGTCTCCTGGCTGGGAGACATGATGGCCTCGGGCTACAACCGCCATGCCGGCAGCTTCGCCAACTATCCCGCCGGGTGCGTCGCGGAGCACGAGCTGCTGCGCTGGTTCTGCGACAAGGCCGGGTTGCCCGAGGGGGCTGGCGGCGTGTTCGTGTCGGGCGGATCCATGGCCAACATGACCGCGCTCGTCGCCGCGCGCGATGAGAAGCTCGCCCCCGAGGACTGGCGCCTGGGGGTCGCCTACGTATCCGAGCAGACGCACAGCTCGGTCGCCAAGGGGCTGCACATCGTTGGAATCGGCGCTGATCGGGTCCGGACCGTCCCGTGCCACGAGGACTTCACCATGGACACCGAGGCGCTCGAACGCGCCATCGAGCGCGACAGGGAGTCCGGCCTGATTCCCTTCGCCGTGATCGCCACCGCTGGCAGCACCAACACGGGCTCCGTCGACCCGCTCTATGACATCGCGCTGATAGCCCGTCGGCACGGTCTGTGGATGCACGTGGACGGGGCCATCGGCGCTTCCGTACTGCTCACCAAATACCGCGGCATGCTCGATGGCATCGAACTCGCCGACTCCCTCAGCTGGGACGCTCATAAATGGCTCTTCCAGACATACTCGTGCGGCCTCGTCCTTGTGCGCGACGAGCGCAAGCTGCTCAAGAGCTTCTCGACGCATCCCGAGTACCTCAAGGACCTTGAGGACGGCGCGGGCATCACCAACCCCTGGGACATGAGCCCCGAGCTCACGAGGCCCGCCCGAGGACTCAAGCTCTGGTTCTCCCTCCAGGTGATGGGCTCCAATGCGCTCTCGGCCGCCGTCGAGCACGGATTCGACCTCGCGCGCTGGGCAGAGGACGAGATGCGCGCCAATCCGATGATCGAGGTGGTCTCCCCGGCGCAGATGGCCATGGTCAATTTCCGCTACAGCCCGGCGGGCCTCACCGAAGACGAGAAGGACCGGCTCAACGCCCGCATCTCCCGGCGCATGATCGAGAGCGGCTATGCCGGCGTGTTCACCACCGAGCTCGACGGCAAGAAGGTCCTGCGCATCTGCGCGATCCACCCGGAGGCACGCGAGGAGGACATGCGCGAGACCGTCCGCCGACTCAACGCGATCTGCGAGGAGGAGCTCGCCGCGCATTAGAGGCACTCCTCCAGCACGCCGTTCCTGTACGCCTCGAGCAGCGCGCGCAAATCCCCGATCTGTTCCCTGATCTGCGCGCCGGTATCGGTATCGCTCACCATGCGCCGGCGCTCGGCCACATCGAAGCAGTCGGTGTCGCTGACGATGTCCGCGTTGCGGGCGAGCACGGCCTCCACGCTCTCGAACGCCTGGTGCGCCTTCAGACGGCAGCCTCGTGAGCTCGAGATGAGCGTGTAGCCGGCGATGCCCGTCTTGGGGTGGTACGCGCTGCAGAACCCGCCGTCGATGACCAGCAGGCGCCCGTTCGCGCGGATCGGCTGCTCACCCTCGGCCGTGTGCACCGGCGTGTGCCCGTTGATGATGTGACCGACCCCGGGCGTCAACCCGAACTCAGCCATGATCGCGTCGCATGTCCCCTCATCGCGCGTCAGCTCGAAGTAGGGGTCCATGGGCTCGACCCAGCACGCGGGGTCGTCCACATATGTGCGCTCGAAGGTCTTGACCAGGCGCCCGCTCGCCGGTGACTTCATGCCGATCCACAGGTACCACATCCAATCGAGCGCGTCCTGATCGCGGGCGCGCCAGGCACGGCGGGCGATCTCGTCGCAGAAGTCGAGGTAATCGCGACCGCTGCGCCATGTGCCCAGGCAGTTCATGCTCGAGAACGTGCCGTCCTCGTTCATGGGGACGCACCCATGGAACAGCAAATCGTGGTTATGGGCGAGGTACATGGACCCGTGGCTGTAGAGCAGGTTGATGTGTCGATGCAGATGATCGGCGGTGGTGAACTCCGCCACGAGCTTGTCCACGATGCGCTGCTCGTCCTCATCGAGCTCGTAGGGCCGCTCGAAGTCGACGGTGGGGAAATCGCGCGTCGCGAGCACGTGGTCGCGACCGTCGGGCAGGCGCACCGTTCCGGACGAAGCGTCGATGCGCTCGAGCAGAAGGCGATCGTGCATGTCGAAACATGCGTGCCGCTGGATGATCTGCCCCTCCAGCTTGAACAGCAGCACGTTGACCGCCTTCATGAGCGGGGTGAGCGTGGCGGAGAAGCCCGTCGCGCCCTCAGGCACCGGCTCATACGTGCGCTCCGCGAAAGCGACGAGTTCGCGCAGGGAGATTCCGTAGTCGTTCTCGAGGATCTCGTAGTTGCCATACCTCAGGTTGTTGCGCAACACCGTGATGATGCAGGCCGGCTGCCCGGCGGCGGCGCCCATCCAGAGCAGATCGTGGTTACCCCATTGGATATCGAACGAGTGGTATGTCCCCAGCCTGTCCATGATCTTGGCCGCACCGCCGCCGCGGTCGAAAATGTCGCCCACCAGATGCAGGTGGTCGATGACCAACCGCTTGATGAGACTGGACAGCGAGCAGATGAAATCCTCGCCCGCATCGGTCTCGAGAATCGACGCGATGATCCGCTCGTGATACCGGACGCGGTAGTTGTTCTCATCGGGATGCGTGTGCAGGAGCTCGTCGATGATGTACGCGTAATCGCGGGGAATGGCCTTGCGCACCTTGGAGCGCGTGTAGCGACTGGAAAGCGAGCGCGCGACCACCAGCAGACGATCGAGCGCGAGCTTGTACCACGCGGGCGTGTCCATATGGGCGCGGCGGACGAGCTCGAGCTTCTCATGCGGGTAGTAGATGAGCGTGCACAGGTCACCCTTCTCGTCCTCGGAGAGGTCGTCGCCGAAAATGACATCGACGTGCTCGCGGACCACGCCCGAGCAGTTGTTGAGGATGTGCAGGAACGCCTCGTACTCGCCGTGCAGGTCGCTCATGAAGTGCTCGGTGCCCTTGGGCAGGTTGAGGATCGCCTGCAGGTTGATGATCTCGGTGAACACCGATTGCTGCGTGGGAAATTGCTGCGAGAGCAGGCGCAGGTACTTGAGGGACTGATCGGGGCGGTCGTACGTGCTCACGAAAGATCCTTCCTGCCGGACGGCAATACCCCCAGCTTAGCACTGACCGCGCCGGCGTCACCTGCCGTTCACGTTGCGCGAGAGCTTCTCGGCGACCCGATCGACCCCTTCGCAGGCCGGGCAGGAGGCTTCCCGGCGCGTCGAGCAGCCGGCGCACGCGCCGCCGCACGCGCCGGCTTGCGCGCAGTCACCGCACGTCCCCTTTTTGCGCACGCGTAGGATCACCGCGACAAACGCGGCCAGCACCAGGGCGATTATCAGAAAATCGATGGTCGACATCAGCATTCCCTCCGAGGATCACTCCTCCATTGTCTCAAATCGGCCGATTTACGTCGGCGAGCCCCAATTGGCGCGCCCTGCCGGCATGTCGCCTGGCAGGGCGCGCCTCATCACGCGCATGACGATGGGAGCGCCATCATCTTCGCCTCGAAAGCACGCGGAGCGCGGCCTACGCCGACTCCCCCGTGTCATCCCACGCGTAATCGGGCATGGGGCGGAAGAGCTGGAACAGGATGAGAACCGCGAACACCAAGGCGACGGCGGTCCAAACGCTAAAGACGCCATTCGCCGCAAGGTAGAACTGGTTGATCATGAGGCCGACCACCCAGGCGAACCCACATTCGTATGCAAGCGCGATGGCCGTCCACTTGCCCGAGTTCATCTGGGCGCGGATCGTGCCCATGGCCGCGAAGCACGGGGCGCACAGCAGGTTGAATGCACCGAACGCGGCGATGGCGCCCGCACTCGGGAACAACGCGGCGAAAGCCGCCCAGAGGCTCGGGTCGGTCTCGGTGGCATCGACGAGGTGCAGCAGCGAGGCGGCGGTGGACATGACGTTCTCCTTGGCCACGAGGCCCGTGACGGACATGGCCGTGGCCTGCCAAGAATCAAAGCCCAGCGGCGCGAATAGCCAGCTCACCGCCCCAGCGACCATCGCGAGCAGGGAGTAATCGGTGAACTCCTCGGGAATGCCCTCCATACTGGGAAGGAATCCGAAGGCGCCCTCGTACATGCCGAAGCTCGAGAGGAACCACACCACGACCGTCGAGGCGAAGATGATCGTGAAGGCCTTCTTGATGTACGCGCCCACGCGCTCCCACACGTGCAGGGCCCAGCTGCGCACGCTCGGCATATGGTAGGCGGGCAGCTCCATCACAAAGGGCGTGGGGCGACCGGCGAACAGCCGGGTCTTCTTGAGCATGATGCCGGAGACGATGACCGCGAACACGCCCAGGAAGTAGAAGAGCGGGGCGATCCAAGTGGACTCGGCGTCGCCGATCAGCGCGCCCATGACCAGCGCGATGACGGGAAGCTTGGCGCCGCAGGGAATGAACGTCGTGGTCATGACCGTCATGCGGCGGTCCTTCTCGTTCTCGATGGTCTTGGTTGCCAGCACGCCCGGAACACCGCAGCCGGTGGATACGAGCATGGGAATGAACGACTTGCCCGAGAGGCCGAACCTGCGGAACACGCGGTCCATGACGAAGGCGACGCGCGCCATGTACCCGCAGTCCTCCAGGAAGGAGAGGAGCACGAAGAGCACGAACATCTGGGGAATGAAGCCGAGTACCGCGCCCACGCCGGCGACGATGCCGTCGCATACAAGGCTGACCACCATGTCCGACGCCCCCGCGGCCACGAGCCAGCCCTCGAAGAGGGCCGGGACGGAGGGCATCGCGTTACCGAAGAGCTCCCATCCCTCGCCGAAGAGGTTGTCGTTCACCCAGTTCGTCATGGCGGTGCCGAACGTGGAGATCGCCAGGTAATACACGCCGAACATGATGAGCGCGAATATGGGGAGGCCGAGCCAGCGGTTGGTGACGATGCGATCGATCTTCTCGGAGACGCTCATCCGCGCCGGCGCCTTCTTGAGGCAACCGTCCACGATGTGCGCGATGAGCCCATAGCGCTCGCCGGTGATGATGGACTCCGCGTCGTCATCGCAATCCGCCTCGCAGCGGGCGATGAGCCCTTCGACGCGCTCACGGGCGTCGCTCGAGAGGCCGAGCGCCGCAGTCGCCTCGGCGTCGCGCTCGAACAGCTTTACCGCGAAATAGCGGCGCCGCCCCGGCTCGACCGAAGACGGGACCATCTTCTCGATCTGCGCGAGCACGTCCTCGATGGACCGATCGAACGCAAGGAGACGTCCCTCGCGCACAGGAGCGCCGCTCGCGCCGGCAGACACTCGCTTGGCCATGGCGATGAGCCCGTCCACACCGCTGTTCTTGAGGGCGGAGATCATGACGACCGGGCATCCCAGGCTCTTCTCGAGCGCCGCGATGTCGATCTTGTCGCCACCCTTCTCAACCAGATCGGCCATGTTGAGGGCGACGACCACGGGCAGGCCCGTCTCGATGACCTGCAGGGCCAGATACAGGTTACGCTCCAGATTGGTGGCGTCGATCACCTGAATGACCGCATCGGGCTCGCCGCCCATGAGGTAATCGCGGCTTACGCGCTCTTCGGGACTATAGGGGGACAGCGAGTAGATGCCGGGCAGGTCGGTGATTACCACGCCCTTGTCATGCGACAGGGGCGCCTCCTTCTTCTCGACCGTGACGCCGGGCCAGTTGCCCACGTAGCCGTTGGCCCCGGTGATGAGGTTGAACAGAGTGGTCTTGCCGCAATTGGGGTTGCCGGCAAGCGCGATGTGCAGTACTGGATTCGCCATGCGATCCTTCTTTTCTCTTGGCTTTGAAACGTTCTCGTTGCTGAGTGAGTCCGCGCCCAAATGACACCTTCGCGTCTACATCTTGTTAGACATGACTAACTCTACCGGTATAAAAATGCCGTTCGCACCTTAGGCGACCTCGACGATCGCCGCCTCCTCCTTGCGGATAGACAGCTCATAACCGCGCACGGTAATCTCGACCGGGTCGCCCAGCGGAGCGACCTTCACGACCTTGAACGGCGTTCCCTTGATAAGGCCGAGATCCATAAGGTGGCGGCGCAAAGCCCCCTCACCGTGGAGCTTGACGATGGTGGCGCTCTCCCCCACCTTTACATCTGCCAACGATTTCATACTTCCCCCTTTCCCATGCAATCGCGCCTAGGCAACCATGACGTTGCGCGCCACCCTCGCATCCAAGCCGAATCGCGCACCCTTCACCATGACGATGATGTTGCTGCCGGATGACGTGACCACGTGCACCTGCGAGCCCTCGACGAATCCGAGGTTCTCGAGATGACGCTTGACATCGGACGCGCCCTTGACGCGCTCCACCCTCGCCGTCTCACCCGCCCTCATCATCGAAAGCGGCATCGACGGCACCTGCGGACCCTGCGACATGGGAACACCATCCTTCAAAAGTTAGCCTTGGCTTTGTTCACCTAGGTAAACTAACACGATTGCCCACCCAAGAAAAGAGCCTAGGCTAACTTTTGCGAAAAGATAAATAGTTTGTTCATATACGTTTTTATTTACGCAGGTACATGCCATATGTTATATCGATATGAGCATATTGACTCATGACACTGCCGCCTTGCGCGGCGGATGGAGGACCGCGCCACGACTCCACTGCCGACGGCGTCCTTGTCGCAGGTCTTCGCGGTGCCAGTCAGAACGGACCGGGAGCTTCACCACCTTGGCCAGCCGACGACTCTATCCCAGCAGAGTCAGGAGGCGTCGCTTGTTCTCGAGGAACTCCTCGGTAAGCACGTACCCGGCGCGCTCCGAGCGGGGACAAAGCACCCGAACCGACCCCACGATGTGCGTCGACTCCCCCGCCTGCGGGTTTCCGCGCATGACGTAGACTTCATCGGCCAGCGTGATGGCCTCGTCGATATCATGCGTCACGACCAGGGCAGTCGTGCCCATCCGTTCGACCACATCGAGAAACCACGCGTGCATATCGGCCTTGGTAAAGGCGTCGAGTGCCGAAAACGGCTCATCGAGCAGCATGAATTCTTGAGAGAACAGATGCGCGCGCAGCAGCGCGGCGCGCTGGCGCATGCCGCCCGATAGCTCGCTGGGCCAGCGGCGCTCGGTCCCTTCCAAGCCAAAAACTCCAAATAGCTCGGCAGCACGGGAGCGCGCGTCCTCGACCGGCACGCTCTGCAGGATCAAGGGCAGCGAGACGTTGTCGATGATACGCTTGTGCTGCAACAGCAGATCTTTTTGGAGCATGTATGACAGATTGCCGGGCCGACCCGTGATGTCCTCTCCGTCCAGCAGCACGCGGCCGGCGCGCGGGGCGGTGAGCCCCGAGATCACGTGGAACAGCGTCGTCTTTCCACACCCGGAAGGTCCAAGCAGGCAGGCGATCTCACCGGACTCAACAGACAGCGTGATGTCGCGAAGCACATCGACATCGCCGAACCCCTGCGAAACGCCTTGAATCTCCAGCCGAGCCATCGTGATGAGAACCTCCCCGCACAAAGTGCAGCTTTTGGGGGCAGTTTTCCCCTCTTTTACGCAGCGTGGACTCAATCGGCCTTCTGCCAACTGGGATTTTGTCGCGACGAAACTCCGACATCATGGAAAACGCCGCGAAACCTCCCCCAAAAGCTACACCTTAGTTTATGACGCCCTGTCTTTGAGCCTTTACGCGCCTTTTAGACCAGAAACTTGTCGGTCATGCCCGCGCCAGGCTCGATCGGATCGGCGAAACCCTGGTCGCTCACCCACTCGAAGAAGGCGTCCCAGCGCTTGGGGTCGATTTCGCCCCAGCTCTCGGCATCGGCCTGATACTGCTCGGCGAGATAAGTCTGGCTGGCGACCACGAGCTCCTTCTCGAGCTCGGGAGCGGCCTTGAGCAGCACCTCCGCCGCGCCCTGCGGATCGACGATGCAGTCCTCGTAGCCGCGACGCGTGGCATCCATGAAGGCCTGGACCATCTCGGCGTCGGACTCGATCACATCGTTGTTGGCGATGATGACCGGGGTGTAGAAGTCGAAGACTGGGTCGATGTCGGCGAAGGCGAAGTAGTTGGTGTCCAGCCCTGCCAGCTTGCACTTCTCGCCCGCCCAAGCCCAGTAGATCCAGATGGAGTCGACCTGGTCGGTGGAAAGCGCGGTCACCTCGTCGGTGACGGTGGAGGGAATCATCTCGACCTGGGAGAAGTCGCCGCCGTCGGCCTCGACGCAGCGCTCTATCACGCCCTGCTCGATGGGAAGCTCCCACGTGGCGTAGGTGTGCCCGGCCATCTGGGCGGGACCGGTGATGCCCTTGTCCTTCATGCTGATGATGCCGGAGGTGTTGTGCTGTATGATCGCCGCGATGGCGGTGACGGGCATGGGCTCGGAGCCGGAGACGTAGGAGGCCATGGTGTCCTGGAAGGTCACGCCGAACTCGGCGTCACCGGCGGCGACCAGGGCGTCGGCGCCGTTCTCGGGGGCTTGGACGATCTCGACCTCGAGGCCGGCCTCCTTGTAGTAGCCGCGCTCGGCGGCAACGTACACGCCGGTGTGATTGGTGTTGGGCGTCCAATCGAGGGCGAAGGTGACCTTGCGGAGCTTATCCCCGCCGGAGGCGGCGGAGCCGGCGGGCTTCTCGGCGCCACCGCAGCCGACGAGGGCCGCGGCGCCGGCGAGGGCCGCCCCGGCGCCCAGCAGTGCGCGACGCGAGACCATGTGGCCGGGCATCATGTTGGTCATGGGGTTCTTCTGCATCAGAATCTCCTTTTTGCTCGGGGGCCGAGGCCCCGGACTCGTGTGGATACCGCAGGGAATCCTGCGATTGAAAGGGTGTACCTGCCACCAGGGTGGACTCGGCAGCCGGGCGCGTGAGGCGCCGGCGAGCGCGCATGCGCTCAAAACGCCTAGCGGATGGAATCGCCCCGGCGCTCCCAGGGCATGGCGATGCGGCGCACCGCGTCGACCGCCCACATGAGCGCGAGGCTCAGGGCCGAAATCAAAAAGATGACGGCGAACATCTTGTCGAACGAATACGCCTTGCGCACGCGCGTCATGTACACGCCCAGGCCCGAGAAGCCACCGAGCCACTCGGCGATCACGGCGCCCACTATGGCGTAGGCGGCCGAGATCTTGAGGCCCGAGAAGAACTGCGGCATCGCGGCGGGAAGCTTCACATGGCGCAAGATCTGCACGCGCGTGGCGCCCATGGCGCGCATGAGGTCGATCTCGTCGGGGTCGACGGAACGCAGGCCCTCGAGCATCCCCACCGTGATGGGAAAGAAGGTCGCCACCACGATGAGCACCACCTTGGGCAGCATTCCATAGCCGAACCAGAGCACCAGGAGCGGCGCGATGGCGACGGTGGGAATCGTCTGGGTGAGCACCACAATCGGATAAAACGCGCGAAAGAGCAGATCGAAGCGGTCCATAGCGAGGGCGGCGGCGAAGCCCAGGGCCACGCCGGCGGCAAGACCCAACCCCGCCTCGGCGAGCGAGGTCGCGGCGTGCCCCGCAAGCAGGTGCCAATCGCCCACGAGCGCCCGCACCACGCGCACGGGGCTCGGCAGCATGAACGACGGAACCAGGCCGGTCGAGCACGCGAACTGCCATAAAGCCAAAAGGGCCAGAAGCGTCAACGGGGCAGCCAGAACGGAGAGGGCGCCCGCGCATCGCCCGCGGCGGCCTTGCGGCGCCTCCGTTTTACGCATCGTTCTCGTGGTACTTGGAGATCTTCTCCTCGGTGGTGAGGACGCCGTCCTCAGGCGCGAAGAAAATCTTGACATAGGTGGCCACCTCAGGGGCGCCTGCCTCGACGCAGATGCGGTTCACGCCCGCCACGACCTCCATGCACAGGTCGTACTCGCCCTGGATGGTCGTCTCGAACGGGCCGACGTAGGCGTCGGGGAATTTGGTCTGGATATAGGCGATCGCCTCGTCGACGATGCGGCAGACCTCGTCGTTGCCGCCCACGCGCTGGGGCAGGACCTGGATCGCGACACTTGCTTCCATGAGCTTTCCTTTCCGAGGCCACGAAAAGCGGGCCCCTCGATTTCCGTAGGGGCCCGCTCGCACGCGTCTTCGCTCGGAGCACGGCTGCTCAATCCCTACGCCGGCATTACCCGGATCAGGTTGCGGGTCGAAGCGGTGCGGGGCGCGGTCGAGGCGCATAGCCCAACCGGAATCGGGCTCTTTTCGCGGCGCGCGCTGCGGCGCGGAACTCGACGCGTCCCCACGGGCTTCCTCTCAGCCGGCCTCCGCCAGCTCCCCGTTGGTACAAAGCTGAGTATAGAGCAACATCGGCGCCGCCGCTGCCGGCGCCGCCGATGCCCAAAATTACGTTCGCCCTTTTTACGCGCTACAGATGAGACGTGATCACCGTCATGTCGCCGGTGAACAAGAGCTCATCGCACGCCGCGAGCGCGAGCAGATGAGAACCCTTCTCAACGGGCTCGCCGTTCACCGTGCCCGCGCCCTCGATGACGCTCACGCAGGTGAAGGGATGGGGCGTCGCGAAAGCAAGCTCCCCGTCGACGCGCAGGCGCTCGACGGTGTAGCAGTCGTTTGAGACGAGAACCGTCACGCCGTCGACCTCGGGCGCCGTGACCTCGCCGGACTTGGGCGCCTCCATGGCGTAGTCGATGACGTCGAGGGACTGCTCGAGGTGCAGGGGGCGCAGCTTGCCGTCGTCACCAGGGCGGTCGTAATCGTAGACGCGATAGGTCACATCGCTCGACTGCTGCGTCTCCAAGATCACCGTGCCGCCCTTGATGGCGTGCACGCAGCCGGGGTCGATCTGGAAGAAGTCGCCCGCGTGAATCGGGATCTCGTTGAGCAGCTCGCTCCAGCGGCCCTCCTGGACCATCTGCGCGAACTCCTCGCGCGACGCGGCGTTCTGCCCTACCACGATGGTGCCGCCCTCATCGGCGGAAAGCACGTACCAGCACTCCTTCTTGCCAAGGCTGCCGTTCTCGTGCTCACCGGCGTACGCGTCGTCGGGGTGGACCTGGATGGACAGGTCGTCGGCGGCGTCGATGATCTTGACGAGCAAGGGGAACACATCGCCCTCGCAGCCGCCGAACAGCTCGCGATGGTTCGCCCACAGCCACGAGAGCGTCTTGCCCGCGAACTCGCCCGTGGCGATGGCGTCATCGCCGTTGGGGTGCGCGGAGATCGCCCAGCACTCGCCCACAGGGCCATCCGGGATCTCGTAACCAAACTCGGTTGCCAAGCGGCGCCCGCCCCAGATCTTGCCCTTGAAATCGGGCACGAGCTTGATGATCGAATCCACTGCAGTTCCTCTCTGTCGCCGTTGACCTGCGTGGCGCACAAGCCCCTCAAGAGCCGTGCCCCACCTTTGCATGCATTGTACTCACTTCTCCGTGTGCAGAGCAAAACACCCTGTGGCCATACCCCTCAGTTGGGTGCGCATGCCGGCGATGAAGGAGGGCCGCCGCGAGGGCACTCGAGCGTAAAGGCGCCCGGGCGTCAGGGCGAAAGGTGCAAGGCGGAAAGTGCAGAAACCCGGGACGCGATAGCGCACGGGTGCGACGGAGCCATCTTTGGAGAAGATGCGGTGTCGCAGGACAGGTGGACGTGGGGCGGATACAAACGCGACCAAGCGGGCAACATACGCCATGCAGCCCGAACGATTCGTCGTTCCAACGAAAGGAGCAGGTATGCCCCGTATTCTCATGGTTATCGGCTCGCTGCGCGAGCAGTCCTTCAATCGGCAGCTCGCCCGTGAAGTCGAACGGATCATCGGCGATCGCGCCGAGGTGTCGTATCTCGATTGGACCGACGTGCCCCTCATGAATCAAGATATCGAGTGGCCCGTGCCGCAGCCGGTGCAGCGCGTGCGCGATGCCATCCTGGGGGCAGACGCCATCTGGTTCTTCTCACCGGAATACAATTCGAACATCCCCGGAGGCCTCAAGAACCTGCTCGACTGGCTCTCCCGCCCCACCGACCAGCACGACCGTACGAGTCCCTCGGCAATCAAGGGCAAGCGGGCGGCGATCTTCGGCGTGGGCGGACGTGCCGCCACGGCGGGCATGCGCGAGAACCTGGCGAGGTTGCTGGCGGTCATGGGCGTCACCGTCGTGGGCGAGACCGGCTTGGGAATCTCGCTCGCCCCCGAGGCGTGGCGCAGCGGCGTCCTCGAACTCGAGCCCGGCACGCAAGGAGCGCTTGAGGCGATGGTCGGCGATTATCTCGCCGCATGGGCGGAATAGCGCGCCGTATCGAGCGTTGGGCGGAATACGCAGGCGGACAGCCGAACAGACCCCATAATTCGCAGCCGGACATCCGAACAGACCCCCAAGAGAATACCCCCGCGCACCTTCAAAAGGGTGCGCGGGGGTATTTGCGTTATCGCCGGATGCGGCGATGCACGGCGACCCCCACCGCGATGACCGCGACGGCAAGCACGCACAGGACCGCCAGGTATGCCATGAGCCCCTCGGGCGTGATCGAGCCCTCAATCGATGAGCTCGTGCCATTCAGCATCATCGCGCCCCCCTTCGGTCGGTCATCGAACGGGATACCGCCCGATGGCGCCGCCGCCGAGCGCGATCCCACTCAACTCCAGACGGTAGCGCACGAATATCAGGGACCGGTAAGCGCCGCGTCAGCAATCGGGCCGCCTACGCTCGGCACTCGTGGAGCGGCGACGGAACCCGAGCGCCGGGCATGAACTCTCACGTGAGTCGCAAGGAAAGAGGGCCCATCGCACTCCGCGAGGCAAGGCACCGTGAAGTCCGTGATGCGGAGATTCCGCCTCATGGGAATTCGAGGCGCGCCCTCGAATCAGCCCTCAAGCGCCTGGGCGCCCAGGGCGATGGCGCCCAGCACGCCCTGGTCGCCACCGCACGCCGGCGGCACGATGTAGCCGTCGATATCGGCGAGCTCGGGCGTCGCCAGATAGCCGTTGATCTGCTCGAGGACCTTGGCACGCACCCGCGCCATGAGCTTGGGGGCGTGATCGGGCACGCCGCCGCCGAGCACGATGCGCTGCGGGGAGAGCGTGTAGATGTAGGTGGCGATGCCCTGCGCGATGTAGGCGCTCTCGAGCTCCAGGAAGCCCTCGTCGTCGGCCATGTCCGACGCGCGCTCCACGCCATAGCGCGCCACCACGGCGGGACCGGCGGCCAAACCCTCGAAGCAGCTGTCATGGCTCGGGCAGTTGCAGGCGAAGCCCTCGTCCCCCGGCACGCGGGCGAGCGCGATGTGCCCGGCCTCCGGATGGAGCATGCCATGGAGCAGGTGGCCGTCCACGTACACGCCCGCCCCTATGCCCGTGCCGACCGTGATGTAGATCACGTTTTCGAGCCCCTTGCCGGCGCCGTACATGACCTCACCCAAGCAAGCGCCGTTGACGTCGGTGTCGTACCCGCAGGGCACGCCAAGGCCGCGCCGCATCTCCCCCAAAAAGTCGTAGCCGCGCCAGGCCAGCTTGGGCGTCTGCAGGATATGGCCGTAATCGGGCGACTTGGGGTTGACCGCCGTGGGGCCGAACGCCGCGATGCCCAGAGCGGCGATACCCTTGCCCGAGAACCACTCGACCATGGCGGGGACCGTCTTCGCAGGCTCTTCCGTGGAAATGCTCGCACGCTCGACGATCGTGCCGTCCGCATATCCGGTCGCGAGCACCATTTTGGTACCGCCTGCCTCGATCGCACCAATCAACTGCCGATCCACTATGCCCTCCCTGGGGTCGATTTCAGCCATCACCCCAATATAAACTCCAAGGCCCTTCCGATTGACCATCGGCCGCGATGAAATATGGGTTATTCTTCGTCTCATACACAACTAATGACAATCTGCATCCGAAAAAGCGTGGAAATCGACCCGTTCACGTTCTGGCGACCCGGATCGAGCATCCCCCGTGTCGGCGCTCATTCTAGTAAGTCACATGAGGTTGCCCATACGATCCGGACCTCAATGTAAACCTACATAAGGCACAGGTGCTCAGTTGAGATTCCAAAGCTCTTGCCCAAACCCCCTGCGCCGCTCCCGCAAAACGCAATCGCGATAGTCGGCATAGATTTCTCAGCGACCACATGCAATGGAAAAAACGCTGGCACCCGCGCTCCACGGCACTGCGGGACCCTATACTGGGTGCCAGCAATCGACCCCACGGCGATGCATCAGCCGACCCGCACGTGACTGGAGATGATGAGGCGATGCTCGACGGACTCAAAGAGCTCTTTGGCATTGAGGAAACCGAGGCGGCGGCTCGATGCACACCGCTCACCGAGGTGCTGTTCACCAGCACGGAGCTCTTCACGCTGCTAGGCCAGGCGGACGCGGGACGCTTTGTCACGCCGCATCTACCCAAGAGCAATCCCACACCGAGCCAGCGAGAAAAGTGGAAACAGCAGACGATCGAGCACCTACGCCCCCTCGACTTAGCCGACGGCAATTGCGTTGTCGCGCCCGAGCTTTCGGCGCTGCTGGAGCCCCTCAAAACCGGGACGATCGTCATCCATGACAATCGCATGCCCGATTACTACGCCCTTGACACGGACAAGCGGACGTTCAGCATACAGGGCACACGCGAGCGCGGCACGCTCGTGCGGCTTGTAGAGGAGGACGGCAAGCGGCTCTTCACACTCCAAGATGTGGGCCCTCTGGAAGATTGGGTGCATCTTTTTGAGGCATCCTACCAATGGCACCTTCTCAAACCGTCGCAATTCGACCTCGCACTCGCGCAACCGGAAAAAGACGAAGACGCCATAGCCATGATCGTGGCGATGGCGAATGGCTCGGAGACGGCAGCGCGGCAATTCATCGAGATGCACGGCCTCTCGGACACACGACCTCTGCTCACCCTTAAAGACATCCGCGACGCCCAGGCAAAGGGCCTGCTCAACACCATGCATCTTGAGGCCCTCGATTTGAGCGATGGGGCGCTGCCCGTCAGTGAGGACGAGCCCTTTGGGTATGTGCAGCCAAAGGGCGAGGGTAAACGGCGATTCGCGATCATATACCCGGAGTTCGGTTTTTCCATCTCGGCGTGTTTCGCGCGGCGCGACGGCATGCCCGATGATTGGGCGGTCCACGAGACGACCGTCAAAGAGGCGAGCTTCGCGGGCTTTGACTGGATACCGGAGCACGGGCTCGTCGACCACTTGATCAACATCCCCGATTATCCCGAGCACCTCGAGACGAGTCCATGGACCGCGCCCGACCCCGGCAAAGAGCCGCTTGAGGAGACGACGATCTTTGGCAACCCCGTGGTCGAGCGCAGTTGGATGCTTGCCGGTCCTACGCTCAAACGCGACATCCTCATCGCACACCCACTTGTAGCCCTCGTGAGCGCGGTCTTCCTGCTCCTGGGATCATCCGGTCACTCCAGCGCCACCATCGGCCCTTGGGAGATCGAGAGCCCGTTTCATGTGATGGGCTGGTTTTTGATTATCTGGAACGGGCTGCTTTGGGTGAACCTCCTCGTCAACAAATTCACCCGGTCAGAGATCATATACCTGTTGACCTACTTTTTGGCGGCGGCAATCGTCTTTGTCCTCGGGGCCATCGGCGGCATCGCGGTCATCATCGTGTCGCTCCTCTTCCCGCTGAAGGACCTTTTTTACGTCATTATCATAATGATTGGATTGTTGTTTGCGGGGGCGTCCACCACCGCGCTGAGCCTTCGAGCGACCACCGACGAGGACCTCCCCAAAGAGCTTCAAGAAAAGAAGGATCGGCGCCGGCAGAGACGTTCAGGCACGAGGGATAACGCAAGAGCGGAAGCGACAGTAGTGTCCGAGCAAGGCGACGAGGAGCCGAGCGTCGACTCCTGATCGATTGAAAAGCGCCGAAGGGGGGCTTCCCTTCGGCGCTCGAACGGCGAGATCGCTTGCCTGTAAAATCACTCGGTTTTCCAGGTGCTCCAGAACGCTCTGAAAGAAGAGGGCGCACGCCTTGCGTGCGACGCCCGACGATTAAAGGGCAAGGTGGGGTTCCTGGGAAAGCACCCTACTCCAGACGCAGGCCGACTTCTTTGAGCTGGGCCAGGCTCACCTCGGACGGCGCGGCAGACATGAGGTCGCTGCCACTGCTCGTCTTGGGGAACGCCATGACATCGCGGATGGAGTCGGTCCCGGCAAGCAGCATGCACACGCGGTCGAGACCGAGCGCGAAGCCGCCCATGGGCGGGGCGCCGAACTCGAGGGCCTCCATGAGGAAGCCGAACTGGGCGCGGGCGCGCTCCTCGGAAAAGCCCATGAACTCGAGCATCTTGAGCTGCAGCTCGGCATCGTGGATGCGCATACCGCCGCCGCCGGCCTCGAAGCCGTCCATGACGAAGTCGTAGGTGCACGAACCCATCTTGAGCGGGTCCTCGTCGAGCAGGTGCAGCTCGTCGACGTGGGGCAGCGTGAAGGGCTGGTGCTCGGCCTCGTAGCGCTTGCCCTCCTCGTCCCAATGGAAGAGCGGGAAGTCCACGACCCACAGGAAGTCGTGGCCCTCGCGCGGGACGTCGAGCGCATCGGCCATGTGGGAGCGCATGCCGCCCAGGATCTCGTCGGAGGCCAGGCGCGGGCCGGCGGCGAACATGACGAGGTCGCCGGGCTCGACACCCATGCGCTCGCGCATGGCGGCCATCTCGTCATCGGTGAAGAACTTGACGATGGGGCTGTTCACGGAGCCGTCCTCGCGGAAGGCGATCCAAGCCAGGCCCTTGGCGCCGAAGGTCGCCGCGACCTTGGCAAGCTTGTCGATCTGCGCGCGCGGCCAAGCGCCGGCGCCCTTGGCGTTGATGGCCTTCACCACGTGGCCCTCGGTGGTCGCGGCGGAGGCGAACACCTTGAAGGCGGAGGAGGCGAAGATATCGGTGAGGTCGACGAGCTCCATGCCAAAGCGTGTATCGGGCTTGTCGGAACCGTAGGTGTCCATGGCATCCCAGTAGGAGATGCGGCGCAGCGGAGTGGGCATCTCCACGCCCACGCGGGCGAAGGCGTCGGAGAGGACGTCCTCGAGCTGGGCCATGACGTCATCCTGCTCGACGAAGCTCATCTCGATGTCCACCTGCGTGAACTCGGGCTGGCGGTCGGCGCGCAGGTCCTCGTCGCGGAAGCACTTGGCGACCTGATAGTAGCGCTCGACGCCGCCCACCATGAGCAACTGCTTGAGCAGCTGAGGGGACTGCGGCAGGGCATAGAAGTTACCCGGCTGCAGGCGGCTGGGCACCACGAAGTCGCGCGCGCCCTCGGGCGTGGACTTGAACAGGGCCGGCGTCTCGACCTCGGTGAAGGCGCGGTCGTGGAGCGCGGAGCGGATGGCGAACGTGAAGTCGGAGCGCAGGCGCAGGCGGGCGGCCATCTCGGGGCGGCGCAGGTCCAGATAGCGGTAGCGCAGGCGCGTGTCCTCAGCGGTCTCGATGCCGTCCTCGATCTGGAACGGCGGGGTCTTGGAGCGGTTGAGCACGGTGGCATGGTCGATGAGGACCTCGATCTCGCCGGTGGCGAGCTTGGGGTTAACCGCGTCCTCGCCGCGGTAGCGCACGACGCCGTGCACGCAGATGGGCCACTCGGGACGCATGGTCTCGGCGATCTTGAAGGCATCGCCGAGCGCGTGCTCAGGGTCGAAGTTGATTTGCGTGATGCCCTCGCGGTCGCGCAGGTCGCAGAAAATCAGGCCGCCGTGATCGCGGCGGCGGCTCACCCAACCGGTGAGGGTGACCTCCTCGCCGATGTTGGCTGCGCGAAGCTCGCCGCAGGTGTGGGTGTGCATGCAATGCATGTTGGCGGGGTTGGTGGCAGGCGTCTCGGCCATAAGCCCTCCTCTTGATCTGTGCCGCCCCGTGCCGTGAGCAGGCGGCTGGTGTACAGACTGCCGGGGCGCGTAGACAGCGCGGCTCGGCATATCGCGATGCGATGGCGGCGGGACTGGCGCGATACCCGCGTGCGACCGGCTCTGACACCGGCGCGTGACCGACTCAAAGACCCGCCCGCGCCCCTCGAGGCCGGTGGCGGGACAAGCCTACTCAACGCGACCGTCGATTTTCGGTCGTAGCGTTCGGCCATCACGTGCGACAGCTCACTAGGATAGCGGAAAGCCGGGCACTTTATCATAGAAGAGCGCTCGGCTCACGTTGTCTTAACAGGTTCGCAACCCGAACTCTGCTTCAGGCTGCCCGAGACCAGATTGCCTATGGAAACACGCCGTTCAAGCAACCCCGAACGGCGTGTTCCCATAGGCAGCTCCAGTTTGACCGTAGGCAATTCAGGCGCAGCCATAGGTAATTCTGGGCAAGCATGGGTAATTCGGGCACGACCATAGGCAATCCCGACGCGACCACAATCCCGACGCGACCATAGGCAATTCGGACATAAGCGCATGCGCCCCACGCAAAAAACGCCCCCGCAGGCAAAACACAACCTGCGGGGGCGATGCGGGGACACTGGGAAGCGGATTACCCGGTGTTCTGCAGGCCGGCGGAGACGCCGGTGACGGTTTCCAGGACCAGGCTCATGAACTCGGCCTTGGCCTCCTCGGACAGCTCGTCCTGGTTGGCACGGACCTCGCGCAGCGCGCGGACCTGCGCAAGCGACAGCGCGTCCACGAACGGGTTGCGCACGCGCACGGCCTGACCGAGCACGCGACGATGCTCGAGCGGCCACGCGTCGCCCACGATGCGCAGCACCCAGGAGCGCGTGAGCATCATCTCGTCAAAGACCTTGTCGGTCAGGTCGGCGCGATCGCCGAGTGCCAGGTACATCTTGGCGATGCGGTTGTCCGTCTTGGCGATCGACATCTCGATGTTGTCGATGAACGTGCTGAACAGCGGCCACTCGCGGTACGCACGCTGCAAGAGCTCGAGATCGCCCAGCTTCTCACAGGCGGTGCCCAGGCCGTACCACGCGGCGAGGTTGATGCGCGCCTGGCTCCAGGAGAACACCCACGGGATCGTGCGCAGGTCGTCGAGGGACTTGGCGCCCAGGCCGCGCTTGGCGGGACGGCTGCCGATGGGTAGCAGGCCGACCTCGGTGAGCGGCGTGACGGTCGAGAACCACGGCGTGAACTCCTCGGTGTTCAGCAAGTCGAGGTAGCGCTCGTGGCTGACCTCGTTCAAGGCGGAAGCCATATCGGCGTAGCGCTCGGTCATCTCGGTGTTGACGCGCTCCACGGAAGGCGCGGAGTTGAGCAGCGTCGCCGCGGCGACGGACTCAACGTGGCGCTGCGCGAGCGCCGGGTTGCCGTAACGGGCGAAGATGACCTCGCCCTGCTCCGTCACCTTGAAGAAGCAGTTAACCGAGCCGGCCGGCTGGGCGAGCACCGCGCGGTTTGCGGGGCCGCCGCCGCGGCCGACGGCACCGCCGCGGCCGTGCATGAGCACCAGGTCGATATCGTGCCTCTCGGCCCACGCGACGATGCGCTCCTCGGCGGAGTGCAGGGCGAGCGTGGCGGTCGTGGGGCCGGCGTCCTTGGAGGAGTCGGAGTAGCCGAGCATGACCTCCATGCGGCGACCGGACTCGGCAAGGCGCTTTTGCACCGCGGGGATGGCGAGCATCTCCTCGAGCACGTCGACGCAGCCCTCAAGGTCCTCGAGTTGCTCGAACAACGGGATCACATCGAGGGTCGGGACGTCCTCGGCGTGCGCGAACGCCAGGTTCGCCAGCTCATAGACATCGGCCACGTGGCTCGCACTCTTGGTGAACGAGATGATGTAGCGACGGGCCATCTTCTGGCCGAAGCGCTTCTGGATGGACCCGATGGCACGGAACGTGTCGAGGACCTCGCGCGTCATGGGGGCGAGATCGCCGTGGATGCCGTGCTCGCGAATGTCGGCGAGCGCACGGCTGTGGACCACGGAATGCTGGCGGAACTCCATCTCCACCATGTGGAAGCCGAAGGTCTCGACCTGCCAGATGAGGGTCTGGACCGGGCCGTACGCGGCACGGCGGGCACCCGCGGCGGCCAGCGAGCGCTGGACCACGCGCAGGTCCTCGAGGAACTCCTCGGCAGTGCGGTACATGGTGTCGGCGTTGCGCGTCACCGTGGCGTCCAGGCGCGCGGCCATCACGAGCATCACGGCGCGATGCGGCTCGGAGTTGGAGATCTCGCGAGCACGCTCGGTGAGCACCTCGCTCATCTCGACCTGATGGCTCCACAGGTTGAGCAGCTCGTCCGAGGGCTGCGTATGCGCGGCCTCGAGGGTGAGGTTGCGGCCCACGCGACGGCACTTGTCCGCGAGCCTGGAGATCATGTGGGTGGCGTACTTGGCGGCCACCTGACGGCTCACCTTGGCGGTGACGTTGGGGTTGCCGTCGCGGTCGGAGCCGATCCAGCTGCCGGGATGGAAGAACGCCGGGCACACGGGCGGGACCGTGCCCGCGACCTCACCCAGGACCCAGTCGTCAAAGCGGCGGTAGATCACGGGGATGGTGTCGAACAGCGTGCTGTCGAAGATGTCGATGATGGTGTCGGCTTCCTCGACAGGCGTGGGCTTCTTGAGCGCGATGGGGCTCGTGCGCACGAGGGCATCGATCTCCTGCAGCATGTGGCGCTCGTTCTCCACCAGGTCGGAGCCGCCCATGTAGGGGCGCTCCTCAAGCAGGCGGGCGATGCGACGGATCTTGCCCTCCACGGCCTTGCGGCGCGCCTCGGTGGGATGCGCGGTGAAGACCGGGTGGAACTCCAGACGAGACAGCAGCTCGATTGCCTTGGCGCCGCCGACCTCATCGTTGAGCTGGTGGAACGCCACGGTGAGGGCGTTCGCGGGGTCGACCGCGTCCTCGGTGGACACGCTGCGCTCGCGCTCGCGCAGCTGCGCCACGCGATAGTTCTCCTCGGACAGGTTGGCGAGGTGGAAGAACGCGGTGAACGCGCGGACGATGACCTGCGCCTGATCCATGGGCAGGGCGTCGATGAGCGCCACGGCGTCGCGGAAGGCGCACGCGGAAGGCGTGTCGCTCGCGGGCATGCCCTGGGCGTCCACGGCCTCGCCATCGGCCTCGGCGCCGGGGTCGCCGGCGTTGGCGCGGATCACGTTCATCATGAGCTCGTCGAAGACGTCGAGGACCTTCGCGTCGTACTCGCGCAGGACGCGGCGCTCGAGGCGCAGGAACAGCGCGAGGTTATCACGGAGCTCGGCGGGGATGTCGATATCGGACAGGACCTCGACGGCCGCGGCCAGGTCGGTCAGGTCGATGCGGCGGGTGCCGGACATCACGTCGGCGACCATATCGCCGGCGATGAACTCTCCGAGCCGCTGCTCTGCAGACGTATTCTCTGCCACGCTACCTCCTTAATTGCAGGCACGGATGCTCCAAGGGACTCCGTGCGACCGCACTATTATAGGCGGGCGATGCGGTACCTACCAACTACTTTAGTCAGATAGAGTACCTCTCCCGCTTTTCAACAAATTCTCGGTGTGCGGCGCGATAATCTCGACGGATGGCGCCTTTCGCGCCGCAAAAAAGCGGCGGGGCCGTCACCCCGCCGCACCTGTGTGATTCGCCTTGCGCGTTACAGCCCCGCGATGACCTCTGCGGCAGCCGCACGCTCGATCAGGCTCTCCTCGTGCGTGGCCATGTCGCGCAGCTTGACCTTGCCGGCGGCCAACTCATCGCCGCCGATGATCACGATGTGCGAGGCGTTGAGCTTGTCGGCGAGCTTGAACTGGGCCTTGAGCGACTTGCCCTGGTAATCGCACTCGGTGCGGACCCCGCGGCCGCGCAGCTCGAGCGCGAGCGCGAAGACCTCGTCCCTCAGGTCGGCGCCGGCGTTGGCCACGAACACGCAGCGGTCGGCGTCGCAGTCCATCTCCTTGCCGAACGCCTCGAGGGCGAGCACGGCGCGCTCGAAACCCACCGCGAAGCCGACGCCCGGCGTGGGCTTGCCGCCCTCGAGCTCGACCAGCCCGTCGTAACGGCCGCCGCCTCCGATGGAGCCGACGCCCGCGCCGGGGGCCTCGACCTCGAAGACGGTGCGGGTGTAGTAGTCGAGGCCGCGCACGAGCGTGGGGTCCTCGACGTAGGCGATGCCCGCCGCGTCCAGGTACTGCTTGACCTTCGCATAGTGCTCGCGGCACTCCTCGCACAGGGAATCAGGCATGAGCGGGGCGCCCTGCATGATCTCGTGGCAATGCGGGTTCTTGCAGTCGAAAGCGCGCAGCGGGTTGAGCTCCGCGCGCTCGCGGCACTCGTCGCACATCTCGTCCTCGTGGTCGAGGATGAACTGGCGCACGGCCTCACGATATGCAGGGCGGCACGCCGGGTCACCCATGGAGTTGATCAGCAGTCGGAGCTGGGAGAGGTCGAAACCCAGGCGCTCGTAGAAGCGCATGAGCATGATGATGCACTCGGCGTCGGCCGCGGGGTCGGGGGCGCCCAGCCACTCGATACCGACTTGGTGGAACTGGCGCAAACGCCCCTTCTGGGGACGCTCACCGCGGAACATCGCCTCGGCATACCACGCCTTGAACGGAGCGGAGCCCTGCGGCACCAGGTTGTTCTCCACCACCGCGCGGACAACGCCCGCGGTTCCCTCGGGTCGCAGGGCAAGACGCTGCTTGGCCTTGAGCTTCGCATCGGTACCCTCCGCGAGGACGCGCTCGAAATTAGCACCGGAAAAGACGCGGAACATCTCCTTGCGGACCACGTCGGTGGACTGGCCGATGCCGTGCACGAACACGTCGAGCTGCTCGATCGCCGGGGTCTCGATGGGCTCGAACCCAAACGGCCCGAACACCTCGGCCGCGACCTCCTGCATCTTCTGCCAAGCGCGCATATCGCGCCCGATGAGGTCCTTGGTGCCCTCTGCTCGCTGTGCCTGCATGTGGCCTCTCCTTCGCATATCCCCCGGCGGTCGCCGGGCGGTACATCGTCAATCTCCCCATTATAGGGGCAGATACGGATGTGCCTCGGCATTTTCCACGCGTTATACTTCGTTTTGGCAAAGTGCGTCGCCGAACCTCGCCGCGACCAGCACGCCGCCTTACGCTCAACTCCCGCACGTATGAAGGGGCAGGCCATGCACCAGTTCCGCAACGATTACTCCGAGGGCGCCGCACCCGAAATGCTCGAGGCGCTCATCCGCACCAACGGCGAACAGACGCCCGGATACGGTACCGACTCGCACTGCGAGCACGCCGCGGACCTGATTCGCGCGGCATGCGGCCAGCCCGATGCCTTCGTGCAGTTCATCCCCGGCGGCACCGCCGCCAACGCCATGTGCATCTCCGCCTTCACCGAGGACTTCGAGGGCCCGATCCTCGCCGCCGACGCGCACCCCACCGCGCATGAGACCGGCGCGATTGAGGCCTGCGGCCGGCGCATCCTCGCCACGAACGACGCCCTGGGCGTGCTGACCCCTGCCGAGGTTGAGCGCGTGTACCATGCCTCGATTGCCGGCGGCTGCCACTGCACGCGTCCGGCCATGCTTTACTTCTCCAACACCTCCGAGCTCGGTCATGTGTACACACGCGCCGAGTTCGATGCGCTGTGCGATGTGGCCGAGAAGCTTGACCTCGCCGTGTACGTTGACGGCGCCCGCATGGCCAGCGCACTCGCCGCGCCCGGCGGCGACCTCACCCTCGAGCACCTGGCCTCGCGCGCCGACGCCTTCACGCTGGGCGGTACCAAGGCCGGCATGCTCTTTGGCGAGGCGCTCGTGGTGAACCCACGCTCCGAGCGCGGACGGCGCGCGATCGACCGCATCCCCTACCTCACCAAGCGCGGCGGGCACATGACCGCCAAGGGACGCCTCATGGGCGTGCAGTACACCGCGGCGTTCACACGCGACGAGGACGGCTCGCTCCCCTACTTCACCCATGCCGCGAGCGCGAACGAGTGCGCTTGCATGCTCGCCCGCGGCCTTGAGGACGCAGGGTTCGAACCGTACGTGCGCACCGACGGCAACCAGCAGTTCTTCTGGTTCGACCCCGACGACGCCGTCCGCATCGTCGAGGCGTGCGGCGCCGAGGTCACACCCGCTGTGGATCCCACAGGCCGCGACCGCATCCTGCTGCGCTTCGTGACGAGCTGGGCCTGCCGCCCCGAGCATGTCGATGAGCTGCTGGAGTTTGTCTCCGCGCTATAGAGTCGCTGGGACACGAACCCATCGTCCCGCGCAACGCACAAGAAAGGCGCCCGGAGACGGGCGCCTTTTCTCATCTACTTCTTGGGGAACCACTTTCGCAGGAAGCTGAAGTGCGTCTCGGACAGCACGATCGACAGGAAGATCAGCACAAAACCGAAGATCAGTTTGCCGGTGAGCACCTCGCCCGCCATGAGGACGGAGAACAGCACGCCCGAGGGGCTCTCGAGCGAGAGCAGCAGCGAGCCGGTCGCCGGCGGCACATGGGAGAGCGCCTGGTTCTGCAGCAGCAAACCGATGGTGGTACACACCACGGCGAGGAACACGAGCTGGCCGATGATCTCGGGCGTCCACTGCTCGGCGGGAACGCGGGGCTCGAAGGCGATGGTCGCCGCGAGTGAGAACAGACCCACGAACAGGAACATCCACGAGGTCAAGACGCTGACGTCACGCGTGCGGCCGATATGGCCCACAACCGCCATATCCACGGCGAAGAACACAGCGCCCACGAGCGTCATGAGGTCGCCCATCTGGATGCTGAAGTTGTCGAGCGCAACAAAGCCCACGCCCACCAGGCACAGCAGCGCAGAGGCGATATGCCACTTGGTAACGCGCTCCCTGAATAGGACGAGCGCGATGAACGGCACCAGGATGCAGTAGGTTCCGGTGAGAAACGCGTTCTTGCCGGGCGTCGTGTCAACCAGGCCGAGCGTCTGCGCGGCGTAGGCGGACCAGATCACGCAACCCATGAGCACGCCGAACCCCAGGTACTCGCGGTTGAAGTGCGCCTTGATGCGCTTGTGGAAGATGATGAACATGATGACCGCCGACAGCAGGAAGCGGCAGGCGAGCAGGGTGAACGTGGGAACCGTGTCCAGCACGGTCTTCATGGTGAGGAACGAGTAGCCCCAGATGAGCGCCATGGCGACGAGCATGAGCTTCCAGAACAGCGGCGAGCGCGCACCGGCTCCACGAAGCTCGCCCGGGGCGCGATCCTCGGGCGGTACGGGAACGGTGTCCTTGCTGGCGAACGGGTCGTTCTCGGAAGCATCCTCAACGCGGCAATCGATACCGCGCCCCTCGCTGACGTCCCTCACATCCTCGGCGGCGGCGCCGCGCTCCTTGATCATGGTCTTCAATTGATCCCACGCCTCGCTCTCTCCCTCATAGCGCACGCCGGACCTGCAGGCGCAGGCGTACTTCCAGGTGCCCCCTTTATGCGCGCGCTTCATGGCGCGCACTTCCTCTATGGTGCTGACGTTGCTGATGTCGTCCACGCGCTCGCGATCGACGTCGGCCATACCGGCTCCCTCGCGCACCCGAGCGTGGTGTCCGCGCCCCCTTGGGCGCCACTCGGCATCACACAGTTCACATGTCGGCCCCCCGACGCAAAAACCTTACCACACGCTTTGACCGCGACTCAACGCACCACGCTAAAGCGCGAGCTGGCTAGCTGCAAGTTTATTGAGTTTGCCGCATGGCTTCGGCATCCAGCGAGCGGCGCGGGCGCGCGACCCCCATGCGCCACGGGATCGCGGCGGGCGCGCGGGGCCCCTTGGGTCAGCGCTCCAATTGGGTGACGCCCTCCGGGAACGGCCTCACCGCGGGCTGGTCGGGGCGATGCTCCCCCAGCATCTTCTCCATCCAAATCATGTTATACCAGCGCCCGCCCTTGTGACCGCACCGGTAGAACTCCCCCACCAGGCGGTATCCCAAGTGCTCATGGAAGTGCTGGCTGTTGCGCGTCAGCGTCTCGTCGTCCTCGCCATCCGGCACGGCGATGCACGCGTACATGTTGAGGATGCCCTGTGCCCGAAGCAGGACCTCCAACCTGTCTTGCAGCGCGCGACCTATGCCCCGCCCGGGGTAGCCCTGCGCGACGTATATGGAGGTCTCCACCGCCCAATCGTACGCGGGACGGTCCTTGAACGTGCCCGCATAGGCGTACCCCACGATCGCGCCGTCGAGCACGGCCACCACATACGGGTAGAACTCCATGGTCCTGCGCATGCGCTCGGCGAACTCCTCCGCCGTGGGCGGGACGTACTCGAAGGTAATGGCGGTCTCGCGCACATACGGTTCGTATATCGCCGCGAGCGCGGGGGCGTCCGCCTCGGTGGCCAGGCGGACGACGAGATTTTGCGTCATGAAAATGCCCTCTCTCGCCGCTAGCCCAGCGATGCGCGCAGAAGCTCGTTGAACAACTTGGGGTTGCCGGTGCCGCGGCTCGCCTTCATGCACTGGCCCACCAAGAAGCCAATCACCTTCTGATTGCCGTCGCGGTACTGCTGCGCCTGGTCGGGGCAGGCGGCGAGCACCTGGTCCACGATGGGCTGCAGCGCGCCGGCATCGCTCACCTGGCGCATGCCGTGCTCGTCCACGATCTTCTCGGGGTCGTCGCCGCTCTCCGCCATGGCCCCGAACACCTCGTGCGCCTGGTTGCTCGAGATCGCGTCCTCAGCGAGCAGCTTGGCGAGCGACGCCACCTGCGCGGGGGTGATCCCGCTCTCGCCCAGGCCCACGCCGGCGCCCTTGAGGTAGGCGGCCAGCTCGTTCACCACCAGGTTCGCAACCGTCTGGGCGGCCTTGCCGGCAAGCCCGGCGGCAGCGGCCTCGAAGAACCCCGCGGTCTGAGGGTCGCCCGCCAGCTGCTCGGCATCCGCGCGCTTGATGCCGTACTCGGCCTCGAAACGCTCGCGCTTGGCATCGGGCAGCTCGGGCAGCTCGGCCCGGCACTGCTCGATGAACTCGTCGGACAGGTCGAACGGCGCCAAATCCGGGTCCGGGAACAGGCGGTAGTCGTCGGCCGTCTCCTTCACGCGCATCACCACGGTGCGCTTGCGGCTGGGCTCCCAGTGACGCGTCTCCTGGTAGATGGTGCCGCCGTTCTCCAGCACCTCGGCCTGGCGGCAGATCTCGTAGGCCAGGCCGTCGTGCAGCGCCTTGAAGGAGTTCAGGTTCTTGAGCTCGGTCTTGGTGCCCAGGGCGCTCTCGCCGCGACGGCGGATCGACACGTTGCCGTCGCAGCGCATGGAGCCCTTCTCCATCGAGCAGTCGGAGATGCCGATGGTGAGGAAGATCCGGCGAAGCTTCTCCATGAACAGGCGCGCCTCCTCGGGCGTGCGCAAGTCGGGCTCGGTGACCAACTCGATGAGCGGCGTGCCGCAGCGGTTGTAGTCCACCAGACTCTCCGCCGCGCCGCCGATGCGACCTTCCTCGCCGCCCACGTGCACCATCTTGGCGGCATCCTCCTCCATATGGATGCGCAGGATGCGAATGGGCACCGTGTAGGAGCCGTCGTCGTGCAGCTCGGGCACCGCGGGGGCCTCGGTGTCATACGCGGCCATCCCGGCCAGGGCGCCGGCCGACCGCTCGGGCAGGCCCTCGGCCATCTGGCGCGAGAGGCCCTCCGCGTTCGCGCTCGCGCTCGCCAGGCTCTCCGCCTGGTCGGCGCCGAACGCGCATGCCGGACGCTCGGCGGTACCGCGGCCCGTGACCTCCAAATCCAGGCGGCCGTGCATGCAGAACGCGACGGGGCCCTGGGTGGTTTGGAAGTTCTTTGCCATATCCGGGTAGAAATAGTGCTTGCGATAGAACATCGAGCGCTTCTGGATCTGGCAGTTGGTGGCCAACCCGGCTTTGACGATGCTCTGGATGGCGCGACGGTTGGGCACCGGCAGCGCGCCGGGCAACCCCAGGCATACCGGGCACACATGGGTGTTGGGCGCATCGTCATGGCTCAGCTTGCAACCGCAGAACATCTTGGTGTCGAGCGCGGTCAGCTCGGTATGGATCTCGAGGCCGATCACGGCCTCCCAGTCTTCAAGGACCTCGGTCAGCTCCCTCATGCGAGCTCGCCCCCTTTCCCGGCGAATTGCGGCGCGACCGCGCACCCCGGCGCACCCGCCGCGCTGGCGTAACCGCGCTCCACGGCGCGGGCGAACGTGAGCAGCCGGCGATCGTCGAACGCGCGACCCACCAGCTGCACCGCAACGGGCAGACCGGAATCGGCGCCGAGGCCGCAGGGCACGGTGATGCCCCCGTTGCCGGCGATGTTGATGGAGATGGTGAACATGTCGGACAGGTACATCTGCGTGGGGTCGGACAGCTCGCCGAACTTGAAGGCCGCGGTGGGACTCGCCGGCATGGCAATCACGTCCACCTGCTCATAGGCGCGGGCGTAATCGGCGGTGATGAGCGAGCGCGCCTTCTGCGCGGCGTAGTAGTACTTGTCGTACACACCCGAGGACAGCAGGTACGCGCCGAGCATCTGGCGCCGCTTTGCCTCCGCGCCGAACCCGTGGGCGCGGCTCTTGGCGCTCTGCTCGGCCAGGTTGGAGCAACCCGGCTCCTGATAGCCGTAACGCACGCCGTCAAAACGCGCGAGGTTGGAGAACGCCTCGGCGGGACCGATCACATAGTAGGCGGCGATCGCGGCGTCGAGATGCGGGAGCTCGACCTCGACCAGCTCCGCGCCC
This sequence comes from uncultured Collinsella sp., assembly GCA_902470815.1. GTDB lineage: Bacteria > Actinomycetota > Coriobacteriia > Coriobacteriales > Coriobacteriaceae > Collinsella. The sequence continues at coordinate 45,176 of CABRHS010000015.1, forward strand.
TGCGCCTCGAGCGCGCGCAAGGCGCCCTCCACGGCCGTCCTGACCTCGGGCGCCAAACCCTCGGCCTCCATGAACGCGGGGATCACGCCCACGCGCAGGCCCGAGATGTCGTCTTCCACGTGCGCGGCGAACCCGCCCTCGACATCCTGACTCGTGCCGTCGAATGGGTCGCGGCCGCCCGCCGTGAGCGCGTCGAGCGCGAGCGCGACGTCGCGGACCGTGCGGCCGAATGGGCCCACCTGATCGAGGGAGGAGCCGAACGCCACCACGCCGTAACGCGAGACCACGCCGTACGTCGGCTTCATGCCCACCACGCCGCACAGAGCCGCGGGCTGGCGAATGGACCCGCCGGTGTCCGATCCCAGGGAGAGCGTCGTCATGCCGGCCGCGACCGCGGCGGCGGACCCGCCCGAGGAGCCGCCGGGGACGCGCTCGAGGTCCCAGGGGCTGTTCGTGCGCTGGAAGACTGAGGACTCCGTGGATGAGCCGAACGCAAACTCGTCCATGTTCACCTTGCCAAGCGGCAGACAGCCCGCATCGATCATGCGCCGCACGCACGTGGCGGTATAGGGGGACTCGTAGCCCTCGAGCATGCGGGAGGCGCAGGTGGTGCGCGTGCCCGCCAGGTTCATGTTGTCCTTGATGGCGAGGGGGACGCCCGCGAGCGGCGGCAAGGGTTCGCCGGCGGCGCGGAGCGCGTCCACGCGCGCGGCCGCATCGAGTGCGAGTTCGGGCGTGACCTGGAGGAATGCACGGACCTCGGCGTCGCGGGCGTCGATGGCCGAGAGGGCCGCGCGGGCCACATCGGTCGCGGAGAACTCCCCCGACCCGACGCCCGCGGCGATCTGGGCGGCACTCAACGTGTCAAGCGAGAGCGGCATCAGCGCTCACCCCCGCCCAGGATGGAGGGCACGCGGAACTGGCCGTCGCGAGCGGCGGCGGCGTTTTCCAGGGCGCGGTCGACGGAAAGGGCGCGGTCGGCGTCCGGCGCGTCGGCGCGCATCACGTTCGAAAGCCCCCCGATGGGATGGAACGTGGGGTCCACGTCCTCGGCGGCGTATTGGAGAACGGGCTCAAGCATGTCGACCGCGTCGTTGAGGTACGCGGTCATCTCTGCGAGCTCCGTCTCGTCGAGCGCGATGGTCGCGTATTCCGCGATCCCGCGCACATCATCCTCAGTGAGAGCCATGCGGCGCCCCTTTCGATGGCGAACGTGCAATTGTTCCATTATAGACGCGAAGGGCACTCCATCGTCATGGAGTGCCTCGTACACACGATTGAAACGACCCTATGGTCCGGATGGCCTTGAGGCGCTGCGGCGCCCGCGAATCGGCGACGCGTTCCAGGCTTGACTTCGAAAATAGCGGTTTCTGTCAGTACGGTAGCCGAGAGACGCGCTTTCCGTCAGCGGTGGAGCCGAGAGACGCGCTTTCTGTCCATTTTCGGCCCTGAGATGACAGAAACCGCTACTCAGAAACGGCCTCGCGACAGAAAACGCTACAATCGCGCCGCGACGCGAGGGGAAGCAGTCTTAAAAGGTAAAGACGTCTCGGAGCGCCTCGGCGCAGGCCTCCTCATCGGAGCCGGTCACACTCACCCTGAGCTCATCGCCCTTTCGCGCGCACAGGCCCATCAACCCCATAAGATCGCAGGCGGACGCCGTCGTGCCAAGACAGCTCACGGCGACCTCGCTCTTCCATTTGCGCGCGGCGGCGCACACCATCGCGACCGGACGGGCATGCAGGCCCTGCGCGTCGCGGATCACATGGGAAAACTCGACCATAGGGGATCCTTCCTCCACTGTAGAAAACCGGGGCAAAACCTCGCGGCGGGACTGCGGACGATTTCTTGTACATCTTACAGCGCATAGCCGCGCGACAGCCGG
>CABRHS010000016.1 GCA_902470815.1 uncultured Collinsella sp.
CCGCGCCGCCGCGGGCAGGCCGGCCGCCGCGACCGCGGCGCTCGGCGGGCTCATCGTAGTTGCGCCATGCATCGCGGCCGCCGCGACCGGCGGCCCGCTGCTCGGCGCCGTGGCGCGTATCGCGCTGGCCGGCGCGTTCGCGGTCTTGACGGGCACCGCGGGAGGGAGCGTCCTCGCGCTTGCGCCCGTTGGCGAGCCCGGCCTTTCCGGCGCCCCGAGCCTTGGAGACGGAACGGGACGAACCGCGGCCCTCGCGAGAATCGGACTCGGCATCGGAGGTCACGCGACGCGCCTCACGCGCGGTGAGGAGCTCGACGTTCGCCTCATCTCGGTCGGCCCGCACGCGGGTCTTGCCGCTGCGCTTCCTGCGGGACGGCTTGGGCGCGGCCTCGTTGGCCGGGCGGGAGCCCTCCTCGACCGTACCGCCAGCCTTGCCATTCCGGCCCTCGCCGTTCGAACGGGCGCGGGAGCCCGACTGCGCCTTGGCCTTACGGCGGCGCTTCTTCTCCTTCTTGCCGGCGGGCGCCTTGGCGGGCACGCGTTGCGGATCGACCTCGGGGGCATTCGCGCCGCACTCGAGCCCCTCGGCGTCGAACAGCTCGGCGGTCTTTCCCATGAGCGCCTCGATGTCGTAGAACTCGGCCACGTCGTCGACGGTCACGAACGTGAGCGACCAGCCCTCCTCACCCGCGCGGCCCGTGCGGCCGATGCGGTGGATGTAATCGACCGGGTCCTCCGGCACATCGAAGTTCACCACGTAGCGGACGTCGGAGATGTCGATGCCGCGGGCCAGGACGTCGGTCGCCACGAGCACGTCGCACTGACCGGAGCGGAACGCCTTGAGAGCGCGCTCACGCTGGGCCTGGCTGCGGTCGCCGTGGATGGCGGCGCAGGTGATGCCGGCACGGGACAGGCGGCGGCTGCAGGCGTCGGCACGGTGCTTGGTGCGGCAGAACACGATCACGCGGCTCGAGCCCTCGCGCTTGAGCACGCTCGCCAGCAGGGCGTTCTTGGCCTCGAGGGAGACGGGCAGCACATACTGCTCGACCGTGTCGGCCGTGGACGTCACGGGAGCGATCTCGACGCGCGCCGGGTCGTGAACCAGGTCGGTGATGGACCCCACGGCCTGCTCATCCAGGGTCGCGGAGAACAGCAGGGTCTGGCGGTCGTCGCGCGTGTAGCCCACGATGCGGCGGACGGCGGGCAGAAAGCCCATATCGAGCATGCGGTCGGCCTCGTCGAGGACGAGCACCTGCACCTGGTCGAGCGAACAGGCGCCTTGGTCGATGAGGTCCTGCAGGCGACCCGGGGTGGCGATGAGGATGTCGCAGCCGCGCTTGAGCTTGTCGCGCTGCGGGTTGTAGCTCACGCCGCCCACCACGGTGACGCTCGTATGGCCGGTGCGCGCCGCGATCGCGCGGCACACCTGCTCGATCTGCTGGGCGAGCTCGCGCGTGGGCGTGACCACGAGCATCAGCGGGCCCTGGGCGGCCTCGCGGCCGCGGGCGCGCGCACGGGGCACGTGGGGCAGGTTGTTCATGGTGGGCAGCAGGAAGGCGGCCGTCTTGCCGGTTCCCGTCTGAGCAGCGGCGAGGATGTCCTCCCCATCAAGGGCATGCGGAATCGAGGCGGCCTGGACCGGCGTCGGGGCGGTGTAGCCCATGTCGGCGACGGCGGCGAGCACCTCGTCGGAAAGGCCGAGGTCGGCGAAGGACGGGGCGGCGGCCTCAGAGGAAGTCGTATCGAATTCGGTGACGCTGGTGGAAGTCAAGATAATCCGTTTCCGCGCGGCAAGCGGCAGCAACGGCACCCGGTGTGGGTGCGCTCGCCAAACCGTCCGCGCTGTGGGGTCGATATGCACAAGTGGTGCGCGGGCCGGTCCGCGCGGTGGAGCGCGCTCGCCAACGGCATTGACGCGAACGCGTGGAGCAGATTCCACCGCAGGCAAGTATACGGGCTTGCGCCGTATACAATTGGCATGCAATTGGGGACGGGCGCAAATTACACATCTCCCCGATGCGCACATTGCGCCGAGACGGCAACGGTCCGCTCGCCACATGTGTAATTTGCACCCGACCCCAAATACACATCCCAATGTGGTAGACACCCCTGGGGGGTGGGGTATACTGGAATTCAGTAATGCCACGAAAGGAGCTGCACATGGCTCAACGTACATTCGACGTGGGCGGCATGACCTGCGCTGCGTGCCAGGCGCACGTCGAGAAGGCGGTCTGCAGGCTCGACGGCGTGGCGGACGTCTCCGTCAACCTGCTGTCGGGCAGCATGCGGGTCACCTTCGACGAGGCGGCCCTCTCCGACGACGACATCTGCGACGCCGTCGACCGCGCGGGGTACTCGGCCGCGCCCTCCGCCCCATCCGGCGCACGGGCGGCCGACGTCCCGGGCCGCGCGCCCGCGCTGGAATCCCCCACGAAGAAACTCGAGGCGCAGGCCCGCGCCATGCGGGGGCGCCTGACGGTCTCGATCGCGTTCCTCATCCCCCTCTTCTACATCGGCATGGGGCACATGCTCGGCTGGCCCCTGCCGGCCTTCCTGGGCGCGCCCGAGAACATCATGAACCTCGCCCTCACCGAACTCCTCCTGCTCGCCCCCATCCTCTACGTCAACGACGCGTACTTCATCAACGGGTTCAAGTCGCTCGCCCACGGCGCCCCCACCATGGACGCGCTCATCGCCATCGGCGCGACCGCCAGCGTGGGCTGGTCCATCTACGGCATCTACCGCATCGCCGCGGCCCTCGCCGCAGGCGACGTGCACGCCGCGCACGCGATCGGCATGGACAACCTCTACCTGGAGAGCGCCGGCACCATCCTCGCGCTGGTCACCGTGGGCAAGTACCTGGAGACGCGCAGCAAGTCCAAGACCGGCGGCGCCATCGAGGCGCTCATCGACCTCGCGCCCAAGACCGCCACGGTCGTGGGGCCGGACGGCTCCGAAGCCGTGGTGAACGCCGATGACATCCAGCCCGGCCAAATCGTGCTGGTGCACCCGGGCGAGACCGTCCCCGTGGACGGCGTGGTGCTCGAGGGCGGCTCGTCCATCGACGAGAGCGCGCTCACGGGAGAGTCCATGCCCGTGGAGAAGACCCCCGGAGACACCGTGAGCGCGGCCACCGTCAACCGCACCGGTTCGTTCACCTTCCGCGCCACGCGCGTGGGGGCAGACACGAACCTCGCGCGCATCATCCGTCTGGTCGAGGACGCCAACGCCACCAAGGCGCCCATCGCCCGCCTGGCCGACAAGGTGGCCGCGGTCTTCGTTCCCGCGGTGCTCGCGATCGCGGCGCTCACCTTCGCAGGATGGCTCATCGCGACGGGAGGCGACGTCAACGACGCCCTCACCGCGGCCGTCGCCGTGGTGGTGATCAGCTGCCCGTGCGCGCTGGGGCTCGCGACGCCCGTGGCCATCATGGTGGGCACCGGCAAGGGCGCCGAGATGGGCATCCTGTTCAAGAGCGCCGAGGCGCTCGAGACGCTGCGCGGCGTGGGCACCGTGGTCCTGGACAAGACGGGGACCATCACGCGGGGCAGGCCCGTCGTGACCGATGTCATCCCCGCCCTGCGAGGGGACGGATCGCCCGCCGTGAGCGAGAAGGGCCTGCTCAAACTCGCCGCCGCGATCGAGCGCACGAGCGAGCACCCGCTCGCGGAGGCCATCATGGCCCGCGCCGACGAGCTCGGCATCGTGGCCCGCGTGGTCGAGGACTTCCGCGCCGTGCCCGGGCGCGGCGTGACGGCGCGCGAGGGCGCCAATCGCATTGCAGCGGGCAACGCCGCCCTCATGGCCGAGGAGGGCGTGCAGGTCGACGGCGCCAGCCTCGAGGGCTTCGCCAGACAGGGCAAGACGCCCCTCTTCTTTGCGAGAAACGGCGAGCTCATGGGGGTCATCGCCGTGGCCGATGAGGTCAAGCCCACCAGCGCGGGCGCCATCGACGCCCTGCGGAGCCTGGGGGTGCGCACCGTCATGCTCACTGGCGACAACGAGCTCACCGCCCGCGCCATCGCCGAGCGCGTGGGCGTCTCCGAGGTCATCGCCGACGTCCTTCCCGCCGACAAGGAGCGCGTTGTGCGCGAGCTTCAGGAGGGCGGCGGGCGCGTCGCCATGGTTGGCGACGGCATCAACGACTCCCCCGCCCTCGCCCGCGCCGACGTCGGGCTGGCCATCGGCGCCGGCGCAGACGTGGCCAAGGAGGGGGCCGACGTGGTCCTCATGCACAGCGACCTCATGGACGTCGCCCGCGCCATCGAGCTCTCGCGAGCCGTGATGCGCAACATCAAGCAGGACCTGTTCTGGGCGTTGTTCTACAACTCGCTCGGCATCCCGCTTGCCGCCGGCGTGTTCTACCCGCTGCTGGGCTGGCAGCTCTCGCCCATGTTCGGGGCGGCGGCCATGAGCCTGTCGAGCCTGTGCGTGGTGGGCAACGCCCTGCGCCTGCGCGGCTTCACGCCGAGCCGGTGACGCATCGCAGCGAGACGGACGCACGCCGCGGTCCGGCGGGCACCCTGCAGGCGGGACGCGCACCCGACGAGGCGCGCACGCAAGTCAAAAAACAGAAAGGAACGACCATGAACTACATCATCAAGACCGAGGGCCTCATGTGCGGCCACTGCGACGCCTCCGTCGAGACCGCGCTGCTCAACATCGCCGGCGTCACCGACGCCGAGGCCGACCACGAGACGCAGACCGTCACCGTGGAGTGCTCCGACGCCGTGACGCCCGAGCAGCTCACCGCGGCCGTCGACGGCGCCGGCGAGAAGTTCCGCGCGCTGTTCGTAGAGGGGGCGTAGGCGCCATGATGGCCGACCGCGAACGCACCCTGCGGCTCCTCAAGACGGCGCGCGGCCAGATCGACGGAATCATCAAGATGGTCGAGGACGACCGGTACTGCATCGACATCTCAACCCAGCTCATGGCGACGCAGTCCCTCATCGGGCGCGTCAACGCCGACGTCCTCAAGGCCCACATAGGCGGCTGCGTGCAGCAGGCGCTCGAGAGCGGGTCGGAGGCGGAGAAGGCCGAGAAGCTCGGCGAGATCGAGACGGTCATCGAAAAGCTCGCGAAATAACGCTCCCCGCATGACAGCCCGCGCCGGAATGGGGTACCGTAACGGCATGCGAACCGCGGGCGCGCGCACGCGCCGCGACTTTGGGGAGGAACCTCGTGAACGAATTCATGAAAGACCGTTACGGCGTCGACGAGCTCGCAACGCTCATGGGCGGAGCCGGGGTGCTGCTCGCGTTGATCGGCACCATCGCCGACCTCGACCCACTCACCTGGCTGGCGCTCGCGATCATCCTGCTGGCGCTCGCGCGCGCATTCTCGAAGAACGTCGGGGCGCGCCGCCGGGAGAACGAGTCGTTCTGCGCCTTCGCGGCCAAGGTGCCGGGCCTGCGCGCCATTGTCGAGCGCATGGGCGGCGCCTCGCCCGCGGGCGCTGGCGCGTCCACGGGGGCCAAGGCCGCGGCGGGATCGCACGGGCCCTCCCGGGATGACCTCGATCGGGCCAAGCGCACCGCCAAGAAGATGTGGAAGGAGCGCAAGACCTCGAGCTTCCTCAAGTGCCCCACCTGCGGCCAGATCCTCTCCGTGCCCAAGGGCAAGGGCAAGATCCGCGTGACGTGCCCCAAGTGCCACAGCAAGATGGAGACGAGGTCCTAAGCCACCGGCTGCCCCATGATCCAATCGAGCTCCGCGTCCAGTTCCGCGATCCGCTTGACGCGCGGGTGCTCCACGAACTCGCCGCGGCACATCACGTGTCGCACGTCCCGCAGGGCCGACAGGTCCTCCAGCGGGTTGCGGTCAACCGCGATCATGTCGGCGGACTTGCCCGCCTCGATCGTGCCGGTCACATCGCCCAGGCCAAGCAGGCGGGCGTTCACGGCCGTGGCGGTGTGCAGGGCGAACGCGTTGCCCACGCCCACGTATTTGGCGAAGTAGGCCACCTCGCGCCACATGTCGTACTGCGTCACGTACGGGCAGCTCGAATCGGTGCCCAAACCCACCTCGATACCCGCATCGAGCGCCTCGCGGGCGCCGCGGATGATGCCCTCGCACACGATGTCGCCGTTCGCCTTCTGGACCTCGGTCGAATGGGTCTTCTCGGGATCGAGCATGGCGAACGGAAGGGCGGGCGAGATGGTGCAGGTCAGGCTGGGCAGGCGGCCCTCGATCTGCGTCTGCGCGGCGCCGCGGTAGAGCTCGATCGCCTCCGGCGTCATGGGGGCGCCGTGCTCGATGGTGTCGACGCCGGCCTCGAGCGCCACACGCACGCCCTCGGCGCTCTCCACGTGCGCCATCACCGGAAGGCCGAGCACGTGCGCGGCAGTGCACGCGGCGCGGGCGACCTCGGGCGGCATGCGAAGCACGCCGGGCTCGCCGATCTTCTCGGCATCGAACACGCCGCCCGTCACGAACAACTTGATGACGTCGGCGCCGTGCGCGGCGATCTCGCGCACCAGCTCGGCAGCGTGCTCCGGCGAGTCGGCGACCTTGGCGAACAACCCCGCGCCGTGCCCTCCCGGCACCGTGACGCCCGTGCCCGGCGCGACCACGCGGGGCCCCACACGCCTGCCTGAATCGAACTCATCGCGCACCGCGATATCGCCGAAGAGCGGGTCGCCCGCACCGCGCAGGGTGGTCACGCCGCTCGCCAGCTGCTGCTGCGCGTGCTTGCGCAGGATCGCGCGGACCGCGGCGCGCCCCAGCGGGTTGTCCAGGCGCCTCATGAGCGCGCCGGCGTCTCCGGCGCTCGTGGGCCTTCCGGACCCGCACAGGTGCACATGCATGTTGATGAGGCCGGGCAGCAGGTACGCGCCGCCGAGGTCGCAAACATGGGCGCCCTCGGGAATCTCCGCCGCATCCATCTCCGTCACCGCCGCGATGGCTCCGCGCTCGACCGTCACCGCCATCCCGGGACGGGGCGTCATGCCCGCTGTTCCGTCGAGGACCGTCGCATTCGCGAAGACGAACGTGCCGTACGATCTCATAGTGCGCCTCCCGTGTGAAACATCGCGCCCATGGCGCCGAACTCTCCCGTCAACTCTACTCCTTCTCAATCGCCCGGAACGCGTCGCTTTTGAGCCGCGCGTCGCTCTTGAGGCCGTGCAGCTACCGCTCGCCGAATGACGGCGGGCCCTTGCCGACTCCTTCACCGGGCCGCGAGGGCCATGGGGTATCAATAGGAGCAATGGCACGGTAAAACGTTTTTCGGTGCGCATATTCCATTTCTCGGGCCCTTGCGGGGGCTCCGGAGCGGGCCTTCTGCGCCGCGCTCGACGGGCACCGGACGACCGCAACCAAACTCACCCCTTAGGAGGATCGACATGTCTATTGATTCCGTCACCAAGGTCCTTGGCCGCCACGGCGTCAAGCCGTCCGAGGGCTCCGTCCACGTCGACATGGTCCCCGCCGAGCTCGTCGAGCAGGCGCTCTCCCGCAAGGAGGGCAAGCTCGCCTCCAACGGCTCCCTGGTGGTCGAGACCGGCAAGTACACCGGCCGCAGCCCCAAGGACCGCTTCGTGGTGGACACGCCCGAGATCCACGACACCATCGCATGGGGCAACGTGAACGTGCCCATCTCCCAGGAGAGCTACGAGAAGGTGCGCGACGGCGTCGCCGCCTACCTTGGCGAGCGCGACCTGTTCGTGGTCCGCGGCCTCGCCGGCGCCGACCGCGCCCACGCCCGCAAGTTCATGGTCGCCTGCGAGCGCGCCAGCCAGGCCCTCTTCATCACGCAGCTTCTCGTTCGCCCCACGGATGAGGAGCGCGAGGCCTACGGCGAGCCCGACTTCACCATCCTCGCCGCGCCCGGCTACAAGTGCGACCCCTCCATCGAGGGCCTGAACTCCGAGGCGGCCGTGCTCGTGAACTTCACCGAGCGCACCGTCGTCGTGGCGGGCACCGAGTACTCCGGCGAGATCAAGAAGTCCGTCTTCTCCGTCATGAACTACCTGCTGCCCGTCGAGGACAAGGTGCTCCCCATGCACTGCTCCGCATCGATGGACCCCGAGACCCGCGACACCGCCGTGTTCTTCGGCCTGTCCGGCACCGGCAAGACCACGCTCTCCGCCGACCCCAAGCGCCTGCTCATCGGCGACGACGAGCACGGCTGGGCCATGGGCGAGGGTATCTTCAATATGGAGGGCGGCTGCTACGCTAAATGCGACGGCCTCACCGAGGAGCGCGAGCCCGAGATCTACCGCGCCGTGAAGTTCGGCGCCCTGTGCGAGAACGTCATCCTCGACGAGAAGCGCGACCCCGACTACGACGACGTCTCTCTCACGCAGAACACGCGCGTGGGCTACCCCGTCGAGCACGTCCCCAACAGCTGCCTCGAGGGCGCCGGCGGCGAGCCCACCGCGGTGATCTTCCTCACCTGCGACGCCTTCGGCGTGCTGCCCCCCATCGCCCGCCTGTCCGCCGACGCGGCCATGTACCACTTCGTGAGCGGCTTCACCTCCAAGGTCGCCGGCACCGAGCTGGGCATCAAGGAGCCCGTGCCCACCTTCTCCGCGCTGTTCGGCGAGCCCTTCATGCCGCTCGACCCCATGGTCTACGCCGACATGCTCGGCGAGCGCATCGCATCCGGCAAGACCCGCGTGTACCTGGTGAACACCGGCTGGGTCGAGGGGTCCTACGGCGTGGGTCACCGCATCCCGCTCGCGTACAACCGCATCAACGTCAACGCAGCGCTCGACGGCTCGCTCGAGGACGCCGAGTTCATCCACGACGACGTGTTCAACCTGGATATCCCCACCACCTGCCCCGGCGTGCCGGATGAGGTCATGGTCCCGTGGAAATGCTGGTCCAGCAAGGAAGAGTACGACGCCACCGCCAAGAAGCTCGCCGCCATGTTCCAGGAGAACTTCGAGAAGAAGTACTCCCACCTGCCCGAGAACGTGAGGAACGCGGGCCCGCGCGCCTAGCGTCCTCCCGCACGCCAGAATCGCGCCTAGCGCCCCGGCGCCCCGTCCCAAAGCGAGGGCGCCGGAGTTTTCACGCGGGCCGGCCCGGGCACCGCACGACATCTCGCCCGAGACCGCCCATATGGCACGAAGGCCGCCGCACCCCCGATCGGGGCGCGGCGGCCTTCCTCATGAGACGGCATCGCAAGCGCATGCGACCCGCCCCTCCTCGCAGGTCCGCGCGAACCGCGGCGGACGGGCGCGGCGCAGGCTAGAGCAGCATCGCCCCGGCGAGACCCATGGCTGCCATGAGTGCCATGAACACGACGGCGATGGGCATCGCGCGGGAGAGGAGCTTGCCCTCGAGCCCCACCACCTTGACGGCGGCCATGCCGATCGCGAGCGTCTGGGGCGAGACCATCTTTCCGGCGCCCACGCCGAGCGAGTTGAGGGCGACCATCCAATACGGATCCATGCCCAGCGCCTCGGCGGCCTGCTGCTGCACGGAGCCGAACAGCAGGCCGGAACTGGTTCCCGACCCGGTCACGAACGCGCCGACCGCGCCGATGACCGGGGCCATGAGCGGGAACAGAGCGCCGGTGACGGCGATGCAGAACGAGGAGATGGCGCCGATCATGCCCGCATAGCCCATGACCTTGGCGCAACCCAGGACCGCGAGCATCGTGATCGCGGTGGGCATCATCTGCTTGACGGTCGCCACGAGCACCTCGCCCATCTGGCGAAGGCTCGCCCCCTGGATGAGACCGCCGGCGAACGCCGCCAGGAAGATCCACACGCCGGGCGTGTTCACCCAGGTGAACGTGACGGTGGCGGGATCCGTGCCCGCGAAGATCGTCACCGAGCTCGCGAGCGGGGCAAGGGCCCCCTTGACGACCGGCACCAGGCTGGAGGTGCCCATGAGCAGCAGGAAAATCAAGATGAAGCACGACCACGCGCGCAGGGCGCCCGGAAGCGAGACCGGCTCGCCGGGCTCGATCTGCATCTGGTAGGCAGGATCGGCCTTACCGGGGCGCTTCGCCAGCAGGGCAGTGGCCACGAGGGAGCACAGGGAGCCCACCACGACCGTGAGCTCGGGACCCACAAAGGCGGCGACCGCCAGCGACGGCACCGCATAGGTCACGCCCGCGGCGAGCGCGATGTGCCACACGCCGGACAGGCGCTCCGCCAGACGCGGCTTGAGCGCGCCCTCCTCCCCCGGCTCCGCGGCGATCAGCACGATGATGAAGGGCACGATGACGAAGAACGGGGCGATCTGCAGCATCTCGGTGAACGCCAGGCGCACGGGGTCGAGCCCCGTGAGGCCCGCCAGCGAGACCGTGGGCACGCCCACGGAGCCAAAACAAGTGGGGACGCCGTTAGCCACCAGGCAGATGAGGACGGCCTGCAGCGGCGGGAACCCGAGAGCCGCCAGCATGCCCGCCGGAATGGCGACGGCGGTGCCAAAACCGCTCATGCCCTCCATGAAGCCGCCGAAGCACCAGGCCACCAGCAGCGCGAGGACCCGTCGGTCCGCGGAGAGCGAGGTGATCATGGAGCCTATGACGTCCATGGCCCCCGTGCGCACGCACAGGTTGTAGGTGAACACCGCGGCGATGATCACGAGCACGATGGGCCACAGGGCCATGAGGAAGCCCTCAAGGCTCGCCGTGGCGACCTCCATGACGGGCATGCCCCACCACGTGAGCGCGAGCACGCAGGAGATGCCGAAGGACCCCAAGGCGGCCTTCCATGCGGGCAGGTGGAACGCCACCAGGGCGACGATCAGCCAGATGATGGGCAGCAATGCCAATGCGAACGGCATTGCGAGGGCAGCGAGTGACAAGACGGCTCCTAACGACGTGCGATGTGCTGTATCCGATCACGAATCGCGGCGCATGGCCGCGCGATGCATGGCGCGACCTTCCCCGCCGCCGCTCATGCCCGGATATCGTACCACTCGGCATACCCGCCATTGACAATCAACCCGTCCTCGCGAGGGCATATACTCTGATGAAACGCGATCGATTGGAACACCCGTGCCCCTGCATCCGCTTGACAGCCTTCGAGAGAAAGTCCGTGACCTCCATGCGCGCCGCGACGCCGCGACGCCCGGGCGCACGCGCGGCGCCGCGCCCGCCAAGCGCGAGCCCGGCCCCCTCTCCCGTCTGGCGAACGCCTGGTGGACACGGCTGATCGAATCGGTGTACGACGGCGGACTCTCCGCGCAGGAAGCCGAGTACGAGAGCGGCGAGACGCGCCGCGACTACCTGTGGAACACCGTAGGCGTGGGGGCATGGGGCATGGTCTTCCCGGTCCTCACCGTCGTGGCCACCCAGTTGGCCGGAACCGAGCAGGCGGGCCGCTTCTCCATGGCGTTCGCCGCCGGCACCCTGCTCATGTTCCTCTCGAACTACGGCGTCCGCAATTTCCAGGTCTCGGATATCGATGAGCACAGCTCGTTCGCCTCCTACCAGGTGAACCGCTGGATCACCTCGATACTCGCGCTCGTGGTGGGCCTGCTGTACTGCACCATCCGCGACTACGGGCCCTCCATGCTCATGCTCTCCATGGGCGTATACGTCTACAAGGTCGTCGACGGCCTGGCCGACGTGTACGAGGGGCGCCTGCAGCAGGCGGATAAGCTGTACCTCGCGGGCATAAGCCAGGCGCTGCGCTCAGTCGCCGCCATGGCGGCGTTTTCCGCGCTGCTGCTCCTCACCCGCAGCACCGCCATCGCGGCCGTCGGCATGGCCGTCGCGGCCGTGTCCACCCTCATCCTCGTCTCAATCCCGCTCGCGCTGCTCGAGACCGAGCCGTCCCGCCCCTGGAAGATGGACGAGGTGGGCGGGCTCTTCCGCCACTGCTTCCCGCTCTTCTCCGCGCTGTTCCTGTTCAACCTCATAGAGAGCCTGCCCAAGTTCGCCATGGAGGGCATGCTCTCCTATGACAACCAGTTGTACTTCAACGCGCTGTTCTTCCCCGCTCAGGGCATCCTGCTGGCGGCGGGGTTCATGTACAAGCCCCAGCTGCTCCGCCTCGCCAACATCTGGTCCAACCCGCGCAGACGCAAGCGCTTCGACCTCATCGTCCTCGCGATGGTGGGCGTGATCGCGCTCATCACCGCCGGCACGCTCCTCTTCATGGGCTGGCTCGGCATCCCCGTCATGAGCTTCATGTACGGCGTGGACTTCGAGAAATATCGCACGGCGGCCTATCTCATGATCGCGGCGGGCGGCGTGAGCGCCGCTATCGACTTCCTCTACGCCATCATCACCGTCCTGCGCCACCAGGAGTCCGCCACCAAGCCCTATCTCATAACGTTCGCGTTCGCGCTCGTCGTCCCCACCGCCCTGATCTGGGTCATGGGCATGGGCGGCGCCGTCATAGGCTACCTCGCCTCGATGGTCCTGCTGCTCGTCCTGCTCGCCATGGAGTACTACCGCATACGGCTGAACCTCTCGCAACGCAACCGCTCGCCGTTCCGGTCCTGATCGCGCGCCGCGCCGCCGAGCCTACTCGCCCTCCTCGATATCCGCGAGCCACACGCGGCGGTCCTCCAGGCGCATGATTCCCACCCGGCCGTACGGGTGCCCCTTGGCCGCGGAGCAGTCGATGCAGATGCGGTCGGCGACGCCCCCGGTGTCCGCCGTGGGCCCCACCTCGACCATCACGCCACGCAGGTCGCCGTCCACCCCGGTGCCGCACATCTGCCGCGCGTACCTGCCCAAGATCGCCGAGGGCGTGTGGCCGGCAACCACCACCGGGCCGCGCCCGTCGGCACTCACCAGGCCCGTGGGGCGCGACCAGAAGCCCTCGCGGATCCACAGAAGGTCGCCCAGATCCTGCTCCCCCATGGCGGCCAACAGGTCGTCGGGCGTCGCCTGGGCGTAGCCCCCCAGGGCGTCGGGGCCCGCGCCCCTTCTGGAAAGCGAGTCGCGCAAGCGCGCCGCATCCACCCCCGCATGGCACAGCACGTTGACGCGGCGATCGCCCGGACCCGCCGAGGGGCGCGCATCGTCCGTCTCCACCACCGCGAAGGCGGGAAGCGCCGAGAGCCAGTCCATGATGTCGACGTACGCGTCGCGCGGGAGGGCATCGAGCTGGGAGGACGTCACGTACCCGCCGTTGAGGTGCCAGGACATCATGTCCAGGTCGTCACCCTCCAGGACCGTGTCGAGGAGCATGGACTCATGGTTGCCCATGAGCACGCACGCGTTGGGCAGCGCCCTCGCCCGGGTTATGACGCCCAGGGGATCGGGGCCGCGATCGACCATGTCCCCGAGCACGAAGATCGCATCTTGGGAGCCGGGGGCCGCCATCTCCAGGGCGCGCTCGAAGGCTCGCAGGTGCCCGTGCACATCCGAGATCACATACGTCGCCAACGCATCCTCCCTCAAGGTCAACTTGAACGTTAGGGTCATTGTATTCCCCCGCGAGAGCCTTCTCAATCGCCCGTCGGCCCGATTCTCGGCGATGAGGCGCTCGGCGATGCCGATGGGGCGCCTGGACGATTCGCGCAGGGCGCGAGGAGGAGGCCCGCCGCCCATGTAAACAATCGGAGTCGGTCCGTGCCCGTTCGACGCCGAGTCACTTTAGAGTGATAAAGTACTCGGCATGTCATCCCTCGGCATGAGCCGACCGACCCTTCCGGAGGCGAGCCATGGCCCGCGTGCACAACTTCTCCGCCGGTCCCGCGGCACTCCCCGCATGCGTGCTGCGCGAGGCGCAATCTGAACTGCTCGACTACGCCGGCAGCGGCATGTCCGTGTTGGAGATGAGCCATCGCTCCCCCGCGTTCCGCGCGATCATCGACGAGGCGCAAGACACCCTGCGCGGCCTGCTCGCCATTCCCTCCGGATACCAAGTCCTCTTCTTCCAGGGCGGCGCGACGCTGCAGTTCGCCGGCATACCGCTCAACCTTATGCGCACGGGGCGCGCGGGCTACGTCGTCTCCGGCAACTTCGCGCGGCTCGCATGGGAGGAGGGCTCCAAATACGGCCGAGCCGAGGCGCTCGCCTCGAGCGAGGGCACGGGCTTCGACCGCATTCCCGACCTCGCGCCCGTTGAGCGCCGGGCGGCTGAGGGAGAACTGGATTACCTGTACATATGCCAGAACAACACGATCTTCGGGACCATGTTCGCGGAGCTCCCGCGCGCAGGCGCCGTCCCGCTCGTCGCGGACGTGTCGAGCTGCTTTCTCTCCATGCCGCTCGACATGACGCGCTACGGCCTGATCTTCGCCGGTGCCCAGAAGAACGCGGGCCCCGCCGGCGTGACCGTGGTGATCGTGCGGGACGACCTGATCGAGCGGGGGCCCGCGCGGTCGGACGTCTGCCCCACGTACCTGGATTACCGCCTTCAGGCAGGCAAGGGCTCCATGTACAACACCCCCAACACCTTTGGCATCTACCTGTGCGGCAAGGTGTTCCGCTGGATCGAGGAGACCGGGGGGCTTGCCGCCATGGAACAGCGCAACCGCGCCAAAGCCCGCCTCCTCTATGACACGCTCGACGCCAGCGCGCTCTTCCACGGCACGGCCGAGGAGGGCTCCCGGTCCATCTGCAACGTGACCTTCCGCACGGACAACCCGGAACTCGACGCCGAGTTCATCGCATACGCCCGCGGACGCGGCATCGAGGGCGTGAAGGGCCACCGGATGGCGGGCGGCATGCGCGCCAGCATCTACAACGCCGTGGAGATGGAGTCCGTCGAGGCCCTGGTGCGATGCATGCGCAACTTCGAGGAGCTGCGCGCCCTGCGATCTATCTAGGGGCGCAGCGCCCCTTCACGCACGGGCACCAACCATCAGGGAGACGAGGGACCACCATGCGGTACATCAAGACCATCGACGACATCACCAAGGACGGAAGGGTCGACTTCGGCCCGGGCTACGAGATCGTTGAGCGCACAGAGGAGGCCGACGCCATACTCATGCGCTCGACCGACCTGCACGGCTACGAGTTGCCCGAGAGCATCCGCGCCATCGGGCGCTGCGGGGCGGGCGTGAACAACATCCCCGTTGAGGAGTACGCGCGGCGCGGCGTGGTGGTGTTCAACTCCCCCGGCGCGAACTCCAACGCCGTCAAGGAGATCGTGCTCGCCATGATGATCATGTCCAGCCGCGGCATCGTGCAGGCCATGCAATGGGTGCGCGACAACGCGGACGACCCGGATATCCTGGTGGACGCGGAGAAGGCGAAGAAGGCGTTCGTGGGACGCGAGATCCGCGGCAAGCGCGTGGGCGTGGTGGGGCTCGGCAACGTGGGCTCCAAGGTAGCCAACGCCTGCGTGGAACTCGGCATGGACGTCTACGGCTACGACCCCTTCATCTCCGTGGAGCACGCCTGGGCCCTCAACCGCGAGGTGCAACGCGTGGGCACGCTCGAGGACCTCTGCCGCGGCTGCGACTACCTCACGCTCCACGTGCCGGCCAAGGCCGACACGCTCGGCATGATCTCGACGGAGCAACTCGCCCTGCTCGCCCCGGGCGCCGTGCTCGTCAACTTCGCGCGCGAGGGCGTCATAGACGAGGACGCCGTGGATGCCGCCCTTCGCGCCGGGACGCTGTCCTGGTTCGCCTGCGACTTCGCCACGCCCAAGACGGTGCGCATGCCCAACACGTTCATCACCACGCACTCCGGCGCGGGCACCCGGGAGGCCGAGGCCAACTGCGCCGACATGGCCATCTCCGAGCTCAAGGACTACCTGGAGAACGGCAACATCGCCCATTCGGTCAACTACCCGGCCTGCTCCATGGGCAAGGCGCGGGCGGCCAGCCGCATAGGATGCCTGCACGCCAACGTGCCCAACATGATCGGTCAGATCACGGCGATCCTGGCGCACGACAACGCCAACGTCCAGCGCATGGTCAACGAGAGCGCCGGCGAGAACGCCTACACCATGTTCGACACCGACGAGCACCTGGACGCGTCGACCATCGAGTCGCTCAAGCGGATTCCCTCCATGTACCGCGTGCGCGTGATCAAATAGCGGGCCCTCGGGTCCCGCCCATGACGGGATCACGCACCCAAGATGGAGTCGGGCGTGTCCCCGGGGAACTCGATCGACGCGATGCCGCGGGTCACGAGCGCGCTCACCGCGCACGAGACCGTCTCTATGGGAACGCCGTCATCCGCCACGATCCAGCGCCGGTAGGCCGAGAGAATCCCGCCGAAGACGAACGAGAGGCAGCACTCCAGCAAGTCGTCCGGCATCCCAGGCGGCAGGGCCCCATAGCGGTTCAGCTCCTCGCGCATCGACGCCTTGACGCAGGACAACAGCAGGTCGAACGGCACGCACTCGAACACGCGGCGGTTGAGCGAGATGTTCCTCATGATGGAGACGTTCACCACGTCGAAGAACGTTTGCAGGCGACGGTCGAGGCCCTGATCGATGCGCTCGCCGTTATGGAACAACAGCGCGTGGGCGCTGTCCACGATCTCCTCCACATGCCGATCGAGCATGTAGGCGAGCAGGCCGTCTATCGAGCCGAAGTGCTTGTAGAAGGTCTTCCGGTCCACATCTGCCTCGCGTGCGATGTCCGTGACGGTGATGTCCTCGTAGCGCTTTGCCGTGAGCAGCCGCTCGAACGCCTCGACCATCACGCGGCGCGACCGCAGGACGCGCTTGTCCACGCGAGTGGCGCCGGCCCCCGTGCCGCCCGCGGCGCAGCGGGCGCCACCCGCTCCGGTCCCCTTCTCCGCCATGCTCTTCCCCACTTTCGACTATATGGGTATAAACCCTCATCTACCTGCGCTTCGTTGATTAGACACAACTGTATTTCCACATTCGTAGAATATACCACAGCTGTTACCATTCAAGCTCAGGGCGGCGTCACGGGTCGCTTTGCCGTAACCGCGACCCCAGGATAAGGGCGTAGAGCGCCGTCCCAGCATCTCGAGAGAAGGAGCAGGTATGGCACTCACCCAGGCCGCCGAGCACGCGGCACTCAACAAGCTCATCGACTATCTCGACGAGGACCCAGAGCGCAACATCGACAAGATCATGGCACTCGTCGACAAGTTCGTGCCGGACACGGTTCTGCCCTCGCAGCGGAGGGCCTTCGACACCGCGATCCGCGAACGGAACAACTGGTACCGCCTCATGATGAAGGTCTTCGACCTCAACCCCGCCGTGCGCACCAAGCTGCTCAAGGTGCTCGTCGCCGATTGCAGCGTACTGGGATGGCCGTATCAGGAGAAGATGCGCGAGAAGCACCAATGCAACATCCCCTACGCAATCCTGCTCGACCCCACCAGCGCCTGCAACCTCCACTGCACCGGCTGCTGGGCATCTGAGTACGGGCACGCCCTCAACCTCTCGTTCGAGGACATCGACTCCATCATCACCCAGGGCAAGGAGCTCGGGTGCCATCTGTACATCTACACGGGCGGCGAGCCGCTCGTGCGCAAGGCCGACCTCATCCGCCTGTGCGAGAAGCACCAGGACTGCGCCTTCCTGTGCTTCACGAACGCCACCCTCATCGATGAGGACTTCTGCCGGGACATGATCCGCGTGGGCAACTTCGTGCCCGCCATCTCCGCGGAGGGTGACGAGGGCACCACCGACGCGCGGCGCGGCAAGGGGACCTACGCCAAGATCGAGCGCGCCATGGACCTGCTGCGCGAGAACGGCCTGCCGTTCGGCATCTCCTGCTGCTGGACGCGCGAGAACGCCGACGCCGTGGCCACCGAGGAGAACATGGACTGGATGATCGGGAAGGGCGCCCTGTTCTGCTGGTACTTCCACTACATGCCGGTGGGCGCCTCCTCGCCCGCCTCGCTCATACCCACGCCCGAGCAGCGCGAGCGCATGTACCACTTCGTGCGCGACATGCGCTCCAAGAAGGAGCTCTTCACGCTCGACTTCCAAAATGACGGCGAGTTCGTGGGCGGCTGCATCGCCGGCGGGCGCCGCTACCTGCACATCAACGCCGCGGGCGATGTGGAGCCCTGCGTGTTCATCCACTACAGCACCGCGAACATCCACGACATGACCCTGCTCGAGGCCCTCAAGTCGCCGCTGTTCATGAAGTACTACGAGTCGCAGCCCTTCAACGGCAACCACCTGCGCCCCTGCCCCATGCTCGAGAACCCCTACGAGCTGGGCCGCATGGTGTCCGAGTCCGGCGCGCACGGCACCGACCTGGTGGAACCCGAGAGCCCCGAGGACCTGCGCCGCAAGACCGTGCCCGCGGCCGCGGCGTGGGCGCCGGTGGCCGACAGGCTGTGGAAGGACGAGTCCGACCCCATGCACCGTAAGCGCGAGGAGGATCCTCACCAGGGCATGGCCGAGACCGACATCGAGAGGCTCGAGCACCTGAGCCACATCGACTGACGCCCGGTTGAAGCACCACCGCCCAGATGGGCGCAGGGCCCAAGACGCCGTTCAAGGCGACGTCCGGGCCCTGCTTTTTTGGACCATCGCGCCGCAAGCGGGGTACGATACCCTCATAAGATCGAGACCGCGCGAGAGGACCTTCCATGAGAGCGCTTCCCTTCCCCTGCATTCGCCCCGTCCCGGAGCACGCCGCCGAGGTGGCGGCGCTCCCCTACGACGTGTTCAGCCGCGCCGAGGCCGCTGTCCACGTCGCTGACCGCCCGCTCTCGTTCTTGAACATCGACCGTCCCGAGACGCAGTTCGGTCCCGAGCAGGACATGTACGCCCCCGAGGTCTACGCGCGCGGAGCCGAGCTGTTGCGCGAACGCGTGGAGGACGGAACCCTCATCGAGGACCGAAACCTGTCGTATTACATCTACCGCCTCGCGTGGGAGGGGCGCGCTCAGACCGGCATCGCCTGCGTGTGCGCCGTCGATGAGTTCGAGAGCGGCGTCATCAAGCGCCATGAGCTCACGCGCGAGGACAAAGAGCTCGACCGGGTCGAGCACATACGCGCGCTCGGCTGCCAGACGGGTCCGATCTTCCTCACCTATCGCGACCAGCCCGTGCTGGACATGATCGTGGGCGCGGCGATGACCTCCACCCCGCTGTACGACTTCGCGGATGAGTCCGGGGTTCGCCAGACCGTATGGGAGGTCGTGCGCCATGACGCCGTTGACGCCCTGCGCGCCATGCTCGGCCAGATCCCGTGCGCCTACATCGCCGACGGACACCACCGCGCGGCAAGCGCGGTGCGCGTGGCGCGGCGCATGCGCGAGGAGGCGCAGGCGGCAGGCACGTACACGGGCAAGGAACCGTTCAACTACGTGCTCTCCGTCCTGTTTCCCGCAAACCAGCTCACCATCTTGCCGTACAACCGCGTGGTCTCCGATCGCAACGGCCTCGATGTGCATGAACTGCTCCAAGCGCTGAGTGATGCGGGTTTTGGCATTGTCCAGGCAGAGGGCCCGGTGGAGCCGAGCGAGCACGGCGTGTTCGGGATGTATGCCGACGGCATCTGGTACGAACTGCGTGCGGCCGACCCCGGCACGACCGGCCCCGGCGCGGGCGAGCCTGGCACGGCCGGCCTCGGCGCGGTCGACTCCCTCGACGCCTCGATCCTGCAGAACCGCATCTTGTCCCCCATCCTCGGCATCGAGGATCCTCGCACCGACGAGCGCATTTCGTTCATCGGGGGCATCCGTGGCACCGAGGAGCTCGAGCGCGAAGCGGGTTGTGATGGAGTGGCGTTCACGATGCGCGCGACGGATATCGACCAACTGCTCGCCGTGGCCGATGCCGGCGAGGTCATGCCGCCAAAATCCACGTGGTTCGAGCCCAAGCTGCGCAGCGGCCTGTTCATCCATCGCATCGCCAAGTAAAAACTTGCGACACGCAGGACACGGGGCCGCCGCATCGCCCATGGGACCTCTCATCGGGCCTTGCTGCGGCCCTCTTTTTCAATGTCATGCCGGTGGACGTCCGGTCCAGTTGTCACGCAAACGATATTTGGTCAAAATACCCAAGTTCGGCGGCGAGAAGACGGCTATTTTCTCATTGCATAATCCGATACGTAGCCGATTCCTGCGCTTTCTTTGAAAGACAGCGCTGCTCTCGCTCAGGAAGATGGGCATGCACGGTGCCCGCACCCGTAATCCTGGGCTTTCCCCATCAAGGATTGACGCTTCCGCCGCCCAAGTTGGGTTTTTTTGACCATCGGCACGAACCCGCACGAGCCAGCGCCTATTTCGTCGTTTTTCTCATTCATTCTTGAGCTCGGAAATACTGCTTTTATACAACTGGTGAAAAAACAGGCGCCAAGACGCACGCTTCATGGCCACCGCTCACCCAAGAAGTCCGTTTCCTGAATCAATTCACGAGCCGGCAAGCCCGGCTCCGCCCCTCATCGAGTCCATCCCGATGCGCAACCGCACCCATGCGCGTAACGTTTGCTTGCATCGATGTGCTTCAATTGCGTCGATTCCCGTCACCACATCGTCCGCCGGGCGCAGAGGTATCCATTTCCCTGTAACTGGGTAGGATTACAAGTGTGTATTATCTTACTTCTGTTGATTGGAGCGAACATGAGGGAATACATCGACGACGAAGGCATCCGGCACACCGACCCGCTCTGCTTTGATGAGTTCGGCATGATCGAACGCGGCGTCAAGGCCATCAAGCTTCTGTACGGTATCACGGGTGCCGTCGGCCTCATCGCCGGCCTGGCGCTCCTGTTCTCCCCAATCAAGACCCTCATGGTTCTCGCGACCATCCTCGGCATCTACTTCATAGTTGCCAGCGTCGTGCGCATCGGCGTTGCGATCGGCACGCCGTTCATGCCCACGGGCTGGCGCGCCCTCAACATCCTGTCAAGTCTGCTGATCCTGTTCTGCGGCGTGATCATGCTTCGCAATCAGACCGCGTCCGCAGCGGCGCTCGCGACGCTCGCCGCCATCGCGATCGGCTTTGGCTGGATCATCGAGGGCGTGGTCACCCTCATCGAGACCGGGGCGGTCCACAACCGCGGGCTCTCGATTCTCTCCGGTGTCCTGTCGATCATCGCGGGCATCGCGGTGTTCATGTTTCCACTCGAATCGGTGGACCTGATGATCGTCTTCTCGGGTATCGCACTCGCCGTGCTGGGCGGTATCTTGCTCGTCCGCGCATTCACCTTCGGCAAGGCAGCGCGCTAACGGCAGCCAAGGCGCATGCGCGCCCAGCCCAGAATCCGCAATTCAACATCTAATCACGCCGCCCGGGCGCCCGCAAAAGGCGCCCGGGCGGCATCATTTGCGCGATTGCGCGATTCCCGCAGAAAATGAGCCCTTGACCCTCACGTAACGAGAAGGCTTATCCTACAGACGCAACGGAAACGGAGGGCGCATGGCCTTGAGCAAGACCTACAGCATCGGAGAGGTATCCGACATCGCGGGAACCTCGGCGCGAACGCTGCGTTTTTATGAGGAGACAGGACTTCTTGTCCCCACGCGTAGCGCAAACGGATACCGCCGCTACACCCCCGCGGACCTCGACCGACTGCAGGAAATCCTGCTTTTGCGGCACATGGGAATGAGCGTGGCGGATATCCCGCATGCCCTGAGCGCGACCCAGCAAGAGCGCCAACAGGCACTGACCCGCCATCTCAAGACGCTCAAAGCCGAGCGCAACCGGCTCGATGCCCTCATCCGCACCGTCGAGAGCACGATCGGACATATCGAGAAAGGGGTCCCCATGGACGACAAGGCAAAGTTCGAGGGCATGAAGCGAGAGCTCGTGGAGCAAAATGAGCGCGAGCACGGCGCCGAGGTGCGCGATCGCTGGGGCGACACCGCCGCGGACGATGCAAACCGCAAGATGCTCAATCTGAGCGAAGCCGAGTTCGAGCACTTCCAAGAGCTGGGTCGCGCCATCAACGAGGCACTCGAGGCGGCGGTGACTTCCGGCGCCGACCCCTCGGACGACGAAGGCGAGCTTGTCTATCGCCTGCACAGGGAGTGGCTGGGGTTCACCTGGAACTTCTATACGCCAGAGGCGCACAGGGGCCTGGGCGAGATGTATGTGGCGGACGAGCGCTTCACCGCCTATTACGATGGCAACGTCGCCGGCTGCGCCGCCTGGCTGCGCGACGCGATCAAGGCGCACGCGCGCTAGCGGGTCCCGGCAAGTCGATGCCGCACGCGCGCTGGGTGCGCAGCGCCATCACATGCGCCCGGCCTCACGACGGCAGCGCAAGGCACGCGGGGCTCAGGCGGTAATGCCCAATGATGCGCCCATAGCTTTGCAGCTTGTCCTCCTCATAGCTGAGCTGGAACGGGCCGGAGTGATGGATCAGATACGGCACACCCTCGGCATTCCGCCGATCGGAGACGATGCCCACATGGCCGCGGTACAGCACGATGTCGCCGCCGCGCCACTCGGCGACGTCGCCCACGTCCGTCGTAAGGCGCTGCGCATGCGCGTTGAAAAAGACCTCGAGGTTGGGTGTTCGGCGAAAATCGATCGCCGAGTCGGGGACGTCGATCGCGTAGGCATTCGGACGTATCGCGACGTCTGCAGCCACGAGCGCCTGAAGGTCGTAGCCCGCCGCCCGACATGCCGTGGCAACCACGTCGGTGCAGACGCCGAACTCGTCATCGGGATAACCCGAGGCATAATAGACGCTCTTGTAGTGCGGGCGGGTCTCCACGTACGCGAGGGCGGCGGCAAGAACGTCGTCGTTGTCGTCGATGCCGTCAGCGTCGGCATCAGAGCCGAACGCGGTTGCGGGATCACCAGCGGCGGGGCTCTCCCCATCTCGCCCGCTCTCAGCAAGAACCAGCCCGTATTGATCGGCAAGACGGCGCGGCGACGTGATACAGAGGCGACCCGTCGCGATGAGGGCAACACCGATGACGGCGAGCGCGCACCCGAACACCGTGAAACCGATGATGGCAACACGATTCGCTTTTTGCCGAACGCTCATTTTGCCCCGCCTTTCTCGGCCTGGGCCCCGGCCCTCTCCGCTTGGCCCCTGCCCTTAGCCGCCGGCATCTGACTGTGTCCTGACGAATCGATATCATTATCGCAGGGAACGAGACCCATCGCGAGACATGAAGCGCCGTTGAAGGAGGTCCCAGATGGATGAATCGACGGGAACCTTGATGACCCAGCTCATCTTGACGTTCGCCGTGTTCGCGCTCGCCATACTTGGCATCATCGTTTACGCATACCTCGAGTATCGCAAGATGACCGCGGCAGAGCAGCGCGTTGCCCGCAGAAAGCTCTTCATCGCCTTGGGCTACGGCGCAATCAACCTGGTCAAAGTCGCAGCGGCGATTGTCGTGATGCTATTCGCCTCGGTCTTTTGGCTCGCGTTTAAGGAAAACCCGCCGTCCAAACGGCGATAGTGTGCGATCGTACAAACCATCGCTGAAAAGCAGGCTGGGCGCATGCGGGTGTGCGGGAGGGTCTTCATGTCTCGCCACCCCGTCGAAACTCCCATGGCTTCCGAATTCTCGGGCCTTTTTGACAATGAACGCATCCGCCTCCGCCTCACTCACCTCGTCGACCCACAGATCGCCGATGAGCATGTCCATGATCTCCATGCTGTGGACCCAGCGCCCCTGGGCAAAGTCGTGCGTTTGGCGCAGCGTGAGGCCCATGCGATGGATGCTAATTCCGTTGTCCTCGATGTAGTACCTCACGCGGGCCCCTTACACGTGGCGGCAATCGCGCGTTGGCAGGATGCCGGCACCGCCTCAATTTGGGGACTGTCCCTAAATTGAGGCGGTGCGACGGAGAGCAACAGCCTAAGCCATCACTTTATCCATCAGCTCTTCGTACGTGCTCACGAAGTCATAGCGCACGTCATCCTCACCGAGCTGCTCAAAGAGCTTGCGGGCACACCTGATCTTGGCGTCCTCGACGCCCTTGAGGCTGAGCGACTTAAGCGACCCCTTGGTCTCCGCCACGAAGAAGATGTGCTTCACCGCGCCCTCGTTGAAGGCGATGGCCCAGTCGGGCGCGTAGTCGCCCACGGGCGTGGGAATCTTGAATGAGCGCGGCAGGTGCGCGAAGGCGCACACCTCGGCGGACTCCTCGAGTTCGCGCGCAAACTCGCGCTCGGTATCGCTGTCGAACACCGTCCAATCCTGTACGCCGTGGTGCGAAGTGGAGAGTGCCCGTCCCAGATTCTCGGGCATATCCTCGGCAAAAATCTCGGCAGCATCATAGGTGCCGGCGACGCGGTTGTAACGAATGTGCTCAACCACCATGCGTGCCTTCTCATCCACGATGAGCGCTGCCGACTTGACGATGAACTCCTCCGGATTCACGCGGAACATGGCAAAGCGATCGGGCGCGATGCCAGCCAGGATGGCCGATGCGGTCGTGCGCGTGATGCGCGCCTTGTCGGCCACCTCACCTACCAAGTCATACGCCACGTTGGAAACGGCGGCGCTGTTGACCTCGAACATGGCACTCGTGGCGCCACCAAAGCCCTCAGAGGCCTCGAGCTGCTCGCGCGTGGCTTCGGAGCGCTGCGCGCCCTGCTTGAGCCTATAACGCGGCGTGGAGACATTCAGGTTCCTATTGATGCCCTCGATAGCCTTGCGACGCAGTTCATCGCTGTCAAACTCCACGGTATAGGCATGCTTGTGGTTGATGCGCGCCCACAGATCTTGAAATTCCTTCTTGTGGAAGTTGTCATTCAGCTTGTTGCTGGACACCTTTGTATCGAAACCGTTCTCGATCACGATGCTCGTGTCCTCGGCGCTCCGGGCGATGCGCTCGATCTGTTCCAGGAACCCGTCAAGATGCTCGGGGATATCCCCGTCCGGTACGCCGCGCAGCCCTTCCTCGCGGAACTTCTCCGTGAGCTGGCCCTCAAAGTCGATGAGGCGGTTCATCTTGAGCGCATCGACGATACGGCGAGCGTCGTCGCCCGTGAGGACGTACTCAACCCCGGCGTTCTCCACGTGGCATCCGGCGAACAGCTTTTCCTCCACCCGGCGCGGGCGCTCGCGCAGCTCGTTGGCGGTCTCGGTCTGCAGAGACTTCACAAAGCTGTCGTAGCCCTCCGAGGAGATCACCGTGAGCAGGTTGACGGCATGCACGCCGTCGCGCCCCAGCAACGCCGCATCTTGACGCGTGCCGTTTTGGTCCACGCACAGGCGCAGGCCGCGGCCGACCTCCTGGCGCTTGGAGATATCGGAGTCACCCGAGCTCTTGAGCGTGCAGATCTGGAACACGTTAGGGTTGTCCCATCCCTCACGCAGAGCTGAGTGCGAGAAGATGAACCGGCACGGCTCCTCAAAGGAGAGCAGACGCTCCTTGTTCTTGAGGATGAGGTCGTAGGCGGCCACGGCGTCCTCGCCCTCGGCGAACTCGCTGCCGCGCTTGAGCTTGCTGTTGCAGGCTCGCCCCTTCTTGTCGATGGAGAAGTAGCCCTTGTGTACCTCATGCGCATCGAAGCTGCGAAGGTAGCGCAGATACGCCGGGTCGTACGCGTCGTCGAGCGTGGGCGCGGACGCGCGCTCGGAGATGGCACGCGCGTACTCCTCCTCGAAAATGCGGCCGTACTCTCCCACGCCCTCGGAGCCGTCCTCGTCGTACACGCGATACTTGGCCACCTCGTCAATGAAGAACAGCGAGAGGCACTTGATGCCCTGGCGGAACAGCACCTCCTCCTTCTGCAGATGGGAGGCGATGGTCTCGCGGATCTGGATGCGGCGCAGGTCCTCTTCGGAGGAGTCGTTGGCCACCTGGCCGCGGTAGAGCCGCTCATGGTTGTCGAACTCCACGTAGCCGGTCTGGCCGTTTTGGTCGGGCACGATGCGCAGGATGCGGTAGCCGTGCGCATAGGTCTCGAGCTCGCCCGAGGCCTGGTAGATGTTGTCCAGCTCGTCGAAGGTGCGCGTGGTGCGCTTGAGCGAGCCGCTCTTGAGCTGCTGGGTGAACTCGATCACCGCACGCGGCGGATGCTTGGGGCTCACCTTGATGTCCTGCAGGTATACGTAGCCGTCCGTGCCGCGCATGCCCACCATCTCGATGCCTTTGACCTCGATACGCTTGACCAGGCGCTCGTTGTAGGCATCCAGCGGGTCGAGGGCGAACACGGTGTTGTGGCGCTCCTTGTGCGTAGCAGAGTAGTTGAGGCTAAACAGCGGATTGAACTGTTGCATGGCCTTGCGCGTGGCGCCCGTCTTCTTACCCATCTTCTGCGGCTCGTCGATGATGAGGATGGGATTGGTGGCGGAGAGCACGTCGATGGGACGGCGGCTACCAAAGTCGTCGCGCTCGGAGAACATGATGCGCGCCGTCTTGTCGCCGCCGCGGCCTTCCTTGTTCTTGGACGCGTCGAAGGCGTTGAACGCCTGCATGTTGATGACCATGACGGAAATGTCCGCGCGGCTGGCAAAGGAGTCGATCTCGTTTAAGCGGCTCGAGTTGTACACGAAGGCCCACAGCTGTTTACCGTAGCGCTCGTGGAAGTGCTTGGCCGTGATCTGGAGCGACTTGGCCACGCCCTCGCGGATGGCGACGCTCGGCACCACGATGATGAACTTGGACCAGCCGTAGCGCGCGTTGAGCTCGAACATGGTCTCGGTGTAAACGTAGGTCTTGCCGGTACCCGTCTCCATCTCCACGTCGAGCTCCACGGCACCCAGGTCGCGGTGCAACTCGGCGGAGACGGGGACGCCGTTCTTGCTCTGGGACTTCTTCACGTTGTCGAGCAGGTCGGAGCCGGATAGGCGCAGCGGGGCGTTGCGGAAGCCCGAGCCGTCGTCGGTCACGGCGCCGTCAGCGGAGTCGATGATGCCGAGCTTGCCTTGACCGCGCTTGTCGACGGCGGCAGTGCCCACGTCGCGCAGGTAGGACTGCGCCTCGATCTTGGGCTGGCTGTCGAAAACCTTTACCACGGCATCGGCCGCGCGCGTCTGGTAATCGAGGACGGTAAACTTGAATTCCATCGATTACACCACCCGGGTCTTGGTCTCGGGGCTCACGGTCTTGAAGATCTCCTCGAAGTTGGCCAGCGCGTCGTCGCCCGTGAATGACGCGTCGCGCAGGACCGCCCACGCGGGCTCGCGCTGCGCCATGGCGCGGACGACGTCCTCGGGCACCTCGCGGTCGAAGCAAGCAACCAGCGTGTCGTCATCCACGGAGTAGACGGTCTTGCCGCAGATGTCGAACGTGTCGATGTGCGCGGTATAGGGGATTTCCAGTTTGGGGAACAGCTGGAAGAGGATGTCCTCCGGCGTGCGACCGGGCTTGACGTTGTCCGCCAGGTTGAAGAGCGCGTCCTGGAACAGCGAATCTGGCGTACGCTGGACGTCCTCAAAGTTGGACGAGTCGATCTTTAGCACGCGGAAGCCGATGTCGGGCACGCGCCTGGGCTCCTCGTCGAGCTTGAGCTGCGCGTTGGATTCCTCCACCTCGGCAGCGATCTTGGCACCCGCACGGCGGATGCGCTCTTTGCCGATCTCACAAATGTTTTTGTAACCCGCTTTGGCAGCCTCGGACTTCTCGTCGCATACCTCGGGCAGCTGCACCATGATGAACTTGCGGCTACCGCCGTCCTCGGCGTTGAGCTGCATCACGGCATGGGCAGTCGTAGCAGAGCCCGAGAAGAAATCGAGAACGATAGAGTTCGAGTCAACGATCATCCTCACAAGGTATTTCACGAGAGAAACAGGCTTAGAATAGTCGAATGGACTGAACCCCAGCAGCCTGTTCAACTCTGAATAGGCTTCATCGTTTCTGAGCACTCCACATTCATCCTTATTCAACACATCCGATGGCGCAATAAACTTATTTGCTGAATCCAAATAGTAGTAAAGCGTAGTGAGAGTAGGCTTCTTGAACATGAAGCGCTGACCAGACGCGACCCTCTCGTTAACCGTCGACTGCGTCCATTTAAATCTTCCAGTGATCTCGACTGCCTCGGCGTTGACGCCGTTCTTCACAATCAGATCGTTGTGCAAAACGACGGCCTTCTCGCCTTCTCCATAGACGCCGGCGGAATATGCGCCATCCGAAAAGGCGCAGTCAATTGAACCAGCAGAGAACGTAACCTTAGCCCTACCGTTCCCGCTGTTGAACAAAGGTGCAGCCGTATTGTACGAATCCGGCCCGCGCATTATTTCGAGGTCACTGCCACGGTAGGCCACCACGTATTCATACTTGTTTCTAATTAGTTTGCTAAGCGTTGGCGCTTTGCTCGTCTTGTTCCACTTAAAAATGCCAAGCCTATTCTTTTGCCCATATATCTCATCCATTATTGAGAGCAAGTTGCTGAGCTCACGTTCGTCAATGCTGGAAAGCAGCAGCCCCCCATGATGGAGCAAGTCTTTTGCAAGGAGCAAGCGCTCGTACATCATCGAGCACCAGTCAGAATGAAAAGTACCGCTGGTCTCGGAATTCAGCTCGAAACGACTTCCCATCTGATTGCCCTCGTCATCGCGAATCGAGCTGAGGGTATCCATATCCTCTTGGGACTGGCGGCGTGAATCTTTATAGATAAAGTCGTGGCCCGTGTTGTAGGGCGGATCGATGTAGATCATCTTGATCTTGCCAGCGTAGGTCTCGCGCAGGATCTTTAGCGCGTCCAGGTTGTCGCCCTCGATATAGAGGTTCTCGGTCGTGTCCCAGTTCACGCTCTCGTCCACGCAGGGGCGCATGGTCTTGTCGATAGGGCGGATCGCCTCGGCGCGGGCCTTCTGCTTGCCGGGCCACGTGAACTGGTAGCGCTCGCGCTTGTCCTCGGCGATGTCGCCGACGTGGGCCTTGAGCGCCTCGACGTCGATGCTGTGACGGACGTTGCCGTCCTCGTCCAGCACCTCGGTCACGATGTCCGGGAACAGCTCCGCCAGCTTGACGGCGTTCTCCGCGGCGATATCATCCGTCCGCAACTCGACCTTTTCCATTGTCTACTCCCCTTTCAGCAAGGAGAGTTCGGCCTTGGCCTGCTTATACGCCTTGAACGCGGCGTTGCGCTTGGAGGGCTGAACCTCCTTTGCATATTTCCGTTTGAGCTGGGCGGCCTGCGCCTCCAGCTCCTGTATCCGTTTTTCTGTTGCCAAGCGCGCGTCGACGTCCTCGACCGAGGAGTCATCGAACAGCACCTGGGCGCATAAAGCCTCCCACACCTCGGCGAGCGAGGCGCCGGAAAGCGTGATATGCAATTGATCCTCGGGCACCCATTGGGCGCTCACCTTCAGGCCATGGCGCATGACGGCAAGGCGCGCCCGCCCCGCATGGCAGCACACTATGATTAACTTGCGCGGCACCGCCTGCGTGACGGCGGCAAGCGCGCGCTCGGGAACCGTGTCCGTCTTGAGGTCCACGCGAAGCACGGAGATCTCGTCGATCCCGTCCGCCGCGGGAATGCCGCAGGCCGCCTCCTTGATGGCGGCGACCACGCAGAGCGCCTCGATGCCGCTCACGAACTCGTCCTTTACGGGAGCCGCGAGCGACAGGCGGCTGTAGAAGGCTTTTTTGGGCAGCGGCTGGCGCACCTCGACCGTGCTGGGCAGACCGAACATCTACCTCACCACCAAGAAGCACACGAGCTCGAAGTCGTCGAGCCCCGCCACGTCGTTCTCCAAAAAGCTCGTGGTGCCGGAGCTGAAGAAGCTGTCGATGTCCGCCTCGCGCTTCTCGTCCACGATGGACAACACTGCGGCGTCCAGCAGCTCGGAGGCGCGGCTCATGTCGCGACCGCCACGCGTCGCGCGATTGTATGCGCGGCAGAGCTCCGCATCCGGCTCGGACTTACCGCGGCACAGGCGGCGCATGGCGTCCAGCGTGTCCTTGGGGCTCAGGTACCCATGGAGCACCTCGCCGTCGTCCTTCACGTACACCAGGTAGAACGGGTGCACAGAATTTTGCACGGCGGCGTCGAGCTGCTGGTTCACATTGCGCAGCACGAAGATGATGCCGGGATCCTCGCCCGCCACCACGGCGTTGATGCCCGCCGGCACGCGCTCGATATCCGGGTTGGCCTCGTGGTACGCCACAAGGTCCATGCGGAAGTCGTTGAGGCCCAGGTCTGTGATGGACACGCCGCCGCTCACGTCCTCGAGGTCGACCACCTCGCTTTGCATCTGCTCCAGCTGCGCACGGCGGTACTCAAGATCGCCCTTCTCGTTCTCGTTGAGGTAGTCGTCGTCGCCCGTCGACGCCATGACGGTGACATGCATGCGGTTCTCGACGCGCTCCTTGAGCTGTATGTACTTGTCGAGCTCGACATTGGGCCAGAAGTTGACCAGCTGGATGCAGTCGTTCTTGGAGCCGATGCGGTCCACGCGGCCAAAGCGCTGCACCACGCGCACGGGGTTCCAATGGATGTCGAAGTTGACCAGGAAGTCGCAATCCTGCAGGTTTTGGCCCTCGGAGATGCAATCCGTGGCGATGAGGACGTCGATGTTCTTGCCCGCCAGGCGCGGGTACACCTGGTCGCGCTCCTTGGAGACGGGGCTGAAGCACGTGAGGATCTCCGAGAGGTCGGCACGCACGCCGTCCACCGTGGTCTTGCTGCCGGCGGCACCCGTGACCTCGGCCATGCCCAGTCCCAGCTCATCCACCACGAGCGGCCGCAGCTGCTCGTAAAGGTAATGCGCGGTGTCCGCGAACGCGGTAAAGACGATGACCTTGCGGTTGCCGGCGTTGATGGGACGGGCGACCTTGTCCGCGATGACCTGCTTGAGCGTGGAAAGTTTGGCATCGCGCTCGGGATCGATCGGGGCGATGAGATCCAGAAGGTCGCGCACGAGCCGCGCGTCCGCCATGACATCGCGCTCCCAGCTGACCCAGTCCATGTCGTGCAAATCATAGCGGGCCTTCTTGCCCACCATGAACTCCGAGGTCTCCTCATCGTCCACGTCGTAGTCAAAGCCGTTGGCGTCCTCAAGCAGGTCACCGGGGACGGATGTGCCGCTTGCGCGGAATCGATCGATCGCGTCGAGCGTGTGCTCCATATGCGACAGCACGCGCTCGAGCGTGAGGCGAAACGAGGCAACCGAGCTCTCCAGACGCTTGAGGAGGTTCGCCGCCATGAGGCGCTGCACGCCCTTCTCGCGCCCTTCCACCGAGATCTTGCCGTCGCCGTCCTCGTACTTGGGCTTGCGGCTGGGCTGCACGTACTTCATGGGCACGTAGATTGCCAGCTCGAGCTCGTAGAGACGCTCGGCGATTGCATCGTAGGTGGCGGGACCGTCCTCCGTGCAGAGGTCCGGGCGCAGGCTCACGGGCTTGTTGCGCTGCGGGAACGGGCCGATGGCAGTAGCATCGTAGTAGCGCTGGATGTGGCGGCGCGAACGCGCGACCGTAACCTGGTCGAGGATGCGGAAGAAATCGAAGTCCAGCGAGCGCGTGAGAGCCTCGGTGGTGCGCTCCTCCGCTGGCAGCTCCGACCAACGCGTGAACGCGCCCTGCGCGCGGCGAAACACGTCCTCCACGTTGGACTCCAGGCCCAAGCGCTCGGACCACTGCTCGGGGTCGCCCTGATACGCAAGGGCGAGCTGGTTGCGCAGGTCGCGGAACCGGTTGTTAACCGGCGTGGCAGAGAGCATGAGCACCTTGGTGGGCACGCCGTCTTTGACCACGCGGTTAAGCAGGCGCTCGTAGCGGTTCTCGCTCGCCTCCTCGCCATCGCGCGCCGCACGCGAGCTGTCGGCGCCGTTGCGGAAGTTGTGGGACTCATCGATGACCACCAGGTCGTAGGCGCCCCAGTTGATGGTCTCCAGGTCCAGACCCGTGACCGACGTGCCGCGCTGGCGCGAGAGGTCGGTATGGTACAGAACGTCGTAGCGCAGACGGTCGGCAGCGATGGGGTTGTTCCGCTGGTTGTTGCGGTACGTGAGCCAATTGTCGCCCAGCTTCTTTGGGCAGAGCACCAGCACGTTGCGGTTGAGGCTCTCGTAGTACTTCACCACGGCGAGGGCGGTGAACGTCTTGCCCAAGCCGACCGAATCGGCCAAGATGCACCCATCGTACGTTTGCAGCTTATTGATGATCGCCAGAACAGCGTCGCGCTGGAAATCGTAGAGCAGGTTCCAGATCTTGCTCTCGCGAAATCCCGCGCCCTCCTTGGGAAGCTCGTCGGCCGTGATATCGTCCAGGAACTCATGGAAGATTCGGTAGAGCGCAGCGTAATACACGAGCTCGGGCGGGTTCTCGCGATACATCTGCGAGATGTTGTCCACCACGGCGTCCGTCACATCATCCAGGTCGTCGGAGTTCCAGGCCTGTTCAAAAGTATTGAGCAGCATGCGGGACGACGTTCCGTCCTGGCGGCAGATCACACCGTAGGCATCAGCCGAGCGCGCAGCGCCCAGCTCGACCGTGGTGAAGCCGTTGAAGGGGATGTAGGAGGCGACGTCAGTCTCCGTACGCCCGGCGGATGGGGCCAGCTCCACCGTCAAGGACGGCGGCAGACCAGCGGCGCCCTTGAACGATTTGAACGTCGCTTTGTCTCGAATCCACTGGGCGCACTCCGTCGCAATAGCCTTTTGCGTCAGCTCGTTGCGCAGGCGGATTTCCAGGTCGGTGCCGCCCACGCCTCGCTCGCGGTCGAGGCGTGGGATGTAGAACTCGCGCTGTTCCTTCTTGCCGCGCTCGTTCAAAAAGGCTGGAGAGGTGTAGATGAATCGGAACTCATCGAGGTTATTGAGCTGTTCACGTAGCTCGCGGTAGGCATACATCGAGAAGACCGACGCCGCCACCGACATCTTGTCGCCCTCCTGTACGTGCGCGACCAAGTCGTCCTTGAGGATCTTGCTGCGGCTGTCGAAGAAATCCGGGGTCATGCGCGCGTCACCACCGACACATCGGTGGCGGGTACACAGGACCCGTTACCTACAGTTCCATCACATGCTATATACGCCAAGGAAAGGTGCTCGCATTTGAAGCACCCCCCCGAAACGAAATTCAGGGTTCAAGACGTATCGCTCCTCAATTTAGTCTGACAAACATCAATATTGTATAGCACGCAGAGCGGACGCAAAGGCGACGTTGCCTTGCGACCCGCGCCCCCACGCGGCAGATTATGATACAGGTGGAATCAGGTTTTGATCATTTGCCGCTTCGTAACGTTAGGATCTCCCCCATGCCCACCCTCATCATCGACGCCGACGCGTGCCCGGTCACACGTGAGGCGCTCGCCTGCGCACGCTCGGCGCGCATCCCCGTGCTCATCGCCGGAAACTCCACGCAGAACCTCGCTCGGCGCATCCGCCGCGACGATCCGCGCGACGCCGAACATGCCCGCGGGCGCGACGCGACACACCCGGGATTCTGGGCCGAGACCCTCGACGTCTCCTGCGGCGCCGACAGCGCGGACTTTGCCATCATCGAGCGCCTGGAGCCCGGCGACGTGGTGGTCACGCAGGACATCGGCCTTGCCAGCATGGTGCTCGGCCGCGGAGCTGCCGCCATCGGCGTGCGCGGGCACGTCCACAACAAGGCCACCATCGATATGCAGCTGTTCATCCGCCACGAGGAGAAGAAGGTCCGTCGCGCGGGCGGCCGCACGCAGGGACCGGCAGCCTTCACCGATGACGACCGCGAGCGCTTCCAGCGCAACCTCGCCCAGCTCCTGCGCGACGCGCTCGCCAACTAGCCGCAACTCCCTGCACGCCCGCTTCAAACGCAAAGAGGCCTCTCCCATTACAAACGCACCAGACGGTGCCTTACATCCCAAACGCAGCGAATACCAGGCCCCACACGCATGCGACCAAGAACAGGCCCGCCACGATCACGGCGTTCTCGCGCGGGTGGCGGTTAGTGCGGAACAGCACCAGGTAGCCCACACCGGCAGACGTGAGCAAGCCCGCCATGAGGGGCGCGAAGCCCAACACGCCCTCAAGGTACAACTGCGTGATCACCACGCTCGCCGAGCAGTTGGGCACCAGGCCCACCAGGGCCGAGGCGAACACCGCGAGCAGCTGATTGCCCGAGAGAAACGCCGCCAGCGCGTCCTCGCCCACCGTCTCGAGCACCAGGACCAGTGCGAACGTCACCAAGAAGATGAAAAGGCTCACCTGCACCGTGTGCGAGACGGCGCTTTTCACGATGGACCCGACGATCCCAAAGCGCCCGCCGGCGTGACCATGGTCGTGGCCGCCGGCATGGCCGTGGCCGTGGCCGTCGGCGCGGTCGTGAGCATGGCCATGTCCGTCATCGCGACCGTGCCCGTGCACATGCACGTGCTCATGGCCGCAGCCGCAATGGTCCTGCTCACACAGGCGGCAGATGTGCTCCGCGGTCTCCCCGCCCTCGGCCATCTGGTCAACCACATCGGCCTCCACTCCGTCGCGACGCACGGAGAGCACGGTGCGGCGCAGGAACGCGTGCACACGGGCGTTCTTGCGCAGCGCGCGGATCGCGAGATCGGCTAGGACGCCGGTGATGAGGGCCGCGATTACCTTGAGCCCCAGCACCCGGAACAGCAGCCCCGCGTCGACCCGCTCTGCCACCAACATGGGCAGCATCTCATCGGACGTGGAGAGGAACACCGCCACGAGCGTGCCGAGCGTCACCACGCGGCCGGCATAGAGCGTGGCCGCCATGGCCGAGAAGCCACACTGCGGCACGACGCCCAGCAGCGCGCCGGCGACCGGTCCGGCGGCCCCGGCGCGGCGAACCACAGCGTTCGCGCGGTTGCCCGCGGCGTGCTCGAGCGCCTCGAGCGCAATGTACGTGACGAACAGGAACGGCACGAGCGCGAGGGTATCCTCGAGCGCATGCTCCATGAAATGCAACAGCAGGTCCACGGCTGGCTCTCCTCGGTGAAAACATCTGACGGGGCTCGACGCCCCAAGGGATAGCTGTTTACATACCCCGCGCGCCATGCGGCAAACGCGCGATATGCAAGTGCCTCAGTATACTAAATGTTTCCATAGGATAACTCATGTTTGCGCATTGGGCCCCGGCTCCAAAACAAGCCGCCCGACCCACCTCTCGGCGGCCGGGCGGCCCAAGCGGTCTGGATGCCGACGCCCCCTGATTCCGCCACTCGGCGGGTGGGCGCTAGTTGGTGCCGATGGACATGGTCTCGGGCAGGGTGCTGCCGCCGTCGATGACGATCTGCGAGCCGGTGAGGTAACTGGACTCATCGCTGCCCAGGAACGCGAAGAGCTCGCCCACCTCGATGGGGTTGGCCAGGCGCTTCATGGGCACGCCCGCGGCGATGTCGGCGATGGCGGACTCGGGGTCCTCGGGGTTGGACTCGAGCGCCATCTTCTCCACCATCGGCGTGCGGGCGTAACCCAGCTGCGAGCAGTTCACGCGGATGTTGCGGTCGGCGTACTCCACGGCCAGGCACTTGGTAAGGCCCACGAGCGCAGCCTTGGTCATGGCGTAGGCGGCCTCGCCGGCATCGGCCACGATGTCGCCCGTCACGGAGGACGCGATCACGATGTTGCCGCCGCCCTGCTCGAGCATGTGGGGGATCACTGCCTTGCAGGTGTTCCACACGCCCTTGATGTTGACGTCGATGTGGAAGTCGCGGGTGGCGTCGTCCATCTCCTCGAACGGGGCCAGGCGGCACACGCCGGCGTTGCAGCACGCCACGTCGATCCGGCCAAAGGCCTCGATGCCCTTCGCGGCCGCGTCGTCCATTTGCGCGCGATCGGCCACGTTGGCCACCGCGGTGATGATCTGGGAGCCGTACTCCTCGCGCAACTTGGCGGCCGTCTCCTCAACCGAGGGCGAGAGGTCGACCATGATGAGCTTGGCGCCGTACTTGGCGTAGGCCATGGCGATACCCTCGCCCAGACCCGCCGCGGCACCGGTGATCAGCGCGACTTTTCCATCCAACTTAGCCATGGGGTGTCTCCTTTTCCCTGAACGCACGGCCGAGATACGCCTTCGATTGTACGCCGGGCCGCACCCCCGCGTGCGCGGCGGGCCGGGCGCGGGCAGATGCGGTACGGCATCGGCTGGCATGACGCGGGGCCGACGGGGTGCAAAAGAAGTTACACGACCTAAACACTTCCACCCGGCGGCGACCCTCTATACTCATGGGCAGACCATCCCCGGCCGGCGGGGCGCCCCATCCACTCGCACGGGCAGTGCCGAGCGGCCGCATCCGCGAACAGGAGCACCCATGAACGTTCAGCAGGCACTCGAGTACTCGATGCAGCCCTTCATCCCCATGTTCATCTACGGCGATTACGACGCCATGGAGTCCGAGCGCCAGCGCGGCGAGGAGGCGTGCAAGGCCCTCATCGACGAGTGGCGCACGAACGACGAGCCCGGCTTCAGCTTCGACGTCATCCTCACCCTGGCCGACCAGAACCGCGAGCTGTGCGACCAGATCGGCGAGAGCCGCCTGCGCAACCTGTCCAGCCCGCTGCTCGCCCGCGGCCTGTCCGACGCCGACATGTGTGCGGCCATCGCCAAGATGCAGGGCCGCACCGCGGCAAGCGTCATGAAGGAAGTCCGCGGCGACCGCGACGCCTACTCCGTGGCCTATGTACGCAAGCCCATCAAGGGCACGGTGCTGGGCATCGACATCGAGACCACCGGTCGCGCGCCCGAACGCGGCTACATCATCAACGTGGGCTGGGAGGTCATGGACCTCAAGAGCGACGCCGTGCCGCGCGACCCTCAGGCGTATTACTGCGGCATCCCCGAGATGTACCGCGAGACGGGCGTGCCCCTGGCCGACATCCACCACATCCAGTGGTCCGACCTCGAGGGCAAGACGCCCTTCCGCCAGGACGTCAAACTGCAGAAGGAACTGCTCCGTCTCATGAAGCGCTACCCCATCATGGCGCACAACGCGGCGTTCGAGGACAGCTGGTTCATGATGCACCTGCCCGGGTACGCGGAGGCGCGCCGAGCGGGCAAGATCATCGTGATCGACTCGCGCCACATCTGCCGTTCCATCGACGGCGAGGTGCGCACGCTGCCCCGCGAGAGCGCACCGGCGAGCCTGCAGAACTGGGCCCGTCGCCGCGGCACGCTCGCGGCAGACGAGAACGAGCTGCACCTGGGCCTGGACGACACGGACCTCATGCTTCGCACGGTTCAGGCGGAGATGAATCTCAAGTCCATGTTCAAGGAGTAGCAGCCGCCCATGCCCGCGCAACGCAGCCCCCGCACCGCACACCAGCAGGTCCAGCGCCCCCACATGCGCAAGGCGCCCCGGCCCAACGGACGCCAGGCGCACGGCCCCGCCGCTCGCCCTGCCCGTCCAGCCGCGCGGCGGGGCTCGCCGAGGGCCGGATTCGCCCCCGCCGCGGCGCTCCTCGGCGTCGTCGCCCTCATGGGGCTCGGCCTCGCCCTCGCCCTGGGGGGCGTGTTCGACGGCACGCCGACGCATCAGGACCGGAAGGACCCCACGGCAACCGTTCACGACGGGGATGCCCCCACCGAGGACCGCTCCATCGCGATCGGCCTCAACGGAGACGAGGACACCTACGTCCTCAGGGGCGAGAAGTACCTCGAGGCCGGGGCCCACGCCATCGACGCCACGGACGGACCGATCAGCGGGCGGATAGACGTTTCGGGCAAGGTCGACACCTCCAAGGCGGGAGACTACGAGGTTCTCTACCGCGTATCAAACTCCGCGGGCGGCACGGCCCAGGCCACGCGAACCGTGCACGTGGTCGACAGCATGGACACCATGCAGGGCGCCGTGCCCATCCTCATGTACCACTACATCTACGACCCCGCGGCGCCTCCCGCGGACCTCAACGGCAACTACCTTGCCAGCACCGCGTTTGACGAACAGCTCGCATACCTGGAGGAGAACGGCTTTTACTTCCCCTCCTACCCCGAGCTCAAGGCGTTCATAGAGGGTTCACACAGCCTTCCCGCCAAGAGCGTGGTCCTCACCTTCGACGACGGCGAGGCGGGCTTTCTCAACCTCGGCGTGCCCCTGCTCGAGAAGCACCGCATCCCGGCCACGTCGTTCGTCATCGCCAGCGACGCCGACGCCGCGCAGAAGATCGCCGAGCACCGCAGCCCGTACGTCGCGCTCGAATCCCACTCGTTCAACATGCACCGACCGGGCGGCTCCGTGGGGCACGGCGGGATCATCAGCGCCATGTCCCGGCAGGAGATCGTCGACGACCTTAAGCGCTCCCGGCAGATCGTGGGCGGCACGCAGGCGCTCGCGTACCCCTTTGGCGACGTCACGCCCGACGCCCGCCAGGCCGTGCGCGAAGCCGGCATGCTCTGCGCGTTCACCACGGAGAACCGTTGGGCCCGCCAGGGGGACGACGTGACCTCCCTCCCCCGCGTGCGCATCTCCGGCGAGTACGCGCTCGACTCCTTCATCGCGCTGGTGAACGGATAGGGCGTCCAACCCCAGGCACCCAACCCGCGCCCCGATGGGCGATGGGAGGGCGTCAATCCATCACATAGCACTCCAGGCTCGGCGCGTCGTGCACCACGATGCGCCCATCGCGGCGACCCGTCGAGATCACGCCCCGCTCGCGGAAGCCGCGCAAGATCCTGTTGACGCTCGTCCGCGACGATATTCCGCAGAACTGGGCGATATCCTCGTTCGTCACGTCAAGCGCTATCATGCTGCCTTCGCGGCAGGGCTCGCCGAAGCGCTCGTTCAGGTCGTAGAGGAACCCTCCCACGGCCCCCACCTTGCCGTTCATGGTCAGGTAGCGCATGCGGTAGAGCGCCTCCTCCAGGCTCGCCCGGTAGTAATCCTTGACGTAGCCCAGCAGGCGCGGGTCCTCGTTGACGTACCCCCAGAACTGCACGCGTGGAATGGCCATGTACGACGCCTCACGCGATTCCACACGCACGCTGTAGGGCGACTTCGCCCGGCTGCTCACCTCGTCGCGCAAAAGCGAGACGGGGCTCGGCCCCTGGATGTAGAAGATGTTGAACCGGTTGCCCTCGCGCAGCGTCACGCTCGCCTTCACCACGCCCTCCGTCAACACGAAGACGTATGACTGGTCGAGCCCGTAGTATGAGAGGTACTCGTGACGAGCCTTGGTCGTCTCGCGAAATCCCCTCTCGCGTAGGAACTCCACGAGGTAGTCGGACCTCTTTGACACGCGCATCCTCCTTGAACCGACCTCCGGGAACTGCCACTGTAGCGAACGCGGAAAACCGGTGCGTATCAAATGGTAACAGCATCGGTCCATGCGCGGGCTTGCTCCTGACCCCATAGTTACCCCCCGTCATGACCGGCAATCGCCCAAAGGAGGGGCACACATGTTTGAGACAGAATTGCCATACGACAAACAACACCTGAGGTTGCAGCTACCGGACGCGAACGTGGCGGGGGTGCTCGAGGGGCGTCAGAATTCCTTTAAGCCCACCGGGACGCCCGGAGAGCTCGTCGAGGGCGCGCTCGATGCGCCGATCGGCTCGCCCGCGCTCGAGGACCTCTGCCGCGGCAAGCGCGACATCGTGATCATCAGCTCCGACCATACGCGACCCGTGCCGTCCCGCGTGACCATGCCCATCCTGCTCCGGCGCATCCACGGCGCGGCGCCCGAGGCGCGCGTGCGCATCCTCGTGGCCACCGGCATGCACCGCCCGTCCACCCACGAGGAGCTCGTCGCCAAATACGGCGAGCGCATCGTGGCGGACGAGGAGATCGTCATGCACGTCGCCACGGACGATGGCGCCATGGTAAAAATCGGCGCACTCCCCTCGGGCGGCGAGTGCATCATCAACCGCATCGCCGCCGAGGCGGACCTCCTGCTCGCCGAGGGCTTCATCGAGCCCCATTTCTTCGCCGGCTTCTCGGGGTCTCGCAAATCGGTGCTGCCGGGCGTGGCCTCCTACAAGACCATCATGTACAACCACAACGGGCAGTTCGTGCACGACGAGCACTCGCGGGCGGGCGTGCTCGAGGGCAACCGCGTGCACGACGACATGATGGCCGCCGCGCAGATGGCCGGCCTCGCCTTCATCCTGAACGTCGTGCTGGACGGCGATCACCGCATCATCGGCGCGTTCGCGGGGGACATCCGCGCGGCACATGAGGCGGGC
This sequence comes from uncultured Collinsella sp., assembly GCA_902470815.1. Lineage (GTDB taxonomy): Bacteria > Actinomycetota > Coriobacteriia > Coriobacteriales > Coriobacteriaceae > Collinsella. The sequence continues at coordinate 39,756 of CABRHS010000016.1, forward strand.
TGCGATTTCGTGCGCGGGCTCGCCGGCGTACGAGCCGTGGAATGCGACGTCGCCATCACCACCAACGGCGGCTACCCGCTCGACCAGAACATCTACCAGGCAGTCAAGGGCATGACCGCCGCCGAGGCGACGCTCGGCGAAGGTGGCGTCATCATCGCGGTCGCGGGATGTGCCGACGGCCATGGTGGCGAGGGCTTCTTCAGGAACATCGCGGAGCACGACCCCGCCGCGTTCGAGCGCTCCTGCATCGACCGTCCCAAGGACCAGACGTTGCCCGACCAGTGGACCGCCCAGATCTTCGCGCGCATCCTCGCCCACCATCCGGTCATCCTCGTGAGCGACCTGTGCGACCACGGCATGATCCGCGCCATGCACATGACCCCCGCGAGCACCGTCGAGGAGGCGGTGCAGATGGCACTCGAGCTCAAAGGGCCGAACGCCCGCTTCGCCGTCATCCCCGACGGCCTGGGCGTCGTCGTTCAACGTTAGCCCATCCCAAATCCCGACCTCCCGAAAGGAACCCCATGATCACCCCCATCCTCGCCGAGTTCGCCTCGACCGCCCTCATGATCGTCTTCGGCGTCGGCGTCCATTGCGACGTCACGCTCAAGGGCAGCAAGTACCGCGACTCCGGCCACATGTTCGCCATCACCACCTGGTCGTTCGGCATCAGCGTGTGCCTGTTCATCTTCGGCGGCGTGTGCATGAACCCGGCCATGGCCCTTTGCCAGGCGATCGTCGGCCTCATCCCCTGGAGCAGCGTGGTGCCCTTCGCCATCGCCGAGATGCTCGGCGGCGTCGCGGGCGCCTGCATCGCCTGGCTCATCTACGCCGATGACTTCCGCGCCTCCGAGGGCGAGGTCGACGGCGTCGCCATCCGCAACATCTTCTCGACCAACCCCACGCCCGAGTCCTACAACCTGGTGCGCAATTTCTGCATCGAGGCGTTCGACACCTTCGTGTTCCTCACCGGCATCCTGTGCATCGCGGCCCATGCGGGCGACAACCTGCTCGCGCTGGGCATCGGCGTGGGCCTGCTGGTCTGGGCCGTGGGCATGGGGCTCGGCGGCGTGACCGGCTTCGCCATGAACCAGGCGCGCGACCTCGGCCCCCGCATCGCCTACCAACTGCTGCCCATTCGCGGCAAGGTGGACAACAACTGGCTTTACGGCCTGGTGGTGCCCGGCATCGCCCCGTTCGTGGGCGCCGTCGCCGCCGCGCTGTTCACCACGTCCGTCCTGGGTATCGCGTTCTAGCGGAAGCTCCGCCGCGCCCTTCAAACATGCCCGTGTAACCCCAGATGGTCCTCAAGCTCGTCATCGGGGATGTACTCCAGCAGATCGCCGGGCTGGCAATCAAGGGCGCGGCACATGGCTTCGAGCGTCGAGAAGCGCACCGCACTCACCTTGCCCGTCTTGATTCGCGACAAGTTAACCGGTGACAACCCGATGCGCTCGGCAAGCTCCCTTCCGCTCACCTTGCGCTCCGCGAGCATGCGGTCCAATCGCAGCACGATCATGCGCACACCATCCATTTACAGGAGCTCGTCGTCTTGACGCTGCAAGACGACACCGTAATCGAAAGCGATGCCCACGGCGATGAGCAGCATGCCCAGCGCGAGCATCCATCCCGTCTCCGCGCCGATCCCCCATACGCCCACCTTCCACATCCCTGCGGGGGTCAGGTAAAACGTCTGCGCCAAAGACGAGATGAGCCACCCCGCTCCATTGGAAAGCACGACGGCGAAGACGGCGATACGACCCGCGGACTTCAGGCGGCGCGCGGCCGCGGCGGTGAACGGGGTTCCCTCGCGCTCGATATCGCGGAAGAAGCGCACACCCTGAAGCAGCAGGAACGCCCCCATCAGCGTCGTGAGGACGTCAGCCGCCTCTTGGGCGGCGGGCACCGATTTATCCCAGTCAAAAAGCAGATAGCGGTCATCCGATTCCGTCGACACAGAGCCGTCGTCCGCGACATCCCGATACGGGTCCTTGGCGAGATACCCGTACGCGGGATGGTCGACCTCTCCGTTGAACGATGCCCCCTCCCCGACGGACACCCAGCTCAACACCTCGGGCACAGCGGCGGGAAAGCGGTTCAGCGCGGAGACGGCAAGGAGCACGGCGGCCACTAGGCACAGCGCCGCCGCTCCCGCGCACACATATGCGGCCCGATGGGCGAACGTCGATAGCGCGCCAACTGCCTCATCGCGATGGATCGGCACTTCTTGCGCGAACATGACGGGAACCTTCATCGTCACCATCTCCCAAACATCTCGAACACCCTTGCGTTCTACCCACGTTATTCCCCACTATTAATGTTTGTCATTAATTATTTGCAAGTGACAGGGCGAAGGGAAGCGAATTGCCGGCAAACGGCAAACCTGCCATCCGCTCCAAGACTTTTCCTTGACATATGAGCATACGTTCATATAATCATTTGTAGTTGATGTATGAGCATGTGTTCATATGAAAGGAGGAGCCATGGATACACACGAGAACCAGCACGGCCTGAACACCGACACGCCGGAGCGCGCTCTGGACGACGCCGCGGAGTCCCTCCCCGAGGAGGAGCTACTCTACGACCTCGCCGACCTCTTCAAGGTCTTCAGCGACACCACGCGCATCAAGATCCTCTACGCCCTCATGAACGACGAGAAGAGCGTCAACGAGATCGCCGAGAGCCTCGGCGCCTCGCAATCGGCCGTCTCCCATCAGCTGCGCATCCTCAAGCAGGCGCATCTGGTCAAATTCCGTCGCGACGGCCGCAACATCCACTACTCGCTCGCCGACGACCACGTCCTGACCATCCTCGATCAGGGCCTCACCCACATCTGCGAGTAGCCCCTCATCTCAATTGGGGGACAGTCCCTCAATTGAGGAGCCGCGAGTAAACGCCCATCCGGGCGCTCTCGATAGTTTTCCAAACCAACGGAAAGGAACCCATCATGCGTAAGGTATTCAAGCTCGACGAGATCGACTGCGCCGTGTGCGCCGGCAAGCTCGAGGACGTCATCAAGAAGCTCGACGGCGTCCAGGACGCCAAGATCAACTTCCTCACCCAGAAGCTCACCCTCGAGGCCGCCGACGAGGACTTCGACGCCGTCCTCGAGTCCGTGGTCAAGCTCACCGCCGAGGTCGAGCCCGACTGCGAGATCCTGCGCTAAGGGTCGACTATTCCCATTGGAGGGGGTTTTACCATGAACAAGAAGCAAAAGAGGTGGCTCAAGCGCATCCTCCTCGCGCTCGCCATCTTCTTCACCGTCATGGCGCTCGACGAGTTTGGCGTGCTCGCGGGCATCTTCGGAGAGCCCGGCGCGCTGTATGCGAGCTTCGCGCTTTACCTCATTCCCTATCTCATCGCCGGGCACGACGTGCTTCTCAAGGCGTGGCGCAACATCCGCCGCGGCGAGGCCTTCGACGAGAGCTTCCTCATGGCCGTCGCGACCATCGGCGCGTTCGCCATGATCTTCTTCCCCGACACCGAGCCGCATATGGCGGAGGGCGCGGCCGTCATGCTCTTCTACCAGGTCGGCGAGCTGTTCCAGAGTTATGCCGTGGGCAAGAGCCGCAAGTCCATCGCCGCCATGATGGACATCGCCCCCGATTACGCGAACATCGAGCGCGATGGGTCGCTGGTGCAGGTCGATCCCGACGAGGTGCAGATTGGCGACATCATCGTCATCAAGCCCGGCGAGCGCGTGCCCATCGACGGCATCGTCGTCGATGGCGCCTCGCAACTCGACACCGCCGCCCTCACCGGCGAGTCGGTGCCGCGCCAGGCAGATGAGGGGGATGAGGTCATCTCCGGCTGCATCAACATGACGGGCGTCCTGCGCGTCCGCACCACCAAGCTCTTCGGCGCGTCGACCGTGAGCCGCATCCTCGAGCTCGTGGAGAACGCGAGCGAGAAGAAGGCGCACACCGAGAACTTCATCACGCGCTTCGCACGCGTCTACACGCCCATCGTCACCTTCGCGGCACTCGGCATCGCCGTGATTCCGCCGCTGCTGGGCATGGGCGCATGGCCCGATTGGATCCTGCGCGGTCTCACCTTCCTCGTGGTGAGCTGCCCGTGCGCACTCGTGATCTCGGTGCCGCTGTCGTTCTTCGGCGGCATCGGCGGGGCATCCAAGCTCGGCATCCTCGTCAAGGGCTCCAACTACCTCGAGGCGCTGTCCGAGGTCGACACCGTCGTGTTCGACAAGACCGGCACCCTCACCAACGGCACCTTCAACGTGGTCGCGATCCACGCCGAGGGCGGGGTCGACCCCGACTACATGCTGTCCATGGCGGCGCACGCCGAGGCGTTCTCCGACCACCCCATCGCCGTCTCCATCAAGGAAGCCTATGACGGCGTCATCGAACAGGGGCGCGTCGAGCAGGCGGCAGAGGAATCGGGCCACGGCGTCGCGGCCACCATCGATGGCCACGAGGTGCTCGTGGGCAACGACAAGCTCATGGCCGCCCATGATGTGAGCTGGAACGACCGCGAGATCACCGGCACCATCCTGCATGTCGCCATCGACGACGCCTACGCCGGGCACATCGTCATCGCCGACGTCGTGAAAGATGACGCCGAGCAGGCCATCTCCGACCTGCACGCTGCGGGCGTCGAGCGCTGCATCATGCTCACCGGCGACCGCGAAGAGGTGGCGCACGCCGTGGCGAAGCAGCTCGGCCTGGACGAGTATCACGCCCAGCTGCTCCCCGGCGACAAGGTCGAGCAGGTCGAGCGCATCCTCGAAACCGCGCGCGGCAACCTCGCCTTCGTGGGCGACGGCATCAACGACGCCCCGGTGCTCACCCGTGCCGACGTGGGCATCGCCATGGGCGCCATGGGCTCGGACGCCGCCATCGAGGCCGCGGACATCGTCCTCATGGACGACAAGCCGAGCAACATCGCCCGCGCCATCCGCGTGGCGCGCAAGACCATGCGCATCGTGCATCAGAACATCGTGTTCGCCATCGGCGTCAAGGTGCTCATCCTCGCGTTGGCTGCCGTCGGCATCGCGAACATGTGGCTCGCGGTCTTCGGCGACGTGGGCGTCGCGGTGATCGCCATCCTCAACGCCATGCGCGCGATGAGCGTCAAACGGGATTAGCGCGGTCCCCGATGGCCGCCGACCCACCATCGAAGCGCGCAAACCAAAGCGCCGATCGGCATGAGAAAGGGCCCGTTCGCAGTGAACTGCCTCCCATTTCTTGGACACGAGAAATGGGAGGTTTTCTTATGTCCGAC
>CABRHS010000017.1 GCA_902470815.1 uncultured Collinsella sp.
CCGCGGGCATGAGCTTCATGCACGGCGCGCAGGACGGCCAGAAGTTCATCGGCGTTCTGTTCCTGGGCGTCGCCTTCTGCAACGGGCAGTCCTCCGTGGACAACATGGTCATCCCCGTCTGGCTCATGCTGCTGTGCTCCGTCGTCATGGGCGTGGGCACGTCCGTCGGCGGCGAGAAGATCATCAAGTCCGTGGGCATGGACATGGTCAAGCTCGAGAAGTACCAGGGTTTCTCCGCGGACCTCTCCAGCTCCTTGTGCCTGTTGCTCGCGACCCTCACGGGCATCCCGGTTTCCACCACGCATGTGAAGACCACCGCCATCATGGGCGTGGGCGCCGTCAAGCGCATCTCCGCCATCAACTTCGGCGTGGTCAAGGACATGCTGCTCACCTGGGTGTTCACCTTCCCCGGCTGCGGCATCATCAGCTTCCTCATGGCGAAGCTCTTCCTGCTGTTCATCTAAGACGTACCGGTCAACCCGACACCATCCTGAAAGGACCGATCATGGCCAAGAAAAACGACGCCTTCTACTTCGACAGCTTCGCCAGCGCCGCGGAGCTCGCCTGCAAGGCCGCCCGCAAGCTCGACGAGATCATGCGCGACTTCGACCCCTCCGCCATCGAGCAGGCCGTGTCCGAGATGCATGAGATCGAGCAGGAGGCAGACGAGATCGTGCACGCCGTCAACGACGCGCTGATCACCGCCTTCATCACCCCCATCGAGCGCGAGGACATCGCAACCCTGAGCAACAGCATCGACGTCGTGATTGACCGCATCGAGGGCGTCCTGCACCGCATCTACTTCACCAACGTGCAGGAGATCTACCCCGACGCCCTCGAGATGTCCGCCAAGGTCATGCGCGCCACCGAGCAGATGCGTGACCTGGTGCTCGAGCTGCCTCAGTTCAAGCGCTCCAAGAGCCTGCGCGAGCACGTCATCACGGTGAACACCATCGAGAGCGAGTGCGACGACCTCTACATCGCCGCCATGCGCAAGCTCCACACCTCCGACCTCGATCCGCTGACGGTCATCTCCTGGCGCGACGTCTACGCGTTCCTTGAGTACAGTGCCGACTCCTGTGAGTTCGTGGCCGACACGGTCGAGTCGATCGTGATGAAGAACAGCTAAGGGCGGACACCCTTTCCAACACACCGGCCCCCGGTCGGCATCGAACCTGCGCCAGGCTTCATAGAAGCCTGGAAAACACAAGGCCGATGTCGACCGGGGGCTTTCTCTTTTCATCGTCGCCGATCGGGAGACGCAACGGATCGTCTTCACAACAAAGCGCCCCGTGCCGCATACGGGCACGGGGCGCTGAAGTAACTGGAGGATGCGGGCCTATTGCCTAATCCAGGTCGTCGGCACCGAAATTCGGAAGCGGGGCGAACGGATCGGCGACGGGCATGGGCTCGGGAGCCGGGGCGGGCATCGGCGCGGAGACGGCCTCGGAACCGGTCGGGGCGCTCGAGAGCAGGTCGGCGGGGAACTCGTTCTGGGCGTCATCCATAAAGTGCTGGATGAGCTTGAGGTACTCGGCCTTGAACTCCTCGCGAGAAGCCTTGAGACGGTCGATCTCGGCGAGTTCGTTCTGCTTCTCGGCCAGGGCCTGGCGAATAACCTCGCGGGCCTTGGCGTCGGCCTCGGTGCGGATGCGATCGGCGTTCTCGCGCGCCTCGGCGACGATGTTGTCGGCGGACTGCTGTGCGGCGATGAGGGCCGCGGAGATCTGGCTGGCCGTCGCGGTGTACTCGGGGTTGGCCACGGGGGCGGGGGCGGGAGCCGCAACGGGAGCGACCTGAGCCTGGGCCTGGGCGGCGGCGAGCTCCTGCTCGGTCGCGGTCAAGCGGGTCTTGAGATCGACGATCTTGTTGAGCATCGCATCGACCTCGGAGGCGAGCCTCTCGAGGAAGACGTCGACCTCACCGGGATCGTAGCCGCGCTTGGCCTCGGAGAAGGTCTGCGCCTGGATATCAGCGGGGGTAATGGCCATGAGTCAATCCTTTCGTACGCGAGGGGCACCTTTTGCAGATGCGCTCCGCTCAGCGCCTATCCTTACAATAGTAACCTGATAATGAAATTCTCCAGCAGATTCAACACAAGTATCGCAAGCACGGGAGACCAGTCGATACCGCCCATCGCGGGCATGAATCGACGAAAGATGTTCAGGTACGGGCCGACGATGCTCTGGAGCACCATGCCGATGTCCTCCATGAGACTGCCGGAGCGAATGGGAAACCAAGTGAACATGCAGTACGCCAAGATGAGGAAGCTGTAGAAGTTGAACAGCGTCCGGACCAGGCGGGCGATGGTGAATGCGTCAATGGAAATCACGTCGGGCAGCTCCTACTGCTTGAGATAGCCGTCTTTGCGGAGCTTCGCGAGGTCGGTGTCCTTGACCTCGCAGCCCTGCGGCAGAACGATGAACACGCGATCGCCGACCTCGCGGACGCTCGCGCCCAGGCCGCATGCGAAACCGTAGCTGAAGTCGAGCACGCGCTTTGCGACCTCGGTGCGCACTCCGGCGAACACGAGGGCGACCGGCTGGCGCGTGCGAACACGGCGCACGACGGTCTCGACATCGTCATAGCTCTCCGGACGGAGGACGTACGCGGGGAGCTGCGGGGTGCCCTCGAGGACGGCGCTCACGCGCGCCTCGGTGGACGAGGGGGCCGCGGGAGAGGGGACGGCGCTCGTGGAGCGCTGGGCCTGCGCCTGTGCATAGCTCGAGGGCGTGTCATACGCGCCCGGGCGGTAGGCGGCATCGCGACCGGCGACGGCACCGGAATAGGTGGTCGCATGGCGGTCGGCCTCGCCGACGGGCTGACCCGAACGGGTGTAGACGGCCACGGACTCGGCCTCGCCGCGGCGCGTCTGGCCGAGCATGCCGTTGCCGGGATCCGCCGGCTCGTACCCGCGGTAGGCGTCCTGCGCGGGCTGACCGTACCCCGCCGGGTAATCATCGTATCCGGCGCCATCGCCCTCGTCGTAGTAATCGTCGTAGGGCTCATCGCCGTACGGCTCGGGTGCGACATCGCGCCCAGCGCCGAAGCGGCTCTTGATATCGTCTAAAAAGCTCACGTTCGTACCTCTCTTTGCGCCGTGTATGGGCGTACCCGCCTATCTTACTGCAAAGGAAGGGTCGAACACCACACGCCCTAGGCGAACGATGGTCGAACCCTCCTCGAGCGCGACCTCGAAGTCCTCGCTCATGCCGCACGAGAGCTCGCGCAGCGGCAGACCGCCCTCGCGCGAGAGCTCATCGCGCAGCTCGCGCAGGCCGGAGAAGCAGGCGCGGGCCGTATCCTTATCCCCCCGCGGGGCCATCGTCATAAGCCCCTCGATCCGGATTCCACAAAGTGCCTGCAGCTCGTCAAAAGACCGCCGAAGCCCCTCGGGGGAAAACCCTCCCTTGGTCTCCTCCCCGCTCACGTTGACCTCGATGAGGACAGGCTGAACGTCATCCAGCTCGCCGGATTCGATGCGGCGCTGGGCGCGGGACGCCACGGCGCGCGCCAGGTGGAGCGAGCCGATGGAGTGCACGAGCGCGACGCGACCGAGCACGGCGTTGATCTTGTTGGTCTGCAGGTTGCCGATCATGTCGAATCGGACCTCGGGGATTCCCTGGACGAGCGAGAGGCCCTCGAGCTTGCGATTGAGCTCCTGCGGGCGGTTCTCGCCGAAAGCTCGATACCCGGCGTCTATGGCGGCAAGAACCTCCCCCACCCCCACGGTCTTTGAGACCGCGACGAGGGTCGCGTCATTGTGCGAGCGCCCGCTCACCGCGAGGGCAGAATCCATGCGCTCGATGATCTCCTCGCGGCGCTCGCGGATACGAGCCGAGTAGTTCTCGTCCATCATGCCCCTTCCGAGCCCGAATGGCGGCGTCCCACTTGGGCCACAGCGGATTCACTCGCGTGGCCGGCCATCCCATCATGCTAGCGCAAGCCCCGCGCCCATGTGGGACGCGGGGCCTTGAAACACGGGGTCGACATCCCCTGTCGCCCACGAAGACGGCACGGCAGCGCGATGCGGGCGCCGGGTCGCGCTGGCGAACCTGCTGCAGATGGCTAGTCGATGTCGGCGATCAGTGCCGCAAGCTCGGCGCCCACCTCGTCGGGGGCCAGGTGCGAGACGTAGCGCGCGTCGCTCGCGGGATCGAGCGTGACGCCCTCGCCCGAGGGGATGCGCATGCTCTCCAGCTCCTCCTCATCGGCCTCGGCGATGTCGTCGGCGCTCCAGCGCTGGCCGGTGAGCAGGAAGACCAGGCGGTACGCGCACTCCATGGAGATGCTCGCGATGCGGTCGAGGTAGCGCGAGACCATGACGGTGCGGCGGAAATCGTCCATTGTGGCGTCGTCTGCGACCTCCATCGTCTCCGTGCGGTTGAACACGCGGAAGAACTCCTGATACACGCCGTGCACTGCCTCGTCCTCCTCAGAGAGGGAGAGCACCGCCGCGAGATCGTTGTTGACCAGCGCCGCGGCCGTGGAGCCCAGAACCTGGTAGACGCTCGCCGCCTCCTCCTCGATGAGGGCGATCATCTGCGCCGGGAACTCGATGTCATTGTTCACCTTGCGCTTGGCGGCGCGGGCGATGCGGCGTACCTTGTCGCTCATGCGCTGCAGGTTGAAGTCGACGTAGATGATGGTCTGCAGCAGGCGGAAGTCGGAGGCGACCGGGGACTGCGTGGCGATGAGGTTGTAGCAGACGGCCTCGAGGTTGGCGCAACGCGCGTCGATCTTGTAGGTCATCTTCTTGGCGCGGCGGGCGAGGTCCATGTCGTCGGTCACGAAGGCGGTCACGGCGTCGTGAAGCGTCAGGTCGATCGACTCGAAGATGGAAAGCATCTCGTGGCGCGCCTCGATGAGCTGGCGGGAGAACAGTTTGCGCATATGCGGCTCCTTACTGATGGACGTAATGGCGAAAGGCGGGCGTTTTGCGCAAGCGCACGCGCGAATGAGGGGCGGTGGTGCACAGAGGTTCCGCGCCCCAGGTAACCAGGCTAGCCGAAACGGCCGGTGATGTAGTCCTCGGTGCGCTTGTCCATGGGCGTGGTGAAGATCGCGTCGGTCTCGCCGTACTCGATGAGCGTCGCGGGCTCACCGGCAACCTCCTGCAGGAAGAAGGCGGTATGGTCGGAGATGCGCGCGGCCTGCTGCATGTTGTGGGTCACGATGATGATCGTCATCTCGGGCGCGAGCTCGGCCATGAGGTCCTCGACCTTCTGAACGGAGGTCGGGTCGATGGCGGAGCAGGGCTCGTCCATGAGCAGCACGTCGGGCTGCACGGCGAGCACGCGGGCGATGCACAGGCGCTGCTGCTGACCGCCCGAGAGGGCGAGGCCGTCCTTGGAGAGCTGGTTCGAGACCTCTTTCCACAGATTCGCGCGCTTGAGGGACTCCTCGACGATATCATCCAGGTCGCTCTTGCTGGTGACACCCTGCAGGCGCGGGCCGAAGGCCACGTTCTCGTAGATGGACTTGGGGAATGGGTTGGGCTGCTGGAAGATCATGCCCACGCGACGGCGCAAGTCGACCGGGTCAACGCCCTCGGCGTAGATGTTGGACCCGTCGAGCTGCATGAGGCCCTCGTTGCGCGTACCCTCGATGAGGTCGTTCATGCGGTTCATGCAGCGCAGGAAGGTGGACTTGCCGCAACCGGACGGGCCGATGAATGCGGTGATCTTGTTCTTGGCGATGTTGAGGCTCACGTCGGTGAGCGCGTGGAAGTCGCCGTACCAGAAGTCGAAGTCCTGGACGGTGATGGCGCTTTGCGCGGCCTCGGGCGCGTTACGGTAGACGGTCACGGGGGCTCCTTACTTGCTCTTGCGGGAAAGCCAGCGGGCGAACAGGTTGAAGGCCAAGATGATGGCCATGAGCAGCAGGGCGGTGCCGTATGCCGCGTTCATGTTGATACCGTCGTTGGCCAGCAGGTAGAGGTGGACCGTCATGGGACGGCCGGAGTCGAACGGGGTGATGGGCATGTTGATGGCCTGACCCATGGTGTAGAGCACAACGGCGGTCTCGCCGATGGCGCGTCCGATGCCCAGCACGATGCCCGTGGCGATGCGACCGAAGGCGGAGGGCAGCACGATCTTGCTCACAACCTGCCACTTGGTGGCGCCGAGGCCGTAGGCGCCCCAGCGGATGTAGCGCGGCACCGCGCGAATGGCCTCCTCGGTGGTGCGCATGATGATGGGCAGCATGAGCAAGGCGAGGGCGAGGGCGGCGGAGATCATGGAGAGGCCGAAACCCATCGCCTCGACGAACAGCGCGTAGCCGAACAGACCCATAACGATGGAGGGGACGGAGGCGAGCGTGTCGGCCGCGTAGCGGATGATGTTGACCAGGCGACCCTGCTTGGCGTACTCGGCCAGGTAGACGGCTGCGAGCACGGCGATGGGCGTGCAGATGAGCATGGCGAGCGCGGTGACGTAGACCGTCGAGACGATCGTGGGCCAGATGCCGCCCTCGGCGTTCACGCCCTCGGGCCACCCGAAGATGAAGTCGAGAGAGATGTGCGGGAGGCCGTTGACCACCACGTACGCGATGATCGCGATGAGCACCAGCGTGGTGATGGCCGCTGCCACGCGGAACACGCCGAGCATGATGCTGTTGCTCGTGTTCTTCGAGATGCGCTCCTGCTTGCCGTTCGCGAGGGCGCGCTTGATGCGCTGGGCGGAGGTCATCTGGGCGGGACCGGCCTGGGCGGACTCGGGAACCCGGGAGTCCTGAGCGTGATCAGCCATGCGCGATCACCCCTTCCTCATCTTGGAGAGCAGGCGGACAATGCCCACGAGCGCGGCGGACACGATGAACAGCACCACGCCCATGCCGAACAGGGCGGTGCGATGCAAGCCGGAGGAGTAGCTCATGTCGAGCGCGATCTGGCTCGTGAGCGTGGAGACCGGGCTGGAGATGGACTCGGGAATGACCGGCGCGTTGCCCACGACCATGAGAACAGCCATGGTCTCGCCGATGGCGCGGCCCATGCCGAGCACGACGGCGTCGACGATGCCGAACTTGGCGGCGGGAAGCACGACCTTGTAGATGGTCTGCCATTTGGTGGCGCCCATGGCGAAACTCGCCTCGCGAATGCCCATGGGGATCGAGTTGAGCGCATCGATGGTGAGCGTGGTGATGGTGGGCACGATCATGATCGCGAGCACGAACCACGCGGTGAGGGCGCCGAAGCCCAGCCCACCGGTGAGGTCGGCCACGAACGGACGGATGATCACCATGCCGAAGAAGCCGTAGATGATCGAGGGGATGCCGGCGAGAAGGTCGACCGCGGGACTGATGAGGGCGCGCACGCGGGCCGAGGCGATCTCGGTGAGATAGACGGCGGTGCCCACTCCCAGGGGAACGCCCAACACGAGGGCGCCCACCGTCACGAGCGCGGTGCCCGCGGCGAGCGAGAGGATGCCGTAGTGGCCCTCCGTGGGGGCCCAGGTGAAGCTGAAGAAGTTCGCCAACCCGATGTCCGTGAAGACCGGGGCGGCCTGCATGGTCGTGAAGGCGAAGATCAGGATGACCGTGACGACGGCCAGGAACGCACAGGCGAAGAAGAGGTACTGAAGGGCCTTCTCCTTCATATAGGTGCTGCGCGAGACGAGCGCGAGGTCGCGCTTGCGGGAGCCCTGCGCGGACTCGGTGCCCTTAGGGGAATCGTGCTGCTCGCTCATCTGGCTCATGCCCCCTCCTTCCCATCGGTGATGACGGGGATGAAGCCCGCCTCGCGGATCTGCCCGTCCATCTCGGCGGACAGGACGTACTCGATGTACTCCGCGGCGGCCCCGGAGGGCTCGCCCTTGGTGAAGAAGTACAGGTCGCGCGAGATGGGGTACTCCCCCGTCGCGATGGTGTCCTCGGAGGGCGCCACGCCGTTGACGCCCAGGGCGCGCACGCTCGTCTGGGCGTACTTGGACTCGACGAACCCCATGGAGATGTAGCCGATCGCGCCACGGGAGCGGCTCACCACGTCGCGGACCTGGCCGGTTCCGGAGAGCACGGCGGCGCGGCGGTCGAAGGGACTACCGTCCATGACGATGGACTTGAACGCCTCGCGCGTACCGGACGCCTCATCGCGGTTCACGAGCTGAATGGGCAGGTCCTCGCCGCCCACCTCGCTCCAGTTGGAGACCTCGCCGGAGTAGATGGCGCGAAGCTGCTCGACGTTGAGGTCGCGGACGGGGTTCTCCGTATTGACGATCACGGCTATGCCGTCATGCGCGACGGGAATCGTGGTGAGGCCCAGCTCACGCTCCTGGGCGTTGAGCCCGCGGGACGAGGTGGCGATCTCGGCGGTGCCGGTGGAAACCGCCTCGATGCCCGCCGACGAGCCGAGGCCGCTCACGAGCACGCCCACGCCGGTTTCCTCCTTGAACAGCTCCGCGGCCTGCTCGGCGATGGGCAGGCAGGTGGTGGAGCCGGCCACGGTGATGGATTCAACCGAGGTGCCCGTGCCGCAGGCGCTCAGGGCGAAGATTGTCGACAGGGATACCGCCGCGGTGGCGACGGCGAGCGGGATGCGGCGCCGCGGGCGCGGGCCGCTGCCCTCCCCCATGTGAAGCGAGCGCCGCTCGGACGGGAGCGGGCCGCCGGGGAAGGCGAAACGAATACGTCGCACGGAGGGACTCCGATCTCTTCGAGCGATTGACGCAGATGCGCGGATGCACCCGGCACCCGCGCGTTACGACGATATGGTATCAAAGTTCTACCTGCGTCAATATGCTCCATGAGCCAAGATGGGAGAAATTGGCCACATGTTCGCTTATGTGGCGGAAGTCCATGGCTCCGCGTTGTGGTCTCGCCGGACGGGACTAATCTTCCAGGTCGTCGTCCTCGTCGCCGATGAGCGCGGCGAGCGCCTCCCCCACCTCATCGGGGGCGAGCCCGGCGACATAGCGCGCATCGCGGACGGGGTCGAGTGTGACGCCCTCACCGGAGGGGACGCGCATGCTCTCCAACTCCTCCTCGTCGGCGTCCGCGATATCAGCCGCGCCCCAGCGCTGACCGGTGAGCAGGAAGGTCAGGCGGAAGGCGGCGTCGATGGAGATCGCCGCGATGCGGTCGAGGTAGCGAGAGACCATGATGACGCGACGGAGGTCGTCGAGGGCGGAATCGTCCGCCATGTCCTCGGCGTTCATGCGGTTGAAGGTGCGGAAGAACTTCTCGTAGATCTCGTGGACCGCCTCATCCTGGTCGGCGAGGGAGACGACGGCGCCCAGGTCGTTGTTGACCAGGGACGAGACGGAGGCGCCGAGCACGCGATACACGCAGTCGGCCTCGCGTTGGATGAGGTCGATGAGCTCGGCGGGGAGCTCGATATCGAACTTGACCTTGTGACGCGCAGCGCGGGCGATGCGGCGCACCTTGTCGCTCATGCGTTGCAGGTTGAAATTCACGTAGATGATGGTCTGCAGCAGGCGGAAGTCGGAGGCGACCGGGGACTGCGTGGCGATGAGGTTGTAGCAGACGGCCTCGAGGTTGGCACTGCGGGCATCGATCTGCATGGTCGTCGCCTGGGCCTTCTTGCCAAGCTCCTTGTCATTCGTGACGAACGCAGTCACCGCATCATGCAGGGACAGGTCGACGGCCTCGAAGATGGAAAGCATCTCGTGGCGCGCCTCGATGAGCTGGCGGGAGAACAATTTGCGCATGGAACGCCCTTCGACAGTGCGGATAATCCCTGTCAGTGTAGTGCGGGCGATCGGACGCCACTGTAAACGCGCTGTCAAGACTCTGTCATGGTCTCCCAACGGGTGGCGGCACGAGCCGTGTCAGGACTCCATGACGGCGATGGCGGCGTGCCTCCCCGTCTTGCCGCCCTCCGCGCGGTACGAGAAAAAGCGATCGTTGCCGCGGACCGTGGACAGCGACGGGTCATCGATGTTGCGCACAGGGACGCCCTCCTCGCACAGGGCCTGCGCGATCGCGCGCGACAGGTCGAGCAGGCGCGTGCGATCGCGCAGCTCCCATCCGAACGCGAGGTCGAACTTCTCGATGAGCTCCGGGGAGACCTCGTACTCGTCGCCGAGGATGTGCGGGCCGACATGCGCCGTGATTTCCGAGGGGGCGCAGCCCGTGCGATCCATCAAGACGCGGGCGGCCTTCGCCGCGATGCGCGCATACGTCCCCTTCCAACCCGAATGCACCACGGCAAAGCCCCGGGGCGCGGTGAGGATCACGGGGACGCAGTCCGCGAAGCACAGGAGGACGGGCACGGAGGGCGCGGTGCACACGATCGCGTCGGCACCCTCGGCAATCAGGGCGCGCACGCGGTCGATCTCCTCGGGATTCGAGGAGCCCACCACGGCAACGCGATCGCCATGCACCTGGTTTGGGACGAGCAGCCTACCCATGAGGGAATCGACGCCGGGGAGGCCGGGGCATGCGCCGGCCATGAGGGCGGCCAGCGCCCTGCGGCGGTTCTCCTCCACCGCAGCGGGGTCGTCGCCCACATGCGAACCGAGGTTGAGCGAGCCGTACGGCGCCGCGGACACGCCGCCCGTCCGCTCGGTGAACCCAAAGCGCACGGCGCCGTCGCGCCCGCCGATGATCGTCACTCCCCCAAACTCGACACGCTCCATGCCGGTCCTCCTTCAATAACCCGAAAAACCGCACCGTCCAAGGTGAGGGCCCCGAAGCCGCCAGGCCTCGACTGACCTCGACACCGAGGCGGAAAACAAGAGGGGCCCGGTACTCGCCAAGCAAGCACCGGGCCCTCCGCAAAAACCGCTACCTCGCGTTAGAAGTTACCGCGCTTGAGGAAGTCGGGGAGCTCGAACTGATCGTTGCCGAAGTTGGGGAGCTCAGTGCCGCCGATGTTGCGGGTGGCGGCGGGAGCGGCGGCAGCCGGCTCGGCGGCGCGCTCGGAGCGCGGTGCCTTGGATGCGGCGAACAGCTCGTCCTGACGGTTCACGTTGGAATCGGAGAAGCCGGTGGCGATGACGGTGATGCGCACCTGGTCGCCCAGGGACTCGTCCACGACGGTACCGAAGATGATGTTGGCGTCCGGGTCGACCGCGTTGGCCACGAGGTCGGCGGCGTCGTTGATCTCCTGGATGCCGAGGTCCTTGGAGCCTGCGATGGAGAGCAGGACGCGCGTGGCACCGTCAACGGAGCTCTCGAGCAGCGGGCTGGAGATGGCCTGCTGGGCGGCGTCGACGGCACGGGTGTCGCCAGAAGCGACGCCGATGCCCATCATGGCGGTGCCAGCCTGCTTCATGATGGTCTTGACGTCCGCGAAGTCCAGGTTGATGACGCCGGGGACGGTGATGAGGTCGGTGATGCCCTGGGTACCCTGGGAGAGCACGCCGTCGGCCGTGGTGAAGGCCTCGAGCATGGTGGTCTTCTTCTCGGCGATGTCGAGCAGGCGGTCGTTCGGGATGACGATCATGGTGTCGACGGACTCGGCGAGGGTCTTGATGCCCTCCTCGGCGGAGTTCTTGCGCTTGCGGCCCTCGAAGGTGAAGGGCTTGGTGACGACGGCGACGGTGAGGGCGCCCACGTCGTTCATGGCGATATCGGCGACGATCGGAGCGGCGCCGGTACCGGTGCCACCGCCCTCACCGCAGGTGATGAAGACCATATCGGCACCGGCGAGGGCCTCGGCAATGTCGTCGCGGCTCTCCTCGGCAGCCTTGCGACCGACCTCGGGGTTGGCGCCGGCACCCAGACCGCGGGTGATGTCGGTGCCGATGTGGACCTTGATGTCGGCGTCGGAGATGGCGAGGGCCTGGGCGTCCGTGTTGATGGCGACGAACTCGACGCCGCGGATGCCCTCCTCGATCATGCGGTTCACGGCGTTCGTGCCGCCACCGCCCACACCGACGACCTTGATGACAGCAAGGTAGTTGTTGATCTCGTTCTCGTGCATGTGCGGTCCTCCGAACACTATGTTGCAAGCCCTTGGGCGTACGTCACGCGGGTAACCCTCAACCAGAGGTTAAAAGTCAAGGTAAACCGTGCTATGGTTGCACAAAATCTGACTCCAAGTCAAACCAACCTGCGCATATTGTGAAGTATACGGCATTTCCGCAGGTATTCACAAACACCGTTCATCGAAGCGCGAGCGGCGGCGCAAGATACACGCCGGATGTGCGCGAGATGGGCGTCAGACGGCGGACGGAAAGCACCGGAAGCCAGACCTGGGGCAAAGCCGGGAGAGCCGCGAGGGCATGGGGCGGCGACCTCTTGCGAGCGCGCTACTGGGGAGCGCTCCTGAACGTGTAGGCGCCCGGCTCGCGCACATTGATGAACGTCACGCCCGTCTCCTGCGAGAGCAGCTTGGTGACGACGCGCTCCTTCTCGACGATGTTGTCGGGAGCGCCGAGGGAGACCTCGACACCCGAGGTGAGGTTGGCGGAGATCGCCTCGACGGACGCGACCGACAGGCTCTTGATCTGGGAGACGAACTCGGGCGAGAAGCCGTTCGCGTACTCAAGGCCCGCGAGGACCACCTTGGCGCTGACCCCCTCACCACTCTTGGGCGACACGTCGCTCGGAACGTCGGTGAGGAGCAGACAGCCCGACTCCTGCGCGACGCGGAGCGCCGCGTCCTGACCGGACAGAAGCGTGCACCCCTCGGGAACCGAACCGTCCTCGCCCACCTCGACCTCATTGCCCTCGGCATCGACCGCGGCCAGGAGCGTGACCGGCGCGATCCATGTGCCGTCCTCGCCGATCGCCCATGCGATCTCATCTGCAGTTATATACGCCATCGCCTTCATCTGCCGCTCGACGGGAGTGATGATGAGGGCATGGGGCCAAGAGCGCTCGATCGACACGTCCTTGACCCAGGGGCTCGCCTGCAGCTGCTCCAGGATCGAGCCCTCGTCCACGTTGAGCAGCGTCGTGCCCTCCGGAACGTCCACCAGGGCGCTCGCGGTCTGCTGGTCGACGTGCGCGCTGCCGCGCACCTGGATGTCGGTTGCGGCAAGCAGGGCGGAATTGACGAGCAGGACCGCGGCGAGCGCGAGGACCACCACGGTGCCGGCGCCGACGAAAAGCGTGGCACGGCTGGGTTTTGGGATGTTGAGTTTGGAGGCCAGGTCGGAGACGAACGCCGCAAGCGATGAGAACGCGGCGGCGATGGGGCGCACGAAGGCCGGCGCGCCCGGAGCGCGGCCCGCCACCGAGGGATTCCCGACGGGAAGCTTGGCAGACGGAACCTTGACCTTGGGGGTTGAAGCCTTGGCCTTAGCCATCGGCACCTTGACCTTGGAGGACGGAACCTTGACCTTGGGCGAAGGCGCGGGGGCCGACGGCCGCTGCGCCGCGGCGCGAACGGCGGCGGGCGACGCGACGGGCCTGGAGCCGTGGAGCGTTCCCTTGGGCTTGCGTGGCGACGGCGCCTTTCCGCTCATAGACGGAGCCTTGCGCCCCGCAGGGCGCTTCGACGCCTTGAGGGCCGATGCCGCGGGCGCGGTCCGCGCAGCCGGCGCCGACGTAGCCGGAGCCTTTCGCGGCGATGCCACGGCACGACGATAGGTAGGCTTGGGAGCCCTAGAAGCCGAGGAACTTGACTTCTGGTTGAAGCTCGACGCCATACCTCTCCCTCACAGTTTTGTGCACATGGCGGATGACCGCGGCGACGTCCGCCGCGGACGCCGTTCCCTTGTTGACGATAAAGTTAGCGTGAACGGGCGAGACTTCCGCCCCTCCTTGCGAAAAACCCTTTAATCCGCACTCGTCGATCATGGCTCCCACGGCCCGATCGGGCGGATTACGGAAGACGGAGCCGCACGACGGGACCCCGAGCGGCTGCGTCCGGCGCCTGCGGGTGAGAGAGCGCTCCATGCGGGCGCGGATCTCGTCCTTGGTGCCGGGAGCGAGCTCGAGCGTCGCCTCGAGAACGATCTCATCGCGCGGAAGCCCGCACTCGCGATACGCCCAGCGGACGTCATCCCTGCCGTAATGGCGGATCCCCTCGCCGGGTTTGTAGGTGACGACGTCCTGGACGAGGGAGCCGATCCACTCGGTGCGCGACCCTGCGTTCATGGAGATGGCTCCGCCCACGGTTCCGGGGATGCCCACGGCGAACTCCAGCCCTGAGAGCTCCTTGCTCAAGGCCTCGTTCACCAAGCGGGCCAAAATGGCCCCGGCGCCCACGGTGACCGTCCGGCCGTCCTCGCCCAAGACGAAGCGCGAGAACTCGCTGCCGAGCGTGATCACCGCCCCGCGGTAGCCCTCATCGGCCACCAGGAGGTTGGACCCCTTGCCGATGATCACCCACGGCACTCGCTCGCGGGCGAGGATCTCGATGGTCCTGCGCAGGGAATGGTAACTATGGCAGGTGACGAACAGGTCGGCCTTGCCGCCAATGCGGTAGCTCGTGTGACGAGCGAGCTTCTCCTGCTCGATCACATCGGTGTCGATCATCCCCGAGAGGGCCATGACGGCGTTGAAGACACCCATGGCCTAGCAGTCCTTGCGGGCCACGTGCTCGAGGTACTCGGGGCCGACCGTGGTGACGTCGCCGGCGCCCATGGTGATGAGCAGGTCGCCATCGCCTGCCACCTCGTCCAGGCACTCCATGAGCGCATGGTGATCGGAGACGTAGCGAACGGACTTGCCGGGGTGCGCGGCGCGGATCTTGTCTGCGAGCATCTTGCTCGTGACGCCAGGGATGGGCATCTCGCCAGCGGGGAAGACGTCGATGAGCACGACGGTGTCGGCATCGGCGAACGCGTCGGCGAAATCGTCGCACAGCGCCTGCAGGCGGGAATAGCGGTGCGGCTGGAACACGACGTCAACGTGCTTGAAATCAAGCGACTTGGCCGCATGGAGGGTCGCCTTGATCTCAGTGGGGTGATGGCCGTAATCGTCGACGAGCGTGACCCCGCGGGTCTCGCCCACATGAGTGAAGCGGCGACGGGCCCCCTCAAAGGTGGAGAGGGCGCGGGAAGCGGCATCGGTGTCGAGGCCGAGGACGTACGCCGCGGCCAGGGCGCCTGTGGCGTTGAGCATGTTGTGGCGACCGGGGTTGTTCTTGATGGAGACCGACCTGACCGAACCGTCGGGGAGCGATACCGTGAAATCGGTGCCGAACATGTGGCTCGATGCGGCGGGGGCGCAAGAGATGTCGAATCCGTCGCCCTCGCCGTACGTGACGACCGCGCGGCCGGTCGACTGCGCGAGCTCGACGAGACGCGGGTCCTCACCGCACACGATGACCGTGCCGTCCTCCCCCACCAAGTCCATGAAGGCGCAGAAGGTCCGCTCGATCTCCTCCAGGGAGCTGTAATGATCCATATGGTCGGCCTCGACGTTGGTGACGATCACCACGTGCGGATCGAGGTAGAGGAAGGAGCTGTCGGACTCGTCAGCCTCGACCACGAAGTACTCGCCGTCGCCGTTCTTGCCGTTGGTGCCGTAGCCCTCGACGACGCCGCCGATCAGAAAGCTCGGGTCGAGCCCCATGCGGTCGAGCATGGTGGCGACCATCGAGGAAGTCGTGGTCTTGCCGTGCGTACCCGCCGCGGCGACCGTGACGCGGCCGTAACCCAGGGCCGAGAGCATCTTGGCGCGGTGCCAGACGGGGATTCCGAGTTCACGGGCGCGGGCGAGCTCGGGGTTGGATTCGGGAATGGCCGTGGAGACGACCACGACGTCGGGAGCGACCTCGTCGATCGTGGCGGCCTCGTGCCCAACGCGGACGGAGACGCCGGCGCGGGTGAGCTGGCGCACGTACCGGGAGGTTTTGAGGTCGGAGCCCGTGACGGTGAAGCCGCGCTCGTGGAGCACCAGCGCGATGCCGCTCATGCCGGCACCGCCGACGCCGATGAAATGGGCGCTCTTGAATGTCGGGGCGGTCGTCGCCTCGGGGACTGCAATGGTCGACATGACGTCTCCTCGCGTGTCGATGCGTTTAACCTTTCCATATTAGCATGGTTGCCGCATCGCGATGAAAGCCCCATGCCGGGGGCGCGGGGTTAGCGGACGAGGGCCTCGAGCTCGTCGGCGAGCGCCTGCGCCGCCCGGTCCTGAGCCAAGCCGCGCGCGGCGGCGCGCATGTCGGCGCGTCTCCCCTCATCGCGCAGCAGGTCGAGGAGCTCATCGCGGAAATCATCCCCGTCGATCTGGGCGTCCGCGCACACGAGTGCGGCACCCGCGTCCGACAGCAGCCGGGCGTTCATGGTCTGATGATCCTCGGTCGCAAAGGGATAGGGAACAAGGACCGCGGGCACGGCGAGGGCGGCGATCTCGGCCACCGAGGACGCGCCGGCGCGCGAGAGCACCAGGTCCGCCGCGGCGAGGGTATCGCCCATGTCGTCGATGTAGGGGCGCACGTCCCAGCGCGCGGCCTCGTCCCCGCTCAGGCCAAGGGAGCTGACGGCATCTTCGTAGCCGTCCCTGCCCGTGGACTGCACGATTCTCAGGCCATCCACGTCCAAGAGGGCGCCCTTCAGGTTGGCCAGGCGGTCGTTGAGGTGCTTGGCGCCCAGGGAGCCGCCGAAGACGAGCAGGACGGTCGCGTCATCGTCGATCCCCAGCGCGGCCCGGCCGCGAGCGCGGTCGCCCGCGAGGACGCTCGCGCGGACGGGATTGCCGGTGAAGACGACTCGCGCCCGGGCGCCTGCATGGGAACCGAGGGCCTCAAGGGCATTCGGCTGCCCCACGGCGATCAAGCTTGCGATCTTCGCAGACCGCTTGTTGGCCAAGCCGGGAACCGAGTTCTGCTCGTGCAGCGCAACGGGGATGCCGAGCTTTGCGGCGGCGCGAACGAGCGGCAGCTCCAGGTACGCCCCGAACCCGATGGCGACGTCCGGGGTGGGAAGGCCGCCGGAGCGGAACTCCCCCACCAGGCGGCGCTCCTCGCGTGCCAGATGGATAAGTGCGGTCGCCAAGGTCCACGGGCGCTGACGGTCGAAGCCCGTCACGTGCACGGGATGAAACGGGAAGCCGGCCTGCGGCACGAGCGCGCCCTCCAGACGGCGCGTCTCGCCGAAGAAGTGGACCTCGTGCCCGCGGGAGCGCAGCTCGTCGGCGAGCGCGAGGGCGGGGTTCACGTGGCCCGCCGTGCCCCCGGCCGCGATGGCCACGACCAGATGCCTGCTATCGGTCATATCGGTTCCTTCCCGAATACCTGTTCATATCATCGCGCCGCACGTCACCCGATCGACGCGGCCGCGGAGACCCCGCGATATCGCCGTAATCCACGCGGGGGCGCGCATCGCGAGGGCGCAGGCGCTCCTGCGCACCGCCGCCCAGATCGATACGCCCGTAACCGCCGCCGAGCGCATCTCGCGCATCGGCGCGGCCGCCTCGGCCCGATGCACGACCCATTCGGTCACCTGACGCAGACCTGCCGCCATCATACACGCTCAGGCCTCCGTCGCGGCGCGCGGGCGGACGACGACGTGAGGACGGGCGATCGGCCGCGCCCAAGTCCGACCTCCCCCGAGAAGAGCGCGGGAGCGCGGGGCCGGCAGTGCTCCGGCCCACATGGCCGGAGACATCATCCCGCTCGTCCACCACTCCCGCGGCGCGCCCCATCACGGACATGCCCGCGCGGCGACGATCAGCCGAGGTCTCGACGTTGCTCTCGACGGAGACGCGAAGAATCAGGCCGGCCAGGATCAACGAGGTGAGGACCGAGGAGCCGCCGTAGCTGATGAACGGCAACGGCTTTCCCGTCATGGGGAGAAGCCCCAAGATGCCAAAGGAGTTGATGATGAACTGGATGAGCAAGATGAACGAGCACCCGGTGGCGACGAGCTGGCCGTGCAGCGTCGGCGAGCGCCGCGCGATGTAGAAGCCCGCGGCGATCATGGCGAGGAAGACCAACACGAACAGGGCGGTGCCCACAAAACCGAGCTCCTCGCCGATAATAGCGAGGATGTAATCGTTGTGGGCCTCCGGCAGGTAGTTGTACTTCATGGTGGCGTTGCCGATGCCGCGCCCGAACGGGCCGCCCGAGGCGAACGCCATGATGGCGAGCGTCGCCTGGTAGCCGTCCCCATAGGGATCACTCCACGGGTCGAGGAACACCAGCAGGCGCGCGAAGCGGTACGGCGACGCGATGGCAAGGCCCACGACGGCCACGAACAGGACAACGCAGATCATGCCGATCAGCTTGTACGAGATGCCGCAGGTGTAGGCCATGGCGAACACCGTGACGGCGACGATGATGGTGGTGCCCAGATCGGGCTCGGCGATGATCAGGAACGCCGGCACGCCCAGGCAGACCGCCATGGCGAACAGGAACGAGGGCGTGTCGGTTGAGCAGTCCTCGTAATAGTCCGCCAAGATCTTCGCGGCCAGGGCGATGATGGCCGGCTTGGCGAACTCTGCGGGTTGCAAGTTGAAAAAGCCCAGGGGAATCCAGCGAGAGGCGCCCCACGTATCGCCGCCGGCGCCCACGATGAGCACGACGACCAGCAGGACCACAGAGATGCCCCACAGGACGTTGACGAAGCCCGTGCGAAACGCACGCCACGGGATAATCGACCGCGTGCCGATCAGGGTGAAGGCAGTAAAGCCGATGCCCATGAAGATGGCCTGTCGGAACAGGTAGTACCAAGAGCTCCCCTGCTCCTTGAGCGCCTCGACGGAAGAGGCTGAAAAGACCATGAGCAAGCCGAACGCGCAGATCGCGACCAGGCAGGAGATGAACACCAGGCGCGGGCGCATGATACGCGCCGGAACGCCCGCGATCAGCTTCTCGCCGAGTTCCGAGTGGCTGGTCGCCGTGGCCCTGCGGCGAGCCCTCTTGGAAGGGCCCGCCTTGGCGGCCGCCCGGTCGCCGCCGGCGTCATCGCGACGACCGGAGAGCGGCCGCCCGTTATCGATCTTTCCCTTATCCTCGCCGGGGAAGGCTCCACGCCCCGCCACGACGCGCTACGCCTCCGAGGCGGACAGCCCCGCCACATACGAGCGGAACGCGTCGCCGCGCTCCTCGAAGCCGGAGAACTCGTCAAAGGAGGCGCATGCCGGCGAGAGCAGGACCACGTCCCCGCGCTGGGCGAGGGAGCGGGCGACGTCCACGGCGTCACGCAGGTCATCGGCCTCGGCTATATCGATCTCAGACGCGCCGGGGGCATCGGCCAACGCCGCGCGGAACCGCTCGCGAGCGGCCCCGAAGCACACAACGGCGGCGGCGCTGGAAGCCACGACGCCCATGAAGTCGTCGAGCGGCGTGCCCTTGTCGGCACCGCCCAGCAGGAGCACCACCCGCTTGCCGGGAAACGTCGCCAGGGCCTTCTCGACCGCGTCCGTGTTCGTGGCCTTGGAATCGTTGACGTATCGGACCCCATCGACGGTGGCGACGGGCTCGACGCGATGCGCGAGGGGTCTGAACGACACAAGACCGGCGCGCACGCCGTCGGGCGTCGCGCCGCAAGCCAGTGCGGCCGCGGATGCGGCCAACGCGTTCAACACGTTGTGCGGGCCCTCGATCTGGAGCTCGTCCACGGACACCAAAGGCGTCTCGACGCCGTCGAAGCGAACCACCAGGCGGCCGTCGCGCACGAACGCGGCACACGCGGCGCCGGCGTCCGACAAGCCGAGCGACAGGACGCGCCTGCCGGGCACGAACACGCGGTCGGCGAACGCGGAGATGCCCTCGTCCTCCACGTTGACGATGGCAAGGTCGGACTCGTCCATGTTGCGGAAGAGGTCGATCTTGGCGAGAGCGTAGTTCACATGCGTCTTGTGCCACCCCAGATGATCGGGCGTGATGTTGAGAAGCACGGCGACGCGCGGATGGAACTCGCGCGTCGTGGCGATCTGATAACTCGAGAGCTCCGCGACGAACCACTCCCCCTCGGGCCTGCGATCGACCTCGCGGATGGGCGCCGTGCCGATGTTGCCCACGGCGATGCTGGGCAGGCCCGACGCCACCATCAGCTCGTTCACTAGGCTCGTGACGGTGGTCTTGCCGTTGGTCCCCGTGATCGCGCACCAGCGCTCGGGAGAGAGGCGCCAGGCGAACTCGGGCTCTCCCATGATCTGGGCGCTGACCGCCGCGCCGTTGCGGAAAAAGTCGGAGAACTCCGAGATCCCGGGGCTCGCCACGCACACCCCGTACGCGCCCTCTATGCTCTCGGTGCCGTACACGAACCGGGCGCCCGCCGCCTCGAGGGCGCGAGTGCGCTCGTTGGGGGCGCTGGTTGCTCCCCCGTACACGGTGACGGAATCCACACGCTCGCCCAGATGGGCCACGGCCCACGAGACGACCTCGAGGCCCGTGGTCCCCTGCCCGAGCACGAGCAGGCTGAAACGTTGCGGCAACGGCATATGCAAATCCTTATCCCAGCTGGAAGAACAACGCGAGGCCCAAGGCTCCGCACGCGGCGGAGACGATCCAGAAGCGGATCACCACCTTGGTCTCGGCCCAGCCCTTCTTCTCGAAATGATGGTGAATGGGCGCCATGAGGAACACGCGCCGACCCGTGGCCTTGAAGCTCACGACCTGGATCATGACGGAGAGTGCCTCGGCAATGAACAGGCCGCCCACGACGAGGGAGACGACCTCGGTGTTGGTGAGGACCGCGACCGCGGCGAGAGCGCCGCCAAGCGCAAGGGAGCCCGTGTCGCCCATGAAGATCTGCGCGGGATAGGCGTTGAACCAGAGGAAGCCGATGCAGCCGCCCGCGCAGGACGCGCAGAAGATGGCGAGGTTGGGGTCGCCGCGCAGGAAGCAGATCGCCGCCATGACCACCATGGCGATCATGACGGTGCCGCCGGCCAGGCCGTCCAGGCCGTCGGTCAGGTTGACGGCGTTCGACATGCCCGCAAGCAGCAGGAACACGAACACGAGGTAGAGCCACGGAATCTGTATGGTCATGCCGGAAAACGCGATCGTGGTGGTGAGGATCCCAAGATCGATGGAGAAGCCGCCGGGGAATCGGATCGCCGGCTCGACGCCGCAGTAGTTGACGGCGATGAGGAAAAAGACCACGACGATCACCGTCAGGCCGATCATCTTACCCGAGGGCGTGAGGCCCAAAGAGCGCTTCTGGACGACCTTGGTGACGTCGTCGAACAGGCCGAGGGCGCCCGTGGCGAGCATTGCGCCCACAGCGAGCATGAGCTCCACGGTGGGCTTTGCCATGATCAGGCAGGTGAGCACGACGGCGAGCAGGATGATGACGCCGCCCATGGTGGGCGTGCCCGCCTTGACCAGATGGCTCTGGGGGCCGTCGGCGCGGATCTGCTGGCCGATGCCGTCCTTCTTGAGGAACCTGATCCACAGGGGCATGACGAGGCCGGCGATGGCTGCCGAGATGAAGATGGCGAGAAAGACCTGATAGGTGGGATACGCGGGGTTACCGAGCATCGGCGCACACCTCTTCCACAAAACGGTCGAGCCCGACGAAGCGCGAGCCCTTTACCAACACGAGGTCGCGCTCGCCGATCACGCCGGCGAAGCGCCTGATGAGGACGTCGCACGAGGGCACCACCTGGACATCGCCCTCATCAAGGCCCATGAGACGGGCCGCGGAGGCCATCTCCCCCGCCATCTCGCCGCCCACGCAGATGAGAAGGCCGGGGCGCCTGGCGGCCGCATATGCGCCCGTGAGCGCGTGCAGGCGCGGGGCCTCGTCACCCATCTCGCCCATCTCGCCCAGGACGGCGATGCGAGTACCGGAGCAGGGCAGGCTCGCGAGGAGATCCAGACCGGCGGCCATTGACTCGGGGCTCGCGTTGTACGAGTCGTCGATCACGCGGGCGCCGTTGGCGGCGCGGCGCACCTGGGCGCGGCGACCGGTGAGCTCGAGCTCGGAGAAGGCCTCATCGATCTCGAAGCCGGGAACCCCCAGGCGATGTGCCACGGCGGCAGCGAACAGGGCGTTTGGCACGGACTGGGCGCCGGGAATGGAGAGGTGCGTGCGGAAGCTCGAACCGTCCTCGAACGTGATGTCGAAGTGGGCGCAGCCCTCCTCGTCGAGCTCGACGCGCGTGGCGCAGACGTCGTCGTCGGTCGAGGTGCCGGCGAGCACCACGTCCACCCCTGCGGGGCGGGCGAAGCGCTCGATGATATACGGGGTGAAGTCGTCCTCGCCATGGAGGACCAGGGCGGAATGACGGCCCTCGAAATTCTGCGCGCTCGGGGGCATACCCTCGAGGATCTCGGCCTTGGCGCGGGCGATGCCCTCGCGGCTGCCGAGCATGCCGATGTGGGAGGTCCCCACTTTGGTGATGATGGCGAACGTGGGCTGCGCGCACGCGGTCAGGCGGCTGATCTCTCCGAAGTCGTTCATGCCCATCTCGAGGACGAGCATCTGGGTGTCCTCCGGGGCGGACAGGATGGTGAGCGGCAGCCCGATGAGGTTGTTGAAATTGCCCGCCGTGGCATGGACGCGGTAGCGCTTTGCCAGGCACGCGGACAGGACGTCCTTGGTGGTGGTCTTGCCGATGGAGCCGGTCACGCCGATCACCGTGCAGCGAAGGCGCGCGCGGTACCCTTGCGCGAGGCGAAGCAGGAACTCCGTGGGGTCGTCGCACAGCAGGATGGCGCAGCCCGCCTCGCCGGCGGCGTCGAGTACGTCGACGCTGGGCTCGCGCGTCATGACCGCCGCGCCGGCGCCCGCCGCCACGGCTTTTTCCACATAATCGTTGCCGTCCACACGCTCGCCGGGAAACGCCACGAATATGGCGCCGGGCTCCACTGCGCGAGAGTCGATGGCCACGCCGCGGCACATGCGCTCGGCGCTTCCCGCCACCAGGCGCGCGCCCGTCGTGCTCACGAGGTACTTGACTGCGATCTCAACCATATGCGCTGCGACCCTTCCTGCGCGCTTTCCCTACAACCCGGTTATGGTACCCCGCCCAACGCGGAATGTGGTGCAGGCTGTGTGAACCCTACCGCGTCGGCTTGATGCCCAGCGTGGGCAGCGCGGTCTCCATGATGGTCCTGAACACCGGCGCCGCGGCTTCAGAGCCGGCGGCGGTGCCGTCGAGCGTCACGTAGCACATGGCCCGCGGATCGCGCGACGAGGCGAATCCGAGGAATGACGCCATGAAGGTGCCCTCTTGGTACCCCGCGGCCCCCTCGACGGCGCGCTCGGCCGTTCCCGTCTTGCCCGAGACCTCGTACCCAAGGACCTGGGCGCTCGACCCCGTGCCCTCGTCGACGACCGTCAGCATCATGTCGGCCACGGCTGCCGCCGTCTCCGCGCTGATGACACGCTCCTCGCCGTCAGTCCAATCCACCTCCTGGCCCGCCCGGGTCTTGAGGAAATGCGGGGTCGTCATGACGCCCTTGTTCGCGATCGCGCTCATGGCCCTGACCATCTGCACGGGCTCGACCGCCAGGGACTGGCCGAAGGACATCGAGCCCAGGCTCGCGCCGTCGTACTCGTCACGGTCCTTGATGATGCCGAGGGACTCGCCGGGAAAATCGATTCCCGTCGAGGCGCCGAAGCCGAAGTCCTTGATCACATGCTCGTCGAACCCTTTCGCCCCGAGCTTCTCGCCCACCAACACGAAGCCCGTGTTCGATGAGCGACGCATCATCTCGCGCAACGTCATGTTCAGGCCGTAATCGCGCTTATCGGCATCGCGCACCTGGTCGCTGCCGACCATCACGACGGCAGGAACGTCCATGGCGCTGTCCGGGGTCATGCCCGCGTGCTCGATCGCCGCGGCGGCGACGAAGGATTTGAACACCGAACCGGGCTCGTACACGTCCGTCACCATGCGCAGGTTCAGGTCCGCGTTGGAGGCGGACGCGAGGTCCGTCGGGTCGTACGTGGGGTACGAGCAGGCGCAGACGATCTCGCCCGTCGTGGGGTCCGTCACCATGACCGACCCGTTCTTGGCGCCCACGCGCTCCACCACCTCCGCAAGGGCGTCCTCCGCCACGCGTTGGATGTTCGCATCGATGCCCAAGACGATGTCCATGCCGTCCTCGGCCGGCACCTTCTTGTAGGCGCCGCCCGCGATGAACGTGCCGTCGAGGGCGCGCTCGCGCACCAGGGATCCGTCGACGCCCGTGAGGATGTCGTTATATTGCTTTTCCAGGCCCGAGACGCCAACGTTGTCGACGTTGACGATGCCCAGGACCTGCGAGGCGAGCGATCCGTTGGGGTACACGCGCTTGATCGACGGCTCGAACTCGATGCCCGCGATGTTCTTCTTGGCCAGGATCTCGGCGTCGGCGTCGTCGACCTGGCGCTTCACATAGGCGAAGGTGGTGTCCAGGTCCAGCAGGTCGGAAACGAAGTCCTTGTCGACCCCAAGCACCTCCACAAGCGCCGAGATCGCCTTCTTGCGCTTGCCCTTCTCGATGAGCTGCGGGTTTATGTACACGTTCTTGCACTCGACACTCGAGGCGAGCACCGTGCCGTTGCGGTCGTAGATGGTCCCGCGCTTGGCGTAGAGCTTCTGGCTGGACAGGCGACGAGCATTCGCCTCGGATTGGTAGCGGTCGGCGTTGATGAGCTGGAAGTCGGCCAAGCGAGCCGCGACGAGCATACCCGCGAGGCCAAGACCGGCCATGAGAACGCCTTGGCGCGAAATCGGCTCATTTGCGAGATTGGAATGGAGCAGGTCCGTCTGCACGCGGCCGCGGCCGCGCGTCGATCCCCCGCGGCGATTCCGGTCCGACCCCGATCGGCGCGCATCCGACCTCTCGGGGCGCGCATCGGCACGCCTGCCGCGCCAGGTATCCTCGTTCGATGTCATGGGCGCGCCGCCCGGTTACTTTGCCAGCGCGGACAATGCGCCCGCGGCGTCGGCAGACGAGTCCACGTACTCGGTGAAATCGAGCGTGATCCCGCTGTCCGCGGCGACCATGCCGTAACCCTCCGCAAGATCGCGAATACGCGTGGAGGACCCATACACCGCGCGCATGACCTCGAGCTCCGAGCTCTGCTCCTGCGCCTCGGTGAGCGCATTGGAGAGCGTGGCGGCGTTGTTGAGCGTGGCGGTGGTGAGGCCCGCGAGCGTCACGCGGAAGAGACCGAGCGCCACGAACATCACGGCGAGCACGGCGAAGAGCTTGACGCAATGCGTGAACTGCGGGCTGACGTCTTGGCTGGTCTCACGGCCCGCACCCGAAACGACATCCAGGCGGGGACGGGAGGACTGGGCGGGCGCGGGGACGTGACCCTCATACACATCGGGCCGCATATCATAGGCATATGCTGCGTTTGAGGTGTGGTAACCCATGGTATGCGACCCTCCGTCCCAGAAGAAAAGCTATTACGTGCATGCGAGACGGATCGGATGCGCGATGCCTACAGGCGCTCGGCGCAACGGATCTTGGCGGATCTCGCACGTGGGTTGCGCGCGACCTCGTCGGCCGTCGCAACAAGTGGTTTGCGGGTGGTGACCTTGACTATCGGCACATTTCCGCACACGCACACCGGGATGTCCGGCGGGCAGGTGCAGCCCTGCGAGAGCTCCTGGAACAGGCGCTTGACGATACGGTCCTCCAACGAGTGATACGAGATGACGCACACGCGCCCTCCCGGGTTGAGCCAGCGGATCGCAGCCTCGAGGCCGCGCTCCAGCACGTCGAGCTCATGGTTGACCTCAATGCGGATCGCCTGGAAGCTGCGCTTGGCTGGGTGCCCCCCGTGCCTGCGCGCCGCCGCCGGGATGCCGGCCTTGATGACGTCCACGAAATCCCCCGTGGTGGCGAGAGGAGCGGTCTGCCTGCGGCGCACGATCTCTCGCGCGATCTGGCGGGCGAACTTCTCCTCCCCATAGACGCGAAGAATCCGGGCGAGGTCGGCTTCGGTGTAGGTGTTCAAGACCTCAGCTGCGTTTAGGGTGTTGGTTCCCGGATCCATACGCATGTCGAGCGGGGCGTCCTCGTTGTAGGAGAAGCCCCTGCCAGGGATATCGAGTTGCGGGCTCGAGACGCCCAGATCGAAGAGGAACCCATCGACGCCCGGCACCTCCGCCGAGCACAGGAGCTCGTCCAAGTCCCCGAAGTTTCCCTTGAGGAGCTTGTGGGGCGTGCCCGGGGCCTCGGCGCACAAGCGCTTCCCCGCCGCCTCGAGCGCCATGTCATCCTGATCGATGCCGAGCAACAGCCCCTCGCGACCCACCTGGGCGGCCATCCTCACGGAATGGCCGGCGCCGCCGAGCGTGCAATCGCACACCGTGGAGCCCGCCTTGAGCTGCAGCTGCTCGAGCACTTCTTGGAGCATGACAGGTTCATGCCGATATTCAGGTGTCAACGTACCTGCCCCCTCGTTCGTGTCCATGGGCTCCCCTCTAATCGAAGAAGTCCGCGAGGATGTCCTCGGTCTCGGCCTGGCGTGCCGCGTAGGTCTCGCGATCCCAGATCACAAGACGGTCGTCGCTGCCGACAATCGTGACCTCGCGATCGAGATGGGCCTTCTGACGGACCTGCTCGGGGAGGCTGATGCGGGCGGCGGAGTCTATTTCAAGTGTGGTTGCCGCACCGTACAGAGCCTCCTTGACCATGCGATGAGAGCGGTTGGTCGGGTCGAACCCGCCCTTGGCCTCAAACACGGAGTCAAGCCAAACCTTGAACGTGTCCTCGGTGAACACGTACAGGGCGTCGACTTCCTTCTCAGGAGCGGGAAGGACGCGCACATGCTCCTCGAGCTGCTTCTTGAAGGCGGGCGGCAGCGTAAGACGTCCCTTCGCATCGAGATTTCGATCGTAGGTACCGTTGAAATACACTGGCGCGCACCCCCTTAGGCTTACTCGTGGGCATATGCGGGAGCCACCCCGCCGTCGACGCCTTCAATTCTATGGGGGTTGCCCCCCTTTCGCAACACTTTTTCCCACTTTCTCCCCCACACTCCCCCACTCTCCCCCACACCCACTTCAGACCCCAACGAACCCGGTGCAACCGCGACACAACATATTGTGTTTTGCGCAGGATGGACCCCCACGAATTGACATCGCTCGCGCAGGTCGAACCTTCGAGTTGAAGTTGAAGCGAATTTGGAGTTGTGCCCGACTTGTGGGCGGGACGTGGGCCGGTCCCCCACCGGAGATCTCGACCCCGAAGGAAAGCGGGACGTCCTCCCACCGCGCGAACGCACGCATGCAGAATAGGGGCAGAGCTCCCACCCGCCGGCGATGCAGATGGCAGCTAGGCGCGCGGATGGGCCGCGAGGTACACCTCGCGCAGCTGCGTCTGATCGAGATGCGTGTACAGCTGCGTTGTGGAGATGTCGGCATGGCCCAAGATCTCCTGCAGCGTTCGAAGATCTGCGCCGCCGGCGAGCATGTGCGTGGCAAACGAATGGCGGAGGGTATGGGGGTGCAGCCCCTCGATCCCCACTGCACGGCCGTATCGCTCGCACAGCGTGTGGACGCTCTGGCGCGACAGGCGAGTGCCCCGTGCGTTCACGAACACGGCGGGGGACGCGGCGGCGGCGCGCGCATGGCGCAGGAGCGCATCGCGAGAGCCCTGGGAGAGGTAGCGCTCGAGGGCCTGTCGCGCCGATCCGGTTATGGGGACCAACCGCTCCTTGGAGCCCTTTCCCGTCACGCGCAGAAACTCCTCATCGAGATAGAGGTCCCTCGTCTCAAGGCCGGTGAGCTCGCTCACGCGCAAGCCGCAACCGTATAGGACCTCGAGCACGGCATGGTCGCGCTCCCCCGCATCCGTCGCGGGGAAGGGCTGGTCGAGCAATGCGCACGCCTGCTCTATGGAAATGACCTCGGGTAGTCGCCGTTCGGCCTTGGGGATATGGACGGCCGCAGTGGGATGGGCGCTGCAGAGGCCCTCGCGGACCAGGAAGCGATGCAGCCCCTTGACCGCCGAGAGCGCGCGATTCACGGAGGCGTCCGCGGCGCCGTCGTCGCGCCGGGAGGCGGCGAAGGCCTCCACATCGGCGCGCGTCACCTCCTCCGGCCCCGTCACACCGCGATCCGCGAGGAACTTGGCGTACGCCGCGAGGTCGCGCCGATAGGCGGAGATGGTATTGCGGGCCAGGTTGCGCTCGACGGCCAGATGCGCCAGGTACTCCCGGCAACAACCCTCGAGCTCGGTCGCCATGCTCGACACCCCCATCATGAAGGCACCCCGCAGGGAAAACCGCGGGGCGCACGAGAAACATCACCGATGATAATATCCGGACCGCTCGAACTTGGGCTCGCAGCACACATTGATGCCGAGCTTCTTGAGCAGGGCCTCATCGGAACTCGAGATGATCACCGAGAAGAACGCATCGCAGCCCCGGAGCTTGGGCAGGCCGGCGAGCACGCGCTCCGCCACCTCGCTCGTAGCCGACGTGATGGAGAGGGCGATGAGCGTCTCGTCCGGGTGAAGACGCGGGTTGACGCTTCCCAGCTGAGAGGTCTTGAGGCGGCTGATGGGCTCGATCGCGTCGTTGGAGATGACCTCGAGCTCCATATCCACGCCCGTCACGGCCTTGAGCGCGTTCATCATGAGCGAGCTCGCGGCGCCCAAGCGGGCCGAGGTCTTGCCGGTGACCACGGAGCCGTCCGGCAGCACCATGGCGCCGGCAGGGGAACCGGTGGTCTCTTCCTTGAGCAGGGCCGCGGAGCGGGCGGGCGACTGGTCCTTGGTAACCCCGACCTTCTGCATGATGGCCTTGAGCTTGTCGACCTGGTCCTGGCCGTTACCGGAGCGCTTGACGTTGACGGCCGCGGTGAAGTACCGGCGGACGATCTCCATGTCCGCCGCCTCGCGGCAGGCCTGGTCGTCGCTGATCGCGTAGCCGACCATGTTCACGCCCATGTCGGTGGGGCTCTGATAGGGGCTCTCGCCCAAGATCTTCTCCATGAGCGCCTTGACAACGGGGAAGGCCTCGACGTCGCGATTGTAGTTGACCGTGGTGACGCCATGGGCCTCGAGGTGGAACGGGTCGATGATGTTCGCGTCATCGAGGTCGACGGTCGCGGCCTCGTAGGCGATGTTCACGGGGTGCGTGAGCGGGAGGTTCCACACGGGGAACGTCTCGAACTTCGCGTAACCCGCCGCCACGCCGCGCTTGTGCTCATGGTAGAGCTGCGACAGGCAGGTGGCGAGCTTACCGGACCCGGGACCAGGGGCGGTCACGACGACGAGCGGGCGCGTGGTCTCGACGAACTCGTTCTTGCCGTAGCCGTCCTCGCTCACGATCAGGTCGATATCGTGGGGATAGCCCTCAATCGAGTAGCTCAGCTTGCACGTGATGCCGAGCATCGCGAGGCGACGGCGGAACTGCTCGGCGGCCGGCTGACCGGAGTACTGGGTGAGGACGACCGCACCGACCAGGAATCCGTTGGAACGGAAGATGTCGGCGAGACGCAGGACATCCTCATCGTAGGTGATTCCCAGGTCGCCGCGAGCCTTGCTCTTCTCGATGTGGTTCGCGTTGATGGTGATGATGATCTCGACATCGTCCACAAGGCTCTTGAGCATGCGAAACTTGCTGTCGGGCTCGAATCCGGGCAGCACGCGGCTGGCATGGAAATCGTCGAAGAGCTTGCCGCCGAACTCGAGGTAGAGCTTGCCGCCGAATTGGGCGATGCGCTCCTTGATGTGCTCGGCCTGGCTGGCGATGTACTTCTCGTTATCGAAACCCTGGCGCATGCTGCGGCTCCCTTTTTCGCGTGGCGGTACCGAAACATAGTAGCCGAGTTTCGCCGTCTCATTTCGCATGCGCGGGCATTTCACGCAATCGACCCCATGCGCGCAGCGGCTGGCGGCGTCAGCGATCGAACTCGGCCAGGGCATCGCCCAGCAACGCGAGGCCCGTCCTGAGCACGTCGGGTTGGGCGCAGTACCCAAGGCGCGCGCCGCAGGGCAGCTCAAAGCGGCTCCCGGGAACCAGCAGGACCCCGCGTTCCTCAAGCAGGCGCAGGCAGAACGCCTCGTCATCCTCGGGGATGTCCAACCTGATGTATGAGGTGGACACGCCCTTGGGCGCCACCCAGCTCACGCGCGGCTGGCCGTCGATCCACCGCTGGGCGATCGCGCGGTTGCCGAGCGCAATCGCCCGATTCCGCTCCACGATCTTATCGCGGTGGCGAAGCACGTACGTCGCGAGGGCATCGTTGAACACGCCCCCGCAAATCATGGTGTAGTCGCGGCACGTGCGGATGGCGGCGGAGATCTCGTCGTCGGCGATCACCCAACCGCAGCGCGCCGCGGGGACCGAGTACGTCTTGGAAACCGAGTTGGTCACGATGGCGCGGTCGTACACATCGATCATCGAGCTGTAGGCCTCGGTGTCCTCGAGCGGCAGGTACACCTCATCGCTCAGCACATAGGCGCCCACGCTGTCCGCGAGCTCGGCGACCTGTTCGAGCATGTCCCTGTCGAGCACGGCGCCGACGGGGTTGGAGGCGTTGTTGATGCAGATGAGACGGGTGTCGGGGCGGATCATCTCCCGAAGCTCGTCGATGCTGGGCATCCAACCCAACTCCTCATGGATCCGCCAGTACTCCACATCGGCGCCCAGCGTGCGCGGAATCTCGTACAGGGGCGCATAGGTGGGCCACTCGGCGATCACATGGTCGCCGGGGCGCACCACGGACATGAGGACGTTCAGGTTCGCGCCCGTGCACCCGTTCGTCTGCAGGATGTTCGAATGGTCGATGTCACGTCTATAGAGACTCGCCACCTCGGCCTTGAACTCTGGCGAGCCCTCGATCCAGCCATAATTCATCTTCTGCGCGTCGAGCACCTCGTAGAACGAGGTGCCGTCGCAATCGCCGAGCGCCCGCAGCTCTCCCATGGTGAGCGAGGCGATGGTCGACTGGGCGATGTCCCATGTGGCGTCCATCTCGTGGACGTTGAGCCAGTCCTCGACGCCTATGACGGGAATATGCATTTCATCTCCCTTCAATAAAGAAGAACCCCCTCCCGCGCACGGATACGGGAGGGGGCCGAAAGGTAGGTCATAGTCGCAGGCGAGAAAATCGCCAACCTACCGGGTGATTAGATCATCACGCAGGCAACCGTGAGGATGACGGCGCAGACGACGGACAGGACCACGATGAGCTTGAGGGCGAACTTGACCCAGGTCGTCCACTCGATCTTGGCCAGGGCGAGACCGCCCATGATGGCGCCGGAGGTGGGGGTGAACAGGTTCACGACACCGATGGCGGCGGAGAAGATCATAACCATGACCTCAGGGGCGAAGCCGAGCTCGGCGGCCAGGGGCCCCATGATGGGCATGGACACGGTGGCCATACCGGAGGTCGAGGGGATGAGGAAGGACAGGCCGAAGTAGACCAGGAAGCTCATGGGAGCGAAGATCACGCCGGAGAGGCCGGCCAGCGCGTTGGCAGCGGCGTCGAGGACGTAGACGTCCAGGCCGGTGGAGGCCATGAGGACGGAGATACCGCGGGCGAGGGCGATGATCAGGACGACGGACATCATGTCGGCGGCGCCGGTGATGAAGGTGTCGACGATCTTCTTCTCAGAGAGGCCGCCGATCACACCGATGACGATGGCCATGATGAAGAACCAGGTGGAAGCCTCGTCGAAGTACCACTGGCCGATGGGCAGGCCGGTGATGATGGCAGACCAGCCCTGGGAGATGGCGTTGCCGTCGGCGTCGTACACGGCGCCGGCGTCGAAGAAGTCGGCGACAGGCTGGCTGAGGTCGGCAAGCGGGATGAAGCCGACAATCATGACGACGAAGGTGAAGGCGAAGATGCCCAGGACAGCCTTCTGGCGACCGGTGAGCTTGACGTCCTTGGTGACCTCGGCGGCAGCAGCGCCATGGGCCTCCTCGGCAGCCTCGAGCTCCTGCATGGACAGGATGGTGGATCCCTTGTCGGCCTTGACCTTCTTGGCGTAGTTCATCACAAACGCGATGGAGATGGCGGTGGTGACGAGCCACAGGACGGCGCCGAGGCCGATGATGATGGTCTGGTTGACCTCGATGCCGACACCGGTGAGGGCGTCGACGGCGGCACCGACGGCGAACGGGTTGACCGTGGAGCCCAGGCAGCCGCAGCCAGCGCCGAGCAGGACGGTGGCGGCGCCGACCATCGGGTCGAAACCGGCGGCCATCATGGTGGCGGCGAGCAGGGCGTAGAAGGGCACGGTCTCCTCGCACATACCATAGGTGGTGCCACCAAGGGAGAAGATCAGCATAAGCACGGGAACGAGCATGATCTCGTTGCCCTTGAGCTTCTTGACCAGGACGGCGATGCCGTTATCCAGGGCGCCGGTCTCGGTCATCATGCCGAGGAAGCCGCCGAGGATCATAACGAACAGGCAGACGGGAAGAGCGTCCGCGAAGCCCTTGACGGGGGCGGTGAAGAAATCGCTCGGACGAGCAGCGGTAACCGCGCCGCCGGACATGCCAGAGACGACGACGGTAATGACCGCGACGATAGCCAACAGGAGCAGAAGAATGGTGAACGATGAGGGCATGCCGCGCTTTTTCTTAGCGGTCTCAGTCATAGTTCTCATCCCCCCTTCTCAAACGAACTCAGTGCACCCGCTTGCGTTCGGCCTATCCGTGCCGTGCGTGCCTACTTGCCGCGGGAACCTACCAATGTCCGCCGGGGCACGCAGCGATGCGCCCCGGCAGACCTGACACACATTATTACTTCAGCGTGGCGTACATGATCGCCTTGATGGTGTGCATGCGGTTCTCGGCCTCGTCGAAGACCTTGGACCGCTTGGACTCGAAGACGGCGTCCTCGACCTCCATCTCGGTGACGCCGAACTTCTCGGCGATGTCCTTGCCGATGGTGGTGTTCGTGTCGTGGAAGGCAGGCAGGCAGTGCAGGAAGATCGCGGAGGGGTCGGCCATGGCCATGAGCTCAGTGGTGACGCGGTAGTCCTGGAGCTGGTTGATGCGCTCGGTCCAGACCTCATCGGGCTCGCCCATGGAGACCCACACGTCGGTGTAGATGACGTGGGCACCGGTGCAGGCGTCCTTGACGTCGGTGGTGAGCTTGATGGTGCAGCCGTTCTCCTCGGCGATAGGCTTGCAGGCCTCGATGACGTCATCGGCGGGCATGCACTCCTCGGGGCCGCAGGCCACGAAGTTCATGCCGAGCTTGGCGCAGACGACCATGAGGGAGCGGGCCACGTTGTTCTTGCAGTCGCCCATGAAGACGAGGGTCTTGCCCTTGATGTCGTAGTTGAAGTTCTCCTGAACGGTCAGGATGTCGGCGAGCATCTGGGTGGGGTGCCACAGGTCGGTCAGGCCGTTCCACACGGGAACGCCGGACTTGGCGGCGAGCTCCTCGACGTCCTCCTGATCGAAGCCGCGGAACTCGATGCCGTCATACATGCGGCCGAGAACGCGAGCGGTGTCCTCGATGGACTCCTTCTTGCCCATCTGGGACGAACCGGGGTCGAGGTAGGTGACGCCCATGCCGAGGTCCATAGCGCCGACCTCGAAGGCGCAGCGGGTGCGCGTGGAGGTCTTCTGGAACAGCAGGACGATGTTCTTGCCCTCGAGGTAGCGATGCGGGGTGCCCGTACGCTTGAGGTCCTTGAAGTTCTTGGAGAGCTTGAGCATGTACTCGATCTCCTCGGTGGAGAAGTCGAGCAGGCGCAGGAAGCTGCGACCGGAGAGGTTGACGCCCATGTGGGCTCCTTTCATATCGAGTATCGCGACATGGTGGAAAATACCAAAGCGAAGCATTCACATACTTCGCGAAAAGATGCGGCGCGCCGAGCGACCGGCGCGCCGCACATAGAGGTTTAGAGGTCCTCGCGCCAGAAAGGCATGCTCATGCAGCGCGGGCCGCCACGGCCACGGGACAGCTCAGCGGACGGGCAGACCAGAAGATCCAGGCCCTCCTTGTAGAGCACGTCGTTGGTGACGGTGTTGCGGGCGTACACGCAGATCTTGCCGGGGGCGACGGCCAGCGTGTTGGAACCATCGTTCCACTGCTCGCGAGCAGCAGCGATCGGATCGCCGCCACCGCAGGGGATCAGCTTGATCTGATCGACGCCAGTGGCGTCCTCGAGGACGTGCTCGAGCGTGTCGACCATTTCCTTGATGTTGACCTCGCCGGGATTCTTGCCCGGGGTGAGCTCGTACACCTTGAGGGTGCCCATGATGGCCGGATGGATGGTGAACTTATCCACGTCGATCTGGGTGAAGACGGTGTCGAGGTGCATCATGGCGCGGTTGTTCGGAATGTCGAAGGCGAGGATGCGGTCGACCTTGGAGTCGCTGTTCCAGAAGATGTTCTGGGCCATGACGTCGATGGCGGCAGCCTGGGTGCGCTGGGAGATGCCGACGGCCAGGGTGTGCTCGTTGATGTTGAGCACGTCGCCACCCTCGGTGTGGTAAGCGGCGTCACGACGGAAGTACAGGGAGACGTCCTTGTAGTCCGGGTGATACTTGAAGATATACTTGCCGTACAGGGTCTCGCGGTTACGAGTGACGGAGTACATGCGGTTCAGGCAGACGCCGTTGCCGACGACCGCGAACGGGTCGCGGGTGAAGTAGAGGTTCGGCATCGGGTCGATGATGAGATCGGACTCGGACTCGGTGTTGACCAGGGAGTCGAGCGTGGTGGAGCTCACCAGCGGCATCTCGATCTCTGCCTTGGTCAGGCCGGCCATCGTCTTCTTGACGAACTCGAGGTTGTCGGTGATGGAGTCGAGCTTCTCGCGGACGACCTTGGGCATCTCCTTGCCCTTGATGCCGGCCTCGGCGATGTACTGATCCAGGAACTCCTGGCGGGCGTCGGGAACGAGGTCGAAGACCTCGGCGACGAGCTTCTCGAGGTACAGGACCTCGACACCCTGATCGCGGAGGATCTGCGCGAACGCGTCGTGCTCCTCCTGAGCGACCTCGAGGAACGGAACGTCGTCGAAGAGCAGGCGCTCCAGCTCGAACGGCGGGAGATTCAGGAGCTCCTCACCGGGACGGTGCAGGCAGACCTTCTTGAGCTGCCCGATTTCGCTCGGGACGTGCAAGCCTTTCGTCATTGCCTCCTACCTTTCTTGTCTGGGGCCGCAGCGCGGTCCCGCTTTAAGCCCCTTGCGGGGCTCCGTTCAACACTTACCGTTATATCCAATTTCCCCCTCGATGTTTCCGTCACCGCCCAACGGTCGATATTGTGTCGGGAGCGGTATATCTGCTTTATCCCCGCAGGTCGATACTTTTTTGAGATAAAGCGTTTGACATGGGGGAATAGCAGCGTACGAGCTGTGCACACGATGGGATAAACGTATAAAAAGATGCTTGAATCTGAATAAGATTCAATCCGTCCTGCATAATCTAGACAAGCTCAAACGGTCTGTGACCAGTCTGTTCGATATACAGACACCCATTGCCTTTATTCATTCTTATGGAAAAACCGGCCGTTCATGGCGTCTATGCAACCGCCCGCGCACTTTTTTGTGCAATCTTTTCCAAATCGCCCGTGGACGGGCGCATGTGCGCGAAACGTGCCACCGCGCGACGAGCGCCATGCGGGCCCTCCCATCCGGTATCATATGTGAGATTCCGCGTCTTAGACGCCCGTCCGTTCACGAGCCGATGGTGGTGCACCACATGGAACAAGCGATGCCATACCTCATGGTGGCTGCCGCGGCCTTCCTTACCACTTACCTATGCGTTCCGATCGCGAAGAAGCTCGCGCACGCATGGGGTGCCATCGACTACCCCTCCAAGCGCCGCATTAACATAGCCCCCATTCCGCGCCTGGGCGGTGTCGCCATCTTCGCGGGCCTCTGCATGGCCCTCATCGTCGAGATCGCCGGCATCAAGTTGCTCGGCTGGCCGCCCATCCTCATCCCCCACCCCAGCATGAGCATCAACTACCCGCTGCTCGGCGTGGCGTTCCTCGTCATCGTGGCGACCGGCGGCATAGATGATGTCCACTCGCTCACCCCGAGGAAGAAGCTCCTCGGCCAGATCGTCGCCGCGTGCATCGCCGCCGCAGCCGGTCTGCTCATCGGCCGGATCGCGAACCCCTTCGCCCCGGGGACCGAGATCGAGCTGGGCGTCGTCGCCTACCCCATCACGGTGATCTACCTGGTGGCGTTCACCAACATCATCAACCTCATCGACGGGCTCGACGGGCTCGCCGCGGGCATCTCGGGCATCGCGTCGCTCTCCATGTTCTCCTTCGCCATGCTCTCCGGGCGCCTGGACGCCGCGGCGCTCTCGATCGCGCTTTTCGGCTCCTGCCTCGCGTTCCTGCGCTACAACTTCTACCCCGCGTCCATCTTCATGGGCGACTCCGGGTCGCTCCTGCTCGGATTCGGACTTGGCACCATTTCGCTTCTCAACGTGAGCCGTACCGCAGCGCTCACCTCGCTCATCATCCCCCTCATCGTCGCGGGCGTGCCCATCCTCGACACGCTCTCGGCCATCGTGCGCCGCCAGCGCGCCCACGTGAGCATCGGGCAGGCGGATACGGGGCACATCCACCATCGCCTCATCCAGGAGGGCTACGACCAGCGACAGGCGGTTTTGCTCATCTACGCATGGTGCCTG
Organism: uncultured Collinsella sp.; assembly: GCA_902470815.1. Lineage (GTDB taxonomy): Bacteria > Actinomycetota > Coriobacteriia > Coriobacteriales > Coriobacteriaceae > Collinsella. The sequence continues at coordinate 36,330 of CABRHS010000017.1, forward strand.
CTGCTCTCGCTCGGCGCCGTCATCATCAATCAGGTCTCGGTTGGGCCGCGCATCGCGATCTTCCTGGTGCTCCTGGCCCTTTCCGCCCTGTTCGCAGCTCGCCTGCACCTCTTTGAGCCCGTGCTGCGCCACCATTACAACCCCAAGACCCAGCGCGATGAGATCGTATCGCCCGAGGACCCGGCCTTCGCCGTCGAGGAACGAGCCGCCGCGGAAGCCCATGAGGAGCGCATCGAGCGCCTTGAGGAGCTGCTCCCCGGCAAGGGGCCGCGCCGAGATCGTCGCGGAGAAGCCGGGGACTGACCCGCACCTCCATCGCGATTCGGATGCTGACGAAGCCCGCCCCGTGACGTATCATCTGGCCCGGACAACCCGAACCGGCGACCCTTCCACCCCAAGCCATCACCCACCCGAGCAAAGGAGAGACCATGCCCAACGAGCTCAGCTACGAGGTCAGCCTCGAGCGCAGCAACCAGATCCGCGCCGACCTGCCGCAGCACCCCGAGAAATACACCATGCTCACCGGCGACCGCCCCACCGGCCGCCTGCACCTGGGCCACTACTTCGGCACGCTCAAGAGCCGTGTGGAGCTGCAGGAGCTGGGCGTGCACACCAACGTGCTCATCGCCGATTACCAGGTCATCACCGACCGCGACAGCACCGACAACATCCAGGACAACGTCTACAACATGGTCATCGACTACCTGGCCTGCGGCCTGGACCCCGACAAGACCATGATCTACACGCACTCCTCCGTGCCCGCGTGCAACCAGCTCATGCTGCCGTTCCTGTCGCTCGTGAGCGAGGCGCTGCTGCAGCGCAACCCCACGGTCAAGGCGGAGATGGAGGCCAGCGGCCACGAGCTCACCGGCCTGTTGCTCACCTACCCCGTGCACCAGGCCTGCGACATCCTGTTCTGCAAGGGCAACGTGGTGCCCGTCGGTCGCGACCAGCTGCCGCACATCGAGCTCACCCGCACGATCGCCCGCAAGTTCAACAACCGTTACGGTGACGTCTTCCCCGAGGTCGACGCCCTGCTGTCCGATACCCCGCTGCTTCCCGGCCTGGACGGGCGCAAGATGAGCAAGTCCTACGGCAACGCCATCAACATCTCGATGACCGCCGAGGAGACCGCCAAGCGCATCAAGAAGAGCCAGACCGACGGCGAGCGCATGATCACGTTCGACCCGGAAGGCCGTCCTGGTGTGTCCGGCCTGCTTTCCACGGCCGCGATCTGCACCGGCCGCTCCGAGGTCGAGATTGCCGAGGAGATCGGCATGGGCGGCTCCGGCCAGCTCAAGAAGTACGTCACCGAGAGCGTGAACGAGTACTTCGCCCCCATCCGCGCCCGCCGCGAGGAACTACTGCAGGACATGGACTACGTCAAGGACGTCCTGCGCGAGGGCAATCGCCGCGCCAACGAGGTCGCCGAGGCGACGCTCGCCGAGGTGCGCGAAGCCATGGGAATGGTGTACTAAGCCATCCCGCCCGCCGATGCAGGCGGCTGTGCTCGCCGGCGCCGTCATGCCAAGGCGACTCAATCAACATAGCCGCGACTCAACGAGGTGGGTGATAATAAACCCGCCTCGTTTTCTTTACGTTGTTTGGGAGACCGCATGTACAGACTTGTCGTAAGCGATATGGACGAGACGTTCCTGGACGCCAACCACGCCATCCCCCCGGCGAACCTGCGCGCATTGCGCCGCATGAGGGAGCTCGGCGTGCTGTTCGTCCCATCGAGCGGACGCTGGTACTCCTCGATCATGGACAATTTCACCGGCGAGGCACGCGAGCTCATAGAGGGTGGATACGTCCTCTCGTACAACGGTGGCTTCATCAACCGCACGGGCGACCCCACCCCCCTCACCACCTGCGGGCTTTCCGGCGAATGCGCGAACGCGATCTATGCCAAGGGGCTTGATTTGGGGCTGTGCATGCACATCAATGTCGCCGACGGCCACGTGTTCGTGAATGACGCGCCCGCACGGGAGCGCGACTATCTGAAATCGATCACCGGAGTCACTCATTTTCGCGGATCCGACCATCCCGACCTCTCATTCCTGGAGGAGCGCGGCATCGTGAAGATCTTGTATGTGGACTGGGACTTCGATGCGCTGCAGGAGCTCGGTCACGAGCTCGCACCCATGGCCGGACGTCTTGGGGTGGAGATAACCTTCTCCTCTAGGCGCTATCTGGAATTCATGCCGGCGGGCGTGGACAAGGGCACGGGCCTGGTGCGGCTCGCGAAGATGCTCGACATCCCGATGTCGCAGGTCATCGCCGTGGGAGACTCCGCAAACGACCTCCCCATGATCAAGGCGGCGGGACTGGGCATCGGCGTCGCGAACGTCACCGACGACGTGCGCCCGTATTGCGATGTGGTCCTTGAGACCGCGGGAGCCGACGGGGCGTTCAACGAGCTCGTTGAGAGATTCCTCGAACCATAGCGCTCGCAACCATGGCGTCCTCCATTTTGTAAACCTCGGTTAACTTATGGAGAGACTATGTATGCGTCGCTACCGGAGGAGCATATACCTAAATTAGCTATAGTTAACTCAACGAAGGCACAGGCGAACAAAGGACCTTCGGTGTGATTGTTGCGTTCCTCCTCCCCTCGCGCAACATCCTCTTCGAAAAGCGCCCCCACGCGTACGGGGCGCTTTTCTTGTCTACAATGACTGCGAGATCGAAGATGGGAGGGCCGCGTGGACGAACGCTCGACGGACGGGTTTTTCAATCGCGTATACGACATGGTGCGCCAGGTGCCCCGCGGCATGGTGGCCACATACGGGCAGATCGCCAAACTCGTGGACGAGCCGCGGCGAGCGCGATACGTGGGATACGCGCTGCACGTCAATCCCGAACCCGGGGACATACCTTGTCACCGAATCGTATTCGCAGATGGGCGCCTGGCGGAGGGCTTCGCCTTTGGAGGGCTCGAGGCACAACGCGCCCTGCTCGAGGCCGAAGGCGTCGGGTTTCTCGCGGACGGACGCGTTGACCTTGAGGCGTTTCGCTGGCCCGCGGGCCTGACATGACAAGGGACGCCCATAGCGCCCCTTTTCGCATTTGAATCTTTGGCAGACGAGCCCGCTCAGACGGTCGCCTCGAGCGCATCCTCCGCACGATCGACCGTGCTTCTGGCCTTGGCGCCCTGTTTGAACCATGAGCGCAGGTCATCGAGCGTGCTCCCCGCCGCATACACCTTGAACTTGCGACCGCCCTTCGTGGTCACCGTGCAGCGGTCGCCACTCTCGCTGTCCTCGTGCGCCGTGACCTTCTTGAGGTAATCGCGGCGGAACGCCACGACGCGGGCATTGCTGATCTCGATGAACCAATCGTCGTCGACAAGCGAAGTACCCGTGGCACCACGGACCGCCATCTCCTCGGCGAAGGAGAAACCGAGTTCGCGCTCCTGCCTGCCGATCTCGAGGATGCCGCGGGCGGGCATGCTGAGCATGAGCAGGGGCAGGAGTCCCCCTATGAACAGGAAGAGGAACGGGACGAGCAAGAGCAGACGAGCGCCGGCATCGGTGAAAACAGCCATGAAGGCGATCACGAGCGAGAAGACGAGTGCCATGCCGTTGAAAACAATCGTCAACGGCTTGATGGCAGACCAACACAGGCCCGCCTTGGTCATGGGGCCGTCGACAGCGTCCGAGATCTCGATGCCCTCTTCCTCCAGACGGTCGAGGAGGTTGAGTGAGCACACCCCCTCAAGGCTTATCGAGCAGAACTTTCGATCGCCCTCGAACAGGTCGATCCTCATCATCTGCGTGTGAAGCGTTGCACGGGTGATGTTGCCGAACGTCGACTCCCTGCGGACGCCAAAAGCGTTACGCGAGAGAATTCGCTCACCGTCCACGTCGATGCGCGGGATGCTCAGCAGGGCCCAGATGGCCATGCCCGCAAGTGCCATGGCGTGGCCGAACCACACAAGCTCGTGGTCCCACTCGCCCAGCGAAACGCCCTGCCAGACGTAAACACCCAACATGAGCAGCTCGAACGCGACCGCGCAGCAGGCGATGATCGTGCGGATGGCAGCGGGCATGCGCACCGTGAAGCAATCGAGGCTGTCCGTCGCCTCACTGCGCTCGCGCGCGCCGCGACGGGCGACCCATGCAGTGAGCGGGCCGACGATGAAGACCACCATCGCCACGCGCAGGAACGATTCGAGCATGTCGCCCATATTAACCACCATCCCAGTAGAAAACGTGAATTTGGGAGACTATAGCAGAGCGAAGCGATCTGCACGGCATCGTCCGGGTGTTTTCGGCATACGGTGGAAACCAGCGGCAGCATCTCGAACGCTCGCCGACTCGATGATGGCCATGGACTCGACGCCGCGAGAATAAGCGGCCAACGGCGCCCTCGCGGGCACGCCGTCGGCCGTCCTTCGCATCGCAACGACCATGCTAGCCGCTTGGGGCGGGTCGCCCATCCAAAAGCGCTACCCGATCTTCCTGATGCTCGGTATCGTCCAGGTGATACCCGCAAGGATCACCATCGCAGCGCCGATGAGCACGAAGCACGCGCTCACGCCGATGGCGTCGGCGAACAGGGTCGACGCGACGAGCCCCACGGGCATGGCCCAGCTGCAAACCGCCCCGTAAAGGCCGAAGACGCGCCCCATGCACTCGGGATCGATGCGCTCCTGCATGAGCGCCATCTGCGGGGCGCTGTACAGCGGACTCGACAGCCCCATCGCGAACGTGAGGCCCAAAAACACGACGAGGGCCGAGGGCGGCACGAGACCGCTCGCGAGCGTGGCCGCGCCGAAGAGCGCGATTGCGAGCGCGCACGAGAGCGCGTGGTTCCTGAGGCCGCCCGTCACCCCAATCCAGCCGCTCGCCGCGATCATTCCGACCGAGAACGCGATCTCGGCGATAGCCGACTGCGTGGTGGTGCCGCCGAAATGGTCGAACACCATGAGCGGGAACAGCGCGGAGATAGGCGAGAACAGCACGGAGAACGCAAATCCGATCCAGAGCATGGCGAACAGCCCGCGATGGCGCTTGAGCTCGCGGAAACCGTCGGCCGTCTCCGAGAGGAACGCCCGCACCGCACGGCGCGACGCCTCGGCGTTCTCCTCGAGTGCATGGCGCTCGGGCACTGGCGTCTTTATACCGGAGACCGCGACCGCGATGCTCGCGAGCACCGCGCCGGCGACATCGAGCGCGATCATGAAGGTCAGGCCGAACGCCGGATAGATGACTGCCGCGATTGCGTTGCCGATGATGTAGCTGCCCGACTGCATGAACTGGAGCATGCCCGCCAGCTTTCCGAGCGCCTCGGGCGGGGCCATAAGCGGCGTGAGCGCGTTGAACGCAGGCGTGTGGAGCGTGCTACCTAGGGCGCGAACGAACAGCACCGCCGCCACGGCAGTGACGGAGAGATCGCCGCGTAGCGATCCGAAGACGAGCGTGAGACTCACGGCGGCTATGAAGAGGTCCGCGCCGATCATGAGCCGCTTGATGGACGTGCGGTCCACGATGGTGCCCGCGAAGGCGCCGAGGAGCGCCATGGGCAAGAAGGCCGCCAGGCTCACGAACGACAGGGCGCTCGCGGAGCCGGTGGTGAGGGTGACGTGCCAGATGAGGCCCATCTGCAAGATGGAGCTCGTGAGCACGGAGAAGAACTCGCCGATCCAGACGATGGCGAGCGAGCGCTTCCAGGAAGCGCGGGGATTCGGTTGTGTCATGGAATAATCCTTTGTTGCGATCGGTGATATGCAGCGAAGTACCGGTCGCTCACGCGACCGTGGCTAGAGCCAAATCCTCATGGAAGCGAGCATGATACAGCTCCCCTTTCCTAAATCCAGGTGCACCTTCAGTCGTGAGTGGGAGCTATTCTAGGGACTTGCCGGCAAAGATGCAACAGAGCGGCCGCGGCGGAGCACAGAAGTGCGCGCGCAGGCACCGATTCTTCTTGACTTGGTCTCAATGTGATATCACAATGCAATCAGCAGCCGCACGGACTGCCCGGGGATTCGCCTCCTCCCCATCGCAATCTGGAGGCGGCGCCGGGGCCGTCACGCAAACGCCGGCGCAGTCGTGAAAGGAACTCACATGAGCGTGGAAAAGCAACTCAAGGCCACGTCGGGCTATGGCATGCTCGCCGCCGTCATCGCGACGCTGCTCGCCATCGTCGGCCTCTTCATCTGGAGCCTCGCCGGCATCGCCGGAACGCCGGACGGCGTCGACGCGTCCGCCGTCTACGGCTGGGGCCTAGGGCTCAGCATCGTCGCCTTTTGTTTTTGGTTTTTGCCGCTGAACGGCTTCTTCTCGCTTCAGCCCGGCCAAGCTCGCGTGTGCATCCTCTTTGGCAAGTACGTGGGCACCGTGCGTGACGAGGGCTTTTTCTGGGCAAACCCGTTCTTTAGCAAGAGCATGGGCGTGAGCGGCGCCTCCGAGGACGCCATGGCCGCAGCCGCCGCAAAGGCAAGTCTTTCCCTGAGCGAGAGCGTCAAGGCGGCGGGCAACGCCGCCAAGGGCCTGTCCACCACCATCTCCACCCGCGTGCGCACCCTGAACGGCGAGCGCCTGAAGGTCAACGACAAGATGGGCAACCCCATCGAGATCGCCACCGTCGTGGTGTGGCACGTGGCCGACACCGCCAAGGCCCTGTTCGACGTGGACGACTACCAGAGCTACGTGGCCATGCAGGCCGAGACGGCGCTCCGCCACGTGGCCAGCGTGTACGCCTACGACCACCTGGAGGACGAGTCCGACGCCGCCGGCGCCATCACCCTGCGCGCCAACGTCGAGGAGGTCTCCGAGGCCCTGCGCCGTGAACTGGCGATGCGCCTGGCGCCCGCCGGCGTCGAGGTCGACGACGCCCGCCTCACGCACCTCGCCTACTCCCCCGAGATCGCCCAGGCGATGCTGCGCCGCCAGCAAGCGGAGGCCGTCATCGCCGCGCGCAAGAAGATCGTCGAGGGTGCCGTCTCCATGGTCGACATGGCCGTCAAGGAAATGGCCGCAGGCGGCACCATCGAGCTGGACGACGAGCGCAAGGCGCAGATGGCCAGCAACCTCATGGTCGTCCTGTGCGGTGAATCCGAGGCGCACCCGGTCCTGAACGCAGGCTCCCTGTACTAACCACCCAACCTCAGTTTAGGGACAGTCCCCAAACTGAGGTTTTGATACGCTTGGAATCGTTCCAGCTACACGCATCTCAGCTCGATAAGAAAGCACGTCATGGCACGCAAGCAATACCCCCTTCGCATAGACCCCGCCATATGGGAGGCCGTCCAACGCTGGGCGGACGATGAGATGCGCAGCGCCAACGGCCAGGTGGAGTGGATCTTGCGCGACGCCCTCAAGCGGGCGGGAAGGCTGCCGAAGAAGGATGGACGGTCCGAGGGAGATCAGAAGTAGCCCCATTTAGAGAGCGCCGAACCCTCGAGTCTCCGCTCCGGCCGGGCAGCCTGCCTGCGAAGCCGTTACGGTCGATTGCCGCTCAGGCATTTTCAGGCCAACTTGCCGACACGATCGCCCCCATTCCCGCCCCTCGTGGCAGAATGGGGGCGATTCTCATTGAGGAGGCCCCATGAACGCAACCGCGCGCGCATCGCTCATCGCCGTAGCCGCCATCGCCGCCGCATGCTGTGCGGTCCCCACCCTCCTGGTCGGCGCCGTCCCACCCGATGCGGGAATGTTCGCCATGATGGCGCTCCTCTACGCCCTTCTCCCGATCACCGCGGTCGCCC
>CABRHS010000018.1 GCA_902470815.1 uncultured Collinsella sp.
CGCCCTTTCGGGCGCCGGCCGGGATGCCGACTACACCAATTTTCAAGACGCGTTCAAGGCCCACCTGAGGAGCTGCCTGTCTTGGGGCGTGGTCTGCGGGGTTGTAGCCAGCTGTGGGCGTTACTTTATGGGGGCGATCGCAAAGTGCAGCTTTTGGGGGAGGTTTTGCCTCCGATTTGCGCCGTCTTCTCCCTCATTCCGGCAAATGCCCAGGAAAGGCGAGTCTGTATAATTCGAAATCCGGTGATTCCGCGCAAAACCTCCCCCAAAAGCTGCACTTTGCCCTAGCACGCCGATTGCAACCTGCCTATTCGGATGCGCCGGGAGATTTGAGGCCGCTGCGGGCGCGGAGACGTCGATATGGGACGGTGCGGCGCGAAGCCCTATATCGGCGCAGTTCCTTCATCGGCTTGATGCCATTATTAGTGGGTATATCAATGCAATATGGGAAACCCATTACGAATAATCACGGCACGGGGGCGCCACGAATGGCATACATCGAGTTCAGCGACGTCATGAAAATCTACGGTTCCGGCGAGGCGGAGGTCCACGCGCTGGACGGCGCGTCGTTCGAGGTCGAGCGCGGGGAGCTCGCCGTGATCCTCGGCGCATCCGGCGCGGGCAAGACCACCGCGCTCAACATCCTCGGGGGCATGGACGCCGCCACGAGCGGGCGCGTCGTGGTCGACGGGCGCGACGTGAGCTCCGCGTCCGAGGATGAGCTCGTGGAATACCGGCGCGCCGACGTCGGGTTTGTGTTCCAGTTCTACAACCTGGTGCCCAACCTCACCGCGCTCGAGAACGTCGAGCTCGCCTCGCAGATCTGCCCCGACTCGCTCGATGCGGACGAGTGCCTGCGCAAGGTGGGCTTGGGCGAGCGCATGGCGAACTTCCCCTCGCAGCTCTCCGGCGGCGAGCAGCAGCGCGTCTCGATCGCCCGCGCCCTGGCAAAGAACCCCAAGCTCCTGTTGTGCGACGAGCCCACCGGCGCGCTCGATTACGAGACGGGCAAGCAGGTGCTGCAGCTGCTGCAAGACACCTGCCGCCGCGACGGCATCACCGTGCTCATCATCACGCACAACTCCGCGTTGGCCCCCATGGCCGACCGCCTGATTCGCTTCAAGAGCGGTCGCGTGACCGATATGCAGGTGAACGCCTCTCCCGTGCCCATCGCCCAGATCGAGTGGTAGGCGAGGGTCGAGATGAGGGGGGAGAAGGCGCCCAAGCAGCGCCCCAACGCGTTTTCAACGGACATCAAGCGCACCATCACGGGCAACCTCAAGCGGTTCATCTCGCTGTTCGTGATCACGGCGCTGGGTGCCACCATGCTCGTGGGCCTCAAGGCGGCCTGCGACGACCTGCGCTTCACGGCGGACTCCTATTACGATGAGCAGCGCCTGTTCGACATCTCCATCAAGTCGACCCTCGGCCTGGACGAGGGTGACATCCGCGCCCTGGGCAAGGTCGAGGGCGTCGATGTGGCCGAAGGCGGTTATACCGAGACCGCCTACACGCCCATCGACGGGGTGCGCCAGAAGGTCGAGCTCAAGGCGCTTTCCGCCGCGGGCCTCAACGAGCCCCGCGTGCTCGAGGGGCGTCTTCCGCGTGATGTGCGCGAGATCGCCGTCACGCAGAAGTACCTGGATGCGAGCGGCAAGGAGCTCGGCGACACCGTGACGTTCGAGGGCGGGTCGAAGGGCCCGACGAGCGCGGCGGAAGAGGGGCCGACAGACGAGGGCACATTCGAGGATGGGGATGCGCCGTCGGCAGGGGAGGCCTCTGAGATCTTCGAGCGCGGCGAGTACGTGATCACCGCTGCGGTGCTCGACCCCATGGATGTGAACGCGGGCAGCAAGACCATGAGCTTCCGCAGCTCGGGCGGCCCGCAATACGCGTTCTTCCTCACGCCGGGCGCGGTGCTCGACCGCGACACCTTCACGGTCGCCTATCTCACGGTGGCGGGCGCCGATGGGCTCATGGCCTATTCGGAGGAGTACGAAGAGCGCGTCGACGAGGTCAAGCAGCGCGTGGAGGCCATCCGGGGGCAACGCGAGGATGCTCGCACGAGCGGCGTCAAGGACAGCGCGAGCGAGGAGATCGACCGCATCGAGGGCGAGGCGAGCGAACAGCTCGACGCCGCCGCCCGTGAACTGGCTGACGCCCAGGCCCAGATCGACGGCGGGCGCAGTGAGCTCGTCGCTGTGGAGGGCGAGTATCGTTCCGGCAAGCAGCGGGTGGAGGACGGTCTGGCGCAGATCGCCGCCGGCCTGGGCTGCACGGTCGAGCAGATCCCGTCGCAGCTTGCTGCCAAGCGCGGGCAGCTCGACGCCGCGGAGCGTGAGCTCATGGGCGCGAGGGCGCAGCTCGAGTCGATGGGTTCCCTCATGGCGCGGCTTCCGTACGTCAAGGACGTGTGGCCCACTGCCGCGTGGAGCCGCCTCATGTCGGCCTCCTCGTCGGCCGAGGCCCGTGCAGCGGCCGATGAATTCAACGCGGTCGTGGCGCCTTTTGTGGATCAATCGGCGGGGCGCCTGGGCGAGCTCGCCGACGCCTTGCGCTCCGAGGAGTTCAAGCAGGCCCTGGACCAGGCGGAGCACGACTACAACAAGCTGCCCGTGTTCATTCGGGAGCGCATCGAGGCGATCGTCGCCGGGCTGCCGCCTGCGCTGCGCGATGCGGTGCGCGCCCTGTTGGCGCAGGCCCCCGATGACGTGGCCGCTCAAGTTGACGCCATGGCGTCGCAGATCGCGCAGCTCAAGGACCTGGGTGATGGCGTGGTCGCGCTCGTCGAGGGTGAGACCCGGGTCGCAGCCGGCAAGGCGAGCCTGGCGCGGGCGCAGGCGGGTTACGACGAGCTTATGGCCGCAAGTTCGCAGCTCGCCGGTGGTGCCGATAAGATCGCGCAGGGCCGTCGCGAACTCGCCGAGGGTCAGGCGGAGCTCGCCAAGGGCCAGGCGGAGTACGACGAGCGCAAGGCAGATGCCGAGGCGAAGTTCGCCAGCGCCCGGGCCGACGTGGAGGACATCGAGCGCACAACTTGGTACATCCAGGACCGCAGCTCGCTTGCCAGCTACGCGAGCATCGAGAGCGACGCGAGCTCCATCGAGTCCATCGCCACGGTGTTCCCGCTCATCTTCTTCACGGTCGCCGTGCTCATCAGCCTCACCACGGTCACGCGCATGGTCGAGGAGGACCGCGGGCTCATAGGCATCTACAAGGCGCTCGGATACAGCCGCGGCCGCATCCTGTCCAAGTACCTCATCTACTCGTTCGCGGCGTGCCTGGCGGGCGGTATCGCGGGCGACGCGCTCGGCTTCATCGCCCTGCCCGAGATCATCTTCACCATCTTCAAGACCATGTACGCGTTGCCGCCGTTCCAACTGCACTTCAACGCGTTCACCGCGGTGCTCGGCATCGCGCTGTTCGCCGTGGGCATCGTGGGCGCCACGTTCCTGGCCTGCCGTCACGTGCTCAAGGAGACGCCGGCCTCGCTCATGCGCCCCAAGGCGCCGCGCGCCGGCAAGCGCATCCTGATGGAGCGCATCACGCCCGTGTGGCGCCGCATGAGCTTTCTCAACAAGGTGAGCGCGCGCAACCTGTTCCGCTACAAGAAGCGCTTCCTCATGACGGTGTTCGGGATCGCCGGCTGCACGGCGCTTATGATCTGCGGTCTGGGTATCCGCGACACGGTGATCTCGCTCAAGCCGCGGCAGTACGGCAGCGAGGGCATCGTGCGCTACGACCTGCTCGCCGTGACCGCCGATGACGACTTTGAGGCGGGGGAGCGCGAGCTGCGAGGCACCGGGGCCGTCAAGACCATGCTCGAGGCGCGCGTTGACACGGTGACCGCCGAGTTCGGCGGCGTCAAGGAAAGCGTCCAGCTCGTGGTGGTGCCCGACAACGCTGATCTGCCCGCGTACATGAAGACCGAGGACGCGTCGAACACGACCTTCCTCGCGCCGGCGACGGGTGGCGACCAGCTCGCGCTGCCACGCGAGGGCAACGGCGCGCTCATCACCAAGAACGTCGAGCAGGTGCTGGGCTTTGGCTTGGGCGACGACCTCGAGCTGCAGGACAGCGCCCTGCGCACGGGCGCGGTGCGCGTCGACGGCATCACGGTCAACTTCCTGGGGAACTTCGTCTTCATGACGGAGAGCGCCTATGCCCGTGCCTTTGGCGAGCCATGCGTCCCCAACGCGTTCCTGGTGAACCTCAAGGGCTCCGATGCCAAGAAGATCGCGATCGCCGATGAGCTGTCGGCGGGCGAGACCTTTGTGACGGTGTCGAGCTCCACCAAGATCGCGAACGACTTCTCCCAGAGCTTCAAGATCATCGACGTGGTGGTGTACGTGGTGACCGTCATGGCCGCGGCGCTTGCGTTCGCCGTTGTGTTCACGCTCTCCAACACGAACATCTCCGAGCGCGAGCGCGAGCTCGCCACCATCAAGGTGCTGGGCTTCCGGCGCCGCGAGGTCTACCGCTACATCAACAAGGAGACCGTCGTCCTCACGCTCATCGGCATCGTGGCGGGCTGGCCGCTCGGCTATGTGATCACGCGCTTCCTCACCTATGTCCTGCGCATGCCGTCGCTGTTCTTCGACACGATCGTCGAGCCGGGGACCTACGTCTTCGCCTCCGTGATGTCGCTCGTCTTCACGCTCATCATCAACAAGATGACCAACCGCAGCCTGGATAAGATCGACATGGTGGGGGCCCTCAAGAGCGCCGAGTGACATGCAATTGGGGTCGGGTGCAAATCGCACACTGCCCGGCACGTGTAATTGGGGTCGGGTGCAAATCGCACGCTGCCAGGTGCTCCGGCACGCGCGATGCGCAATTCGCATCCGTCCCCTTTTGCGATCCCCCCGGCGTGGGCGCGCGGCGCGGTACAATGGGCGGGCCGGATGAAAGGGGAGGCCCGCATGATAACCACCACCTACCACTCGCCGCTGGGCGATATCGTGCTCGTCGCCGACGCGCGCGGGCTCAGGGGCCTGTGGTTCGACGGTGACTCCCGCTCTGCATCCGAGGTCCCATCCGGCGCCGCGTTTCTCGATATGCACCGTCCCGCGGCCAGCGAGGTGGTCGATGGCCGCGACGCGGTCTCGGGCGGCGGCCCCGTGAGCGCCGCCGACCCGCGCAACACTGCCGCGGTGGGCGTGCTCGAGCGGACGTGGGCGTGGCTCAACGCGTATTTCGCCGGCCGTCCCCCTCTCTGGATTCCCCCGCTGCACCTTGATGGGTCCGAGCTCGATCATGCGGTCTCGGTCGCGTTGCTCGAGATCCCCTTTGGGGCGAGGGTCGCGGTGGACGCGATCGCCGAGCGGGTGTCGGCCCTGAGCCCCCTTGCGAATCCGGGGCAGGAGGGAGGGCGCTCTTTGCGCCAGACGGTCGAGCGCTCGATCGCCCGCAACCCCGTGGCGATTATCGTCCCCGCGCATCGCGTGGATGCCGACGTCGAGCATATGGCCGGTCACGCGCTCGATCTGCGCGCATTCGAATCCGATGCCGCCGTGCGTTCGGGGGAGTGACCGTGCCGCCGCGTCTCCTGTATTTGCTGTGAAAGAGGTTCCTCCTCGTACGGGTGCATGGTACAAAAAATGACAACGAACCGAAGCGGGTTCCCAGCTCAAGCTGCTATGAGGTGGGAACCCGCTCTTTTTTTGGAAAGGGAGCGCATGAGCCGAGCCGCACGCACCGCCCGCACGCCGGGCAAATGGGCCATCTTGTTCACGGTCCTCATCATGACCTTCATGGCCACGCTCGATTCGAGCATCGTCAACGTCGCCTTGCCTGTCATGCAGAAGGCCCTGGATGCCGGCCTCGACCAGATACAGTGGGTCTCCTCCGTGTACCTGCTCGCCATGTGCGCCTTCCTCATGGTGTTCGGCCGCCTTGGCGACCTGTACGGCAAGGTGCGCTTCTTCGAGGTCGGCGTGATCATCTTCTCGCTCGGGTCGCTCCTGTGCGGCATCTCGACCACGCTTCCCGCCCTGGTGGCGTCGCGCATCGTGCAGGGCATCGGCGGCGCCTCGGCAATGGCCAACAACATGGGCATCATCACCGAGGCCTTTCCGGCCCGCGAGCGCGGCCGCGCCCTGGGCCTGCTGGCGAGTTTCGTCGCCCTCGGCATGATGTGCGGCCCGGTGCTCGGCGGATTCATCGTGTCGTACCTGCCTTGGGAGTACATCTTCCTCATCAACGTGCCCGTCGGCATCGCATCGGTGGTCCTGGGTAGGTTCACGCTGCCAAAGGATGCCGTGCGCGAGGGCGGCTCCATGGACGTGCTCGGCGCCGTGTTGATCGTCCCGGGCCTCCTCCTCTCGTTCCTCGGCCTCACCGCGCTCCAGGGGGCGCGTTCGTGGCTTCCGCTCGCGGCTCTCGCCCTGGGGATCGCGCTGCTCGTGCTGTTCACGCGCCATGAGCGCCGGGTGGACGAGCCCCTCGTCGAGCTCGCCATCTTCCGGGACCGGCGCTTCGTGGTGAACCTCGTCTGCCTGTTCATAAGTTTCGTTGCCATCGGCGTCTACGAGCTCATGACGCCGTTCTACCTCCAGGATGCACGCGGGTTCGATCCGGGCCTCGCCGGCCTCATCTTCTGCATCATCCCGCTCGCCAACGCGATCGCCGGCCCCATCTCGGGCGCGGTCTCGGACCGCATAGGTTGCGAGCTGCCGTGCATGATCGGCTTGGGGACGTTCAGCGTGGGCCTCTACCTCACGGGCACGCTGGACATGGGGTCGGGCATCCCCCAGATCCTGTTTTTCCTCGGCCTCGCCTCGTTCGGCACCTCGATCTTCCAATCTCCCAACAACTCGCTCGTCATGGGCTCCGTGCCCACCGAGCTGCTCGGTTTTGCCGGCAGCGCGAGTGCGCTGGCACGGTACCTGGGCATGGCGATCGGCATCTCGGGCTCGACGTCCATCCTCTACGGCGGGATGAGCGCGGCCGCCGGTCGCACCGTGACCGCTTACGTCGAGGGTCGGCCCGACATATTCCTTGCGGGCTACCAGCTCGTCTACATCGTTACGGCCGCGCTGGTCGCCGTGGGCTTTTGCCTGACGGTGCATCGGGCCTGGGACAGGCGCCGGTCGCGCCGGTCGGCGGCGTAGCGCATCGCGCGGGGCCCGCGCGCCGATGTCCGGGTGCCGTTCGCGGCGCTCCGGGTGCCTCCGGTGCCGACGTGCGCGCCGTTCGGCCGTTCGGCCGACGCCCCACATCTTCAACACCGGAGTATGCGAAACTGGTACCCTTACGTGATACGTTTGGTATCGACAGGCACACCAAGGAGGTTCTCGCTCGCATGCTGCTGGAACGCATTTCATCGCCGCAGGACGTGAAGGACCTCGAGCCCGAGGTGCTGCCCGGCCTATGCGCCGAGATCCGCCGCGCCATCCTCACCAGCTCCGCTTCAGTGGGCGGTCACATAGGCTCCAACCTGGGAGTCGTCGAGCTCACGGTCGCCTTGCACCGCGTCTTCGACTCGCCGGTCGACAAACTGATCTTCGACGTCTCGCATCAGACGTACGCGCATAAGATGCTCACGGGCCGCGCTTCGAACTATCTGGACCCCAAGGAGTTCGGCGGTCTCTCCGGGTTCACCAATCCCGATGAGTCCGAGCACGACCTGTACTCCATGGGCCACACGTCCACGTCCGTGAGCCTTGCGTGCGGCATGGCCAAGGCGCGCGACCTCGCGGGCGATTCGTATGACGTGGTCGCCATCGTGGGTGACGGGTCGCTGTCGGGCGGCCTCGCGTTCGAGGGTCTGGACAGCCTGGCGGAGCTGGGCACGGGCGTCATCGTGATCGTGAACGACAACGGCTGGTCCATCGCCGAGAACCATGGCGGGCTGTACCGCAACCTTGCCGCCCTGCGCGAGAGCGCGGGCAGCGATCCCTGCAACTTCTTCCGCGCTCTCGGGCTCGACTACCGCTTCCTCGCGGACGGCAACGACGAGGCCGCGGTCGAGCGCGTCCTGCTCGAGCTGCGCGGCATCGACCACCCGGTGGTCCTGCACCTGTGCACCACCAAGGGCGCCGGCTACGAGCCCGCCGCCGCGGATTCCGAGAGCTGGCACCACGTGGGCCCGTTCGATGTGGATACGGGCGCCTACGATGTCCTGCCCCGGAACCGCTGCGAGGACGAGGAGACGTACGCCGCGATAACCGGTGCGCATTTGCTCAACTGCATGCAGGCGGACCCGCGCGTGGTCGCGATCTCCGCGGCGACGCCCTACATCATGGGTTTCACGCCCCTGCGCCGCGCCCGTGCCGGCAGGCAGTTCGTGGACGTCGGTATCGCCGAGGAGCATGCGGTGACGTATGCCGCCGGTCTGGCCCGCGCCGGCGCCAAGCCGGTCATCGGCCTGTACGGCGTGTTCATGCAGCGTGCTTACGACCAGTTCTGGCATGACCTGTGCCTGAACAGCCTCCCCGCCGTCGTGCTCGATTTCGGCTCCTCCGTGTACGGCACGAGCGACGCCACGCACCTGAGCTTCTTCGACCTCGCCCTCCAGGGCGCGTTGCCCAACCTGCGCTGCCTTGCCCCCGTGTGCCGTGAGGAGTACCTCGCGATGCTCGATTGGGCGCTCGACCAGGATGGGTGCCCCGTGGTCATCCGCGTTCCCGGCAACGGCGTGACCTCGCGAGAGGGTTGGATGCAGGACGAGGACCCCGTTGCGGCGTTCGGCAGCCCCCGCTATCAAGTTGTCCGCGGCGGCTCCAAGGTCGCGGTCCTCGCGTTGGGCAGCTTCTTCGATTTGGGCGAGCGCGTGTGCGACGCCCTGCGCTGTGGTGATGGCGCCGCGGGCGCGATCGAGGCCGAGCTCGTCAACCCGCGATTCGCGACCGAGCTGGACGAGGGATACCTCGACGCCGCGTCCCGCGAGTTCCAGGTGGTGGTGACGCTCGAGGACGGCGTGCTCGAGGGAGGTTGGGGCGAGAAGGTCGCTCGCTACCTGGGCCCCTCTTCTGTGCGCGTGTGCTGCTACGGCGTCCACAAGGCCTTCCCCGACCGCTTTGCCGCCGAGGAGCTGCTTGCCCGGAACGGCGTGACGGTCGATGGGATCGTCGCGGACGTCCGGTCCGCGCTCGCGGGGATGTAGCATCGCGCTCAAGGCGTCGTTTCAAAGTGCACGCCGGGTGCGCTCCGTGGGGAGTTGGGCCCTGGCGGCGCGGCATCTGTTTCAACTCGGCTCATTCGGGCATAAGTAACGCTAGGCGTTGTCAAACGCCCCTGCATTCATGTATATACTGCGGTAGGCTAAAGTACTGCCAGCGAAAGGGGAAAGGAACCCGTATGAGTGACAAATCCCATGAGTTCATGATCGATCGTCGTCAGGTGCTCGGCGCCGCCGCGGCCGGCGTTGCCACGCTGGGCCTCGCCGCCTGCGGTGGCGAGCCCGCCCCCGCCCCCGCCGGCGACGCCGCCAAGGACCAAGAGCCCGTGGCCCTCGATGCCGCCGCGTACGACAAGCTGATCGCCGCCGGCGCCGTCGCGGATGACGAGACGGTCGCCGCCAGCGAGTGGGCGAGCAAGATCAAGGACGCTGGCGTCATGCGTCTCGGCGTGGTCCAGACCTCCATGCTCTTCAGCCTGCTGAACGAGAAGGACGGTAAGCTCCGCGGCTTCGACGCGGGCCTGTCCCAGTTGCTCGTCCGCTACATCCTGGGCGACGAGTCCAAGTTCGAGGCCACGCAGGTGACCTCCGACACGCGCGAGTCCGTGCTGCAGAACGATCAGGTCGACGCGGTGTTCGCCACCTATTCCATCACCGATGACCGCAAGAAGCTCATCTCCTTCGCGGGCCCCTACTACAGCACGCAGCAGTCCATCCTGGTGCTCGCCGACAACGACGACATCGAGGGCGTTGACGACCTGGCCGGCAAGAACGTCGCCGCCCAGTCCGGCTCCACTGCCCCGAGCATCATGGAGGAGGTCTGCCCCGACGCCAAGCTGCAGGAGTTCAAGACCGACGAGGAGGCACGCAGCGCCCTCGCCCAGGGTCGCGTCGATGCGTATGTGATCGACCGCAACATGCTCTTCTCCGACATGATGAAGCAACCCGGCAAGTACAAGATGGCCGGCGAGCCGTTCGGTCCCGAGGACCTGTACGGCATCGGCCTGCCGCTCGACTCCGATGGCGTCGAGTTCGTCAACGCCTTCCTGACCAAGGTCGAGGAGGACGGCACCTGGGAGGAGCTCTGGAAGCTCTGCATCGGCGACCGCGCGGAGATCGATGAGGTCCCGCAGCCGCCGGCGCTCGGCGCCTAGGGTCCGATTCGCGTGATGCGCGGCAAGATGCCGACGGGCACGCGCGCGGCGAGATAGCTGGAAGGTGCGGGGGCGTCCGCGTCCGCCCGGGACAAGATGGTCGCCGGGCGCACGGGCGCCTCTCGCCATCACGGTGGAAGACGGATGGGAGATCGGGGAAGGGGGGCTCATGGGGCTGACCGAGCTGCTTGCGACCTATGGGCGCGATTATTGGGAGGCGTTGCTGTCCACATGGGGCATGACGGCGCTGTGCTTCGCGTTGGTGATGGTGGTCGCCATCGCCGTCACGGTGATGCGCGTCTCGCCCTTCAAGCCGCTGCGCTTGCTGGGCGACGGCTACGTGCAGGTGTTCCGCAACATCCCGGGCGTGTCGCTACTCATCATCATCGTGTACGCGCTGCCCAGCCTCAACCTGGTGCTGCCGTACCGCACGTGCGTGATCCTCACGGTCATCTTGGTGGCCTCCGCGTTCGGCTCGGAGAACTTCATGAGCGGCATCAACACCATCGGTGTGGGGCAGATCGAGGCTGCGCGCTCCTTGGGCCTCTCGTTTGGACAGATGCTCCGCCGCATCGTGATCCCGCAGGCGCTGCGCACCACGGTGCTCCCCATGACCAACCTGCTCATAGCGGTGCTTCTCACCACGTCCCTCGGCTCGCAGGTCCCGCTCGACCCGCCCGAGCTCACGGGCGTGGTCTCATACATCAACACGCGCGCTGCCGGCGGAATCCTGGCCTTCGGCATCTCGGCGGCGGGGTACGCCCTCACCGCGGTTGCCATCGCGTTCGTGGGTAACCGCATCGACAGGAAGGTGAGGATCGTCCGATGAGTGCCAAGGCAGTTTCCGGCGCGCAGGCGGTGAGCATCCGCGACGTCCTGTACGAGGCCCCGGGCCCCAAGACGCGCGCCAAGATTCGCGTGGGCACGGCCGTGAGCGCCGTGTTGGTGGCCCTTCTGCTCGGCTTTGCCGTCTACCAGTTCTGGGCCACCGGTCAGCTCGACCCAAGGTACTGGATGTTCTTCACCCAGGCGAGCACCTGGGCATACCTGTTCGCGGGCCTGCGCGGCACGCTCGCCGTCGCGCTCACGGCGGGGGCCATCGCGCTCGTCCTGGGGCTTATGCTCATGCTCGGGCGCACGAGCGGGGTCCGTTCCCTCGCGGCCCTCTGCCGCGTGGTGACCGACTTCTTCCGCGGCGTTCCCAGCCTGCTGCTCATCTACTTCTTTTTCCTGGTGGTTCCGCAGTACGGCATCAGGATGTCCTCATTCTGGATGATCACGCTGCCGGTGGCGCTCGCCGCCTCGGGTGTGCTTGCCGAGGTGTTCCGCGCCGGCGTCAACGCCGTGCCGCGCGGACAGACCGAGGCAGCCCTCGCCCTGGGTATGCGCCCCTTCCGGGTCAAGCTCAAGATCGTGCTGCCCCAGGCGATCCGCTATGTGATTCCCTCGCTCATCTCCCAATTGGTCGTGGTGGTCAAGGACACCACGGTCGCATACGTGGTGAGCTACCCGGACATGCTGCAGAACGCGCGCGTGCTCATCACCAACTACGATGCGCTGGTGAGCACGTATCTGGTGGTGGCCCTGATCTACATACTGCTCAATTTCGCCATCAACCAGTTGTCGGTGTACGTCGCGCGCCGCAGCGGCACCCGCGTGGTGAGCCGCTACAGCACCAACCCCGCGTAAACCCCGCCCGCCGCGCGCCGCCCTCCGCGGCCGCATGCCAAGAGAACGGACATGACCATGACCGCCCCCATCATCGAACTGCGCCATGTGGATAAGCACTTCGGCGACCTGCACGTCCTCAACGACATCAACCTGTCTGTGGGGAAGGGCGAGGTCGTGGTGGTGATCGGACCGTCGGGTTCCGGCAAATCCACCCTGTGCCGCGCCATCAACCGCCTGGAGACCATCGACTCCGGCGAGATCCTCATCGAGGGCAAGCCCCTGCCCGAGGAGGGCCGGGAGCTCGCCGCCATGCGCGCGGAGCTGGGGATGGTTTTCCAGAGCTTCAACCTGTTCGCGCACATGAGCATCCTGCAGAACGTGACGTTGGGCCCGACCGAGGTCCTGGGCCTGCCCAAGGCCGAGGCGGAGAAGCGCGCCATGGAGCTCCTCGAACGCGTGGGCGTGGCCTCGCAGGCGGACAAGGTGCCCGCGCAGCTCTCCGGCGGCCAGCAGCAGCGCGTGGCCATCGCCCGCTCCCTTGCCATGCGCCCCAAGGCGATGCTGTTCGACGAGCCCACGAGCGCGCTTGATCCCGAGATGATCAACGAGGTCCTGGACGTCATGGTCGACTTGGCGCGCCAGGGAATGACCATGATCGTGGTGACGCATGAGATGAATTTCGCCCGCCGCGTGGCCGACCGCGTGGTCTTCATGGCGGACGGCATCATCGTGGAGGAGGGATCGCCCGAGGAGTTCTTCGACCATCCCGCCTCGCAGCGCGCCCGCGACTTCCTCGATTCCATTAAGGGGCACTAAGCATGACCTCAGCCGACAACAGACCGATCATCCTGATCGCCCCGCGCCTGGAGCAGCCCAAGCCCTGCCTGCAGATGCCCGAGCGCCTGTCGCCCGAGGAGACGGGCGCCACGGTGTTCCTCGATGCCATCCTCGCCGCCGGCGGCCTGCCGTTCATCATGGCCCTCACCGAGGATGAGGACGTCATAGCCCGCTACGTCGAGATGGCCGATGGCATCGCGATCCCGGGCGGTCACGACGTTGACCCCGCGCTCTGGGGTGTTGAGGAGCCGTATGACGAGCGCCTGCTCTGCCATGAGCGCGACGCGTTCGAGCTCAAGCTCATCAGGGCCGCGCTCGCGGCGCACAAGCCCCTGTTCGCCACCTGCCGCGGCATGCAGATCTTGAACGTCGCCCTGGGCGGGACCCTGTGCATGGACGTGCCCAGCCTGCCCGTGCCCAAGGGCAAGGCGCACTGGCGGCACCTGCCCATCCTGCACGACCCGGCGCATCCCATCGCGGTTGAGGACGGGTCGCTTCTCGCGCGCATCCTCGATTGGCCTGGCGAGGTCCAGGTGAACTCGAGCCATCATTGCTGCGTCGAGAGGCTCGGCGAGGGCGTGCGCCTCACCGCGATTGCGACCGACGGCGTTCCGGAGGCGATCGAGGTCGAGGGCGAGCGTTTCTGCATGGGCGTGCAATGGCATCCCGAGTACACCTGGGAGACCATCCCCACCGATCGCAAACTGTGGCGCGCGTTCGTCGAGGCGGCGCGCGGCTAGGCTTCGATCACGACCTCACGGCGATCGGCGGTGATGAGCTCCTTGACCGCAATGGTCGCGCCGAGGTGCGCCTCGATGAGGCTCGCGAGCTCATCGGTCGCCGCCCGGCAGTCCTCGACGCGGTCGGGGTCGACGCACTCCACGATGAGGAAGGCGTTGCGCGTGTCGTCGGTGAGCGCGGTGCGCACGCCGTCGCGCCAATTCCAGCAGCGGCAGACCGCGCCCGCGTCGTCGAGGTAGGCGAGCTCCCCCGGGAGCGTGGGGTCGTTCTCGGCGCCCTCGCCCAAGGGCAGGAACGCCTCGCCGCCCTGCGTGACGGCGAGGCGCAGGTTCCCTGCAAACGCGTCGATGTCCTCGCCGCCAAAGGGCAGGGCGTATTTGAGGGACATGGCGTTGTACAGGTCGACGGAAGGGCTGATGGGGCCCACGGGGTTGCCCTTCAGCACGCGCTTGAGCAGGTTCTCGATTGAGCATCGAGCCCCGCGCTTGGTCTTGAACTGCTGGTACGCCTGGCGCCATACGCGGATGGGTGCGTTCTCGGAGAGGGTGGGGGATTCAAGGTGACGCTCGGCGAGGGTGTTCGCGCGGGCGAGCAGCGCCCGTATCTCGGCCTCGGCCTCGGGGGAGACGTCGTCGGCGGGCCTCATGCCCCGGGCGACGATGACGCCCAGTGAGGCGCCGGGAAACAGGTCCCAAAACGAATCCTCGGCGATGAACTTCTTCATTGAATCCTCCTTGCGTAAAAATAAAGCACCCACCTGCTGACCACCTTCTACGTCCTACGGTGCCTGCACGTGAGCGCTCTCGCGCCGTCCCCATCCGGAGAAGGGGACGATATGTTCGCCGTGCATTGTACCGCTGTCGGCGATGTGCGTCCATGCAAAGGGGCGAGGTGTTGCGAAGGGGCGTGCGCGCGGCTAATCGGCCTCTTCGCGGATGCGTCGCCGCACGCAATCGAGAAATGCCTTTCCCGCGGGTGACAATCGGTGGGTGCGGCTCCAGATGAACTCGACGCGCGACGCCAAGGTGGGGACGAGGGGCACGAAGGCGAGGCCGGAATCGGCGCTGGTGTCGGCGATGCCCGCCAGGCCCAGCGCGATACCCGCCCCCGCGCGAACGAGCAGCGTGCCCGTATACAGCAGGTTGTAGGTCCCGCGCACATCGAGCCCGTCAAGGGGTGCGCCCATCCAGTCGCCCAGGCGTTGCTGGGCAAGAGCCTTCTCGGGCAGGATGAGGGGCTCGCCGATGAGGTCTTTGGGCGCGACGCCGTCGCGTTGGGCGAGCGGGTGCTCGCGTGGGAGCAAGGCGCCCCAGGTGTCGGCGTCCGGCAAGCCGATGATGTGGAAGTCGTCCGTGCGCGCGGGCCCCACCGCTATGCCGAAGTCGGCGATGCCCTGGGCGAGGTGCTCGGTCACGTCGTCTGAGCTTTCGCTGCGGAACTTGACGGTGATGCCCGGGTGCGTCGCCGTGAGCTCCTTGACAACGTGCGCTATGGACAAGGTCGCGGGCGTCTCGCGGCACGATATGCGCACCTCGCCCCGGGCGAGGTCCGGATGCTTGATCTCCGCCTCGGTCTTTTCCAGGAGGTCGACCAGTTCCCGCGCGCGGTTGTAGAGCAGCCTGCCCTCCGCGGTGGGCGTCGCCGATCTGCCGCCGCGGTCGAGGAGGCTGCAGGACAGCTCTCGCTCCAGTTCGATGACCTGGCGCGACAGGGCTGGTTGGCTGATGTGCAGCTCTTCGGCGGCGCGGGTGATGCTGCCCGTCTGCACGATCGCTATGAACGAGCGCATGGTGCGTATGTCCATGGGCGTCGGCCCCTCTCTTCCCAATATCATGCAAATAGCGCATGGCGATATATACAATATAGGTCTTTGTTATGAGACGGGGAAGAGCATAAGCTTGACCTGAGTCAACACGACGGAACGGATGGGGGCCGCACATGAAGTACGCCGCATTGGGATCGACCGGCATCGAGGTGTCGCGCATCTGCCTGGGATGCATGGGGTTTGGCGACTCGGGCAGCGGGCAGCATGCATGGACGTTGGGGTACGAGGAGTCCGTCGCCATCATGCGCCGGGCGCTCGACGCGGGCATCACCTTCTTCGACACCTCGATGGGATACCAAAACGGGACGAGCGAGGAGTACGTGGGGCGGGCGCTCGCCGCGAACGCACGCCGCGAGGATGTCGTCGTGGCGACGAAGTTCGTGCTCGGCGGGCTGCATGCGCCGGCCGGCGAGGAGCCGGGGGCGCACGGTCCCGAATCAGTCGACGCCAAGGTGGAGCGCCTGCTCGATGCGAGCCTCAGGCGCTTGGGCATGGATTACGTCGACCTCTACATCTATCACATGTGGGATTGGAACACGCCTATCGAGGAATTGCTTCCGGCCCTCGACCGCCAGGTCCGCGCCGGCAAGATCCGCGCCCTGGGCATCTCGAACTGCCATGCATGGCAGCTCGCCGAGGCGAATGTCATCGCCCGCGCCAACGGCTGGACGCCCTTCGTGAGTTATCAGGGTCATTACAACGCCATCGCGCGTGAGGATGAGCGCGAGATGGTGCCGCTCGCGGCGACGCGCGGGATCGCGTTGACGCCGTACTCCGCCTTGGCGGGCGGCCGCCTGTCAAAGCATCCGGGCGAGACGAGCAGGCGCTTGCAGCTCGATGCGTATGCGCACGGCAAGTACGACGGCACGGCGGACGTGGACGCGCCGATCATCCGGGCGGTCGCGGACATCGCCCAGGCGCGCGGCGTGACCATGACGGAGGTTGCCCTGGCGTGGCTGCTCACCAAGGTGGCCGCCCCGGTGGTCGGAGCCACCAAGTCGCATCACATCGATGGCGCCGTGGGTGCTTGCGAGCTTGAGCTCACGCCTGGGGAGATCGAGGTCATCGAGGCCCCGTATGTCCCGCATGCGGTGGTGGGTGTGGTCGCCGAGAATGAATCTCCCTGCATTCGTGCGAGGCGCCTCCATACGGTATGATTTTCCGGATACAAATACATGGCTCGGCAGAAGGTGCGGAGACGCACGGCACCGCGCGGAGTTTCGCGCGGTGCCAGGAGAATCGGGGTGAGAGTCCCCGGCTATTCCAGTAACCGTGATTCCCACGCATGCGGGAGACGCGTCGCAGATCGGACGGCGCGCGCATGCGGCAAAAGGATGAGTCGGATCGCCTCTCTGTCTGCGAACGCCCAAAGGGATGGGCGGGGCCCTGGATGAAAGGGGTGTCTGGATGGCCAGAACCCATGTGACGGTCGCGTGCTGGCGTGGATTTGCACGCCGGGCGACGATCGCGATCTTGACATGCGCGATGGTGACCGGCCAGGTGCCCACCGCGGCGTTCGCCGAGGCGCTGGGCGGTGAGGAGGCCGCGCAGCAAGCCGAGGCCGCGCCCGCGCCGCAGGACGATCACGCTGCCCGCGCTGTCCGCCGGCTCGAGGACGGCGATTATGTCCTGATCCAGGACAAGATGGATAAAGACGATAATTATTCGAAGGTGTCCGGCGAGCTCAAACCGGGCGCTATCAAGCTGAGCCGCGTGGAGATGCATCGCGCGGGCACCAAGGTCAGCGGCGATATTGACGCGATCCTGCATCCGGGCGACACGATCGAGGCCGTGGCCATAACGGGCGGTTCCCCTGCCGACAGCGCATCGAATGGTAACCCGGTCAAGGACGGCGTGACCTACGCCTGGACCCTGCTGCCCTCCAGGAACGCCGCGGCGGGAGAGGCCCTGGGGGAGGGCGCAACGGTTCGCCTGGCCGAGGGCGACGCCGTGCTCGGCAAGTACCTGCGCGTGGAGGCGACCACCACGGAGGGCTCCGTCGCTTTCGCGATGGGCCCGATCGCGCCCGAGGGCGCCATGCGCCTGGCGAACATCTCCATCGCCGTCGAGGGCGGCGGCTCGGTGACCGATAAGGCGACGCTGGTCGCCAAACCCGTGCTGACGGCGGGCAAGGTGCCGCCTGCGGGCAGCGTTACATATGAGTGGCAGGTGGCCGAGACCGCGTCCGGTCCGTTCGAGCCCATCGCCGGTACGACGGGCGACCGCCTGAAGCTCGCCAAATCCCATGTGGGCTCGTATGTCCGCGTGGTGGCCACGGCGGGCGGCTACAACCAGGTCAAGGCGACGGCTGGTCCCGTGCTGGACGCGCAGTCCGCGGAGGCGGCGAAGGCCGCGCTCGACGGGTTTACGCCCCAGCCGGTTTTTGGCGAGTCGCAGAACGTGCGCGAGATTGTTCAGGCAAAGCTCGATAATCTCGGGTTCACCCAGGCCAAGGTGCGCGTCAAGTCCGCCGAGACCGGCGCGGGCGGGGCAACGGTCAGCTCCGCCGAGGGCGCGGGCAACGGTCAGGTGACCTTCTACTACGAGGATCCCGAGGGCGACGTGCCGGGCAGTGCCCGCATCAAGGTCGTGTTCGAGATCTCCTCGAGGGACACCACCGCCGAGTGGACCAGGTGGATCACGGTCCGCTGGGACATGGGCCGCGTGGCCGAGCGCCTGGAGCAGCTTGTCGATGAGGAGCTCAAGGCATCTTCTCTGGTCATTGCCGAGGGCGGCACCGCGAACAACGCGAGCAACGCCATCGAGGCGCGTAAGAACCTCTCCCTCGGCGGGAGCCTGGGCACTTGTGCCGACCTGACCTGGTCGACGAGCGACCCCAAGGTGATCGGCACCGATGGAGTTATCAAGCGCAAGCAGTCCGAGGACGCGCATGCGCGCCTGACGGCCACCGCGCGTTTCAACAAGGCCGCGGAGGGCGAGAAGGCCCCTGTGGTCTCAAAAGCATTCGACGTCACAGTCAAGTCGATCGACTCCGATCCCACGGTCGAGCAGGTCTTGGACGAGGCGCTCGCCAAGCTCCCGCTTAAAGACATGGGCACCAAGGAGCCCATCGATCCGGCAGCGGTGACGGGCGACATTCAGTTGCCCACGCCGAGCATGATGGGGCTCAAGGGCGTTCACAAGGTGAAATACGAGGTCGTCTCGGGCGACGGCGCTTGCTCGATCTACGGCTATACTCTCAACATCACGCGCCCGGCGCCGGGTATGCCGGATGCCCGCGCCGTGCTCAAGGTCACCTTGACCAAGAAGGCCGGTGAGAACCTCCCTCAGGACGTGGTCCGCACGCGCTCCATCGACCTCGTCATCAAGGCGCTGGACACGGCCGACATCGACCGCGAGCTCGACCTCATGCAGCGCGCCAAGGACGGCTATGCCCAAGCGCTCCTGGGCACCAACGACGATTCGCGCTCCGTTACCCAGAGCCTGGATGAGTTCAAGCAGGTGCGTGACGATGGCAACGGGGGCCTTGTGTGGGCCCGCACGAGCACCGATGTGGAGGGCATGGGCATCGTGCCCGTCTCCATCGACCTATCGCACCCGAGCGAGCAGTGGGACAAATTCAAGTCGAGCGCGCCCGCCGTCATCGAGTCCGAGACGCTACGCCTGCTCAAGACGCCCGAATACAACACGCGTGTCAAGATCACGAGCTGCCTGTCGAGTGAGAAATACGGCGATTATTACGAGAAGTTCAAGGACGACCCCTCGATCGACCCCGCGGTGCTCGCCAAGTATCGCGCCCTGAGCAGGCAGGAGGTCTCGGCCTATTACACGGTGCGTGGCGCCACGGGCCTCGACGACCCGAACGCCCCCAAGGGCATGGTGGTGAGCGCGCGCGTGACCGGCCTGGGCGAGAAGACCGCCGGGGGCGTGCACGCGCAGGAGTGGATCCCGCTCACCGAGGTGGCCGTCGAGCCCGGCGAGAGCCCGACCGCATGGGATGTCTTCGCTGGTCTGCTCGAGCGCAACGGCTACACCTACAGCATGAAGAAGGGCGGCGTGCCGTACTCCATCACGACCCCCGACGGCATGCGCACGCTCGCGATGTCCGCCGGCGAGCCGTGGTCGTTCTGGAGCTTCCGGGTCAACGGCGAGTACGCGGAGGACTACGCGAACGCGGACTACGTGTCGAACGGCGACGTGATCGAGCTCGTCTACGTGGACGGGTCGGGCGAGGTGCTCCCCGAGAACGACATCGAGATCACGCCGGCCGCGCCGCGTCCCAACTGGGAGAGCCCGTGGCCGAACTTCGCGACGGGCACCAGGCCCACGGACGCAAAAGTGCCCACGGGCGACGTCGAACAGGCCTGGGTGGATGTCGTGGGGACGGTCCCCGAGGGATCCAACGGTGTGCCCAATGTGTCCGACCCCATTGTCGTGGGTGACTACCTCTACGTGGCCTCCGCCGACCGTCTGATCATGAAGGATCGGGTTAGCGGCAAGACGGTACGTGAGGCAAAGCTTGCGGCGAGCATCGACTCCACAGCCCGCATGGTGTACGCCGGGGGCATCGTCGTCGTGCCGGTGCACGGCGGCCGCCTGCAGGCGCTGACGGCCGATGCGCTCGCCACGGTGTGGCTCACCCAGGCGCTGCCCACGTATACGGCCGATAGCGGTTTCGTGGTCGAGCAGCAGTCGCTCGGCACGCTCACGGTCCACGATGGGTACGTGTACGCCGGAACCTCCGACGGTAGCTCGGGCAACGGTTATCTTACGTGCGTGAATCTCGGGACCGGTGCCATTCGTTGGCAGCGCGAGGACAAGGGCGGTTATTACTGGGCCGGCGCGGCAGCGACCGGTTCGCATCTGGTGATCGGCGACGATACGGGCGCCGTGGTGGTGCGCGATGCCGCGACGGGGGAGGAGGTCTCCCGCGTCGAGGTGGGCGCCCCCGTGCGCTCCACGGTCGTGCAAGGTGACGACGCCTCCACGTTCTTCGCGGTGAGCACCGATGGCGTCATGCACCGCCTCTCTCTCGGCGAGGACGGCGAGCTCAAGGAGACGGGCAGCGTCAAGTTCGCCAAGACCTCCACGGGCACCCCTGCATTGGTGGACGGTAAGCTGGTCGTGGGTGGCCAGTCCGATCAGTTCGTCCAGGTGAGCAAGTACATGAAGGCGTATTACGGCCTGCTTGCGGTGATCGATGCCAAGACCCTTGCGGTGGATGCCACGGTGACGACCGTGGACGGCAAGCCCCTCCTGGGAAAGACCGGTGCGCAGGTGGCATCTGCTGAGGTCAAGAGCACGCCGGTCGTGTCCGTCCAAGGCGGGCAGACCTATGTGTACTTCACCGCCAACTGCAATCCCGGCGGCATGTACCGCTACCGTTTGGGTGATGAGGATGCGAGCCTCGTCTACACCCCCGCGCCCGAGCATCAGGAATTCTGCATGTATTCGATCGCCGTGGGTCCCGACGGGACGCTCTATTACAAGAACGACTCGGGCGCGCTGTTCGCGATCAAGGGCGTCGGCGGGCAGGAGCCCGGCGGCGGAGATGGCGGCAACGGCGGCGAGACCGACGGCAACGACGGTGGCAACGGCAGCGGCAGCGGTGAGACCGGCGGCAATGGTGGTGAACAGGGCGGATCCGACGGTCAGGGCGGCGATCCTCAGTCTGGAAATGAGAATCGCCCCGGCAATAACGGTACTGATTCCGGCGCCGGCAACAACAGCTCCGGCACCGGAAGCACCGGCTCCGGCAACGGGACGGGCGATGGTGCCGGCGAGGGCTCGAACAGCGGCTCCGACCCGTCGTCTGCGACGGGTGCGGTCGCCGCGGGCAAGAAGCCCCTCAAGCCGCAGGACGGCCAGAAGAAGGACGCCGAGAAGACCGGCGAGAAGAAATCCGATTCCAAGAAGGGCGCGAAGGACGAAAAGGGCGACAGCCCCAGCAAGGACGGCACTTCATCCGTGGAAGACTCCTCGGCGGCCAACCGCACCGCCGGCTCGTCGGCGAGCATGGGCCGTGGGCCCCTGGCGACCATCCTGCCGGTTCTGGGCATCGCCGTGGGCGCCATCGGCTTGGGCGCGATCGCCTTCTGGGTGTTCCGCCGCCGCGTTTGATCAAGGGAAAGGTTCAGCATGCAAGAAGAGTCGAATAAAGCCGAGGAGACGTGCGGCCCGGTAGAGTCCGAGGCGCCGCGCAACCCGGATGAGGCCGAGGGGGTGCGCCAGCCCGAGGAACCGCAAGACGCCCGCGCAGGGGAGAAGGGCGCCTTGAATCGCAGGCAGCTCACCTTCGCCGCCATAGCCGCGCTCTTGTGCGTGGCGCTCATAGGCGGTTCGGCATGGTCGCTCCTGTCGGGCGGCGTCGCGCCCGGCGCGGTGCCTGCGCAGGGGTCCTCTGCGGATCGATCGGGCTCCTCGAACGCCGATGACCCCGACGCCGCCGATGGGGAGGATTCGGACGGTCGTTCCTCGGAGGCCCAGGGCTCGAGCGGGGCGAATGCCGAACAGGGCTCGCGGGACGCGGGAGAGGGCTCCGAGCCGGGCTCATCGAATGACGAGAAGCAGGACTCCTCCAAACCTGCGGGCGGTGCGACCGGTGGCTCTTCGACCGCACGGCCCTCGGGGAAGCCCTCCTCGTCGACGCAGGGCTCCTCTCATGGCCAGGGTTCTTCCTCGGGGCAGGGCTCGTCAGGTGACGCCGGTGCCAGTGGTTCCGGCTCGGGCTCATCTTCCGGTCAGACCAACGGGTCATCGGGCGGCACCGGCGGCCAGGCCCCTTCCAAGCCTGAGCCTCGCACCGTGACCGTCACCATCTCCGCGGACGGAACGGTGGGCGGTGGCGGCACGGCCGGCCCCGTGACGCTGACGTTTGATGAGGGCGCGACCGTCTATGACGCGCTCGCCGGCGCAGGTTGGCCCATCGCCTCGGAGTGGGGTCCCATGGGTGTGTACGTGACCTCGATCAACGGCATCGCGGCCGGTCCCAAGACCGGTTGGACCTACTCGGTGAACGGCTCGCTGCCCAACTACGCGTGCAGTGCATACACGCTATCCGACGGCGACGTCATCCAATGGACGTTCGTCGAGGTGAAGTAGGTCAGAGGCGCACAATGGGGGTGGATTTCGGTACATCCACCCCCATGTTATTTGGGTCCAGATGGTAAACGGTAAACCGATGACCCGGATCACATCAAGCGCGCACGGAAAACTATCAGCCCACGGACCTTTGGCGATCCGTGGGCTGACTCGGTAAGGGCTGTTTGCCTATCGACTACGTGGCGTCGGGCAAGGCGCGCGAGGGGGCTACTCGGCGTCGACGGCGTTCTGCTCGGCCACGGCCTGCATGGCCACGGCACCGATGAAGTTCACCGGCTGGCAGAAATTGGGCTGGAAGAACAGGTCCACGTTGGCGAGCTGGTCGATGGTGAAGCGCGCCTGGATGGCGATGGAGATTGCGTTCGCGGCCTCGGCCACGTCGTGACGGCACAGGAACTGGGCGCCCAGCACGCGGCGCGTCTGGGGGTCCCAGGTGAGGGTTGCCGTGACGGGCGTGGTGGTGAGCATGAAGTCGGGGCGGTAGTCCTGCACGATCGTGGTGGAGCGGGCGCTCACGCCGCGGGCCTCGGCACCCGCCTGGGTCAGGCCGCTGGCGGCGAGGGACAGGTCGTAGAGCTGCACGGCGCTGGTTGCCTGCGTGCCCATGTACTTCTGGACGGGCTCCTCGATGTTGGCGCCAACGAGCAGGGCCTGGCGCACGGCGTTGGTGGCCAGGGGGATGTAGTCGTAGGTGCCGGTGGGGTTGTAGAGCACGGTGCAGGAGTCGCCGGCGGCCAGGACGTCTGCGCAGGCCTCGTCCTGGCCGGCGAGGAACGCGCGCATGTACTCGTCGGTCTTGATGGCGCCATTGGGCAGGGTCTCGAGCTGCCCCGCGAACAGGTCGGTGCGCGGCAGGAAGCCCGCGCCCATGATGGCGTAATCGACCTCGTACTCACCGGTGGTGGTCACCACGGTCACGCCGGTGCCGCCCTCGTTCAGGCGGAACTCGGTCACCATCTGCCCCAGAGCGAGCTCCACGCCGTGCTTGGCGTACTCGGCCTCGACCTGGTCGGTGATGGGCGCGTCGAAGTTCTTGGCCAGGGCGCGGTCCAGGCCGTCGATCAGGATGGCGTGCACGCCGGCCTCGCTGAACTGCTCGACCAGCTCGGCGCCGATGTAGCCCGCGCCGATCACGGCGACGGAGGACGCCTTCATGGCGTGGTCCTTGATGGCCTTGCCGTGGTCCCAGTTCTTGCAGAGCATGACGCGGCCGTCGTCCAGGCCCTCGGTCAGGCCGGGGATGGGCGGGATGACGGGCTTGGAGCCGGTGGTCACCACGAGTTTGTCAAAGGCGTAGGAGGTCTCCTCGCCGCTGAGCATGTCGCGCGCGACAAGGCTCTTGCCGACGAGGTCGACGGAGAGCACGTCGGTCTGCATGTGCATCTGCGCTCCCAGCTCGGACAGGGCGGCGGGGGAGGAGTAGAACATGCGCTGGGGGTCGCTCACATGGCCGCCGACCCACAGGGCGATGCCGCAGGAGAGGAACGACAGGGTGTCGTTGCGCTCGAAGACGTGCACGGTCCAATCGGGGTGCGCGGTCAGGATGGCCTGCGCGGCGAAGGTGCCTGCGTGCGTGCAGCCGACAACGGCTACGGTCTTGGTGGCGGAGGTGGTCATGGCGACTCCTTTAATGGTAAAACGTCTCAGCATTTAAAATGATATAAGAAAGAAATCAATTAGCAAGGGGGAACCTGCGAACGGCGCGACGGGGGAGGGGCGGCGGGTGGGCCCTGGGCTCGCATGCGCTAAGATTTTACGGAGAAGACCATGCCGAGCCGCGCGAAGTGCCGCGTCACGAACAGGAGATCACATGTCTTTCATCAGGGAGAACGAGGCTGCGTCCACATCGGCCGCAGAGGACCTGCTTGATTTCATCGCCCAGAGCCCCACGATGTTTCATACCGTCGCCGCCATCCGGGAGCGCCTGGACGCGGCCGGCTTCACGTACCTGCCCGAGGGGGCGGCGTGGCAGGTGCTTCCGGGTGGGGCGTACTACACGCAGCGCAACGGCTCGAGTGTGGTGGCGTGGCGCGTGGGCGGGCAGGTCGCTCCGGGCGTCGCGGCCGCGACGGGTGCCGGCGCCGGCACCGCCCCGTACCACTTCCAGATCACGGCCTCCCACTCCGACTCCCCTTGCTTCAAGGTCAAGACGAACGGTGAGGTGGAGGGCCCGGCGGGCTACCTGCGCCTGGATACCGAGGCGTATGGCGGCATGATGGACTACACCTGGTTCGACCGCCCGCTCTCGCTCGCGGGGCGCGTGCTGGTGCGCGACGACGCACGCATCGAGAGCCGTCTGGTCGCCCTCAACCGCGACGTCGCCCTCATCCCCAGCCTCGCCATCCACATGGACGGCGGCGTGAACAAGGGATTCGCCCCCAACCGCGCGAGCGACCTGTTCCCGCTGCTCTCGGCGGGGGACCTGGCCGCGGGGTCCCTCGACATGATCGTCGCCGACGCGCTGGAGGTCGATCCCGGGCAGATCGCGGCCCGCGACCTGTTCCTGGTCAATCGCGAGCGCGGCCGCGTGTGGGGAACCACCGGCGAGTTCATCTCCTCGCCGCGTCTGGACGACCTCATGTGCGCCTACACCTCGCTTGCCGCTTTCATCGCCGGCGGCAATGAGCGCGCCGTCTCCGTCTACGCCTGCTTTGACAACGAGGAGGTGGGTTCCGAGACCAAGCAGGGAGCCGCGTCCACGCTGCTGGCCGACGCCCTCTCCCGCATGAATGCGGCCTTGGGCTTCGGCCCTGAGGACCTGTGCCGCGCGCTCTCCGCCTCCATGCTCGTGAGCTGCGACAACGCGCATGCTGTTCATCCGGCGCATCCCGAGTTGGCCGACGAGCTCGCTCGTCCTCAAATGAACGGCGGCCTGGTGGTCAAGGAGGCCGCCAACCAGCATTACTGCACCGACGCGTTCAGCCGGGCGGCGTTCACCGCGGTGCTCGAGTCCGCCGAGGTGCCGCATCAGGTGTTCGCCAACCGCAGCGACAAGGCTGGTGGGTCCACGCTCGGCAACATCTCGAATATGCAGGTGAGCGTGCACGGTGTGGACGTGGGCTGCGCGCAGCTGGCCATGCACTCGTGCGTCGAGACGGCCGGCGCCCGCGACGTGGGGCTCGCCATCGAGGCGCTCACCGCGTTTTACGACGCCGATGTGCGCATCGACGGGGCGGACGCGATCGAGCTCGGCTAGGCCGCGCGTTTTGATCGGGCGGGCTACCGGATGAAGCTGGTGTGCTCGCCCATTTCGCGCTCGGGCAGGGCGATTCCCGCCTCACGCCCGGCTTGGAGCGACCTGAGCATCCACGCCATGTTGCGCCCGAGCTGGCGCATGGTCCACAGGCCCTCCAGGTCCCGTTCCACCTCATCGGACGTGCATCCGTGCACCATGTTCCAATACCGAGAGCTCACCACCGGCATGTTCGAGATGGTGAGGAACTTCTGGATGTCGTCGAGCGACGCGGTGGTGCCGGCTCGCCGCGCGGACGCCACGGCCGCCGCGGGCTTGAAGCTCAGGACGTCGGGGGACCCCACCTTGCCGTTCGAGTAGAACAGCCGGTCCATGAAGCCCAGGAGCGAGCTCGCCGCGTGGGCGTAGTGCACGGGCGAGCCGAAGATGAATCCGTCGGCGCGCTCGGCCAGGGCGCGGAACTCGTTCACCGCGTCGTCGAAGACGCAGACGCCGGTCTCGCGGCAGCGCCCGCAGGCCATGCATCCC
Organism: uncultured Collinsella sp.; assembly: GCA_902470815.1. Lineage (GTDB taxonomy): Bacteria > Actinomycetota > Coriobacteriia > Coriobacteriales > Coriobacteriaceae > Collinsella. The sequence continues at coordinate 26,133 of CABRHS010000018.1, forward strand.
GCGGCCGGTTTGGCGCCGATCCAGAAGATCTCCGCCTCGACGTCCTCGCGCTCGAGCGCGCCCGCCACTTCTTCAAGCGCGCGGTTGGTACAACCCAGCTTGTGCGGGCCCCCGTTGACGAGCAGGACCTTCATGGACGGCTCCCTTCCTGTGCGGACGCGTCTGCCGGACGCGCCCGATCTCTGTGTTCTTGCCAGTTTAGACCCTTCCCGGGTTGCGCGTGGCGGGGTTCGAGCGCCTATCTGGTATAGTTCCGCAGGTGCATGCAATGACGGGCCGATCGAGTTGGCCCGCAGTCCAGAAAGGACCGCCCATGATCAAGGAGCTCGTGAAGGACGAGGCCGTCCTCTCCACCCCGTGTGAGTCCGCCACCGCCGCCGACGCCGAGGTCGCGCAGGACCTGGTGGACACCCTGCTCTCCATCGAGGACGCCGCCTGCCTCGCCGCCAACCAGATCGGCGTGACCAAGGCCATTTGCGCCCTGGCCGATGACGAGGGCAACACGCTCGTCATGTACAACCCCAAGGTCCTGTTCGGCATGGGCGCGTTCAAGGCCGAGGAGAGCTGCCTCACCCGTGAGGGCTCCGTCAAGGTGACCCGCTTCGTCAAGATCAAGGTCGCCTACGATGAGCTGGTCGACGGCGAGCTCAAGCCCCGCAAGCGCGACTTTGTGGAGTGGCCCGCGGAGCTCATCCAGCACATGTGCGACCACTGCCAGGGCAAGCTGGTCTAGCTCGCTTCGCGGGCGGGCTCTCCCGGACGGAACCGCCCCGCACCCCCCCCTGTTGTGAAAAACCCGGACCATCCTGCCGATTGGACTTAGGGATGGGCCGGGTTTTTGCTTGTCCGGGTTTTGCTTGCGGAAAGGGCCAATCTTGCGGCAAGGGTCTGAGATGCCCGGCAAGGTCAATCGCCCGATTACGCCGTTCGACGCACGCGGACCGCGGTGCCGCACGCGGTGGTCATGATCATCTCGGCAAAGGTCTCGTATCCCACGTTCGCGCCGATGACAGCGTTGGCGCCGAGCTTCTCGGCGCGCTGCGACATCTCGCGCAGGACCTCCTCGCGAGCTTGGGCCATCTCGTCTTCGTATCCCGCGGAGCGCCCGCCGAACACGTTGCGCAGCCCCGCGCCGATATCGCGGAACATGTTGATACCGCTCACGGCCTCGCCGGTGACGATGCCGAGGTACTCGACGACCTCGTAGCCGTCGAGGTTGTTGGTGGTGGTGATGGTGAGCATGATCCCTCCTTTTGACGGTAATCTCTTATACCCGGCGGTGTGTTTTGCGATAAGTGGTCAAAAAACCCGAAAATAGCGTTGAGCGGCGACGGTTGCGGGGCCATGTATATTCTCTCGTTAGCAAAACCGCAGGTAGCGCAGCGGCTGTCTTTGCGAACCAGGCGACCGTGGAGGCATCCACTAGGTACGGCGTGTAATGGCTCAATCGAATCCTGGGGTTTTGTCGCGGATGGGTTGCATGTCCGACGCCCAATTAGGGTATTTTGACCAGATAAGAAAAACCGTACGAAAAAGGAGGCGGAATCGTATGCAGATCGACGCCAATCTTATGCAATCTCTGACCTGGGCCGCTCTGGGGTGCGGTTTCACCTGGCTCATGACCACGGCCGGCGCGGCCACGGTGTTCTTTTTCCGCAAGGACCGCGAGATCACGCACCGGATCTTTTTGGGTTTCGCCGCGGGCGTCATGATCGCGGCGAGCGTGTGGTCGCTGCTCAATCCCGCTATCGAGCAGGCAGAGGAACTCGGTCAGCCAGGTTGGATCCCGGCCGCCGGCGGCTTCCTGCTCGGCGTGGCCTTCCTCATGATGCTCGACACGTTCCTGCCGCACCTGCATCCGGAAGGCGAGCAACCCGAGGGCGTCAAGACGAGTTGGAAGCGCACCACGCTGCTCGTCTCCGCGGTCACCCTGCACAACATTCCCGAGGGCATGAGCGTGGGTCTGCTGTTCGCGATGGCCGCCCAATCGACGGGCGCCGAGGCCACGGCGTATCTGGGCATGGCCACGGCCCTGGCCATCGGCATGGGATTGCAGAACTTCCCCGAGGGCGCCGCGATCTCGCTGCCCCTGCGCCGTGAGGGCATGGGCCGCGGCAAGGCGTTCCTGCTGGGGAGCCTCTCGGGCATCGTCGAGCCCATCTTCGGCATCCTGGTGGTGCTCGTGAGCAGTCAGATTACCCCGTTCATGCCTTGGATGCTGGCTTTCGCCGCGGGGGCCATGATCTACGTGGTGGTGGAGGAGCTCATTCCCGAGGCGCACCTCGGCGAGCACTCTAACGTCGGCACGCTCGGCGTCATCGCGGGTTTCGTAATTATGATGGTCCTGGACGTCGCGCTGGGATAGCGGCCCTACTTGCCGTGGCGGGCGTCGTGGATCTCGCGCGCGGCGGCGGCCCGCGCCTCGCGCGCGTCGCGCAGGGCGTTGTGCGCCACGACGGTCTTGGTCTTCGCGCCGCGTAGGGTCTCTGCCAGCATGGGGTTCGTCTCGGCGACGCGCGTCACGAGCGGCCCGTCGAGCTCGGTCTGCGTGGGTTCCGCCAGGAAGTCGATGGCGTACTGGGCGGCGACGGCCGACCCCTTGGCCAGCACGCTCTCGTCGACCTTGTAATAGCAGGAGTGCTGGGCGAACGTTGCGCCTATCTGCGGGTTGCGGCAGCCCACGAACGCGAGCACGCCGGGGACGCGGCGCAGGTACTCGGAGAAATCCTCGCCCGACATGGTGCCGCGATAATGCCCCTCGCCCTCGGCCCCGAGCGTCTTGAGCACGGCTTGGCGGCATCGCTCGCTGGCCGCGGGCTCGTTGTCCACCTTGTAGTTGGCGATGGTGTATTCCGCGAGCTCGGCTTCGGCGCCGTGCGCCTGCGCGATGTGCACCGCGATGCGCTCGATGAGCGCGGGCATGAGCTCGTGGGTCGCCGTGGAGTAGGTGCGAACGGTGCCCTCCAAGCTCGCCTCGCCCGCGATGACGTTGCGGGCGGTTCCCGCGTGCAGCTTTCCCACGGTGACGACGGCGGGCTCGTAAGGGGAGAGCTCGCGGCTCACGATCGTCTGCAGCGCGTTCACGATCTCCGCCGCGACCATGACGGCGTCGCTGCCGCGTTGCGGCATGGCGCCATGACAGGAGGTCCCGTGCACGTCGACGCGGAACCAATCGGTGTTCGCCATGCGGGGCCCGGGTTCGCAACTCACCGTGCCGGCGTCGACCTCGCTCCAGATGTGCATGGCGAAGGCCCCGTCCACTCCCTCGCACACGCCGGTCTCGCACATCATGCGCGCGCCGGAGCCGTTTTCCTCGGATGGCTGGAAGACCACGCGGATCTCGCCGTGGATGTCGTCGGTGAGGTGACGCATGATTTGGAGCGCGCCGAGCAGCATCGCGATGTGGCAATCGTGGCCGCATGCGTGCATGCAGCCCTCGTTGACGCTCGCGAACTCCTCGCCGGTGCGCTCGAGCACGGGCAGGGCGTCGATGTCGGCGCGCATGAGCAGGCGCTTGCGCGGCGTTCCGTCCTCGAGGTAGGCGTCGGGGGCGGTGCCGCGCAGGGTGGCCACGAGTCCCGTTTCAAGGGGCTGCTCATAGGGGATGTTCATCGCGTCGAGCTGGCCGGCGATGTCCGAGGTGGTGCGCACCTCCTGGAGACTCAGCTCGGGGTGCTTATGGAAGTGCCGGCGCTGGCGGATGATATAGGGCTCGAATTCCGCGGCGATATCCAAGATCGCGTTCGTGACCTCCTCCGGCGTGCGAACTTCCGTATGGGCCATGTGCTGCTGGGCCTTGGTCTTGGGCATGCGATCTACCTTGCTTTCTGGGCGCCGGGCGTACGTGCTCCCCCTAGCTTACTCTTTTGAGCCCGGCGCTTCCGCGGCGTCATCGCGCCCGGCGGCGCCGTCGGTCGGGCCGGCGGGGGATTGCGAGGTGCCGACGGTCTCCTCCGGCGGCTTTTTCTTGAAGCGCTTGGCGATTTTCTTGGCGGAGTGCTTGATGTCGCTCATCAGGCCGCCGGTGGGATGCGCTGCGTTGAAGGCGTCCTGCTTGTCGCGCCTTGCCCGATCCGCCAGGATCGCCTCGGTGTAGTCCTCTATGACATGGTCGAAGAACTCGACGACGCCATTGCAGTCCTCCTGGTTGGGACGCTCCTTGTTCATGCCGCCCACGAACTTGAAGGGACCGTAGGTGTCATAGCCGGGGCATCCGTACATGCACAGCAGGGTGGCGAATTTGGCGCGGCAGACGCCGTCGAGGTCGCGGCCGTTGAACTTGGCCTGCCCGCCGTACGTCATGATGCCCACGACCTTGTCGCCGTCGCGCAGGCAGTGGTCGGCCACGCGGAGCAGGTCCTTGTCCATGTTGCCGTAGTAGATGCCCGATCCCATGACGATGAGGTGGTAGGGGGAGAGGTCGGGATATTCGTTCTTGCCCAGGTTCGCGACGTCCACGACGTCGATATCGGGATGGGCCGTGACGAGGGCATCCACGAGCTTCTTGGTGTTGCCGTGGTGCTTCGAGCGGTAGACGATGACGGTCTTGAGTTCCATGAGCGGCCTTTCGATGTGTGGTGCATGGGGGTAATCATAGCGAATTGCCTGCGGCGGGGCATGTGGGGAGGGCGCCCGGGGGCATCCCTGCCGGTGGGTCCCTCGGCGTGTTCCGTCTCCGGAGGGGTGGGCGAGGGCATCGCGCGCGACGAGGGGTCCGAGAACTGGTATTACCACTGGGGCGGGAATAAGACCAATCAAAGCATTTCTACATATATGTAGGACGTCTATAATGAGATTGCCAACTAATTGACACCCTGGAAACGGCCAAGATTGTGTCACGTCTGATAAAATTGGCGGTAAATTTAATTATCAAACATGCTGGATAGCTAGCACATAAAGGATAAACGGTCGAAATAAGCGGATGAACGGCATGTGAATCAGAAAAGCGTAAAAAATAGCCAACAGTTCCTACACACCTGCTATAGTAGGTACCAACTTGTCATGTGGTTACTACCAGTACAGCAAAGGACACGGTAGTCAAGAGCGAGAAAGAGGGATTGATGGTCGGTTTCATTTTGACTGGTCACGGACACTTCGCGGACGGAATCAAGAGCGCCCTGGACATGGTCGCTGGCGACCAGGAGAATTTCGAGATCGTCCCCTTCGAGGGCTCTCAGGCTGCCACCTATGGTGACGACCTTCGCGCTGCCATCACCAAGATGCGCGGCGAGTGCGAGGAGGGCGTCATCGTCTTCGTCGACCTGCTCGGCGGCACCCCGTTCAACCAGTCCATGATGATCGCCAACGATGTCGACAAGCTCGAGATCGTCACCGGCTCCAACCTGCCCATGATCATCGAGCTGCTCTTCGCCCGCAATGGCGCCACCGACGTGACCGCTCTTGCCGAGCAGGCCGTCACCGTGGGCCAGCAGGCCGTTACCCGCCAGTCCCTCGCCTCCGTCATGGGCGCCGCCGATGACGAGACCGAAGAGGACGGCATTTAATGGAGAACTTCGGGCAGAACGTTCTCGCCTCCTCCGTTGCCCTGCTGCTCATCATGGGCGTCATGGGCCTCGTCTACTTCTTCTGGTCCAAGGCGAATATGAAGAAGAAGGTCAAGTACTTCGAGCACATCCACACCGATCTTGCCGTCGGTCAGCGCATCATGTTCGGTGGCGGCATCTACGGCGAGGTCAAAAGCGTCAACGGCGACGTCGTCGAGGTCAAGGTGCGCTCCGGCGCGACGCTCGACGTCTCCCGTTACGCCATCCAGGAAATCGTCAAGTAGGCATTACAGGGGATCTGGCGCCGCAGCATGGCGCCTCAACCTCAGTGCAATAGGCCGATCAGCGAATACGAAAGGAATCGATCGCAATGGCAGAGCCTAACATTCTTCTTACCCGCATCGACAACCGTCTGATCCACGGTCAGGTTGCCACCCAGTGGAACTCCACCCTGGGTTCCAACCTCATCCTCGTGGCCAACGACGAGGTCTCCACGAACACCATGCGTCAGAACCTCATGAAGATGGCCGCTCCCACCGGTGTTCAGACCCGCTTCTTCTCCATCCAGAAGACCATCGACGTGATTCACAAGGCCTCCCCGGCCCAGAAGATCTTCATCGTGCTCGACTCTCCTCAGGACGCGCTCAAGCTCGTCGAGGGCGGCGTGCCGATCAAGAAGCTCAACATCGGCAACATGCACATGGCCGAGGGCAAGCGTCAGGTCGCCACCACCGTTGCCGTCAACGATGATGACGTTGAGTGCTTCCGCAAGCTCCAGGAGCATGGCGTCGAGCTCTCCATCCAGCGCGTGCCCAGCACGCCCGTCGAGGATACCAACAAGCTGTTCGCGTAATTTGGGGGTTTAGCGAACCAGTTTGTTTGTATACGGGATGAGTTCATCCCGGTCGCAACACTTTGTACGAGAAAGTAAATTTGAAAGGAGGAGCATAAGATGGACGTGAATTTCCTTCAGATCGTCCTGGTCTTCCTGGTGACCTTCGTGGCCGCTATCGACCAGTTCGACTTCACGGAGTCCCTGTACCAGCCCATCGTCACCGGCCCGATCATCGGCGCCATCCTCGGCGATGTGCAGACCGGCCTCGTCGTCGGTGGTACTTACCAGCTGATGACCATCGGTAACATGCCGATTGGTGGTGCTCAGCCGCCGAACGCTGTTATTGGTGGCATCATGGCTGCCGTCTTTGCCTGCACCCTGGACATGGATCCCAACGTTGCCGTTGCAACCGCGATTCCGTTTGCCCTGCTCGGCCAGTACGGCGTCACCCTGTTCTTCACCCTTCGTGCCCCGATGATGGAGTCCTTCCGTGCCGCTGCCGTCAAGGCTGACACCAAGGCCATCACCAAGCTGACCGTCGTCTCCGAGATCATCCTCGGCCTGATCTTCGCCGCGATCGTCACCCTCTTCTTCGTGGGTGGCCTCACCGCTGGCCAGGCTGTCGTCGAGGCCATCCCCGCATGGCTCAACGCTGGTCTCTCCGCCGCCGGTGGCATGATGAAGTTCGTCGGCTTCGCGATCCTGCTGAAGATCATGATGTCCCGCGACATGTGGGCCTTCTTCCTGCTCGGCTTTGGTCTTACGACCATCGTGCACGGCATCCCCGCGCTCGCCAAGCCCGAGCTGCTGATCATGGCCATCATTGGCTTCGGTATTGCTTTCTGGGACTTCCAGCAGCAGACCGAGCTCAAGGGCGCTGCTTTTGACGGAGGTGATATGAGCGATGGCATCTAATGAGTTCACTGTACCTGCACAGTACGAGGACCTGACTCCTGCGCCGAACGTCGACAAGAAGACGCTCAACCGCATGGTCTGGCGTTCCTACTGGCTCCAGTCCTCGTTCAACTACGAGACCATGCAGTCCGGTGGCTGGCTCTTCGCCATGGTTCCGGGCCTCGAGAAGGTTCACACCAACAAGAACGACCTCGCTGCGTCGATGTACCACAATCTGGACTTCATCAACACGCACCCGTTCCTGGTCACCTTCGTTATGGGTATCGTTCTCTCCCTCGAGCAGAACAAGGTGGATACCCAGACCATCCGCTCCGTGCGTATTTCTGCTGCCTCCCCGCTGGGCGGCATCGGCGACGCCCTGTTCTGGCTGACGCTCGTGCCGATCACGGCCGGCATCACCTCCAACATGGCCATCGAGGGCAACATCATCGCCCCGCTCATCTTCCTGATCGTCTTCCACGCGGCCCTCTTCGCTTGCCGCTTCGGTCTGATGAACTGGGCCTACAAGATGGGCACCTCTGCCATCGACTCCCTGACCGCCAACATGCAGGCCTTCACCCGCGCTGCCGCCATCATGGGCTGCTTCGTGGTTGGCGCCCTGACGGTCAACATGGGTGGCACCCAGATCAACCTCAACATCCCGAACGGCACCACCCGTGGCCTCGCCGCTCACACCGTTGTGGTTTCCAACGAGGAGGCCGAGAACTTCGACCTCGCCATCGACACCGAGACCGCTGAGCCCGGTTCCCTCGGCATGACCGATGAGGCCGGCGAGGCTCTCAAGGCCGCCGACGCCGACGGCAACGCTGTCGACTGCGGTATCGTCGATCTGGGCAACGGCATGAGCTCCGTGACCTACGCTGAGGTTACCGAGACCCCGGTTTCCTTCTCCGTGGCTTCCACGCTCGACACCGTTATGCCCAAGCTTGTCCCGCTCGCGCTGGTCATGCTGCTCTACTTCCTGTTCGCCAAGAAGAACTTCACCCCCATCAAGGGTATCGTTCTGATGCTCGTTATCGGCATCCTCGGCGCCCTCCCGCTCAACGAGTGGCTCGGCCTCACTTGGTGGACCGGTCTCTGGTAATTCCAGTGGCCTGCTGAGGGCCCGTCTCCCCCAGATGCGCCTTCATACCCGGCGTGGGTCTTCGCGCCCACGCCGGGTTTTTTCTATACCGTTCATTTCTCCCGCACTCGCGACGCCCTTCCCGGCTCATCCCATGGGTGGCGTGCCGCATGGAGCAAGCGGGTCACACATTCCCTTTGGCGGAGGCTCACGACTATGGCGATCGCCGCTCGCAGACAACCCCTATATGATCAGCTTGTCGACATCCTCACGGATAAGATCGAGCATGAGTACCGTGCGGGCGACATGATCCCCTCCGAGCGAGACCTGTCAGAGCGCTACGGTCTGTCGCGCACCACCGTCCGACTGGCCCTCCAGGAGCTCGAGCGTCTGGGCCTTGTCGTGCGACAGCATGGACGCGGCACCTTCGTCGCCGATCGGTCTGCGCAGACCACCAATCTCATGCAGGCGTACAGCTTCACCGAGCAGATGCGTTCCCTCGGGCGCGACCCTCTCACCACTATTCTCGAGTTCAGCGATCTTGAGGCCGATAAGAACCTCGCCGAGCACATGGGTGTTCGCCTTGGTGAGAGGCTCTACAAGATCAAACGGCTTCGCGCGGCCGACGGCATGCCCATGATGGTGGAGCGTTCGTACCTTCCCGTCCGCAAGTTCCTTTCGCTCAAGCGTCCCCTGCTTGAGACGACCCCGCTGTATGACATCATCGAGAAGAACTATCGAGAGAAGATCAGCGTTGCCGAGGAGGAGTTTTTCGCGAGCATCGCCCGCCCCGCTGACGCTCATCTGCTGGGCATCGCCGAGGGCGCCCCGGTCCTCGATTTGATTCGCACCACCTATAACACCTCGAACGAGATCGTCGAGTACACCCTTTCGGTCGCACGTGCCGACCAGTTCAAGTACAAGGTGATGCATCGCAGGGGAGAGTAGGGCCTTGGGTGGCCCCCGATCTCCGTGTCTGTTCGGAAGTGATGGGTCCGTCTACGGGAGTGCATCGCACTCGACCGACGTCGCGAGCGTCCGTGCCCGCCGACGCATTCCCGTGGCCGGACCGCGCAAATGCGTTCGCCATGTATCGGCGTGTATGTGTCGAACGCGTGCAAATCTGGGCCAACTGGTTACAACCACATAACCAGTCTATAATGAAACTAGCAAGTAAAGGCGTCAGCCAGAAAGAGAGGTATCATCCATGTTCGAGAAGACTACGGAAGAACTCAACGAGATCGGCGGCTTCAACACCACCACCGAGATCAAGCAGCAGCCTGAGCTGTGGCTCGACACGCTGAACATCTACCGCGAGAACCTCGACGCCATCGAGTCCTTCCTGGCCGACGCGCGCGCCATGGGCGAGGGCCGTCTGTCCGTCGTGTTCACCGGCGCCGGCACCTCCGACTACGTGGGCGACACCTGCGCCCCCTACCTGCGTCACGCTGGCGACACCAAGCTCTATGACTTCAAGCCCATCGCAACCACGGACATCGTGTCCGCTCCCCGCGATTTCCTGAACCCCGACGAGCCCACCGTCGTGGTCTCCTTCGCCCGCTCCGGCAACAGCCCCGAGTCCCTGGCCGCCGTGCAGGTCGCCAAGACGTATCTGAAGAACGTCAAGTTCATCAACATCACCTGCGCTCCCGAGGGTAAGCTCGCCGTCGAGTCCGAGGGCGACGCCGATCAGCTCACGCTGCTGATCCCTCGCGCCAACGACAAGGGCTTCGCCATGACTGGCTCCTACAGCTGCATGACCCTGCTCTCCACCCTCATCTTCGACACCGCGTCCCTCGAGCAGAAGACCGCTTGGGTCGAGGCTGCCGCCAAGCTGGGCGAGGACGTCGTCGCTCGCGAGTCCGAGATCGCCGAGTTCCTCTCCGGTGACTTCAACCGCGTGACCTACCTGGGTTCCGGCTCCTTCGTGGGCCTGGCTCAGGAGGCTCAGCTCAAGATCCTCGAGCTCGCCCACGGCCTGGTCGCCACCTCTTGGGACTCCTGCATGGGCTACCGTCACGGGCCCAAGTCCTTCGTCGATGACAAGACCATCGTGTTCGTGTACATGAACAACGACGAGTACACCCGTCAGTACGACCTCGACATCCTGAACGAGATCAACGGCGACCAGATCGCCGCCAAGACCATCGCCATCCAGCAGGACGGCGCCACCAAGTTCGACGGCACCTCCTTCACCTTCGCCGGCGAGGCCCTTCCCGAGGGCTACCTGGCCCTGCCGTTCGTCATGGTCGCCCAGGTCATCTCCCTGCTCAACTCCGTGCGCGTGGGCAACACCCCGGACACCCCGTCCCCGTCCGGCACCGTGAATCGCGTCGTCAAGGGCGTGACCATTCACCCCTTCGAGGCCTAATAGTCCTCGTAATCCTGAATTGAAGGCGCCCGCCCGGTCTGCAAGGACGGGCGGGCGCCTTTTTCACCCCGCGCCTTCGCCGCTATTTGGGTACAAACTCAGTATGTGCATCAAAAACGTGTTAGGAGAACACATGAGCACCTATGCAATCAAGGCCGATGCCTTCTACCTGCCCACCCGTGTCGCCCGCGGCGGCTATCTCATGGTCGAGGACGGTCTGTTCGGCGAGCATGTGACCGAGCAGCCCGAGTGCGAGATCCTCGATTATTCCGGTCGCGAGATCGCTCCCGGCTATGTCGACACGCACATCCACGGCTTTGACAACCATGACATCATGGACTGCAAGGCGGAGAGCGTCGCCGCGGTGTCCCGCGGAATCCTTCGCAATGGCGTGACCAGCTACCTGCCCACCACGCTCACCGCCAGCACCGAGCAGCTCGAGGCCGCCTGCGCCTCCGTTGCCGAGTACGTCGAGGCTGGAGACGATACGCCGCACGCCCGCATCCAGGGTATCTTCCTCGAGGGCCCCTTCTTCACCGAGAAGTACAAGGGCGCCCAGAACCCGGCTTACCTCTCCGCCCCCACCATGGAGAAGCTGAACGCCTGGCAGACCGCCGCGCACGGCCTCGTCAAGAAGATCGCCGTCGCCCCCGAGTACGATGGTGCCGTCGAGTTCACCGCCGAGGCCGTCAAGTCCGGCGTCGTGGTCGCCCTCGGTCATTCCGCGGCCACCTGCGATCAGGCGCAGGCCTGCCTCGACGCGGGCGCCAAGGTCTTCGTCCACACCTACAACGGCATGAGCGGCCTGCACCATCGCGAGCCCGGCATGGTTGGCGCGGCCCTCTCCAGCCAGGATAAATCCTACTCCGAGCTCATCTGCGATGGCCATCACGTCAACCCCATCTCCGCGGGCATCGTGATGCACGCCAAGGGCCACGAGCACGTCGCGCTCATCACCGACTGCATGTGCGCCGGCGGTATGCCCGATGGCGACTACTTCCTGGGCGAGCTGCCCGTCGTCGTTGCCGGCGGCACCGCGCGCCTCAAGGACGGCGGTTCGCTGGCGGGCTCCATCCTCAACATGAAGGACGGCGTCAAGAACGTCTTCGATTGGGGCGTCGCCAGCAAGGCCGAGGCCATCTACATGGCCACGCAGGCGCCCGCCGAGGCCAATGACATCGCCGACCAGTGCGGCTCCATCCGCCCCGGCCGTCATGCCGACTTCGTGGTGCTCAACCCCGACCTGACTCTCGTCGAGACCTACCTGGGCGGCGAGAGCGTCTACAAGGCGTAGGTTTCGCGTCGACCCCACATCGATAGCGCGCCCGCAAGGCGCGTGCAGATACGCCCGATCGGCCATCTTGCGTGGTCGGTCGGGCGTTTTGGATGCGGGCGCATTGTTGCGTGCGGGTGGCGCCTGGGGTCTTTCCGCTTTCAGGGACGAACCGGGTGGGCTGCCCGCCTATGCCTCGTCATGCGACGCGACGGCGAGCCGGGTGGAGCCCTCCACGAGGGCGCGCTGCTCTGGCGTTATGCTCGCGTCGGTGATGAGCGCGTCGATGCGCTCAAGGTTGCAGAAGTTGTAGAAGTCCTGCAGCCCGATCTTGGCCGCATCGCACACGAGGTAACGCTCGCCGCTGCGGTCGCATGCGAGGGACTGGAGCCTGCCCTCGTTCAAATTGGATGTGAACGCGGTGCCGTTGCTCACGCCGTTCGCGCCGATGAAGCACTTGTCGATCCCGATGGGGGCGAGCATCTCCTCCGTGACGGCGCCCACGAGGGATCCGGAGCGGCTGCGGTATTGCCCGCCCAGAATGCAGATCTCGATGGCGGGGTTGCGCTGGAGGATGTTGAAGGCGATGAGGCTGTTGGTCACCACGCGCAGGGGGATCGCGGGCAGCAGGCGCGCGATCGATGCGCAGGTCGACCCCGGGCCCAGGAAGACCGTGTCGTTCTCCCTGATGAGCGAGCACGCGGCGCGGGCGATGTCCTGCTTCTCGCGCGGGCGTATCGAGAGCTTCTCGAAATACGGGAGCTCGCTCGGGGGCGCTTGCAGGGGGCTGGGCAGGCGGATCCCGCCATGTTCGCGGATCACGCGACCGGCTGCAGCGAGCTCGTCGAAGTCGCGGCGCGCGGTCATCTCGGAGATGCAGAAGGAGCGGGCGGCCTGCCTCACGGAGAGCGACCCCTGCTGATGGCACAGTTCGAGCAGTTTTTCCAGGCGTTCGGTTTTGAGCATGGCGACTTCTTTCAAATGGCGATGGCCGGCGGGGGGGCGATGCGCCCGCGCGCTAGCCGGTGATGACGTTGGTCCAGGATCGAAGCGCCTCGAGGTGCTCCGGGGCGGCGTCGGGGTTGGTGAACACGGCGTCTATGCGGTCGAGGGTGGTGAACGCGTAGTAATCGCGCCTGCCCACTTTCTGGTCATCGGTGACGACATATCGCTCATCGGCCTGATTCAGGGCGTCGGCGAGGACCGTGGCGGCGTCGATATGGGAGCCGAACACCTCGTTGCCGAAGATGCCGGTCGCGGAGACGAACGCCTTGGAGGCGGTGAGCCCGAAAAACCCGCTGTTGCTGCTCGGCAGGATGAAGACGCGGGTCTTGGGCCGGTACGTGCCGCCGATCAGGTAGAGGTCGACCTCGGTGTTGTCGGCGAGCAGGCTGAAGACGGGGGCGCTGTTGGTCAGCACGCGGATGCCTCGCTTGGGCAGGTACTCGCACATCATCTCGAGGGTCGAGCCTCCGCCCATGAAGATCGAGTCGCCCGCATGAACGTGCTGCGCGGCGAGCATAGCCGCGGCGCGCTTCTGCTGCACGTTCTGATGGCGCTTCTCATCATGGCTGTGGATGCGCGACAGGGTGGTCCCGTGGGCGCTGTGGGGAAGCTGGGCCCCTCCGTGGATGCGGGTGACGAGCCCCTCCGCGGAGAGGTCGGCGAGGTCGCGACGGACGGTCATGGTCGAGACGTCAAGTTCATGGGCGATGTCGTTGACGGAGACCGTATGGCGCCGCTCAAGGAGATTGAGGATGGCTTGATGCCGCTCGGACTTCACAGTGCCTCCTAGGATGTTATTAATAATGTTCGTTTTAATTAAAACGAACAACAAACGTTCTGGCAAGTATGCCGCAATATGAACATACCTTTCACTGGCAAAAAGCTACCGTTTACGGATAGGAAGTAACAAACAAGCTGGTATAAAGGGCGAAAAATCGTATTTCTGCAAATTCGAACCTTGACAATACGGCAAACATCGAGAATCATAAAGGCACAAAAACAAACAACAAAGAACGATTCAAACAAACATGAGCAAGGGAAGGTACCGCACATGCGCATCGGAGTAATCCTCGCAAGCCATGGAGAGTTCGCGCGAGCAGCCCTCGGCGCCGTCGAGATGATCGCGGGCAAGCAGCCCGACGTCGTCGCCCTCGGCCTGACCGCCGAGAAGAGCCTTGAGACGTTCGAGGCGGAGATGCGCGCGGCGTACGAGGAGCTCAATGCCGAGTGCGACCTGATCGTCACCCTCTGCGACATCTACGGCGGCACGCCGTTCAACGTCACCACCCGTTGCCTCCTCAACGGCATGGACATGGTCGCCTACACCGGCCTCTCCATGCCCGTGGTCGTCGAGCTCCTGCTCACCCGCGACGGCCTTGACTCCGCGGAGGCCGTGCGCTCCCAGCTCGTCGCGGCGCACGCCGGGGCCCAGCAGGAGATCGCGGCGCCCGTCGTCGCGACGGACGATGAGGACGACCTCGACCTCTAAGGACACCGCGTCGATCCCGGGCGCGCGCCCATGCCCCCATAGGGCGCGCGCATAACACACCGCCCGCGCGGTGCTCGCGTCTCTCGACGCCCGCGTGAGGGGATGGGGCAGCCAAGCGGCAAAGAAGGCAAGTGCGAACGATAAGGAGAACCTCATGGCACTTAAGCTCGTCGACATCGATGACCGCCTGATCCACGGCCAGGTCGCCACCACCTGGATTCCCGACTACGGCATCGAGTCCGCGATCATCGTTTCCGACAAGGTCGCCAACGACCCCGTGCAGAAGTCGGTCGCCGGCCTCGCGGTCCCCGAGATCAAGGTCTCGGTCTTCGGCGTCGACAAGTTCATCGACGTCCTCAAGAAGACGACGCTCAAGAAGGCCATGAACTGCGCCCCGAAACTTGGACGCGATAAATACTAGCCGCTACGCGGCGGCCC
>CABRHS010000019.1 GCA_902470815.1 uncultured Collinsella sp.
GCCTGAAGGGCTATGATCACGAGGTCGTGGATCAGTCCGCCAAGCTCATCGTCGAGACCGCTCAGAAGACCGGTGCCCGCGTGTCCGGCCCCATCCCGCTGCCGACTGAGCGCAACCTGTACACCGTCATCCGTTCTCCTCACGTGAACAAGGACTCCCGTGAGCAGTTCGAGATGCGTACCCACAAGCGCCTCATCGACATCCTCGACCCGACCCCCGGTACCGTCGATTCCCTCATGCGTCTCGACCTGCCTGCCGGCGTTGACATCGAGATCAAGCTCTAAGGTTCGCCTTTTCGCTTGATGCGCGCCTAGCGCTCTTTACATGGCCGTCGCTCGTAAGGGTGGCGGCCATTTCATTCATTTCGCAGGTTCTGCGAGGTCTGTGAGACCTTGTGAGCTTGGTTCGATAGGGAAGAGGGGCATATGGTTGACTGGATTATGAAGCGGGCCAATGGGGACCGCACCAAGGTCGGATCGCTCGTCGGCGTTGTGTGCATCACGCTCAACGTGTTGCTCTGTTTGGGGAAGGGCCTGGTTGGCGTTTTGTCGGGCTCCGTCTCCATCGTCGCCGACGCCCTCAACAACCTGAGCGACGCGAGCTCCAACATCGTCAGCGTCCTCGGGTTCAAGCTGGCAAGCCGCCCGGCGGACCCCGAGCATCCGTACGGCCACGGTCGCTTCGAGTATCTTTCCGGACTCGTCGTCGCGGTCCTCGTCCTCTTAATCGGTGTCGAGCTTGTCAAATCTTCGGTGGATAAAATCATCCACCCTACCGACGTCGAGTTTTCCCTCGCGCTGGTCGGCGTGCTCCTTGGCTCTATGGGGATCAAGCAGTGGATGGCTCATCTCAACCGCGTGCTCGGTGAACGCATCAACTCCGAGACGCTTCTTGCCACGGCGCAGGATTCGAAGAACGACGTTCTCGCCACGGGTGCCGTTCTCGCGTGCGCCATCGTCGCTCGAGTGACGGGCGTGAACCTGGATGCCTGGGCGGGCCTTACGGTTGGCCTGTATATCGGCTGGAGCGGCGTCGAGCTCATCCGCGATACCGTGAGCCCGCTGCTTGGCCAGGCGCCTGATCCTGAGCTCGTTTCGCACATCCGGTCAAAGATCATGGGCTATCCCGGTGTTCTGGGCACGCATGATCTTATGGTGCATGATTACGGCCCCGGCCGCCAGTTCGCAAGCGCGCACGTAGAGATGGCCGCCGAGACCGACCCGCTCGAGAGTCATGACACCCTCGATAACATCGAGCAGGCCTTCAAGGATGATGACGGGCTCATCGTCACGTTGCACTACGATCCGATCATCACGAATGACCCGCACGTCGTCGACATGCGCAATAAGATCGACGCCATGGCAAAAAGCCTTGATGGCGAGGCGAGCATTCATGACCTTCGATGTGTTCCGGGGCCAACGCACACAAACGTGATCTTCGACTGCCTGCATCCGGCTGAATGCGAACTATCGCCCGGTGAATTCAAAGCAAGGCTCGGCGAGATGGTCGTCGCGCAATACCCCGACGCCGTGCCCAAGATCACCGTCGATGAGGATTACGTCAGCGCGGAGCAATAGCGTTCGGTCGCCTCTCCTTATAAGTGTGCGCCCCTGTCTCCGTATGGTGACGGGGGCGCGTGCATACAGGCCTGCAGGGTCGCCCTGATGCGTTGTGCCGCTTGTTCTGGCTCAGTCGGTGGTAACTTAGCCGGATGCGGCTATTTGGGCGATGTGGGCTGCCTCAGGCGTTCTCCTGGAGCCAGTCGATTATGTCGCTGGACTCGTAGAGCGGCTTGCCGTCAATGAAGAGGCACGGGACCTGCTGTTTGCCGCCGACCTCGATAAGGGTCGCGGCGGCCTGCGGGTCCTTTGAGATGTTGCGCAGCTTGACCTGGATGCCGTTCCTGTCGATGAAGTTGGTCACGCGAACGCAGAACGGGCAGGTGGGACGGTAGTACAAGACGAGGTCGCGGCTATCGGACATGATGCCTCCTTAAGGATAGCGGGTCGTTGTCGCATATATTTATACCCATCGATATGGTATGGAGTAACGGGGAATGGCAAATTGCGAGGGCGCATGGGCGCGATCGCGCATCAGGCCCCGATGGCGCCCTTGCCGTTCGGGATGCGTCGTCCCGCCTTGCCGGAGATGTGCTCAAGGTCGATGGCCCAAACCGCTGTCGCGGGCAGTTCCCACTCGATGGCGGCGCCGATCTTCCCCCGATGCTCCGGGCAATACTTGAGGCAGAGCTGGGCGAGCGCTCGCCGCGCCTGCGCGGTATCCTCGATGCGCCGAACGGTACCCGTCGCGATGACGCTGGCGTAGCGCGTGGTGAAGAACCCGGGCTCGCCGTTCTCCTCAACATAGACGGGCTGCATATCCATGGCGACCGTGACGCAAACGCGCGGGTCGCGCTCCCAGTCCTCGGTCTTCTGGCCGCCCGCGACGCCCGTGTGGATGAGCAGCTCGTCGCCATCCAAGACATAGGAGAGCGGCGTGGCGTAAGGGTGGCCGTCCTCATCGACCGTGGCGACCACGCAGTATTCGCCCTGGCGAAGGATCTCGCGGGCCTCATCCTCTCCGATGGCGCGCTCGGGCAGTTGCTTCATGGGGTGGTGCATGGGGCTCCTTTCGACGCGCGGCGCAAGAACGCGCCGCATGATCAATATATCCCGTCTGCCTGCCGGGTAAAGGGCGTCGGTAGCTTGCGTGCGCACGGGCATAAGCCCGCACTTCTCCATCACGCGATGTGATTGGACGTTCTCGAGGAAGTGGTCGGCATATATGGCGCGCGCTCCAAGGGCATTCCGAGCGTGGTCGATGAGCCGTTGGAGCGCCTCTGCGGCGAAACCTTGGCCCCAGTAGGGGACACCGATCCAGTAGCCGACGGAGTATTCGTCATTCGCCTCAAGATAGTCGCAGGAATCGCGCGTCAAAAGTCCAATCGCGCCAATAAGTTGGCCGCCCTCCCGCAGCGTTATGGCGTATTGCTCGGGACCCCGAAGAACGTTGCGAAGAATGTCGAGGCTCTGCTCCTCGCTTTCGTGCGGGGGCCAACCGGCGGCGATGCCCACGCGCGGGTCTCGAGCGAGCTCAAAGAGCGCCGGGGCGTCGGCGTCCGCCCAGGGGCGCAGAACAAGGCGGTCGGAAAGAAGCTCCATGGATCTGCCTTTCATGTTCGGGAGCTGGTCGTTATTGATGCCCGGAAGGCTGCCTGAGGGCATTCGTGGGCGGCGATATGGAGCAATCTGAAACCGACGATGAGGGTCGCGCACCAATAAAAAGATAGCCGATTCTAAGAGATCGCTCGTAATGGGAGCTGTGAGGATAGGGAAGGCGCCCTCAGGCAAAGGAGCCGCCGACCGCGATGGTCGACGGCTCCTTGTCGGGGGTATGGTGTCCGCGAGCTTGACGGCGGCGCTTAGTCGAAGTAGGCCACGCCGCTCTCGAACAGGGGCATGAACTTCTCTCCGGGGACGTTCTTGTACAGGCCGTCACCACGACGCTCCACATGGCCCATCTTGCCGAACACGCGGCCGTCGGGGGAGGTGATGCCCTCGATGCAGGCGACGGAGCCGTTGGGGTTCACGTCGAGGTCCATGGAGGGCATGCCTGCCACGTCGACGTACTGCGTGGCGATCTGACCGCCGGCGCGGAGCTGCTCCAGCACCTCGTCGTTAGCGACGAAGCGACCCTCGCCGTGGGAGATGGCCACGGTGTAGAGCTCGTCGGCGTCGCACTGGGATAGCCAGGGCGAAAGGTCGCTGCAGATGCGGGTGCGAACCAGGCGGCTCTGGTGGCGGCCGATCTGGTTGAAGGTCAGCGTCGGGGCCTCGGGCGTGGCGTCCACGATGTCGCCGTAGGGCACGAGGCCGAGCTTGACGAGCGCCTGGAAGCCGTTGCAGATACCGAGCATCAGGCCGTCACGGGCCTGCAGGAGGTCGCGAACGGCCTCGGTGACCTCGGGGGCGCGGAAGAACGCGGTGATGAACTTGGCGGAGCCGTCGGGCTCGTCGCCACCGGAGAAGCCGCCGGGGATCATGACGATCTGGGACTCGCGGATGCGCCGTGCGAGCTCGCGGGTGGACTCGGCGACGTTCTCGGGCGTGAGGTTGTTGATCACGAAGACGTCGGCCTCGGCACCGGCGGCGCGGAAGGCACGGGCGGAGTCGAACTCGCAGTTGTTGCCGGGGAAGACCGGGATGATCACGCGGGGCTTGGCGATCTTGAGGCCGCCGTAGGTCGCGCGGATGCGGCCCTCCTCCTCGCAGCGGTAGCGCTCCTCGGGGATCAGCTCCTCGGGCGCGTCGACGTCGTCGGCGGCGCTGCGGTAGGGGAACACGCCCTCGAGCGCGCTCGCCCAGGCCTCTTGCAGCTCGTCCAAATCGAGGGTCTCGCCGTAGGCGGTGAGCTCATAGGGCTCGCAGGTCACGCCGAGCTCGACCACGCACGCGCCGTCGACCTCGGGCAGCGCGGCGCCCTCGTCGAGCTCGACGATGAAGCAGCCGTAGGAGTGGTCGAAGAGGTCGCGCGCGTCGGCCTCGTAGTAGGCCTCGGAAACCTCGAAGCCGACGCGGTTGCCCAGGCAGGCCTTGAACAGGACCTCGGCCAGGCCGCCGAAACCGGCGGTGGAGACGGAGAGCGCCTTGCCCTCGCGCACGAGGCCCTCGACGGCGCCGAAGGCGGCGAGCAGCGAGGTGGACTCGGGCAGCAGGTCATCGACCTGATAGGAGGGCTGGATCAGGGCGACGCGATGACCGGCGCCCTTGAACTCGGGCGAGACGACATTGGCGAGCTTGTCGACGGCCACGGCGAAGGAGACGAGCGTGGGCGGGACGTCCAGGTCCTCGAAGGAGCCGGACATGGAGTCCTTGCCGCCGATGGCGCCGGCGCCGAGCTCGACCTGGGCCATGAGGGCGCCCAGCACGGCGGCCATGGGCTTGCCCCAGCGCTCGGGCACGTCGCGCAGGCGCTCGAAGTACTCCTGGAAGGAGAGGTAAACCTTCTCGTGGTCGAAGCCGGTGGCCACGAGGCGCGAGATGCTCTCGACCACGGAGAGATAGGCGCCGCGGTACTGGTCGGCGTCCATGATGTAGGGGTTGAAGCCCCAGGCCATACCGGAGACCGTGGTGGTCTCGCCGTCGACCGGGAACTTGGCGACCATGGCCTGGCTGGGGGTGAGCTGCCGGGTGCCGCCGAAGGGCATGAGGACGGTCGCCGCGCCGATGGTGGAGTCGAAGCGCTCGGACAGGCCCTTGTTGGAGCAGACGTTGAGGTCGCTCACGAGCTCGGTCATGGCGTCGCGGAAGGACTCGCAGGTCTCCGCGCCGGGCACCATGGGCACGGTGCTCTCGTAGATGCCCTCGAGCGTGCCGAACTCCTCGAGGGCGGCCTCGGCCAGCTCACTCTCGGGGTCGATGGGGGCGATGCCCTGCGCCACGACGTGGACGTCCTGGTACTTGGGCGCGCCGTTGGAGTTGAGGAAGTCGCGGGAGAGGTCGACGATGGCGTCACCCTGCCAGGCCATGCGAACGCGGGCCTCATGCGTGACCTCGGCGATCACGGTCGCCTCGAGGTTCTCCTCGGCGGCATAGCCCATGAACTCCTCGACGTCCTCCTCGGCCACGGCGACGGCCATGCGCTCCTGGGACTCCGAGATGGCGAGCTCGGTGCCGTCCAGGCCGTCGTACTTCTTGGTGACCATGTCGAGGTCGATGTAGAGGCCGTCGGCCAGCTCGCCCACGGCGACGGAGACGCCGCCCGCGCCGAAGTCGTTGCAGCGCTTGATGAGGCGGCAGGCGTCGCCGCGGCGGAACAGGCGCTGCAGCTTGCGCTCCATGGGGGCGTTGCCCTTCTGGACCTCGGCGCCGTCCTTCTCGATGGACTCGACGTTATGGGCCTTGGAGGAGCCGGTGGCGCCGCCGATGCCGTCACGGCCGGTGCGGCCGCCGAGCAGGATGATCTTGTCGCCGGGCTGAGGTGCCTCGCGGCGGACGTGGCTCGCGGGCGTGGCGCCCACCACGGCGCCGACCTCCATGCGCTTGGCCATGTAGCCGGGGTGGTAGAGCTCGGAGACCTGGCCGGTGGCAAGGCCGATCTGGTTGCCGTAGGAGGAGTAGCCGGCTGCGGCGGTGGTCACGATCTTGCGCTGGGGCAGCTTGCCGGCGATCGTCTCGGAGACGGGCACGGTGGGGTCGGCAGCGCCGGTGACGCGCATGGCCTGGTAGACGTAGGAGCGGCCGGAGAGCGGGTCGCGGATGGCGCCGCCCACGCAGGTCGCCGCGCCGCCGAAGGGCTCGATCTCGGTGGGGTGGTTGTGGGTCTCGTTCTTGAAGAGGAACAGCCAGTCCTGGTCCTCGCCGTCGACGTCCACGGTCACCTTGACGGTGCAGGCGTTGATCTCCTCGGACTCGTCCAGGTTGGTGAGGGTGCCCTGCTTCTTGAGCCACTTGGCGCCGATGGTGCCCATGTCCATGAGGCAGACGGGCTTCTCGTCGCGGCCGAGCTCGTGGCGCATCTCCATGTAGCGGTTGAAGGCGGCCTCGACGGCGGCGTCGTCGATCTCGATGTTCTGGAGGTTGGTGCCGAAGGTGGTGTGGCGGCAGTGGTCGGACCAGTAGGTGTCGATCACGCGGATCTCGGTGATGGTGGGGTCGCGGTCCTCGTCCTTGAAGTACTGCTGGCAGAACGCGATGTCGGCCTCGTCCATGGCCAGGCCGCGCTCGGCGATGAAGGCGGCCAGCGCCGCCTCATCCATCTCGCGGAAGCCATCGATGACCTCGACCGGCTCGGGGTCGGGAATCTCCTGGGTGAGGGCCTCAGGCAGCTCGAGCGCGGCGATGCGCGACTCGACGGGGTTCACCACATAGCCCTTGATGGCCTCCAGGTCCTCAGACGAGAGCTCGCCGGAGAGCAGGTAGACCTTGGCGGAGCGCACGGCGGGACGTTCGCCCTGGGAGATCAGCTGGACGCACTCGGCGGCGGAGGCGGCGCGCTGGTCGAACTGGCCGGGGAGAGCCTCGACGGCGAAGACGGCCGCCCCGTCGGTCACGGGGAGCTCATCGTAGGCGAAGTCGACCTGCGGCTCGGAGAACACGGTGGGGACGCAGCGAGCGAACAGCTCCTCGTCGATGCCCTCGACGTCATAGCGGTTGATGACGCGCAAGGCCGTGAGCGCCTCGATGCCCAGGGTGTCGCGAAGCTCGGCGAGCAGCTGCTGCGCCTCGACGTCAAACCCGGGTTTCTTCTCTACGTACACGCGAGAGACCATTGAGTCCTGCCCTTCTGTCTGGACGGGTCGGTCCGCCGGCGGCGGTCGGCGCATGCGGTGCATGGGCACGTTCGGCGTCGCCTTGAACCGGACGGTATACTAACCCTTCAATAATACGTCACCACCCCGCCTTATCTGCCGCCCACTTGTGTAATTTGGAGCCGGGTCCCGCACGCGCCCCGGCTTTCTTTCGGGTGGACCCGCGCGGGCGCCCCGCGGGGCCCGTGCCGCGCCGGCCCGTCGACCGCCTCGTGCCGCGTTCGCGCACACATCCGCCGGGACTGCCCATGTCTTCAGCGGTTCATAACCACTCTTACAGCAATGTCACCGGACGGTAAGCCTCCCTTAATGCTCCCGGGGGCACAATGATCGCGATCTTTTCGAGGGCCGGGCCCCTCGCCCCTTGCCAAAGGTGCTTCGGGGGGGGGTTAGGCTCTAACGCCGGTGCGCCGGATGTGCGGCGCGTGTGAGGCAGGGTGAAGTTGGCATGATATTTCTTGATCTGGTCGAGGACGTGGCGCGCAAGCGGCCGCGAGCGGAGGCTCTGCGCGTCTCAACGGGCGCGCGCCTCACGTATGGGGAGGTGTGGGCCTCGTCTGAGGTCCTCGCGCGGGCGGTTTCCGAGCGCGCCGAGCCGGGCGAGCCGGTGCTGGTGTACGGCAACAAGGACCCGTTCATGGTCGTCTGCTTCCTGGCATGCATGAAGGCCGGGTGCCCGTACGTGCCCATCGACTGCTACTCCGTGCCCGCCGAGCGCGTCGCCGGCATAGCCGGGCAGGTCGCCGAGGGGTGGGAGGAGCCGCTCGTCTTGGCCGTCGAGGAGTTCCCCCAGACGGAGGACATGCCCCCGGTGTCGGTGCTCTCCCGCCGGCAGCTCTGCGACATCGTGGGCAAGGGCGGCGAGGCCGACCGCGACCGGTGGATCTCGGGGGAGGACATCGCGTACATCCTGTTCACCTCCGGCTCGACGGGGGCGCCCAAGGGCGTGGAGGTCACCGCGGACTGCCTTGACAACTTCTGCGTGTGGGACGCCTCCCTCGCCCGTTCCCGCGAGGGCGCCTCCCTTCAGGGCGAGGTGTGGCTCGACCAGGCGCCGTTCTCCTTCGACCTCTCCGTGTTCGAGCTCGTCGGGGCGCTCTCGACGGGCGGGATCTTGTACTCCCTGGCGTACGAGTCGCAGCAGAGCATGGCGCTCCAGATGGAGGCCCTGCGGGCGTCGGGCGTCACCATCTGGGTCTCCACGCCGTCGTTCGCCGGCCTGTGCCTGGCGAGCGCGGAGTTCGACCGCGACCTCGCGCCCGGCCTGCGCCTCTTCATCTTCTGCGGGGAGACCCTGCCCAACACCGTGGCGGACCGCCTCATGGGCCGCTTTCCCGCCGCGCGAGTGCTTAACACGTACGGCCCCACGGAGTCGACGGTCGCGGTGACATCGGTCGAGGTGACGCGCGAGATGGCCCAGGCGCATGAGCCCCTTCCCGTGGGCGTCCCCCGTCCCGGCACGCGCGTCCGCGTGGTCGACGCCGATGGCGCCGACGTCTCGACGGGCGAGTACGGGGAGGTCGTCATCGAGGGCGACACAGTGGCGCGTGGGTACTACCGCCGCCCCGACCTCACGGCCCGCGCGTTCGGGAACGCCGAGCTCGACGGCGTCGCCGTCCGCGCATATCGGACGGGTGACGAGGGCTTCCTCGATGGTGACGGCATGCTGCACTTCCGCGGAAGGCTCGACTTGCAGGTCAAACTCAACGGGTTCCGCATCGAGCTGGGCGAGGTCGAAGAGCACCTGCGCCGCCTGCCGGGCGTCGCCGCCGCGGCGGTGGTCGCCGAGTGCCGCGATGGGAGGGTCTCCCACCTGGTGGCGCACGTGGTGCCGTCCGCCCCGCTCTCCCAGACCCCGTTCCGCGAGGGGCTGGCCCTCAAGGAGCAGCTCAAGAGGACCCTGCCGCACTATATGGTGCCCAAGAAGGTCGCATTTCGCGAGTCCCTCCCCATGACGGGGAACGGCAAGGTCGATCGTCGCGCGCTCGGCTCGGGCGAGCGGTAGGTCCGGCGCATGGGGTTCTACACGTCCGCGTCCTTCTTCATCGCGCTCGCTGCGCTTCTGATCCCCGCCGCGTGCCTCGGCTTGGCGGGCAGGCGCATCAAGCCCTACGGCATGGCCGCGTCGTGGGCGATGGTCGCGCTGCTGTTCGCCGGCGACCCGCGCGGCTTGGCCGCGTTTATCCTCTTCTTGGCGGTCGCCTCGGCGGGCGCCTGGGCGGTGCATCGCAGTTGGGTACGCGAGGGAGGGTCCAAGAGCCTCGCCGTGTACCGCGCGGCGCTCGTCGCCACCATCGCGCCGCTTGTGGTCTACAAGGCGGGGGCGGTGTTCGACCAGAACCTGCTGGGCTTCGTGGGCATCTCCTACATCACCTTCAAGGCGGTGCAGGTGCTGATAGAGATGCGAGACGGCCTCATCGACCGCCTGCGCCCGCTTGACTACCTGTACTTCCTCACCTTCTTCGCGACGTTCACCTCCGGGCCCATCGACCGGTCGCGGCGCTTCTGCGAGGACGCGGACGCGCGCCCGGGGCGCGCGGCCTACATGGACATGCTCACGCGCGGCGTGATGCTCCTGCTGGTGGGCGCCGTCATGCAGCTCGTCCTGGCCACGGTCGCCCGCGGGTTCTACGACCCCGCGTCGGCCCAGGCGGGCGTGCCCACGGTCGATGCGCTGGCGCCCGCCGGCGCCGTGCGCGAGGTCGCGCGGGCGTACGGCTACGCGGCGTACCTGTTCTTCGACTTCGCGGGGTACTCGCTCATGGCGATGGGCGCGAGCTATTGCCTGGGAATCGCCACGCCCGCGAATTTCCGGTCGCCGTATCTTGCCGTGGACATCAAGGACTTCTGGAACCGCTGGCACATCACGCTCTCCACGTGGCTGCGCGACTTCGTGTTCATGCGCTTCGTGCGCATGGCGACCAAGCGCAAGCTGTTCGCGAACCGGGTCCAGACCGCATGCGCTGGGTACCTGGTGGATATGCTGCTCATGGGCGCATGGCATGGGCTCACGCCGGATTACCTCGCGTACGGCGCATATCACGGGCTGCTGCTTGCGGCCACGGAGGTCTACCAGAAGCGCTCGGCGTTCCACAAGCGCAACCGCAAGAGGGGCTGGTATCGAGCGCTCTCATGGCTGGTCACGCTGCAGTTGGTGATATTCGGCTTCGCGTTGTTCTCGGGGCAGGTGGGAGGGCTCCTGCGCGCCGCCCTCGGCATGCCGTGACGGCGGTGAGCGGGTTCGCTTGGCGTGACGGCGGGATTCGCACTTTTATGGGATTCGCACTTTTATGTATCTAGGCCAAGGCGCCCCGCGCGCCGGAAAGGACATGACATGGATCGCAACGAACTTGAGGGCAAGGTGCTCGACATGCTCGAGGACATCTGCGCGGACGAGGCGGTGCGCGAGGAGCGCGACATCGACCTGTTCGACGCCGGCCTCCTCGACTCCCTCGCCGCGATCGAGGTGCTCGTGGGCATCGAGGAGAACTTCGGCGTCGAGATCGCGCCCACGGCCGTCGAGCGCAAGGAGATGAACACGGTCAACAAGATCATCGAGCAGATCGCGGCGCGTCTGTGAGCGCGGCGAGGGGCCGCTTGAGGGCCTGGGGCGCGTGCGCGCGCACGGCGGGCGAGCGCGTGCGCGCGTGGTTCTTCTCCGATGGCCCGCTCGCCGCAGTGGCGTGGCTGGTTCTCGCTCTGGCGTGCATGGGGGTGCTGGCGTGGTTCTTCATCTTGTCGCCGTACGGCGCCCCGGCGGCGCCGGTGTACGCGGAGTTCTGAGCGAGGGGCGCGAGCCCCGGGGAAAGGCAGGCGATGATAGATGAGACGCATGGTCGCGATGGCCGTCGCGCTGATGCTCGGCGCGGCGGGACTGGTGCTCGCCTTCACCCGGGGCGGCGTCGGGGACCTTCCCGCCGACGAGCTGCGCGCAACGTACCCGACGTATGACGAGGTGGCGAGCTGGGATTTCATGGCGGGGGAGTACGGCGCCCTGCTCCGTGCGGGAGCCGACCCGAAACTGATCTTCGGGTCCTCCGAGCTCAAGTCCCGGCCCGCGGGCCCGGCGCACCCGGCGCGGCTCTTCGGGGACGGGCACTACGGGGTAACCTCGGTCATCGCCGGGCGCGCGGGCGTGAACGACCTCTGGCAGGCGCTCGAGATCGGCGCGTTCTCTCCCGCCATGCCGGACGACGACAAGCACGCGGTCGTCTTCGTGAGCATGCAGTGGTTCATGTGCTACCGGGACCCCGATTCGAGCTTCCCAGGCGTGTTCTCGCAGGGCGCGTACGATGCGTTCATGTCGAACGGCGATATATCCGACGACGTGAAACGCCGCGCGGCGGACCGGGTGCGGGCGTACGGCGTGCGCGATGCGGAGCCTCGCCCCGGCGATCCGCTCGAGTATGCGGTCGAATGGGCGGATCGCGGCGCCCGGGCCCTCGTGGACGATGTGCGCCTTGCCGCGGACCTGCGGAGGTGCGCGTCCGATGCCCCGGTGGGCGCCGGCGCTCACTGCGCATCGCCCACGTCGGGCGCGGATGCGGCCGGTGCTCCGGATTGGGACGCACTGATGGCCGACGGGCGCGATCGGGCCGCGCGCCTCTCCGCTGGCAACGAGTTCGGCTTCTACGACTCGTGGTACGAGTCCTCGTACCACGATTGGCTGTCCGGGGCGCAGCGGAAGTGGCGGGTGGACGACGGCGCCTATTGGAGCACTGAGGAGCTCGAGGATTTCGAGTTGATGCTGGAGGTGTGCCGGCAGACGGGGGTCGAGCCCCTGGTCGTGATTCAGCCGGTCAAGGGCGCTGCGTACGATCAGACCATATACTCACGCGAGGTGCGCGCGGCGTATTACGACATGATCCGATCGGCCTGCGCGCGGGCCGGGGTGCGCGTGGCGGATTTCTCCGATCGCGAGTACGACCCGTTGTTCCTGCGGGATTACTCCCACCCGTCCGCATACGGCAGCGCTCTGTACTCCCGGGCGATCTACGATTTCTGGATGGGCTGACATCGGGCGCGGGGTTAAATGGGTATAAGGGGCGGAATCACGCACACCGTTCGAAGGGCGCCTATGTTCGATAAGCAAACCCGCCGCGCCGCCGCGCTCATCGCGTTCGGCGTCTGCCTGTATGCCGCCGTCATGCATCTCGACGTCGTGCTCCACGCGGTCTCCACGGTCCTGGACATCCTGTTTCCCGTGCTGCTCGGCCTGGGCTTCGCATTCGTTCTCAACGTTCCCGTCTCCGGCATGGAGCGCATGCTCACCAGCGCCGCGGCCCGCCTGCCCGAGGGTCGCCGTCCCGGGAGCGGCGCCATCACCATGGCGAGCATCGTCATCGTTCTCGTCTTGATCGCCGGTGTGGCCGTCCTCGCGGTGACGCTCCTCGTGCCGCAGCTCATCGCCTCCGCCAAGACGATCGCCCCTCTGCTCGCCGAGCGCCTGCCCGAGATCGAGCGCGGCCTCGCCCAGAGCGGCATCGACGTGGACAAGATCGCCGAGATGTTCCAGCCGGCGAGCGGCTCGTCGGCCGACTCCGCCTCCGGTGCACAGGGCCTGCTGAGCTTCGGCTTGGGTTCGATAGCCACGTCTGTGTTCGCGGCCGCGCGCTCCACGGTGTCGCTGATCTCGAGCTGCGTGTTCGCCTTCGTGATCGCCGTGTACGTGCTCGCCAGCAAGCGCGTCCTCGGGCGCCAGGCCAACCGCGTCATGGACGCCCACCTGAGCCCGCGCATCGCCGAGCGCATCCGCCACGTCTCGGCGCTCGCCACCGGGACGTACTCCAAGTTCCTCTCCGGCCAGTGCCTCGAGGCGTGCATCTTGGGAACGCTCATCTTCATCGCATTCAGCATCGTGCGCCTTCCCTATGCGGGCCTCATCGGCTTCCTCACCGCGCTGTTCGCCTTCGTGCCGTATGTGGGCGCCTTCGCGTCCTGCGTCATCGGCGCCTTCCTCACGCTGCTCGCCTCTCCCGAGCACGCCGTTCTGTGCGTGGTCGTCTACCTGGCTGTGCAGTTCGTCGAGAACCAGTTCATCTACCCGCATGTGGTGGGCTCCTCCGTGGGTCTCTCGGCCCTGTGGACCCTCATCGCGGCGCTCGTGGGCGGCAAGCTCTTCGGCATCGTGGGCATCGTGTTCTTCATTCCCATCGTTGCCGTGCTCTATGAGCTCGTGCGCCAGTGGACCAATGCGCGTCTGGCCGAGCGGGCGGCCGTGAGCGAGGGCCGCGCATGATCGAGATTCGCGATATCACCAAGACCTACACGACGGGCGACCTGGTCCAGCGCGCGTTGGACGGCGTCTCGGTCACGTTCCGCGAGAGCGAGTTCGTCGCGGTGTTGGGGCCCTCGGGGTCGGGAAAGACCACGTTCCTCAACATCCTGGGCGGATTCGACCACGCGGATTCCGGCGATATCGTGGTGAACGGCGTCTCCACGCGCGATTACGGCGATGCGGAGTGGGACACCTATCGCAACCACCGCGTGGGGTTCATCTTCCAGAGCTACAACCTCATCCCGCATCAGACCGTGCTCGCAAACGTCGAGCTCGCGCTCACCTTGGCCGGCGTGGACCGTTCCGAGCGCACGTGCCGCGCAAGGGCGGCGCTCGAGCGCGTGGGGTTGGGCGCCCATATCAACAAGAAGCCGTCGCAGCTCTCGGGCGGGCAGATGCAGCGCGTGGCGATAGCCCGCGCCCTCGTGAACGATCCCGAGATCGTCCTCGCCGACGAGCCGACGGGCGCGCTCGATACCGAGACGGGTATTCAGGTCATGGACCTGCTCGCCGAGGTCGCGCGCGAGCGCCTGGTCATCATGGTCACGCACAACCCCCAGCTCGCCGAGGACTACGCCACGCGCATCGTGCGCATACGCGATGGGCGTATCGTGGGCGACACGCGGCCCGTGACGGAAGCGGAGCTCTCCGATGCGCGCGCCGCGACGCGGGAGCAGCCCGACGAGGGACCCTCCCGCCGCTCCTCCATGAGCCTCCTCACCGCCCTGTCCCTCTCGTTCAACAACCTCATGACCAAGAAGGGCCGCACCATCATGACGGCCTTCGCGGGGTCGATCGGCATCATGGGCATCGCGGCGATCCTGGCGCTCTCAAACGGCGTGAACGGCTATATAGAAAAGGTCGAGCAGGACACGCTGTCGAGCTACCCGCTCACCATCGCGCGGCAGAGCTACGACCTCACGGGCATGATGATGGGGGACGCCGGCTCCGACGCCTCCGCCTCCGATACGGAATCCGATGGGTCATCGGGCGGAGCCTCCTCCGATGCGGTCGGCAGCGGGTCCGGGGCGGTCGAGCGGAAGGTCGACCCCTCCGAGCCCATCCCCGTGTTCACGATGCTCTCCGACATGTTCGCGAGCGTGAAGTCGAACGACATGGCGAGCTTCAAGACGTTTTTGGACGAAGACGCGAAGGAGCTCGCGGGCGAGGTCTCCGCGATCCAATACGACTACGGCATCACGCCGCTCGTGTACCGCCAAGACGCCGACGGCCCGGTCAAGCTCTCGCCCAACGCCATGTCGACGGCGATGACCGGCGGTGCGAGCTCCGCCGCGATGGCGGGGACGATGATGGGCGGCACCACCGCGTTCAACGAGATGATTGACAATCCCGAGCTGCTGGACGAGCAGTACGACGTGGTCGCCGGCCGCTGGGCGAGCAAGCCCGATGAATGCGTGCTCGTGCTGTCGGCTCGTGGGAAGATATCCGATTTCACCCTCTACAGCCTGGGCGCGCTCGACCCCGCCGAGCTCGACCGCATGGTCGAAGGCACCATGGGCGGGACAGGCGATATCGAGGTTCCCGAGGTGGACGTCGACTTCACGTACGAGGACGCGCTCCAGACGAGCTTCAAGGTGCTGGCCCCCTCGGATTTCTACCGCCCGAACGCCGAGACGGGCGGCTGGACGGACATGGCGGATGACGCCGCGTTCGTGGAGCAGCAGGTCGCCCGGGGCCTCGACCTCAAGATCGTGGGCGTGGTCCAACCGAGCCCCACGGCGAAGTCGGCGGCCCTCTCTCAGGGCATCGCCTACACGCACGGACTCACCGACGAGCTTATGCGCCGCGCCGCCGACTCCGAGATCGTGCGCCGACAGCTCGCCGACCCCGAGGTGGACGTGTTCACCGGCAAGCCCTTTGCCGTCCTGCAGGAGGAGGCCAAGCGCGGCGTCGACCTCGCGAGTCTCTTCACGGTGGACGGCGCCGCGCTCAAGTCGGCGTTCAAGGTCGACGAGAAGGCGCTCGTCGAGGGGCTGGACCTTTCCGGTTTCGATCTTTCCGGCTTCGACTTGGGGTCCGTGGGCATCGATTTGAGCGGCGCCCTCGATGCGCTCGACGTCGAATCGGTCGTGGCGGGAGCGCCCGTCCCTGATTTCTCGGGCATATGGGGCGATCTCGCGGCGGGCGAGCTGCTCACCCCCGACCAGCTCGAGGCCTCGCTTGGGGCCGCGAAGGGGTATGCCGACGGATTCACCGCTTGGCTGGGGCAAAACGGCGAGTCGCTCAAGCCGGGCGACCCCGCCTTCGCGGAGAAGCTCGCCAAGGCGCTCGCGGAGTATTCGAAGACACCCGAGGCGCGGCGCCTGCTCGCCATCGTCGCGAAGAACGCCGGGCAACCCGTCGCGGACCGCCTCCAGGATGCGATGGGGACCTATGTGAAAAACGACCTCGCCCCCTATATGAACCGGGCGTTCTCTGACCTCGCGGCGCAGGCGAGCGACGCCATCGGCGCCACGGTCGCTTCGCAGCTGCAGGCGGGGCTCGGGCAGACGATGGGCCGCATGGCCGAGCAGCTCGGACCCGGGCTCGCGACGAACATGCGGCGCGCGTTCACGGTGGACGCCGGGGCCTTCGCCTCCGCCATCCACTTCAACATGGACGCCGAGGACCTCTCGTCGCTCATGGCGAGCTACGCCAACGCCGGGAGGCTGACCTACGCCAACAACCTCGCCGCGCTCGGTTACGCCGACGCGGCGGATCCCTTGGCGGTGAGCATCTACCCCGTGGACTTCGAGGCCAAGGAGGAGGTGCTGGGCGCCATCGACCGCTACAACGAAGAGGTGCGCGCCGCCGGGGAGGACGAGAAGGCCATCGTCTACACCGACTACATGGGCGTGCTCATGGGCAGCGTAACGAGCATCGTGAACATGATCTCGCTCGTCCTCATCGCGTTCGTGAGCATATCGCTCGTGGTGAGCTCCATCATGATCGGCGTCATCACGTACATCAGCGTGCTCGAGCGCAAGAAGGAGATCGGCATCCTGCGTGCCATGGGCGCGTCCAAGCGCAACATCGCCAACGTGTTCAACGCCGAGACCTTCATCGAGGGGCTCATCGCGGGCGCCCTGGCTATCGCCGTCGTCGTGCTGGTGTCGTTCCCTGTCAACGCATGGGCCCTCGCGACGTATCAGGTGGAGCATGTGATGAGGCTGCCCATCGGGTCGGCGCTCGGCCTCATCCTCATCAGCGTGGCCCTCACCGTCGTGGCGGGTCTCATCCCCAGCCGCAGCGCCGCCCGTCGCGACCCCGTGGAGGCCCTTCGCAGCGAGTGACGCGCCCCGCGCGACGTGTTGTGCAATTGGGGTCGGGTGCGTTTTACACGTGGCCGAGCAAAATCCGACGCTGCCTATCGGTGGGCCCGCGCGACGGCCCTCACCTGCAAAAACATTGCGAAGACAATATGGAGACGCCCGCAGGCGTGTATACTAATCAAGCTGTGTCTACTAGGAGGATTCTGCCTAGGTCATCTACCTGCGCAAATGGGTTGCCGCGCATGGAGGGGGCCAAAGCGAATGCAAGGAGTGGCGCGCAAGTCCGTATGTGGTCCTCTAGGGGCACGCGCAAGGGGCGCGTGCAATGTCCCAAGACCACCGAGAGTTGGAGATCGAATGATCAACATGATTCTCGGCCGCAAGATCGGCATGACCCAGGTTTGGGACGAGGACGACAACGTCGTCCCCGTCACGGTCATCCAGGCTGGCCCCTGCACCGTCTCGCAGGTTAAAACTGAGGCGACCGACGGCTACAACGCCGTCCAGATCGGCTTCGGCGACATCAAGTCCAAGCACGTGAACAAGCCCATGGCTGGTCACTTCGCTAAGGCTGGCGTCGAGCCTGTCCGTTACCTTCGTGAGGTCCGCGTCGAGAACGGCGAGGAGCACAAGGTCGGCGACGTCGTTACCGTCGCTGATTTCGAGAACGTCGCCAAGGTCGACGTCATCGGCACCTCCAAGGGTAAGGGCTTCCAGGGTCGCATCAAGCGCTGGAACCAGCGCCGCGGTCCCATGTCCCACGGTTCCCACATCCAGCGTCACCCCGGCTCCATCGGCCAGTGCGCTTACCCGGCCCGCGTCCTCAAGGGCGTCAAGATGGCCGGTCACATGGGTAACACCCGCGTGACTGTGAAGAACCTCTCCGTTGTCCGCATTGATGCTGAGCAGAACCTCATCCTTGTCAAGGGCGCTGTGCCCGGTGGCAAGAACGGTCTGGTCGCCATCCGCATGGCGTAAAGGAGGACCGTCGCTATGTCTAAGTTTGAAGTGAAGAACGCCGAGGGCAAGCAGGTCGCCGAGGCCGAGCTCGCCGACGCCGTGTACGGCATCGAGCCGAACATCCACGTCATGCACCACATCGTCAAGTGCCAGCAGGCCTGCTGGCGTCAGGGCACCCAGTCCACCAAGGGCCGTTCCGAGGTCTCTGGTGGCGGCAAGAAGCCTTGGCGTCAGAAGGGCACCGGCCGCGCCCGTCAGGGCTCCATCCGCGCCGCCCAGTGGCGTGGTGGCGGTGTGATCTTCGGGCCCAAGCCCCGCACCTACGTGAAGCGCATGAACAACAAAGAGGTCAAGCTCGCCATGCGTTCCGCCCTGTCCGCCAAGCTTCGCGACAACGAGCTCGTGCTCGTCGACGACTACGGCTTCGAGAAGCCTTCCACCAAGGCCGCCGTTGCCATGCTCAAGGCCCTGGGCATCGAGGGCAAGCGTCTGACCATCATCGTTCGCGAGGATGACATCAACGCTTACCTCTCCTTCCGCAACATCCCCAAGACGTTCATCATCACGCCCGCCGAGGCCAACACCTATGACCTCGTCAACAACGGCGCTCTGCTGATGCCCGCCGACGTCGCCGCTCACTTCGGGGAGGTGCTCGCCTAAATGACCGCTCACGAGATCATCATCCGCCCGATCGTGTCCGAGCGTTCCTACTCCGCCATGGAGGAGAACAAGTACACGTTCGAGGTCGCCAAGGACGCCAACAAGTTCCAGATCAAGGATGCCGTCGAGGAGATCTTCGGCGTGAAGGTTGTTCGCGTTAACACCCTGAACGTCAAGCCCAAGACCAAGCGCGTTCGCTACGTCGCTGGCAAGACCCGTTCTTGGAAGAAGGCCATCGTCACCGTGGCCGAGGGTCAGACCATCGAGGTCTTCGGCACCCAGGCGTAATTCACGCGCCTTTGCTAGTTCTTGACGCTTGCCTCTTCGAATGGGGGAGGCAAGCTCAAGTGCTCCGTGCGTATTAAAAGGAAACGCCCGGAGCCGTGGTAATCCGGTGTCACTGCATCCACGATCCCGGCTTGCAGTGGCCAACGGACCGATATGAAAGGGATAAGGAATGGCTGTAAAGCACCTTAAGCCGACCAGCGCCGGCCGTCGCTGGCAGACGATCGCGGACTTCTCCGAGATCACCTGCACCACGCCCGAGAAGTCCCTTCTCGAGCCGCTGCCGGTCAAGGCCGGTCGCAACAACGCCGGTCGCATCACCATGCGCCACCAGGGTGGCCGCGTGAAGCGCCAGTACCGCGTCATCGATTTCAAGCGCAACAAGGACGGCGTGCCGGCCAAGGTCGCTACCATCGAGTACGACCCGAACCGCTCCGCTCGCATCGCCCTGCTCCACTACGTGGACGGCGAGAAGCGCTACATCCTGGCCCCCAAGGGCCTCAAGGTGGGCGACACCGTCATCTCCGGTGCCGGCGCCGACATCAAGCCGGGCAACGCCATGCCGCTGTCCGAGATTCCCGTGGGTACCCTCATCCACGCCATCGAGTTCCAGCCTGGCAAGGGTGCTGCGATCGCCCGCTCCGCTGGTACCGCCTGCCAGCTCATGGGTAAGGAGGGCAAGTACGCGATCATCCGCATGCCTTCCTCCGAGATGCGTCGCGTTCTCGTGACCTGCCGTGCCTCCATCGGCGAGGTCGGTAACTCCGAGCACGCCAACATCGTGATCGGTAAGGCCGGCCGCCATCGCAAGATGGGCGTCCGCCCGACCGTCCGTGGTACCGTCATGAACCCGGTCGATCACCCGCACGGCGGTGGCGAGGGTCGCTCGCACACCTCCGGTCGTCCGTCCGTCTCTCCGTGGGGCACCCCGTCCAAGGGCTACCGCACCCGCAACAAGAAGAAGACGTCCAACGACCTGATCATCCGTCGTCGCAAGAAGTAATCGATACCCGTTAGGAGAAAGCACTTATGAGCAGAAGTCTCAAAAAGGGCCCGTTCGTAGAGGCGCGCCTCCTCTCGCGTATCATCGCGATGAACGAGGCTGGCAAGAAGGACGTCGTGAAGACCTGGTCCCGCGCGTCCACCATCTTCCCCGAGATGGTCGGCCACACCATCGCCGTCCACGACGGCCGCAAGCATGTTCCCGTGTACGTCACCGAGTCCATGGTCGGTCACAAGCTGGGCGAGTTCGCGCCCACTCGTACCTTCCGTGCCCACAAGGCCAAATAGGGGGTTTAGGTAAATGGCTACTACTTCCACCGAGACCCGCGAGGTCCGCGCCACGGCCAAGTACGTGCGCGTTTCCCCCGGCAAGGCTCGTCTCGTGATCGACCTGATCCGCGGCAAGAACGTCGCCCAGGCCTTCGATATCCTTCATTTCTGCACGCGCTCCGTCGCCGTGGACGTGGAGAAGGTCCTGCGCTCCGCCGTCGCCAACGCCGAGCACAACAACCAGATGCGCGCCGACGACCTCTTCGTCAAGGCCGCTTATGTCGACGAGGGCCCGACGCTCAAGCGCATCCGTCCTCGCGCCAAGGGCTCCGCTTCCCGCATCCTGAAGCGCACGAGCCACATCACCGTCGTCGTCGCTCCCCGAAAGGAGGCATAGGCCATGGGTCAGAAAGTCTATCCTACTGGCTTCCGCCTCGGCATCACCGAGAACTGGCGTTCCCGCTGGTTCGCTGAGAAGGATTACGCCAAGACTCTCGGCAACGACATCGAGATCCGCCGCTTCCTCGAGAAGCGCCTCGCCCGTGCCGCCGTCTCCCGCGTTGAGATCGAGCGCGCCGGCGACAAGGTGAAGGTCATCATCCTCACCGCCCGTCCTGGCGTCGTCATCGGCAAGAAGGGCTCCGAGATCGATGGTCTCCGCACCGAGCTCGAGCGTGTCGCCGGCGTCTCCAAGGGCAACCTGTCCGTCGACGTGATTGAGGTCAAGCGTCCCGAGCTCGACGCCGTGCTGGTGGCTCAGTCCATCGCCGAGCAGCTCGAGGGCCGCGTCGCCTTCCGTCGCGCCATGCGCAAGGCCGTCCAGTCCGCCCGCAAGGCCGGCGCCAAGGGTATCCGTATCCAGTGCTCCGGTCGTCTCGGCGGCGCCGAGATGGGCCGTCGCGAGTGGTACCGCGAGGGTCGCGTGCCGCTGCACACCCTCCGCGCCAAGATCGACTACGGCACCGCTACTGCCCGCACCACCATGGGCTCCTGCGGCGTCAAGGTCTGGATCTACCAGGGCGAGAAGCTCCCGGGTCAGCCTGTTCCGAACATGGCCCTCGAGGGTACCTCCCGTCCGCGTCGTCGCAACAACGATAGGAGGAATCAGTAATGCTCGCTCCTAAGCGTATTCTTCACCGCAAGGTGCAGCGTGGCTCCATGAAGGGCCAGGCCAAGGGCAACACCGAGCTCCATTTCGGTGAGTACGGCATCGTCGCCCTCGATCGTCACTGGATCACCAACCGTCAGATCGAGGCCGCTCGTATCGCCATGACCCGCTACATGAAGCGTGGCGGTAAGGTCTACATCACGATCTTCCCTGACAAGCCCATCACCAAGAAGCCCGCGGAGACCCGCATGGGCTCCGGTAAGGGTAACCCCGAGGAGTGGGTGGCCGTCGTCAAGCCGGGCCGCGTCATGTTCGAGATCGCCGGCGTGTCCGAGGAGATCGCTCGCGAGGCCCTGCGTCTTGCCCAGCACAAGCTCCCGATCAAGACCAAGATCATTACCCGCGCTAAGAACGGGGAGGACAAGTAATGAAGCCCGCAGAGATTCGTGAGCTCTCCGACGAGGCCCTGGCTGAGAAGCTGAAGGATTGCCGCGCCGAGCTCTTCAACCTTCGTTTCCAGATGGCTACCAGCCAGCTGGACAACACCGCTCGCGTGACCACCGTGAAGAAGGACATCGCTCGTGTCCTCACGGAGCAGCGTGCCCGTCAGATCGCAGCGGAGAAGTCCGCTGCCACCGAGTAGCTGAAGGAGTAGATAATGGCTGAAGCAACTGAGCGCAACGCGCGCAAGGTCCGCCAGGGTATCGTTTCCTCCATCATGGGCAACAAGAGCATTGTTGTGACCACCACGGAGCGCAAGCGTCATCCCAAGTACGGCAAGATGATGACCAGCACCAAGAAGTTCCACGTCCACGACGAGGAGAACACGGCCGGCGTCGGCGACACCGTTCGCATCATGGAGACCCGTCCGCTGTCCGCCACCAAGCGTTGGCGTCTCGTCGAGATCATCGAGCGCGCCAAGTAAGCTTGTCGAAGTAAACCCTTACGGTGATGTGCGCCCGCCCGAGTTCCAAGAGGTTCTCGCATACGGGCGGTCGCACCTCTCTCCGCCTTAGGTTCTGAAAGGTTCCACCATGATTCAGATGCAAACCATGCTGAACGTTGCCGACAACTCTGGTGCGCGCAAGGTTCGTTGCATTAAGGTGCTGGGCGGCTCCAAGCGCCGTTACGCCGGCATCGGTGACGTCGTCATGGCCGCCGTCCAGGAGGCCACTCCCGGCGCGAACGTCAAGAAGAAGGATGTCGTGCGTTGCGTTATCGTCCGCACGGTCAAGGAGGTCCGGCGCAAGGACGGTTCCTACATCCGCTTCGACGACAACGCCGCCGTCGTCATCAACAAGGATGGTTCGCCCGTCGGCACCCGTATCTTCGGGCCTGTCGCTCGCGAGCTTCGTGACAAGAAGTACATGAAGATCGTCTCGCTCGCACCCGAGACCCTCTAACGTAAGGGAGAGACCACTATGTCTATGTCCATCAAGAAGGGCGACAAGGTCGAGGTGCTCTCCGGTAAGGATCGCGGCAAGCAGGGCGTCGTCCTGCGCGCGCTGCCTTCCGAGGGCAAGGTTATCGTCGAGGGCGTCGCCGTGGCCAAGAAGGCCGTCAAGCCCAACGGTGCTGGCCAGCAGGGCGGCATCGTCGACAAGGAGATGCCGATCGACGTCTCCAACGTTCAGCTCATCTGCCCCGAGTGCGGCAAGCGCACCCGCGTTGGCCATGAGGCTGGCGAGCTCGACGGTCACAAGACCAAGCTCCGCATTTGCAAGAAGTGCGGTCACAAGTTCTAAGATCTAGCATCTAGAGCGCCTTCATACCCCCTGAGTTGCCTCCGTGCGGCTCAGGGGGTATTTCGTTTTGATATGACTTGAATGCAAAAGTGTGCGTTTTGGGGGAAGTTTCGCGACTTTTCGTTTGTAATCGAGGGCCATGTTCAGCTCTATCCTGGGCAAACGTCGACTGATTCGATGCCGATATTCATTTTGAGCTCAAAACCTCCCCCAAAACGTGCACTTTTGCCAATCTGAGCAGATTTTCTGGTACATGAGTCCATATAGAGCGTCATATTGCAAGGTCGTCTATTCCCTCGTTAACCGTGTCGAGAGTTGTCCCTTGTGCCACAATTGCAGCGAAGTGATCCATCTTTGAAATGGGGTACATATGGCAGATCAGACCACTCTCCAGGCCGCGCCTTTGGACGCAGCTGCGGCGGCAAAGGCCGCATTTGCCGCCGTTGAGGGTAAGCCGTTTCCGGATGATATCTTCGCTGCACCTGAGCTTAGGTGGGCGGTTATCGGATGCGGAGTGATCGCAAATCAGATGGCCCAATCGCTTGCGCTCGCTGGCCGCAAGGTTTACGGCGTGGCAAATCGCACGCTGGAAAAGGCCGAGGCATTCGCTGCTGAGTACGGCGTTGAGCGTGTGTATCGCACGGTTGAGGAGCTGTATGCAGACCCTGCAGTTGACGCTATCTATATCACAACGCCCCACAACACCCATATCGAGTACCTGCGCGGGGCCCTGTCGGCAGGAAAGCACGTGCTTTGCGAGAAGGCGATAACCCTCAACTCTGATGAGCTGTCCGAGGCGCGCGCTATTGCCGATGAGCATCACGTCGTGCTCATGGATGCGACGACGGTCCTGCATATGCCCCTATATGTCGAGCTCATGCGTCGTGCACGTGTCGGAGAGTTTGGCCGACTTCGTCTTGCCCAGGTAAACTTCGGTAGTTTCCACGATTATGAGGACGTGCAGAGCCGCTTTTGGAATCGATCACTTGCCGGTGGTGCGATGCTCGACATTGGCGTTTATGCGCTCTCCGTTGCTCGCCTGTTTATGGAAAGCCAGCCGAACGAGGTTGTTTCCCTTGCGAATCTATTCGAAACCGGCGTGGATGAGGAAAGCGGCTTCATCACGCGTAACGCTCAAGGTCAGCTCGGCGTGTACTCTTTGACCATGCATGCAAAGCAGCCCAAGCGCGCGGACCTTTGCTTTGACGATTGCTACATCGAGATCATGTCCTATCCGCGTGCCGATCGGGCGACGATCACCTGGACGTCCGATGGTCATCGCGAGGAGGTTCGCTCCGGCGTCGAGGCGTATGCGCTGTGTTATGAGATCGCGGACCTTGAGAAGGCGGTGGCCGGGGATGAGACAAAGCTGAAGCTTATCGATTACGCTTCGGATGTGATGGAGACGATGACCCGGTTGCGTCGCGATTGGGGTGTCGTGTATCCGGAGGAGGAGTAGGCGCTCGAGCGTTTCAAAACCCGTGCTGTTTCAATCAAAACTGGGAGGGGTCGAGCATACGACACCTCCCAGTTTGCTTCATCAGGTGGAACGCCGCCCATAACGCGGTCTATATGGTTGTGTCGAAAGCCGATTCCGACATGGCCGTCATTCGACGCCCTGGAATAGGCATCCGGAGCTGGTGCCGGGAAGTCGTTTCCCGGGGGTGCGACCGGAGCGGGCCGCCTCCAGCGCGCGTTTGGCGCGCGTGACGGAGCGCGACAACGTATCGACATTCATCAATGTACCGTCAACGAGGAAGCGGGACACCCCGGCGCGAAGCAGCTGCGGGATCTGGGGCGTTGCATCTATCTGAACGCCGTCGTAGAGGTGGCTGCGGCCGTTGAGGCCGGTGCGCACGGGAAGCATGCGCCCGTCGATGTTCTTCAGCTTGAAGTCGCGCGTGCGCAGGCGGCATTTGCCGCAGTCGTGGATGCATGCCCCCGCGACCTGGAGGATGCAGTGCTCGCTTGTCATGACGCGGGGCGCGCCGAGCACCATGAGCCCGAGGGCCATGTCGCCGCGCTGCGGGGCGATGCGTTCGATCTCGGCGAGCGTGAGCTCAGGGGAGAGCCAAGCGCCGTGTGCGCCGCGGGCGGCGAGTTCATGCATGCAGGGGACATTGTGCACGGGAATGCAGCTCCGGAGCTCCGCATGCGCACTCACATCGGCGCCCAGTGCGAGCTCGGATATGGTGCCGACGGCGACGGGTGCACCGGGCATGACCCAGGGGTCGAGCCGACCGTGATCCATTTCGCGTGAGACCTCGTCGAGCACGGGAACGATTCCCATCGAGGCGCATTCGGCGGGGGAGAGGTCGGCGGCGATCAGGTCGTCGACGGCCATGTACACGCGCTCGGCACCGGCCTCGCGCGCGGCCAAGCAGGCGTCGAGCGTGGTGACGAGCGCGCATATCTCGCCGTGCCCCGGGTCCTCGGAAACGGCGACCGTGACGCGGTGGGCACGCGAGGCTTCCACGACGGCCACGGTGCCATGTTCGGAGCGGAACTCACGGGACTCATACGGCGCGAGGATGGCCCGTTCCAACGCCTCGCATGCGGCGGCGCGCACCTTGTGGACCGCGGAAAATCCCATGCCGCAGCCCTCGTCGAGTTGGATGTCGAAGCTTGACGCCTCAAATGGCGAAGATCCCATGCGACCCACGTGCTCGACCAGGTCTTTCGTTGAAACGGCGCGGGTCTTGGCGGCCTCCACCGTGAAGCCCTCCGCGTATCCGGATAGCGTGGGGTCGTCGACGCAGGTCAGCTCAACGGCAAACGGTTGTCCTAGGTGGGCCACGACGCGCACGTCCACGACGCGCTTGCGTGCAACAGGGCGCTTGAGCGCAGCCTCGGCCGCGTCGAGTGCGGCCTGGCTGCGGATGAGCCGCACGAGGGCGCCTTCAGGCATGGGGCGCGCGGTTCGGCACTCGATGACCGCGCCCGCCGCGGCGTCTTCAGGCGCAATTGCAGTGAGGAACTGGTCGAACTCGTCGTCGTGGCGCAGCTCGAGAAGGTCACCCTTGCCCACGGGCTCGGAAAGGCGCAACCTCGTCCAGGCGGCGCGACGGCGCTTGTCATCGGGTTTCAGGCCCTTCGTGTTGCCGAGCGGCTTACTCCCCAGCACCTCGCCCACGATTTGGCCTCGGTTGTTCGAGCGCTCGTAGCTCATCATCTCATCGCCCGAACGACCCT
>CABRHS010000020.1 GCA_902470815.1 uncultured Collinsella sp.
GTGTGCTCTTCCGATCTATTGGGGTCGGGTGCGTTTTACACATGGCAACCGCACACAGCCATGTGTAAAACGCACCCGACCCCAATTACGCATCTTGCGCGTCTCGCGCGCCGTATCAGAATTCGCCGACCATGCGGACCTCGGGCTCAAGGTCCACGCCGAACTGGGACTTCACCTCGTCCTGCACGTGCTCGATGAGGCCGAGCACGTCCTTCGCGCTCGCGCGGCCCACGTTGACCACGAACCCGCAGTGCTTCTCGCTCACCTGCGCATCGCCCACGCGCGCGCCGCGCAGGCCCGCATCCATGATGAGCTTGCCGGCGAAATACCCCTCGGGGCGCTTGAAGGTCGACCCGGCGCTCGGCAGCCCGAGGGGCTGCTTCTCCTCGCGGCGGCGGCGGTAGTCATCCATCTCTGATCGCACCATGGCGGGACTTGAGGGCGAGAGCTTGAACGTCGCGCTCAAGACGACGAGGCCGTCGTCGTGCACGCGGCTCTTGCGGTAGCCCATCTTGAGGTCACGTGCCTCGAGCGTCACCACCGAACCGCGATTGCCCTGCTTGCTGGGCACGTACACACGCACGGACTCGAGCACCTCGCCGGTCGTGCCGCCGTAGGCGCCGGCGTTCATGAAGCAGGCCCCACCCACGGTGGC
The DNA here is from genome assembly GCA_902470815.1 of uncultured Collinsella sp. Classification (GTDB taxonomy): domain Bacteria; phylum Actinomycetota; class Coriobacteriia; order Coriobacteriales; family Coriobacteriaceae; genus Collinsella. The sequence continues at coordinate 656 of CABRHS010000020.1, forward strand.
GGGGATGCCCCAGAGCGGCTCCATGCCGGAGAGGCCCTGGTCGGCGGCGGCAAGCGCCACGTCGCGCAGCAACGCGCCGGCCTCCGCCGTCACGCGCCAACGCGATGCATCCACCTCGATGCCGGCGAAGTTGTCACGCAGCAGCACGACGACGCCGCGGATGCCCCGGTCGCCCACCAGCAGGTCCGATCCGTTGCCCACGACCGTCACGGGAACGCCGCCCGCGTAGCAGGTGTCCAGCACGCGCACGAGGGCGTCGGCCGTGCGCGGCGCGACCAGCACGTCGGCAGGCCCGCCGATCTTGAACGTGGTGTGCTCGCGCATGGGCTCCGCCATGAGGACGCCGTCCTCGCCAGCGATCTGCGCCAGGACGCACAGCATCTCTTCACTCACGTACTCATGCTCGTGCATCGGGATACCTCCCCCGTGTAGAAAACAAGTCTTGCCCCACTATACCCAACTGGACCGCCCTATCGGCCGATCGACCCCGCGAGTCTTTTCCCGCCTGAAGGCCCAGCGCAAAAAATACAAGCCCGCCAACCGGCTCAGTCGCCAAGCCGAAAGGCCGTTGCGCCCCGGGGAAAGGCGCGATATAGTCGAGATTGTTTCAGGGCGGGGTGCAATTCCCCACCGGCGGTAAATGCGCGGCAAAACCCCTTGCCGGGCGCATGAGCCCGCGAGCCGCGAAGCGCGGCCGACCCGGTGAGATTCCGGGGCCGACGGTATAGTCCGGAATGAAGAAACGGAAGGTGTATTCCATGAACAATGCTATGAACTCGAAGCGGATCGCCCTCACGGCGCTCTTCACCGCCGCCTCGCTCATCCTGAGCTTTGTGCAGATCCCGATTTTCCCCATCGCCCCCTGGCTCATGTTCGATCCGTCAGGCATCGCGTGCCTCATCGCCGCGCTGGCCTTCGGCCCGAAGCTCGGCGCCGCCGTCGCCATAATCTCCTGGCTGCCCCGCGTCTTCCTCGACCCGTTCGGCGCGCCCATGGGCATGCTCTCCACCTGCGCGCTCATCATCCCCGCCGCACTCGTCTACCGCAAGGGCGGCCGTTCGCGCAAGGCGTCCCTCGCCGGCATGGTGCTGGGCGCGGCCGTCTCCGTCGTCCTCTCCTGCGCCATGAACCTCGTGGTCACGCCGCTGTACACTGCGATCAGCATGGCAGACGTGGCCGCCATGATCATCCCCGTCCTGCTGCCCTTCAACGTCCTCAAGATGCTCATCAGCATCGTGGCGGGCCAGGTTCTGCTCACCCCCTGCATGAACGTCCTCAAGGCCCAGGGAGCGACGGTCGCGTGATGACCACCTCCGCCTCCGCGGGGCCGACCTCCCCCGTCATCTCCCTCGACCATGTGCATCTCGCATACCCCGGCGCCGATGTCGAGGCGCTAAGCGACCTCACCCTGCAGATTCCGGCGGGGCAGAACGTCTGCATCCTCGGGGGCAACGGATCGGGCAAATCGACGCTCCTGCAGCTCGTCAACGCGCTTGCCCTCCCCACGTCGGGAGAGGTCTCCGTCTGCGGCATGAGCACGTCCGACCCCGCGCTCTCCCTCAAGATCAGGGCCCGGACGGCGAGCGTGTTCCAGCATCCCGAGGACCAGATGGTCACCAGCATCGTCGCCGACGACGTGGCGTTCGGCCCGGAGAACCTCCGCGTTCCCCAGCCGTCCATCGCGCGTCGCGTCGAGAGCGCCCTCGCGGCGGTCGACATGACCGAGCACGCCCAAAGCGACCCCTCGGACCTCTCCGGGGGCCAGACGCAGCGCGTCGCCATCGCCGGCGCGATCGCCATGGAGCCGGAGATCCTGCTCCTCGATGAACCCTGCGCGATGCTCGACGCGGAGGGCCGGGAGAGCGTGCGCGCCATCATCTCCCAGCTGCACGAGCAGGGCATCACCATCCTGCACGTGACCCACTTCATGGAAGACGCCCGGTCCGCCGAGCGCGTCATCGTGCTCGACCGCGGGGCCATCGCCTTTGACGGTCCCCCCGCCGAGCTGTTCGAGCAGCCGCAGCTCGTGAACGAGCTGGGCCTCGAGATGCCCCGCCGCGCGGTCGGGCTGAACGCCCCCGCCTCCGGCCCGCAGCCGGGCGCCTCTCCCACCGCGACCACGGCACCTCAAACCTCGCCTTCAGTCGTCTTCGACCGCGTCTCGTTCTCTTATGCGCAGGCGGCCAACCCGCGCAAGCGCTCAAAGGGCCGCTCGCTCTTCGGAAGGACGCGCGACGGAAATGCCGCCGCACCCTCCGCCGGCGACGCGCCGCTCGCGGTCGACTCGATCTCCTTCGAGGCCCATCCCGGCACGCTCACCGCCCTCATCGGACGCACGGGCTCCGGCAAATCCACCACCGCGGAGCTCGCATGCGCGCTCAAGCTCCCCAGCTCCGGCTCCGTCCGCATCGCGGGCATCGATACCTCCGACCTCGAGCGCCGCAAGGAGCTGCGCCGGCTGGTCGGCTACGTGGCGCAGCTTCCCGAGCGGCAGCTCTTCGCCGAGACCGTCTTTGACGACGTCGCCTTCGGACCCCGCAATCTGGGGCTGTCCCCCGAGGAGGTCGAGGGCCGCGTGCGCGCGGCGCTGCGGTCCGTCAACATCGAGCCCGCCGACGCGCTCCTCCGCACGTCCCCCTTCGCGCTCTCAGGAGGCCAACAGCGCAGCGTCGCGCTCGCCGGCGTTCTCGCCATGCAGCAGCCCATCCTGGTGCTCGATGAGCCCATGGCCGGCCTCGACCCGAGGGGCCGAGCCCGCGTGCGCGAGCTGATTCGCGCCCTCAAACGCGCGGGGACCACCCTCCTCATGGTCACGCACAGCATGGAGGACGTCGCCGAGCTCGCCGACCAGGTGGTCGCCCTCGAGTGCGGCCGGCGCGTGGACCCGTCGCTCGCACTCGATTCCCGGGAGGTGGGTGGCCATGGCGCTGCGCGCTAGCATCGGGCAATACTATTCCGTCGACTCCCCCGTTCACCAGCTCGATCCCCGAGTCAAGCTCGTGTCCGTGCTCGCCTTCATGGTGAGCTGCTTTTTCGTCGACTCGCCGTCCACCCTGCTACTCGCGGGGCTCGCCATCGGGCTCGCCGTCGCGTTCGCCCGCGTCCCCGCACGGCGGCTCCTCTCGCAGATCCGCCCCATCGCGTTGTTCCTCGTGATCACCTCTGTCGTCAACCTGTTCTTCGTGCAAACTGGCGATATCGCGCTCGCCATGGGCCCGCTGTGCATCCACTGGGGCGGCGTCGAGGCAGCGGTGCTCTACACCGCCCGGTTCTTCCTGCTCCTGGTTGCCGGGTCCCTGCTCACGCTCACCACGACGCCCGTCGCGCTCGCCGATGCGGCGGAGAGGCTGCTGTCCCCCCTGGAGCGCCTGGGGGTGCCCGTTGGCCAAGGCGCTCTCGTCCTCTCCATCGCGCTGCGTTTTGTGCCCACCCTCTCGCAGGAGGCGGAGCACATCGTGGCCGCCCAGACCGCCCGCGGGGCTGACTTGGAGAACAAGGGCGCCCTCGCGTACGCGCGCGCCTGCGTCCCGCTCATCGTCCCGCTGTTCGCCAGCGCCCTTCGCCACGCCGACAACCTGGGCCGAGCCATGGACGCGCGCTGCTACACCGGCGGGGAGCGCACCCACTACCACGTCATGAGGCTCGACGCACGCCGCGACGCACCGGCCATCGCCGCGCTCGCGGCCTACATCATCCTCCTCGTGCTCCTGGGCGTGGCGTAGAGGGCAGCTGCAGCCCTCATGCTCTCATTTCCGTGAAGTTTGCCCCCGCCGCATACGCTTACGGTATGCTGGGTCCAGATATGTGGCGTACATCATTCACACCAGCAAACGGAGCACCCATGTCGCACAATCACCCCGCGCCCGCCTTTGAGACCAAGGGTCCGGAGCGCGCTCACACCACCCTCGTCAACCAAACCCGCGGCACCGCCATCTCGCGCAGGGACGCGCTCAAGGCGGCCCTCATGCTCGCCGGAACGGCCACGTTGTTCGGCCTCCCCCAGCGCGCGCATGCCGCGCGCGCCACGCAGGAGACGCTCGACGCGCTCGCGACGGCCGAGGACAAGCTCGCCGCGGTTGAATCCGAGCTCGACCAGCTCGCCAAGGAGTTCCAGGCGCTGACGATCGAGCAGGAGCGCACCATCTCCCAGATCGACGACACGCAGGTCCAGATCGATAACACGCAGGTCCAGATCGACCGCAAGCAGGCCGAGCTGGAACGCAAGCAAGAGGTGCTCGCCGGGCGCGTGGCGACCAGCTACAAAGACGGCCCCGCCAGCACCCTCAAGCTCCTCCTCGCCTCCAAGTCCTTTGACGAGCTGCTCACCAACAGCCGCTACGTCGAGAAGATCAACGATGCCGACAAGCAGGTCATCTCCGAGGTCCAGGCCATTCGCACCGAGCTGGAGGAGCAGAAGGCCGAGCTTGAGGGGCAGAAGGCCGAGCTCGAGGAGCTCAACCAGCGGCAATCCGACCAACTCGACGCCATGCGCGCCAAACAGGAGGAGGTGCGCCAGCTCGTCGACGGCCTCTCCAACGACGTCAAAGAGCTCATGGCCAAGCGCGACGCCGAGTACCTCGCCGCCGTGGAGGAGGAGAGGCGCCAGCAGCTCGCCCAGCAGCAGCATCAGCAGGGGGGCGTCACCTTCCTGCCTGGCAACGCCCAGATAACGGGCTCGTCGCGCAGCCAGGAACGCGTCGTGTCCTGCTGCCACGCCGTCCCGAGCCCCGGTGCGGGCCTCTGCGCCATGTGGGTCTCGCGCGTGTTCGCCGCGGCGGGCTTCAGCTACCTTGGCGGCAACGCCAACGACATGTACAACCGCTGGTGCACGAGCTCCAACAAGGACGACCTGCGCGTGGGCATGATGATCGCCGTGCCCACCTACTCCAAGAACTCGATGGGGCGCATATACGGCCACGTTGGCATCTACGTCGGCAACAACACCGTCATGGAGAACGTCGGCAACATCGCCTCCACCAACCTCGACCAGTGGATCGCGTACTACGGCGATACCGTGAGCCCGCGCTGGGGCTGGGCGGGCGGCTGGGCCCTCGAGTAAAGCGCTATACTTGCATGCATCATCCCCACTTGAAAGGAACGCGCTCATGACGCAAGCCCTCGACGCAAAAGACACGTGCGTCCTTGTCACCGGCGGCGCTGGGTTCATCGGCTCCCATACCGTCGTCGAGCTGCTCAAACTCGGTTACCAGGTCGTCATCGTCGACGACCTGTCCAACTCCTCCGCAAAAGTCGAGGACCGCATCAAGACCATCGTCGGCGATGAGGCGGCGGCCAATCTCACCATGTACGTGGCCGATGTGAACGACCGCGAGGCGCTCGGGCGCATCTTTGACGCTCACCGCATCGACCGCGTGATCCACTTCGCCGGCTACAAGGCCGTTGGCGAGTCCGTGGTCAAGCCCATCGAGTACTACAGCAACAACATCGGCAACACGCTCACGCTCGTCGACGTCATGCGAGAGCACGACTGCAAGTCGATCATCTTCTCCAGCTCCGCCACCGTCTACGGCGACCCCGACAGCCTTCCGCTGACCGAGGAGAGCCCCAAGAAGCCCGCCACCAACCCCTACGGCTGGACCAAGTGGATGATCGAGCAGATGCTCACCGATCTCCACACCGCAGACGCCGAGTGGAACGTCGTGCTGCTGCGCTACTTCAACCCCATCGGCGCGCACGCCAGCGGCCTCATGGGCGAGGACCCTAAGGGCATCCCCAACAACCTGCTGCCCTACGTGGCGCAGACGGCCATCGGCAAACGCGAGGCGGTGCACGTCTTCGGCGACGATTACCCCACTCCCGACGGTACCGGCGTCCGCGATTACATCCACGTCTGCGATCTTGCCTCCGGCCACGCCGCTGCGCTCGCCTGGATGAACGGTCGCGAGGGCGTCGAGGTGTTCAATCTGGGCACCGGCCGCGGCACCTCCGTGCTCGAGATCATCCACGCCTTCGGCGAGGCCTGCGGGCACGAGGTTCCCTACGTGATCGACCCGCGCCGCCCCGGCGACGTGGCCGAGAACTACGCCGATTGCTCCAAGGCCCGCGACCTCATGGGCTGGGAGGCGCAGTTCGATATCAGCGACATGTGCCGCGACGCCTGGAACTGGCAATCCAATAACCCCGACGGCTACGAGGGGTAAGCTCCACCACCCGTGGAATCCCATGCGGGGCGGCTCCGGTCGCCCCGTTTTGCTAGCATTGTGCAAGAGAGAACCCGGTGGAAAGGGCCGTACATGAGCGAATCGAACGAGCGTGCCGGCGAGCAGTTCGTCACGTACCTGCGCGACAAGTTGCCGCTGATCGAGGGGGCCCTGCGCAAGGCTGATGCCACCGCCATGTGCCCCGCCTCCCAGTCGCCCGCTGGCGACCTCGAGCGGTACCTGTACGGCCCGCTCGCGCACTTCACCGCCGGCGGCGGCAAGCGTGTGCGCCCCGTGCTAGCCCTGCTGGGCGCAGAGGCCGTGGGCGGGGCCGCCGAACAGGCCCTCTCCTGCGGCGTCGCCATCGAGCTGTTCCAAAGCGCCGCCCTCATCCATGACGATATCGCAGACGCCAGCGAATTGCGCCGCGGCGAGCCGTGCCTGTACCGCACGGAGGGCCTGGGGCTCGCAATCAACGCCGGAGACCTGGCGCTCACCCGGGTATTCGAGGTCGTCCTCGAGGACGAGGGGCTTCCCGCCGACCGTCGCCTGCGCGTGCTCGGCGAGCTCCTGCGCATGGAGCGCCATACGCTCGAGGGCCAGGCGCTCGACCTGGGCTGGGCTCGTGACTGCCGCTGGGATGTGACCAGCGACGACTACCTGTACATGATCGATGGCAAGACCGCCTGGTACACCGTGGCAAGCCCCCTGTACGCAGGTGCGCTCGCCGCCGGTGCCGACCCTAACGCGGCGCGCAGCCTCATCGAGATCGGCCTGCCCGCGGGACTCGCCTTCCAGCTGCAGGACGACCTCCTCAACCTGATGGGCGACGCCGACGCCCAGGGCAAGGACTTCCGCAGCGACATCACCGAGGGCAAGAGAACGCTCGCCGTGGTATACGCGCTCGGCAACCTGGATACGGCACGGCGCGACGAGCTCGTCGACCTGCTCGAATCCGGCACGAGCGACGAGTCAAAACTCAGTCGCGCCGTCGAGCTCATCGAGATGGGCGGCGGCATCGAGCATTGCCGCGAGCTCGCGCAGGCCAAGACCGCCGAGGCGCAGGAACGCGCGCGCGAGCTCGCCGCATGCGGAGCCATCACCGCCGAGGCCGCTGACCTGCTCGTATCCATGGCGGATTTCTTCATCAACCGCCGCGCATAGCCCATCCGGCCCCGCCGCCGCGCACGACAGCGCAAAACCTCCCCCAAAAGCTACACTTTAAAATTCGTATCCTGCGGAAACGCTGAGAAGGTGTAGCTTTTGGGGGAGGTTTTGCGTTTCAGACCGCCGTCAGGTACCTTCTCAGCAAGACCGGCGGCGCACACGACGATATAACAGGCCGCCCGCGGCCAGCAAAAGCACCGAGACGACCATGGTGCACACGGCGACGGGCCAGTTTCCGGATCCCACAGCTGAAGCTGCCATGGTCGAAGTAACGATCGAGGGAATGCGCCCGAAGGTCGCGATGAGCACCACCGGCCAGAACTTCATGTTCGTGAGGCCCGCGAAATACGTGAGGAAATCCTTGGGGGTACCCGGGATCAGAAACACTGCGAGCATCACGAGCTCGAGACACTTGGCGTTGTTGAGCCACGAGAACCTCTCAAGCAGCGAACGGTCGAAGAACAGGCCGACCAGGCGCCAACCCCAACGACGTGTGGCCCAATAGATGACCGACGTCGCAAATCCCGAGGCCACCAGGCACAATGCCGTACCTTCCCAGAAGCCGAACGCATAGCCGCTCGCCAACTCGATGGGCTCCCCGGGGAGGAATGCGAGGAAAATCTGCACGATGTTGATGCTCAGCATGGCGAGGCGGCTCATCACCGCGTTTTCAGCGACGAACCCCCGCACGGCGCGAGGGTCGGCGAGCCACGCCAACATGCCCGGGAGATACTCCCAACACGCCACGCCGATGACGACCGCCGCGACCACGATGACCGCAACGACGCGCCGCCGCAGCGCCCTTCGCCTCGCGTCGACGTGACGCGCCGTGCCACCGCAGGCGATTTGGCTTGAGACACCTTCAACTTCGGGCTGCATTCCCATCATCGCGATCCCTCCTTGATTGCCGGACAAGGACAGTTTCGCAACCGGGTGTCTATGTTTTGTCTACCAGCGATGACAATTCAGTAAGTCTCACGACCAAATAAGCCCCTCTTAAGCATAACGTGACAAGGGGGTCACCCAATCGCATCGCCAATGCCGAAAGTCGCCGTCACGCATGCGCCGCCGGCATCGCGGTTCGAAAGCTCCAGCGCGCCGTCGTGCAGCCCGCACAGAACGCTCGACACGTTGAGGCCCAGGCCGAAGTGCTCGGCGGACTTGTTCTCGCTGAAGAACGGGTCGCACCCCCGGCGCAGGGCCTCGGGCGTAAAGCCGGGCCCGTCGTCGGCGACGCGGAGAACCAGCTTGTCCCCGCGAAGCGAAACGGCGAGCTCGACGACGCCATCAGCATGGACGCACGCGTTGCCCAAAAGATTGTCGAGCACCTCCTCGACCAGGGGAAGGTCAATATAGGCGATGACGCCATCAGGTTCAGGCGCTCCCCCGGTCCCCGCCACGGCCCCTTCACCCAACGGGGCCTCGGCGGCGGGGGCTGCCTGCCCCCAAACAACCTCGACGCTCAGCTCGGCACCGCACCCACGCGCGGCGACCACCTCGCCCGCGTGCGCCTCCAGCTCATCCGCCAGCAGCCGCAGCGCCATCGGCTCGCGAGCAACGGGACGGTCCTCGAGCTTGCTGAGCCCTCCCATTGCCGTCGCATACCTCTCCAGACGGACGACCTGGCCCGAAAGCGCATCCAACGCGTCGTCTTCGAGCCCGTCACCGCGTTGCAGGCGCAATTGAGCCATCTCGACGGTCCCCTTGAGCACGGTGATGGGCGTGCGCAAATCGTGGGCGAACGCCGCGTTGAGGCGACGCCGCTCCTCGGCCGTGCGCCACAACTCGCGCTGCGCCCCGAGCAATGATGAGCGCATGTCCTCGAGCGTCTCCGACAGACGCCCGAGCTCTTTGCCCCGAACCCGCTCAATCGAGAAATCCAAGTCCTGCCCCGCTATGCGCTCGGCGGCCCCGGCGAGCTCACTCAAGGGCCCGGCGATATGCACCCGATAGAAATGCCTGAACGTGAGCCATCCCAGACCGCCATATGCCAGCACGGGGCACAACCCCGTTGCAAAGGTGAGCAGCCATGTCATGATGCCGGCAGGACGTGTGGCCGTCGCATAGTACGCCGTGTTTGAAACGAGACTCTTCCCAAAAGTCGCCTCTAGATCGGCTCCGGTCATCTGGCCGAACAGGTTGACGCTCTGCACGCGACGCTCGCGACTCAACCTGTCATAGCGCGCAAGGTTCTCCGCGCTGATTCCCCGATTGTCCTCGAGCACCTCCTCTTGCGGATACCAATCGTTGTAGTTAAGGCCCCAGTCGTACAGCTGGATCTTGCCCTCTCGCAGCAAGTCAGTCGTCGCGTAGATCGTCCCGACCGTCTCTTCCGACCAATCATCTTCAAATCCGCCCACGGCGGCTTCCCCCCGCGCCCCCGTCGCTATGAACACCGCAAGCGCACCTGCATCGGGAAGATCGAGCTCGGCCGCCGGCAGCAGCCGATCGGATTCGGCGTCGTAAATGTACGGCCCCCCATCGACCATGCCGCGCCGCACCAGCCCGTTGCCGGCGTCGACCTCCAGCTCGTAGTAATAGCCGTTGTTCCATGTGGCGAAAATATCCGCACCCGCCAACGCCAACGCCGTGGCAACGACCAGATACGCGGCAAGGTACACCGTGAACGTCATGCCGAGCGGGCGCGTGCGCCACCAAACCTGCAGGCGCTCGCGGCGGGGCAACCGCCTGAGGACCTCCCTCTCCCGCGCCCGCGCCGCACGACGCTCGGCGCGGCGAGCGCGCTTCTCCTTGTCAGACGCCCCGCCGGCAAGGCCGTCATCCCGCGCCGGCCCACCTTTACGGGCACGCCCCGTGCTCCACCCGATCATTTTGCCATCCACTTGTACCCGACACCCCACACGGTCGATATCGGGTCTTCGGAAACCCCCGCGGCGGCAAGCTTGTTGCGAATGCGCCGCACGTGCTCGCGAACCTGCGACGGGTCCCCCGCGGCATCCCAACCCCACACGCGCTCGTAAATCGAATCACGGTCGAACACCTGGCCAGGCCGCTTGCTCAACAGCGCGATGATATCGAATTCGATCTTGGTCACATCGACGCGCACCGATGGCGCCCCGGCCCCGCCATGAGCCTCGACCGTGCGCTGAGCGTAATCGATCGTGAGGTCGCGGAAGAATCTCACCGCGTTCTTCTGCCCGCTCTCATGGGTGCGCCCCTCGCGCGCCATATGGGCCGCCACGCGCCTGCCCAGTACCTCGAGGGAGAAGGGCTTCATCACGTAATCGTCGGCCCCCGCCGCGAACCCATCGAGCTGGTCCACGTCCTCAACGCGCGCGGTCAGAAAGATGATGGGGCAGCCCACGTGTTCGCGCACCCGACGGCACACCTCAAATCCGTCCATGCCGGGCATGTTCACGTCGAGCAGCATGATATCCGGAGCGGATCCCGATGAGGCCTCCCTCAGCGCCGTGGGGCCGTCGTTGGCGGTCGTGACCTCATACCCCTCCATGCGGAAGTACTCCGCAAGCATGTTCGCGATATCGGCCTCGTCATCGACCACCAACATGCGCATGACCCGACCCCCGTCTCCACTCGGCATCTTTGTCCCCGCTATTGTGCGCCAAATCTGTCTACGATTTGTCGACAAGATGCCGGGGCGCACGACCATACGAGGGGTTACGTCGTATCATTTTTCTGGAAGAAAGGGGGGCCACATGCTCATCAGCGAGGCAATTCATCGCATTGAAGCCTACTGCCACGACATCGATGCCTTCACGGGCAAGCCGATCGACCCCGCCACCACGCGCGACCAGGTCACCTATGGCGATGTCGATCAGGAATGCACGGGCATCGTCACCTGCATCTGGCCGACCGCTCAGATCATCCAGCGTGCCCGCGAACTTGGCGCCAACCTCATCGTCACCCACGAGGCGCTCTTCTGGAACCATGGCGATCACCAGGATGCCGTGGCGGGAAACCGCACGTTCGAAGCGAAAAAGGATCTGCTCGACGCATGGGGCGGGGCCGTCTGGCGCTGCCATGACCGCATTCACGCGGGCGTCCCGCTCGCGGACGACGGCTCGATGACAGACGGGATCTTCTACGGCTTTGCCTGGAAGCTCGGCTGGCTCGAGCATCGCGCGGGCGACCTCTTCTCCAGCATGGACTACCTGATCCCGCCCATGCCCGCGCGGGACCTCGCGCATCTGCTCGTGGAAAGGCTCGGGCTGAACGGCACGCGCGTGGTGGGCGACCTCGATGCGAGTGTGAGCCGCATCCGCATCCCCATGCACATCATGGGCGGCCCCGGCGACACCGCCACCGCGAACGCCACGGACGCCGAGGGCATCGACGCTCTGCTCGGCATGGAGATGATCGACTTCACCACCTGCCAGTACATCCGCGACGCCGCGATGCTCGGCCACGGCAAATGCGCCATCCAGATCGGCCACTTCAACCTTGAGGAACCGGGAATGGAGTACATGGCCACCTGGCTGCCCCACGCGCTGGGCGCCGCGGACATCCCGGTGTCGTTCATCCCCATGGGGGACACGTACCGGTACGTCCGGTAAAATACCGCGCCGGACAGTCGCCCTGCGGTGCACGCCAAAAGAGTACACTGGACCCGTTGCGGCTCGCTCGCCGCGACGGGTCCACGCCAAAAAAGGAGGGGCGCCATGCACGAGGTGAGCACGACCATGGAAAAACCGGCCGCACGCGATCTCGCGCGCTTCTCCGTCACCGTCCCCGAGGACCTGCTCGCCGCCTTCGACGAGCAGATATCCCGCCGGGGCGACATCGCCAATCGCTCGGAGGCGGTCAGGGACCTGATTCGCTCATCCCTCGCCCGCGAATCCGCCCGCACCCCGGACGAACGGGTCATCGGGTCGCTCACCATGATTTACGATCACCACACGGGAGACCTCACGCGACGCCTGGACGAGGTGCAGCACGACTACTCCGACGAGATCGTCTCGACCATGCATGTGCACCTCGATCATCACAACTGCCTCGAAATCCTCGCCCTCAAAGGCGCGGGGGCGCGCATCTACGAACTCGCCGACAAGATCTTGGGCCTGCGCGGCGTCAAGCACGGGGAGCTCACCTGCGCTGCGACCACATCGAGCCTCGACCTGTAGACCGCCTGCCGACGCAACTCGACCACTCCCTCCGCAATCGCCGTCACGCCATTGCTTTAGCGTGCAAAAGTGTCTATTATCGCCCACGGCGCTTCCTCCGGGACAGCAAGATTCGCCCGGACGCCGCTACCCATGAGGTGAACCACCATGAAAACTGATGTCGTCATCGTCGGCGCGGGGCCGGCGGGGATCTTCGCGGCTCTCAAGCTTCTTGAGGGCCGTCCGGACACCCATGTCGTCATGATCGAGAAGGGTCGACCCGTCGAGCGCAGGCACTGCCCGAAAGATCGAACCGGGCGGTGCGTCGGATGTCAGCCCTGCAACATCACGACCGGCTTCTCCGGTGCCGGAGCGTTTTCCGATGGCAAGCTCTCCCTTTCCCACGAGGTCGGTGGCGACCTGCCCGAGCTCATCGGAGCCCAAAAGGCGCAAGAGACCATCGAGGCGGTCGACAAGATCTACCTCGCCTTCGGCGCGGACGACCACGTGGAGGGGGCTGGCAAGAACCCCAAGATTCGCGACATCCGCCGACGCGCCATCCAGGCGGGGCTCAAGATGGTCGATTGCCCCATCCGGCATCTTGGCACTGAGAAGGCTCAGGAGCTGTATCTCGCGATCGAGGAACATTTGCGCCAAGCGGGCGTGGATCTGCGCTTTGGCACCGAGTGTCGGGACCTCATCATCGAGGACGGGGCGTGTCGGGGCGTCATTGCGCAGGGTCCCGATGGAGAGGAGCGCATAGAGGCCAAGCGGACGGTCGTGGCAACGGGGAGGCGCGGGGCAGATTGGCTCGAGCGCATCTGCTCCGCACACGACATCTCGCACACGCCGGGGCCGGTGGACATCGGAGTGCGCGTCGAGCTGCGCAACGAGATCATCGAGGACGTCAACGAAGTGCTGTACGAGGGCAAGCTCATCGGCTACCCCAACCCCTTCCGCAACAAGGTGCGCACCTTCTGCCAAAATCCCGGCGGTTTCGTGGCACAGGAGAACTACGACGGAGGGCTTGCCGTGGTGAACGGGCACTCCTTTAAGGAGCGCAAATCCGACAACACCAACCTCGCTATCCTGTGCTCCCACAACTTCCGCGAACCGTTCGACCAGCCCATCGCCTACGCCCAGAACGTCGCGCGGCTCTGCAACATGCTCGGCGACGGGCACATCCTGGTGCAGCGCTTCGGAGACATCCTCAACGGCAAGCGCACATGGCAAAAGGAGCTCGACCGGTCCAACGTGCGCCCCACCCTCCCCGACGCCGTGGCGGGCGACATCACCAGCGCACTGCCCTACCGGACCATGACCTCCATCGTGGCGTTCATGCTTGCCGTCGACAAGGCCATTCCCGGATTCGCGTCCGGCGAGACCCTCCTCTACGCGCCCGAGGTCAAGTTCTACAGCAACCGTGTCCAGATGGATGAGGAATTCACCACGAGCGTGGCCGGACTGCACTGCCTGGGCGATTCGAGCGGCTGGACACGCGGCCTCATGATGGCGTCCGTCATGGGTTACCTCATGGGGGAGCGACTGGCAGGCGAGCTGTAGCCGCCAAGGCGCACGCCGATTTGCAAGGGGAAGACTCAATACGCGCGCAAAAAGCGGGCCCCGTCGCACGCTCGACGCGGCCCGCCCATATGGCGTATCTACGCCTCGACGACCGCAGCCTCGAGAACGACGTCCCTATCGGCCCGCGCGCCCACACGATACTCGCGGGTGCCCATCTCGGACCACTCCGGCTCCTCATCAGGCATGGAACCGAAATCCTTGCCACGCAGCTCCTTGAGGCAGTTTGCGGCGACGATCAGGCCGAGCGCCACCAGCAGGACGGCAAACACGAGCTGCAGGCCGGAGGTCGCCATGGCCGCCATGCCACCCGCCTGCAAGGCGGTGACGCAACCCATGATGCTCATGCAAAGCGAGGTGAAGGTGCACACGAGCAGGAAGGCGACGGGGACGTACAGCATCGCGCCCTTGCGGCCGGTGCACTTGCAGAACACGGCCAGCGTGATCATGGTCATACCGCCAAGCAGTTGGTTGGAGGCGCCGAAGAGCGGCCAGATGTTCAGATAGCCGCCAAAGGTGAGGGCAAGGCCGGGCAACAGGGTGACGACGGTGGCGAACCAGGGGTTGCCGAGCACCTTCATCGCGCCGGACTTCTCGTTTTCAACGGCAAGGGCATCATTGCTCGTGGCGAAAAACTCGGAGAAGGAGGTGCGGCCGATGCGGGCGACCGCGTCGAGGGAGGTCAGGGCGAGGGCGGAGACGTTCATGGTCATGAACACGGTGGCCACGGTGCCATCGATTCCAAATGCCTGCATGCCGCGGGCGATGCCGGTGGCGAAGATCGCGAACGGAGTTGATGCGACACCGCCGTTGAGAGCGCCCGTGCCGGCCGTGTTCATGTCGGAGAACATGATGCCGGCGACGATGATGGCGAGGATGCCCACAAAGGACTCCACGACCATTGCGCCATAGCCGACCTTCACCGCATCGGCCTCGTTCTCGACCATCTTGGAAGATGTGCCAGAGGAGACCAGGCTGTGGAAGCCGGACAGCGCTCCGCAGGCAACGGAAACGAACAGAACCGGGAACATCGTGCCGGAGGCGGAGGTAAAGCCCGTGAACACCGGGGCCGTGATGGTTGCCTGGCCCTTGGCGCCGAGCACCACGATGCCCAGTACGGCGCAGGCGATCATGACGATCATCATGATGGAGGTGAGGTAGTCGCGCGGCTGTTTGAGCATCTGGATGGGCATCGCACCGGCGAAGACGAGGTACACCATCACGACGGCGATCCAACCGTTGAGGTCGAGATAGACCGGGAACCGCATGCCCACGGCGAACATCGCGACCATGAGCACGACGCCCGTGGCAAACTGCTTGACACCGGCGAGCTGGAACTTGCGACAGGCCCAACCAAAGACAATGGCGACGAAGGTGAACAAGATCGAGATGGTGCCCGCGCAACCCGCGGCGTACGACTTGGCCATGTCGACATCGCCGGACGCATCGGGCGTCATGGCAAACGTGCCGGACACCATGGAGGTGAAGGCGGCGATGACGATCAGGCAGAACAGCCAGCAGAACAACAGAAACAGGCGACGTCCCGTGCGGCCGATGTACTTCTCAATGAGCTGGGCAAGCGACTTGCCGTTGTTCTTCATCGAGGCGTACAGGGCGCCAAAATCATGTACTGCGCCGAAGAATATGCCGCCCACGAGGACCCACAGCGCAACGGGAAGCCAGCCAAATGCCATCGCGACGATGGTGCCCGTTACGGGGCCGGCGCCGCAGATCGAGCTGAACTGATGCGAGAACACGGTAAACGCAGAGGCCGGAGAGAAATTCTTACCGTCCTTCATGCGACGAGCGGGCGTCAGCGCCTCGCGGTCGACGCCCCAGGTGCTGGCAAGCCAGCGACCGTAGCCCAGGTAACCCGCAGCCAATACGGCAGCGGCCACCACCATCAACACGACTCCATTCATAGATTCCTCCCCCTCATGAGTTCAAAGTCAAAAAAATGGGGCCGTCGACATATACGACGGCCCCATGCGCACCAAAAAGCCGCCCGCGATGAACACGGGCGGCCAAGCTGTGACAACCCGTGCTAGCTAATAATCAAAATGATGTCTAGATGTAGGTTGCGCATGACTTCAATACTCTCTTCTTCTTGGCGGATGCTTAGCACTCCCGCCGGCTAAAGTGGACACGGTGCAGTATCACGCTTTAGCAAAATGGAGTCAACCATATTTCACCGGTGTTACGGAATGGAAAACCAACCCCATCCCGCCCCGAAACATCGAGATTCCCGCTACATCGCAAAGCACGCCGCGTCACAGCGTCATATTCGGGTCGGCGTCCACATCGAACGGCGAGAACTCGCCGCGGAGGAACTTCTCCCTCGCCACCACGGCGATCATGGCCGCATTGTCGGTGCACGCGTGCTTGGGCGGCACCGTAACGCGGATACCCTGGCGTCCCAGCTTCTCGATCATCATGCTGCGCAGATGCGGGTTCGCCGCCACGCCGCCACCGATGCAGTACTCGCGCGCACCCGTCTCGCGCAGGGCGCACTTGGCCTTCTTGTACTGCACGTCGAAGACCGCGGCCTCGAACGACGCGGCGAGGTCGTGCAAGTCGATCGTCCTGCCGGCGGCGGTCTCCTGCTCGATGTACAGCGTCACCGCCGTCTTGAGACCCGAGAGCGAGAACCGGTAATCGCCCTTGCTGTTGAGCGCGCGCGGGAAGTCGATCGCCTTGGGATCCCCCGTCTCGGCGAGGCGCGAGATGATCGGACCGCCCGGGTAACCCAGGCCGAGTGCCTTTGCGACCTTGTCGAACGCCTCGCCTACCGCGTCGTCAAGCGTCTCGCCCAAGACCTCGTAATCGCCCCATGCGCGGACATGGACGAGCATGGTATGGCCGCCCGAGACGAGCGTGAAGATGAACGGCGGCTCCAAGTCGGGCGTCGTGAGCTTGTTGGCGTACAGATGGCCCTCGAGATGGTTCACGCACACCAAGGGCTTGCCAGCGGCGTAGGCGAAGCCCTTGGCGAACGCCACGCCGACCACCAGGGCGCCCACAAGGCCGGGTCCCTGCGTGACGCCCACCGCGGCCAGCTCGGCGGGAGAGATCGCTCCCCCCTCGAGACCGAGCGTCCGGGCCGCCTCCTCCAGGGCCGCATCCACAACCCCCACGATGACCTCGACGTGCTTGCGCGAGGCGATCTCGGGCACCACGCCGCCAAAACGCGCGTGGAAATCGATCTGCGTGGACACCTGGTTGGCCACGAGCTCGCCGTCCGCGTCCACGATGGCGACGGCCGTCTCATCGCAAGAGCTCTCGATCGCGAGCACCAGCCGGCGCCGCTCCACCTCGGCGGCCTCCTCGACCGTGCGCACGGGGGCGGGCAGGGGCCACTCGCGGGCGGCGGCGGCCGTCGGCTCGGGCGAAGCGGAGTCCACGGGCAGCACCAAAGGCAGCGAGGCGGTCATGACCAGGGCGTCGAGCCCGGCGCCGTAGTAGCCGCGCCGGCGTCCCGACTCGGAGAAGCCGAGACTCGTATACAGGGCGATGGCGCTCTCGTTCCCATCTTCGACCTCGAGCGAGGCCGAGGTGCACCCGAGCATCTGGGCGTCATAGCTCACGTGCGCCAGGAGTTTACGGGCGATGCCCTCCCGGCGATGCGCGGGCGCGACGGCGACATCGAGAATCTCGACACCCCCATCGACGACCATACCGCCCGCGAAACCGATCAGCTCGCCATCGTCATGAGCGACCCACCAGGACCGCGCCGCGGGTACTGCCGGGTCGAGTTCCGCCAGGAACATGGAGGCCGTCCACGGATCATGCCCCGCCCCGGCGAAGCAAGCGCTCTCCAACGCCGCCATGGCCTCCGCATCCGCCGCGGCCATGGGCCTGACCTGCAGGTGCCGACCGGCCAGCTCATCGGCGACCCCCGTCACAACCGTGTTGACGCTCTCGGCGAGCCCCAGCCGCTTGCGCTCGTTCTCCTCCGCATCGGACAACCGGGTATACACGGGGAGCACGGTTGCCGGGTCGCTGTCCCCGGCGGCCGCAAGGCCCTCAGGGCTCGCCGCGGCGAGCAACAGGCCCTCGCCGGAGGGCCACCACAGCTCTCGGTCGAGGGCGCGGCCCATCAGTCCGGCCCCTTCGAACAGACCGCCGTGCCTGACCAGGCCGTCACCGGTAACCTGGATCTCCCCCGCATCCGCGCGTGAGGACCACTCCTCCACCGCAACCGCGGCCTTCACCACGCGCTCGCGCTCGAACATGCGGTGGGGGCCCTCGTCATCCACCCTATACAGGGCCGGGTACACCTCGCCGCGCATGGCGTCCGCCGCGACGCCGAGGAGCCCGCGCACACCGGAGCGCCAGGCGGTCCATGCGCACGCGTCCAGGGTCGAAACGCCCATCAGGGGCACGCTCGCGCCGCGGGCGAGGCCCTTCGCGGTGGAGATGCCTATGCGCACGCCCGTAAACGACCCCGGGCCGCGGCCGACAAGAAAGCCCCCCACGTCGGCGATCGTCTTTCCGGCATCCTCGAGCGCGCGACGAACCGTCTCCACGAGCTCGACATTCGCATGCCTGCGGCACAGGTGGTCGCGCGTGGCAAGCACGTCCACGCATGCGTGACTCGGCCTATCGTCAAAAAACACCTCGGGCGTCCACCAGGCAACCGAGCATGCCAACATATCCGTCGAGGTATCAATCGCTACGATCAGCGTGCGAAAGTCATCCAGTCTCATCAGGGAAACCTTTCAATTCATGTTTCGTGGGCCGAATTCCAGAAGGGTCGTCCGCCATATGGCGAGACAACGCGCGCGCCCGTCATGGAGTCGCGCATCCGCACTGACTCAGCCCCTCGCGGCAGCCACGGCCCCGTCGATCGCCCGGGCGAGGTCCTCGGCGCGAGGGCCGTGCGGCTCCAAAGATATGCTCCGGGCATCGGCGTCGCCCTCGACACGCGAGATCACGACGCCCAGGTACTCGTCGGTCAGCTCATCTTGGAACTGCTCGCCCCACTCGAGCAGGCATGCCCCCTCGTATCCCAAAACATCAAAGATGCCCGTGTCCTCCAGCTGATAAGCATGCTCGAGGCGGTACAGGTCGAAGTGGAACAGCGGTATGCGGCCGCCATCGTGAACCGCCATCAGGGCGAACGTGGGGCTCGTCACCGGATGCCCATCGCCAAGGCCGGCCGAGACGCCCTTGGTGAAGTGCGTCTTCCCAACACCGAGCCCTCCAGTGAGAACCAGCACGTCCCCGTCCACCAGGCAGTCGGCGACGATCCGGCCGAATTCAACCGTGTCCCCAACGGCCGCGCTCCCATAGCGCAGGGGCGCCACGCGATCGATCGACATCCTACTCACCAATCCTCGGAAGCGCATCGGAATGCTCGTCCACCGCATTGCCGGAATGCTCGCCGGACTCGGCCATGGAACGGGCGCCATCAAGTCCGGAATCGACGGGGTGGCTGGCCAAGTAATCTCCCAGCATGCGGAAATCGGCCTCGAGGAGCTCCTGCCACGCGGGGTTGCGCAGCGCCGCCGCCGGATGGAACGTGGGCATGACAACGAAGTGCCCCATCTGATGGAAACGGCCGCGCAGCTTGGTGATTCCCACCTCGGTCTTGAGCACGAAGTGCGTCGCCGGGTTCCCCAGGGTCACGATGATGTCCGGCCATATGCTCCTGATCTGCTCGCGCAGAAAGGGCGAGCACGCCAAGACCTCGTCGGCCTTCGGGTTGCGATTGGCCGGGGGGCGACATTTGAGCACGTTGGCGATGTAGATGTCCTCGCGCTTCAAGCCGGCGAGCGAAAGGATGCCGTTGAGGTTCTCCCCAGCGCGACCCACGAACGGCTCGCCCCGCAAGTCCTCGTTCTTGCCCGGAGCCTCGCCCACGAACATCACGCGTGCACGGGGGTTGCCCACGCCGAACACGATGTTGGTGCGCGTCTGGCACAGCTCGCACAGGCGGCAATCGCCCAGCACCGCGCGGATCTCCTCAAGCTCCACCTCTCGCGGCTTTTGATTCTCATGCCCTGGGACATGCATGACGCCCATGTGGGGCCCCTTTCATGGTCCGGCGCAGCCACCGCCCGCAGCGGCCGGCGCCTATACGTAAATCTTCTCCAAGCGCATGCCAAATCCGCATGCCAACTCATAATTGATGGTCTGGCACATGGCGGCGAGCTCATCCATCGTGATGCACGCATCGCCGTCGCACCCGATGATCGTCATCAGGTCGCCCACCTCCGCCTCGGGAGCCGGCCGCATGGGGTTCTCGCTGATGGCCACCATGCATTGATCCATGCAGATGTTGCCCACCTGCCGAATGCGCCTGCCGTCGAACAGGACCTCCATGCGGTTGGAAAGCACCCGCGGCAAGCCGTCGGCGTATCCGATCGGGAGCGTGCAGACCTCGACTCGCGTACGGGGGACTCGGTACGTGAAGCCATACCCCACACCCTCGCCCATGGCGGGATGGCACGTGTGCGTGACGCGGGCCTTGATGCTCATGACCGGCTCCAGGGGCAAGACCGAGCGCGTGCGCTCGCAAGGCTGAAGCCCGTAGAGCCCTATGCCGGCGCGAATCATGTCAAAGTGCATGGCCGGATTGAGAACCGAGCCCGGCGTGTTGTCGCAATGCACGATACCCGGATCAATTCCCGCCTCCCGCAGGCACGCGATGGCCTCGGTGAACCGCTTGCACTGGAGTTGATGGTCCCATCCATCAGGCTCGTCGGCCGTGGCGAAGTGCGTGAACGTTCCATCGCAAAGCAGCCCCGCGTGGAAGTCAACGCTCCGTCTGAAATCGACGACCTCCGTGCAATGGACGCCAATGCGGTTCATGCCCGTGTTGACGGCCATGTGGAACCTGCCCACTTTGCCCAGCGCGGCGGCGCGCTCGCCATACGCCCAAGCGAACTCAGGCGAGTAGATCGAGGGCATGATCTCGTACTCAAGCAGGGTGTCGATCGCCCCCACGGGCGGCTCGCTGAGAACCAGGATGGGAAGCTTCTGGCCCGCCTTGCGCAGCGTCACTCCCTCGAGTACGGTCGCGACGGCGAACATGTCCGCACCGGCGGCATGCATGACCTTGGCGCACCTCTCGGCGCCGTGTCCATATGCATCCGCCTTGACCACGCAGCAAAGGCGCTGACGCGCGCCGATTAGGCCCTTGAATGCGCGCGTGTTGCGGCGCAGCGCACCGGTGTTGATCTCGGACCATGCCCAGCGAGTTGGCGGCTCGCTCAACGTCTGCATCCTATTCCCCCAAATCGATCCCGGCGTCTTTGAGCGCCTCGCTCTCGGTGAGACGCATCGCCTCGCCCAACACGTCTATCAAGTCGGTGGCTATCACGCTTCGCTCGCCCATCATGGCGGCGGCGACGTGCCCGGTATACGAGTGCACGGCAACCGCATATGCGCACAACAGCTCCCAATGGTCAACATCACCGTGGCTCACCGCGACATTCGCCGCGACGATGCCGGCCAGGACGTCGCCCGACCCCGCCGTAGCCAGCGAGGCGGGGCCGCTCATGGGAAGCAGGACTCGCTCGACCCCGACGATCGCCGTCGCAGGCCCCTTGGCGACCACGACGAGATTGTCGGAGCCCGCCGCCCATACAAGCTTTTGAGCCGCGTCGATCGCCGAGCCCAGGTCGTCGACGCGCGCGTCTCCCACAAGTCTGGAAAGCTCTTTGTTGTGCGGCGTCAGGATCAGGGGCGCTTCGCGGCGGTAGACCTCGGGCGTCTCATCGATCCCGCCGATAGCCAGCCTGCTCATGCAGTTGAGGGCGTCGGCATCAAGCACAAGGGGGACGTCCGTCCTGAGCAGATCGGTCACCACCTGCATACCGCCCGCGGTGACCGTCATGCCCGGCCCGCACAAAACGCAATCGAACTTGCGTGCGAGCTCGCGGACGGCGGAGCTCGCCGCGGCGCCGAACGCGCCGCGCGTATCGGAGGGAATGCCCACCACGGGCACACACGGCAACGCCATGCGAATCAGATTGGCGCACGCATCGGGAGCCGCCACCGTCACATATCCGGCGCCGGCGCGCGCGGCGGACTTCGCCGCCATGATGGCAGCACCCGGATACGCCGCAGAGCCGGCGACAACGAGGACGGAACCGCGGCTGTACTTGTTCACACTTGCGGGAAGTTCGGGGAAATAGTCAACAAGGTCGGCGGGCTCGACGATCTCGGCAGCGTGCTCGACATCGCCGATCACATCGTCAAGATGGTCATAAAGGCGGCCGCAAACAATCTCACCGGCGTATTCGGGGCCCTCGCCGCTGTAAAGGCCGATCTTGGGTGCGAGCAAAGTGGCCGTTTGATCAGCCGAGACGCATACGGATGAAACTGAACCGGTCTCGGCATCGAGACCCGAGGGAACATCAACCGAGACGACCGTAAGGCCAAGCTCATTCAAAGTGGGAATCCAAATAGAGAACGGAGCGCGAACAGCCCCCTTAAAGCCGGTTCCTAAAATGGCATCGAGAACGACATCGGCATGCTCAAGAATCCCGATAAGCTCATCACGCGAGGGGCCGACCACGACACGCACGTCTCGACCGGCCGTTCTGCGGGCAACGTGACGGGCGATAGGGCTCTTGATCTCGTTAGGTTCGACAGGCGAGACGACATCGACCTTGATACCGTGATTACTCAGTATGTCAGCGGCAACCCAGCCATCACCGCCGTTGTTACCAAAGCCGACCAGCACCACGACATGCTCTGGAGAATACTCTTCGACGCATTCAGCGGCGAATTCGCCGGCATGCTCCATGAGAGCGGCTTTGGACGTGCCTTCTTTTTCGATCAAGTCCTCAAGCCGGAGAACCTCTTCAACACTCAAAACGGGCTTCATGAGATACCACCCTCTTCGATAACCGGAGCCTCGCCCATCGTCTCGAGGATCTCCGCCTCCTGAACACGCTCAAGCTCGTCAAGAACCGAACGGGCCTCGCGAAAGGATTGCGCAATACGAGCCCTTTCGGACACGCGCTCAGCCTTTGGCTTGGGCCTGTCTTTAGCAGTGATCGCCATGGCATTTGCGACTGCAAGATCCCCCGTGAAGGAAAGGGAGATGGCGACTTCCTGGACTCCCAGCCTTTGCGCGACTTCAAGAGCCCCACCGGAGAGAACGGCGATTGGCCTGCCGCTGGCATCGCGAGAGACATAGACGTCCTTGCGGCCCACCCCCTCTTGCCCGAACCCGACGCCGAGCGATTTGAGAACTGCTTCTCGTGCCGCAAAGCGACAAGCGTAATGAGCTGCAGGACGCGCGGATGCATCGCAGTAACGGCGCTCTTCTTCGGTGAACATGCGGGGAACGAATCCAGGCGTGTCGTTGAGAATGCGCTCCATGCGAGCGATTTCGACAATATCGACGCCGATTCCTGCTTCAGCCATGGCACCTCCCGATACATAGCGACTAATGTCCCTATTGTATCCGCAGCGGGCCGAAGCGGCGGCCCGGGACGGGGCCGACACGGTATCGCCAGCCCCGGGG
>CABRHS010000021.1 GCA_902470815.1 uncultured Collinsella sp.
GTCGGACATAAGAAAACCTCCCATTTCTCGTGTCCAAGAAATGGGAGGCAGTTCATTTGGGCGGCCCTTTTGCCGGCTACTCCACCGTGCCGTACGTGGCACCCCAGCCGTGGGCCGCGAGCGCGGAGTTGATCTGATCGCATAGGCGCGTGCGGTCGTAGGTCCCCGGCGGCACGAGGTTCACGATCTCCATCAGGTCGGGTGCGAGGTCCAAGATCTCGGCCTGCACGATGAGGTCAAGGCGGTCGATGGCCTGGCGGCCGGTGAAGAGGCCGTCGACCAGACGCTGCAGGTCGCCGAACTCCTCGGCTTGAAACATTCCCATATGCATGGGGGCTCCTTACTTGTTCGTGGAGGGCTCTGGTTGCGTGGTGTCTGACGTGCCCATGTCCGCGTCGGGCGAGGGCGCGCTCGCATCGGGCGCCGTGCGCGCGGAAGTCGGGGCGCGTCCTCCGGTGCCCGCCGTGCGCACCGCCTCGATCACGCGCTCCATGGTGGCGTCGATGATGTCGCGCTTGAGCTCGCATTCCCAGACGGTGATCGCGGTCCAGCCGAGTTCGTCGAGCTCGGCGAGGGCCCGCTTGTCACGATCGACGTTGCGGCGGAACTTCGCCTCCCAGAATTCGACGTTCTTGCTCGGCATGCTCGGGCTGCAGTTGGGACAGCGGTGCCAATAGCAGCCGTTGACGAAGATGGCGACTTTGCGTCCCGGGAACGCGATGTCGGGTCGGCCGGGTGCCTTGGCCCAGTCAAGGCGGTACCCCGTGAGGCCCGCGGCTCGCAATCGTTGGCGGACGAGCAGCTCGGGTTTGGTGTCTCGGCGCTTGTTGCCCTGCATCGATTTGCGCACGGCGGCGCGGCGGCGCACCAGGGCGGTTTCAGCGGAGGAGAGGTCGGAGGTGTCGACGCCGTCCAGAAGGTCGGGCTTTGTACGCCGCCGCGCTCTCTTCTTCGCCTTGGCCGCCTTACCGCGTTTCGGGTGCTCGGTATCGAGAGGCGCATCGGGCGACTCGGTTGAGGCGCGTTCGGCGTTCTCCCGCTCGATGTTCTCCCGCTCGGCGTCCTCCCGCTCGGCGAGTTGTTTGAGCTGCTCGATAAGCTCGATGTCGGCCGGCATCCACTCAAGCGTCGCCAGCGAGGATTTGGGAACCCAGCGCAGTTCGCGCTGGCGATCGTTTTGCCGCGGCTCTCCCTCGCCCTCGGCAATACGGCAAAAGAAGCAGTTCATCGAGAGGTGGAAATCGGGATAGTCGTATTCGAGCGTGTAAAAATCCTGCAGTCCGGTGACGCGCACCTGCAGCTCCTCAAGAAGCTCTCGCTCGCACGCTTGCGCGGGGGTCTCTCCGTGCTGGATCTTGCCGCCGGGGAATTCCCACAGGCCGTCCATGTCGCCGTATCCGCGCTGGGCGGCGAGGACGTCGCCGCCGTCGCGTTGGATTATGCCCGCCGCCACGCGAACGGTCTTCATGCGCGTCACCTCGCCTCTTGCCGGTCTTCCCGTCTACCCCATGGAACCTTACAACAATGCAACCGGCCTGTAAGTCAAATCGATGGTTGCCAGAAGGGGGCCCTGCCAGTATAGGGGTCGAAGAAGCGAGGCGCCGCGTGGCGCAGCGAGAAAAGGAGATTACGATGAAGACCGTGAACACGCAGTTCGCCCCCGAGCTCGTTCAAGGCGACGCGGCTGTGGTCAAGGCGAGCATGTCCCAAGTCGAGATGACCGTGTGGCTGTGCGTCATGGCGGTCCTCGCGCTCACCATGCTCGCGCTGCTCGCGGCGGTGAGCCAGTAGGCGCGCGGCGGCTCCGCGCATCGAACGATCGCAGGCGATCCCTTGAAAGGAACGATCGAAATGGCATTTGGAATGAACGGCACCCATATGGCAGAGGCCCAGGTTCCGGGCGTGAGCGCAGCCGGAGGCGCCGCGGTGCACGCGGGCGTGCCCGTGCTCGAGGTCAATCATGTCGAGAAGGTCTACGGCAGCCGCAACAACGTGACACGCGCGCTCGCCGACGTGTCCTTCGCTGTGGACAAGGGCGAGTTCGTGGGCATCATGGGCGCTTCGGGCTCCGGCAAGTCCACGCTGCTCAATTGCGTGTCGACCATCGACACGGTGACGAGCGGCAGCGTGGTGATCAACGGCGCCGACGTCACGCGACTGAAGCACGACAAGCTCACGCGCTTCCGCCGCGAGCAGCTGGGCTTCATCTTCCAAGATTCCAACCTGCTGGACACCCTTACGGCGCGCGAGAACATCGCCCTGCCCCTCACCATCGCGCGCGTTCCCGCCAAGGAGACGCTCGCGCGCGTCGAGCAGGTCGCCCAACGCCTGGATATCGCCGGCGTGCTCGACAAGTATCCGTATCAGATGTCCGGCGGTCAGCAGCAGCGCGTCGCCGCAGCCCGTGCGCTGGTGACCGACCCGGCCATCATCTTGGCCGATGAGCCCACGGGCGCGCTCGACTCCAAGAACGCCCGTCTGCTCCTCGAGAGCTTCGAGGCCATGAACCGTCAGTACCAGGCGACCGTCCTCATGGTCACGCACGACAGCTTCGCCGCGAGCTACACCAATCGCGTGCTGTTCATTCGCGACGGCCGCATCTTCACCGAGCTCCGTCGCGGAGACAGCTCGCGGCGCGAGTTCTTCGACCGCATCATGGAAGTCGTCGCCATGATGGGTGGGGAGGGCTCCGATGCTCTGTAAGCTCGCTTGGGGCAACGTGCGCCGTGCGGGCAAGGACTACCTGGTCTATCTGCTCACGCTCACGCTTGCCGTCACGGTGTTCTACGCCTTCAACACCATCTCGATCCAGGTCGATTTCGTTTCCATGGAAGAAGGGCTGTCGCAGCTGCTCGGCGGCATCTTCTCGGGATTGACGTTCTTCCTCGCCGCCATCATGGGCTTTTTGATGGTGTATGCGAACGGCTTCATCATGAAGCGCCGCAAGAAGGAGTTCGGCCTGTACCAGGTGCTCGGCATGAGCCGCGGACAGGTGGCCCGCGTCATGGCCCTCGAGACGGCCATTGTTTCCGGCGCGGCACTCGTGCTGGGCATTCTGTTCGGCGTCGGGGTCTCCCAGCTCATGACGTTCTTTACGGCGTCAATCTTCAAGACGCAGATCGCGAACTTCCATTTCTTCTTCTCCATGCAGGCGTTCGCGCTCACGGTGGGGTGCCTGTTCGTCATCTTCCTGGTGACGCTTGCCTTCAACCTGCTCGTGGTGGGTCGAACGAGCATCATCGACCTCATGAGCGCCGGCCGTAAGAACGAGGCCATCAAAACCCGCAATCCGATGCTGTCTGCCGCAGTATTCGTGCTGGGTGTGGTCTTGATCGGTATTGCGTACTGCCGACTGCTGCGAGACGGTCTTCCGGTTGACGCGCCAGCCAATGAGATGGACGCGGCTATGGCCCAGTTCTCCCTTACCACGGGTATCGTGGTGGTGGGAACGATCCTGTTCTTCTTCGGCCTCTCGGGTTTTCTGCTCAGAGTGCTGCAGAGCGCGAAGGGCCTGTATTGGCGCGGACTCAACATGTTCACGCTGCGTCAGCTCTCTGCCAAGGTGAACACGGTTAGCTTCTCCATGGCCATGATCTCGATGATTCTGTTCCTCGCGATCACGAGCGTCACAGGCGGCATGTCCATCGCCAATGTCATGAACACGAGCGTGGAGCGCAACAACCCTGCGGATTATTCCCGCATGGTGGTCTACTATGGCGAGAAAACGCTGGAGAACAGCTACGATGCCGATCATCCCATGGGGATCGCGGAGGAGCCGTTCGACATCGTGGAACTGAGCAAGGGCGACCGCGTGAACCCCGGCCTTGCCAACGAGGAGCCGTTCGACCTCGATGGCATCCTCGGCAAGCGCGTGCAGATCGAGGGGTACGATTCCACGCCTCGAGGGGGAAGCGAGCCCCTCGTCACGCTCAACCAGCTGTGCGAGGCGGTCGACATGCCGCTGCCGGTCGGTACCGGGAGCGCGAATTCAAACGTCATGGGCCTGCAGGTCATGAAAGAGAGCGACTACAACCGTTACCGTGCGTTCCGCGGGCTGGGCGAGGTCGATTTGGGTTCGGATGGGTACCTGCTCACGTCCGACATGGGCGAGACGGTGAACAAGGTGTACGATGCGGCCATGCGCGAGGACGTTGCCATTCCGTTTGGCAATGTGACGCTGCACCCAAGGGCCAAAGAGGTCGACGAGGGTGCCAGCACGTTTGCCGATTCGAGTATGGGCAGCAATTCCGGAACGATCATTGTTCCCGATGCGGTTGCTGAGCGCGCGAACCTGCCCCTGTACATGAGTTACCTGCTGGGCGACTATCGCGATGGCCTTACGTACGAGGAAACCGAGGGTTACGTGCGCACCGATCGCGGGTGGGCGCCGGACCTGTGCGACGCGAATGGCCACGAGGTCGGTTTGTGGGGCATGGAGACGACGCGCATCCAGAATTACGAGGGCACGAACACGATGAACGGCTTGATCAGCTATCTGG
This sequence comes from uncultured Collinsella sp., assembly GCA_902470815.1. Lineage (GTDB taxonomy): Bacteria > Actinomycetota > Coriobacteriia > Coriobacteriales > Coriobacteriaceae > Collinsella. The sequence continues at coordinate 4,500 of CABRHS010000021.1, forward strand.
CGATCTATATCGGATTTGTCCTGGTCATTGCTTGTGCAGCCATCCTCACCATCCAGCAGCTTTCAAGCGTCGCCGATTCCGGTAAGAACTGCCGCATCCTCTCCGAGCTGGGAACTTCTCGTCACGAAATCGTGCGTTCGATGCTGGCGCAGCAGACGGTGTTCTTTGTGTTCCCGCTGATTATGGGCGTCGCCCATTCGATGGTGGCACTGCACGTTGTCATCGAGATCGTGGCGCTGTTCGGCGGTATTTCGATTGGCATGACGGTAGCTGCGACCTGCGCGATCTTCCTGCTGTGTTATGGCGGTTACTTCATGGTCACGTATTTCATGAGCAAGGGGATCGTGTCCGACGCGATACGCGCGAGGCACGCGCACTAGGTGGCTAGACGCGAGGGGAGGTGTTCGCAGGGTGTACGAGGCAATCGTCCTCCTAGCGGATGGTGTCATGTTGGCCGCGGGCGTCGCCGCCGCGATCAGCTTGCGCGTGTCGGGCTCTTGTTCTCGCGATAGCGCCACGGAGACATCGCCGCAAGAGGCATGAGATGGCGAAGCAGGGCCCGGCATGAAGCTGCCGGGCCCCGCTTTTTTGAATGGGCGAGTGGAAAGGCGGGGGCGGAAGGACAAAGTGTAGCTTTTGGGGGAGGTTTTGGGCTTATTTTCGATTATGAGCAACAACCGGACGAATATGACCTGCTGTTTTGCTGGCTTGGAATTTGAAGATCCGCAAAAACACGCTAAAACCTCCCCCAAAAGCTACACTTTGCATTTTCGTATTTTGAGAGAGACTCAAACGGTCCGCCTGCCCGTCGGAAAGAGCTTTCCGTGCAGCTCGTTGCGGCGCTTAAGGAATCCCGTGGTTCGGTTTGCGAGCGTCATTCCAAGGGTCTCCGCTCGTTGTGCAATGATCGAATCATAGCTCTCTAAGTCTGCGACCTGGTCATATGTGAAAGTCACCACGCGGTAGCCCATGCTTTCCAAGGCGGCCGTGCGCCCTGTCTCCTTCTTGAACGTAAGGTCATCGGAATGGAAGGCCTCGCCGTTGACCTCGAGAATACCTTTGGTGCGCGGGTAGAGCTGGTCGGCGACGCAGTAGCCCTGATGAGCGAGTCTCGCCGCCCTCATGTCAAAAGAAATGTGCTGGTTAAGTCGGGGTTTCGGCCATCCCTCACCGCCCAGGCGCATGCCAGCCGTGAGAAACAACGCGATCCTCGTCTCCAGTGGCGATGCGGATCCGTCCATGGTCAGTTGCAGCGCCCGTCCGAGAGGGCGGGGAAGCGACGCGCCTTTGAGCTCGTGGGCGAGCGCGGTCAGCTGATCAAGGGTTGCGAGGGGCGGCCGTTTCCAGAGGTTCGTCGAGATGCCGCCCGTGGGCACGCAGGCGCTCCACGGCAATGCCTCGCCGTCCTCATCAAGAAACGAGGCACGATGCCCGTCTGAATCGTAATACTCGTAGATCTTCGAGGCTGGGTTGAGAGTGCCGTTGGCCTTCAGTTCACCACAATGCCTGAGCGTATCGAACGCATATTGCATTCGCGAGTTCTGCGGCGACGTCGCATAAACGCCGCACGCTTCGCACATGCTGAGAGCAAGAATGACGGGGTCGGCGTGATAAGGGGAGTTGGCGAGAAGAAAAGCGGGCGAGAGAACCCCGATGTTGCTCCCGATGTCGACCACCCATTCCCTGGGTAGATCCTTAGGGATGCGGTGGGCGGTGATGAGCTCTGAGGAGTAGCGGATCCCCTCGGGGAGCATCATGTGGACGGGCGGTGCCACGCCTTTGAGGTCGGTCAGGAGGCGTTCGCGGATGATGAGGTCCAATTGGCGTGCATTCTGGCGTGGGATCGCACGCGGCCAATCGAGGCCAAGTCCGTCCGTCTGGTCGCAAAGCGCGATTTCGAGAGGGATTTCGACATCACGAAGGGCGGGCGGAGTACGCCAAAAATCCCACGCCGATATGTTGCAGATGATGTATTCCATGCATCAACGATAGCAGAACTGATAAGAGCGCGACTCTTAAAAAATAGCTATTTACCTGCGATGATAATGATAGATATGTGCAAGATTGCGGTGGGTTGCAAGATGGCCTGCTCGCGTGCCGCGCATGAGCGGGCCCGGCGCCACCAGAATGGACTGGATGCACCGGGCCCGTTTGAGAGGCTTGCATGCTGCGGGGTTGCGAAGCCGGGCCCGTCGGGGCGCGGCATTGGGTGGCTCGGGTCCCTATGCGGTAACGAACCGCTCGATCTTGTGGTCGTGCTCGTCGCGGGGAACCTGCTCGACCTCCTGCTCGGCGAATGCCACGCCCATGAGCAGGCAATCATCGCGAAGCTGCGGCAGATAGCGATCGTAGGTGCCGCGACCGTAGCCCAAGCGGTTGCCCTGCGTGTCGAACGCGACGGCGGGGACGATGGCGAAGTCGATCTCCGATGGAGGCACCACGGGGAAGCGCGTGTCGTCCTTGGGCGGGACGCTGCCCTTTACGCGCGAGGGGATGAATCGCCGTGTGGCGCCTGCGCGGGTGCTCGTGAGCGTCTGGTGCTCCTCGGTGACCGCGGGGCCCCAGGCCTTGCGCGGGTCGACGATGAACGGCACGTTGCCGCCCAGGTAGTTGTTGCAGGAGACGGAGCGCATGCACATGGCGCCGGAGGCGGCGTTGGGGATCATGCACGGGAAGACGATGCGGTAGCCGTAGGCGTACGCACCGCGGATGAAGCGGTCGAGGTCGACCTCGTAGCGCAGGGCGGCGTAGACGGCGAGGGTCGGCGGCTGCCCGTTCTTGCCCTTGATGCCGCTCGCGCGCAGCTCCTCGATGAGCTTGTTGCAGATCTCGCGCGATTTGTTGGAGCGCGCGGCGGGGCGAAGCTCCTGGCGCGTCATGAGAGCCGCGCGCCGCACGTCCCCTTTGCGGTCGAGAATGGCCTGCGCCTCCTCGTCTCGCACGTTCTCGTTCACGGATGCGGCATCGGTCTTTTTCGTTTGCTTTGCGGTAGCCATGGCGCGTTTCCTCTCAACGTTCATCATTTCATTCTACCGCTCGCGCGGTGGCTCATGCGTCGTCGCGGTGCCGAACCCGTGGAGCTCGGTTGCCGCGGGGGCGAGGGCCCCGACGGCTCGGTAGGCCGCAACCAGATCGTCCAGGCGCATGTGCGCGTTGGCCGGGCTGGTGGAGGGGAGCCCCACGAGCTCGATGCGGCGCGCCCTGAGCAGGTCCCCGTGAAATCTGCGGCACAGCTGGTTGGCCTTCCCACCGGTTGTGCAAACGGTCCGGATGGGGGCGATATCCAGGATGCGCGTGAGGTCGTTGGGCACGGGGTTTGCGATGCTCGCGTCGCTCGCCCCCGCGATCTGGCACGAGGCGAGGACATCCCAGAGGGCGATGCCGTTGGCGAGCAGGAAGGCGCGGCGCTCGTCGTTGTCGACGAGTGACCGGTCCTCCAGTCCGTACATCCGCTCCATCACACGCCAAAAGCGGTTTTGCGGGTGTCCGTAGTAAAAGCCGACCTCGCGTGAACGGGGGGAGGGCATCGTGCCCAGTACGAGCACGCGGGAGCGCTCGTCGAAGATCGGGTCGATGGTGTGCGTCACGCGCCCGCCCGCCGACGGCCCCGCGGGGCACGGGCGGGCCTGCGCATCGGGCTTCGCGGGTGTTTCTTCGGTGTGGCGATCTTGCGCGGTGCCCATGGCCGGCTACTCGGCGCCGAGGGCCTCGTCGGTCCCCGCCCCGGGGCCCATGAGCTCCACGATGTTCCAATTGGCCGCGCTCGCCTCGATCGCCTCGCGTCCGGCGAACACGCAGGCGGGAGCCTCGCGCGCGATGCGCGAGACGTCGGTCGCGAGCGCGCGCAGGGCCTCGGGCGTGGCGTCGAGCATCTGCTGGCGGCGCTCGGCGCGCTGCCCGGCAGGCGCCTTGCAGAAGTACTCGGCGTTGCGGCGCTTGGTGAGGGCGTAGGGCTTGAGCGGCGCGTCCACGCCGGACGCGCAGCTCACTATAAAGCCCTCAAACGTGTCCGCATCGGGCTCGAACGCCGCGAGCCAATCGCCGGCGGCCTCGATGCGCGCGAGCGACGGGTCGATGGCCGGGTCGCGATACGTGTAGAAGCTCGCATGCCTCGGGCTCGGCGACCGGAAGCCGCATCCGTAGGCCCCGCCCTTCACACGGATTTCGTTCCACAGGTAATCATAGGAGAGCGCGTTGGAGGCGACGCTCCACAACCCGTCGGTCTCGATGTCGAGGGCGCGGGGGTCGCATGCGCGAGCGAGGTAGGTCACGTCGCTCGGAATCACGAAGGCCTCGTGCTTGTCTTCGGGCCAGGGCACGTAGAGCTCCTTGATGGGCGCGGTGCGGGGACGAAGGCCCAGGTCGCCCGCGGCGGTCCAATAGCGCTGGAAGTCCTCGTCCGAGCCGGTGAAGCTCGCGATCGCGCCGGTGGAGGTGAAGATGCGGTCCCGCAGGTCGCGTAGGGTCCGGCACAGGTCGTCCTTGCGCTCGTCGAAATGCTCGAGCAGGTCGCGCAGGAACAGGTAGAAGTCGATGCCGGAGAGCTGCTGGGTGAGCACGGCGGCGGGCGAGACGTAGGACATGGCGCGAGCGAGGGCGGCGCTGTGGCCGTTCATGAGGAAGCTCTGCTCCATGCCGATGCGCGTCTGTGTGAGGACGTCGCGCATGCGCTCGGTGTCCTCGAACAGGGTCTCGGACCACACCTCGCGCGGAATCGTGGCGAGTGCGTCCATCTTCTCGGAGAGGGCGCCGGCCGAGACGAGCAGGCGCGGGCGCGCGAGCTTCCAGTTGGGCTGGGTGGCCACCTCGGTGGTGAAGGAGAGGAAACCCAGGTTTGCGGCAACATAGCTGTCGAGCTCGCCGGCGCTCATGTGCTCGGTGGCGAGCTGCTGCATGAGCCGCGTGAGCACTGTGACGTAGGGGAGCTCGGCAAATGCCAAGTGCGACAGGTCGAAGTACGTGAGCGCATAGGCGAGCTGGTGGGTGGGCAGGTTATGGCGCAGGCAGGGGATGGGCGTCTGCTTGTTGATGGCGAGCGGGGGCTCGGGCCGGGCCGAGCCGATGTCGCTCACGTGCAGGCGCGGAAGCGTCGCGCGGGACTCGGGCGCGTCCTCGGCTTCCTGGCGCTCGCGTAGGGCGGCGACGTCATCGACGATGCGCTGGAGCGTGGCGTCGTCCATACGGCCCTTGACCGCGGCGAGCTCTGCCTCCTCCTCGCGCGCGGCCGCCGCGTCGTCGGCGACGGGAGCGAGCTCCACCAGCGCGCAGTGGTTGCTTTCAAGCACGATCTCGCGCAGCAGATCCTCGAAATACGTGCCGTCGAGCTCGCGGTTGAGCTCCTCGTAGATGGGGCCGTACTCGAGTGCGCGCGTGGCGCCCTCGTCCGAGTCGTCGTAGAGCCAGGTACCGAGCGCGTCGCATGCGATCGCGACGCCGTCGGCGATGCCGAAGTCGCGTTGCCGCAGATCGAACTCCTCGTTGGCCAGGACGGCGGCGAGTCGCTCGCGCGGGATGCTCTCCCGGGCGAGGCGACGGCACTCGTCTTCGATCACGCGGCGGAATTCGCGTGCGACCTCGGGCTTCGCATTCTGCAGGATGATGAGCTCGTGCGGCTGCATCTGGTCGCCGGAGGTGTAGCTCACCACGTTGCCGCCCAGGCCGGCGGCGATGATCGCCTTCTTGACGGGCGCCTCGTTTGTGCCGAGCAGCGCGTCGAACATGACGTCGGCGGCGACCAGGCGCTTTCGGTCGGCGGCATCGCCGATCACGTAGGCCATGCCCACCAGGGCGTTGTCCGGCGTGGTGGGCATCTCGATGCGCTCATAGTCGCAGGTGAGGGGTTCTTGGCGCACGAGCGGGTTGGGCTCGCCCGAGCCGTCGCGCCCCGTCGCCGCGCCCTCCGCGCGCGCGGCCTCGAGCGCGGCGATGCGTGCCGCCTCGTCGCGCAGGCGAGGCTCGTCGCCCAGGTAGCGCGCGTCAAGAAACGCGAGCTCGCGCTCGATGGTCATATCGCCGTAGAGCACGATGTAGCTGTTGGCCAGGTTGTAATGGCGCGCGTGCGTGTCGAGGAAGTGCTCGTAGGTGAGCTGCGGGATCGCACGCGGGTCGCCGCCCGACTCGCAGGCGTAGGCCGTGCTGGGGAACAGCGCCCGGTTGACGGCGTCGTCGAGCACGCTCATCGGGTCGGAGAGCGCGCCCTTCATCTCGTTGAAGACCACACCGTTGTAGCGCAGGGAACCGTCCTTAAGCGGCGCGCCCTCGGGGACGTCGAGCTCGTAGTGCCAGCCCTCCTGCTCGAAGATGGCACGCTGGGTGTAGATGGCGGGGTTGAGCACCGCGTCCATGTACACGTCCATGAGGTTGAGCAGGTCCTGTTCATTGGTGGTGGCAACCGGGTAGACGGTCTTGTCCGGGTAGGTCATGGCGTTCAGGAAGGTCTGCATGGAGCTCTTGATGAGGTCCACGAAGGGCTCCTTCACGGGGAACTTGACCGATCCGCACAGCACCGAGTGCTCGAGGATGTGGAAGACGCCCGTGTCGTCGGTGGGGGGAGTCTTGAAGCCGATTGAGAAGGCCTTGTTTTCATCATCGCAGGCAAGGTAGAGAAGCCGTGCGCCGGAGGCGGCGTGGTGCATCACGTAGGCGTCCGCGTCGAACTCGGGCAGGGCTTTCTTGCTGGTCACGGTGAAGCCTGAGACGGTCGATCCGAGGGGCAGCGCGGATGCGGCGCGCTCGCGCGCGGACGTGGCTGCGGAACTTGCGGGCTGTTCGCGTTCGACTGCCTTGGCGTGCTGGTCGTTCTGTGAGGTCATGAGGGCTCCTTTGTGGAGGTTGATTGCTTCGCCCAGTATACCCACTTGCTCCGGGGTGCCTGTCGCCGTGCCGCCGTCGCCGCGGGGTGTCAAATGGGAGGGTGGCGTGCTCTTGCGGGCCCTATCACGCGCGCGGGGTGCCCCGGGCGGCGCTCGCGGGGCAAAGTGCAGCTTTTGGGGAAGGTTTTGGCGGTTTATGCCTAAGCTCGAAGTTCGCATCCTGCGGTTTTCCTGTGCGGGGTGCGTGCGAATCGAGAAAAAGACGCGAAACCTCCCCCAAAAGCTGCACCTTGTCCGCGCGTGGCCCCGCGCTGCGGTATTGTTATCGGAGTTGTCGGGGCAAGGAGGCTTTATATGGCGAACGAGCAGGCGGAGCCGCGCGAAGGCGCATCGAATTCGCGGACGGTCCCCCAGGCACGCGAAGACTCGCGTGAGCGCGTTGGCCTAGCGTCTTCCATCAAGCCGGGCTCCGACGCGGACGCGGCGTCGCGCGCGAAACGGCGTACCATGCGCGAGCGGCTCAACGACAAGGCGGCTCGCCAGGCGCTCGTTGGCGTGGTTGCGACGTTGCTGGGCGGTTCGTTTTGGGGTTTTTCGGGCACGTCGGCCAGTTTTTTGTTTGCGAACTATGAGATCGACACCATGTGGCTGATGGCCGTTCGCCAGTTCTGCGCGGGCGCGGCGTTCATGGTCGTGGTGCTCCTGTTTGACCGGGTGCGTTTCAAGCAGCTGCTGACCACCCCGCGCGACCTGGTCACGCTGGGCGCGATGGCGGTGTTCGGCGTCTTTTTCAACCAGCTGTTTTACCTGCTCGCCGTTCGCCTTACCAATGCGGGCACGGCGACGGTTCTGCAGTGCCTCCAGCTCGTGCTCATCATGGCGTTCAGCTGCGTGCGGCAGCGGCGAGCGCCGCGGAGGCGCGAGATCGCCGGCGTGGTTCTTGCATTTGGCGGCACGTTCTTGATCGCGACCGGCGGCGACCCCACTCGCCTCGCGATTCCGTTCGACGGCCTCGCCGTTGGGCTGATCGCCGCATTCGGCGCCGCATGCATGACCATCATCCCCGGAAGCATCCTGCCGAAATACGGATCCTCGATCGTCACGGGCACCGCGATGTTCGCATCGGGCATCGTTACCTCGTTGTTCGTTCAGCCATGGAACAACGTGCCCACTCTTGATGCTGCGGGCTGGGGCGCGCTCATCGTGCTGATCTTCGTGGGCTCGTGCCTGGCGTACGCGCTGTACATGCAGGGCGTCAAGGACATCGGCAGCGTGCGCGCGAGCCTGATCGGTACGGTCGAGCCGGTTTCCGCCACCGTCACGAGCGCCCTGCTGCTTGGGACCGTCTTTGCCCCTACGGACCTGATCGGGTTCGCCTGCATCATCATTATGGTGTTCCTCACCGTGTGACCGGCACTTGGATGTCCTGCACTGGAAGCGCCCGGCCCGATTGTTTCGGGCCGGGCGCTTTGCCATGGTGGGGCCAGGTGTCGCTTATCGTGCGTTGCGGCGTTTAGAGCTGGTACAGGTCCCCGAACTTCTTGGTCAGGTAGTCGCAGAAGAACGTGGCGTCGAACGGCGCGCCGCACGCCTCCTCGATGATCTGGGGAGCGTCCTTGCCGCGGCCCCAGCGCCAGACCTTCTCGCCCAGCCATGCGCGTGCGGGCGCCAGGTCGCCGGCGGCGCAGCATGCGGCGAGGTCGACGCCGTCACGCTCCATGGCCGGAACGTACTGCGCGTCGTAAGCGGAGCCCAGCGCGTACGTGGGGAAGTACCCGAAGCTGCCGCCGCTCCAGTGCGTGTCCTGCAGCGCGCCCATGGCGTTGTTGGGAACCTCGAGCCCCAGGTACTTGCGGGTGAGGTCGGCCCACAGGCCGGGCACATCCTTGGCGGTCGCCTCGCCGGAGAACAGCAGGCGCTCGATCTCGTAGCGGATCATGATGTGCAGCGGGTACGTGAGCTCGTCGGCCTCGGTGCGGATGAGGGACGGGGTGGCGATGTTCACCGCGCGGTACAGCTCGTCCTCGCCAACGCTGCCGTACACCTCGGGGATGTGCTTGCGCAGCAGGCCGAGCAGCGGGCCCATGAATGCGCGCGAGCGGCCCACGGTGTTCTCGAAGAAGCGGCTCTGGCTTTCGTGGATGCCCATGGACGTGCCGCCCTCAAGGCAGGTGCGCGAGTAGGCGGGGTCGACGCCCAGCTCGTAGATGGCGTGGCCCGCCTCGTGGATGATCGAGTACACGTTGGACATCACGTTGTCCTCGTAGATGTGGGTGGCCACGCGAGCATCGCCCACGGCGAAGCCCTCGGAGAAGGGATGCTCGGTGAAGGCTAGGCAGGTGTCGGCGTCGTTCAGGCCCACCAGGCGCATGAGGTCGAACGAGAGCGCGCGCTGGGTGGCGTACGCGACGTGCGCGGTGAGGAAGGGCGCCTGGGGCTGGACGCCGCGCTCGCCGATGGCGCGGACGAGCGGCACGACCGTCTCGCGCACCTGGGCGAAGAAGCGGTCGAAGGCGGCGGAGTCCATGCCGCGCTCGTACTGGTCGAGCCAGACGTCATAGGGGTCGCGCGTGTTGTCCAGATAGGCGGCCTGGCGCTTGAGCGACTCGACGATGCGGTCGACATAGGGCTCGAAGGAGGCCCAGTCATCGGCCACCTTGGCCTTGTGCCACACGGCGTCCGCCTCGCAGGTGAGGCGGCTCCACGTCTCCACCTCCTCGGTGGGGAGGGCGAGCGCCTCGCGCTGGTCGCGCGCGAGCGTGCGGATCTGGGCAACGAGTTTGGGGTCGGTGATGTCGCCGGATGCGACGGCCACCTCGAGTTCGCCCACGAGTGCCACGGCGTCGGGGCCGGTGAGCAGCCCGTGATGCTCGCCCGCGAGGGCCGCCATCGCCTCGCCGCGGGCCGCAGCGCCGTTTTGGGGCGCGATGGTGGCGCCGTCGAACTCGGCGATCTTCATGAGGTAGGAGCGGGTCCAGAGCCTGTTTTCGAGCGTCTCGAGTCGCGCGATGAGCTGGTCGATATCTGCGGTCGGCATGGTGCCTCCTTCATATGAGGGGGATGACATTGCACAGAAGTGTACCCACTCTGCCGCGCGCGCGACAGATGGGGCGCTGCTCGCCCGTGCGCGCCGTGGGGCGCGGGCTATGGCCGCATCGGGAGGGGCGGAGGTGTAGCACGTCGTGCCCGCAGCAACCGCCTTACTTAAAATGAACACCTATGTGTGATACGTAAGATAAGAGATAAATTAAATAGAATTGTACCGCTAGTGGACTAGAATCACATGCCCGTTGGAACAACCTTCGAAGGGAGCCCATATGGAGGAGAACCACGAGCATTCTGGCACTGCGTGGCCGCTGGTCAAGCGCGTGCTTGCGGTCGTTGCCGTCGCGGCGGTGTCGCTTTGCCTGGTGGCCTGCATCGCCGTGGTGGCGTTGTTCGGCAACGAGCTCAAGACGCTCGGAACTATCAGCAAGATCGACGAATACCCCCTCTACACAATGGAATATGTGGGGGATTACGGCATGGATGAGTTCTTGGAGCAGGGCGGCGCCTCGAACGACGCCGAGCTCATCGACTTCGTGGTGGGCCGTCTGCTCAAGGGGCTGCCCGTCAAGATAGAGCTGCCCAACCTCGCCTGCACGACGTTCAACGCCGAGACGCCCGAGGGCGATGCCGTGTTCGGGCGCAACTTCGACCTCGAGTTCTCGCCAGGCATGATGGTGCGCACCGCGCCGAAGGACGGGTACGCCTCCATCTCCATGGTGAACCTCGCGTTCATCGGTTACGGCGCGGAAAAGCTTCCGGATGATTTCGCGTCGAGCATCGTCTCGCTCGCCGCGCCCTTCGCCCCGCTCGACGGGGTCAACGAGAAGGGTCTCGCGGTGGGCGTCCTGCTCATTGACACCGAGGCGACCGACCAGCGGACCGACAAGGTCGACATCACCACCACGACGGCCATCCGCATGATGCTCGACCGCTGCGCCACGGTCGACGAGGCGGTCGCGCTGCTGCGGAAGTACGACATGCACGCGAGCGGCAACCGAAGCTATCATTTCCAGATCGCCGATGCGAGCGGCAAGAGCGTGGTCGTGGAGTACATCGATGACGAGATGAAGCTCGTCGAGCCCGGGGAAGAGGGATATCAGGCGGCGACGAACTTCCTGCTCACGCCGGGTGATTACGCCTTCGGCGGCGGGCAGGACCGCTGTGAGACGGTCATGGCGGCCCTTGAGGGCACCGGCGGTGTCATGAGCGAGCGTCAGGCGATGGACACGCTGCGGAGCGTGAGCCGCGAGGTCAAGATCAAGGATAACGGCGAGGTGTTCCAGACGCAGTGGTCGGTGGTGTACAACCTCGACCGCGGGACCGCGAAGATCTGCATGGGCGGCACGTACGACCGGGTCCACGAGCTCTCGATTTCGAGATGAGTGCCGACGCCGGGAAGCGCCGGTCCGCGGGCATGTGCTATCATCTTGACCAATGCGTTGACGGAGAGGTCGGGCCTCACCGCATCGCCGCTCAGAGAGGGAGGGCCACCGGCTGCGAGTCCACCCGCGGCGACGAGCCCCGAGTTCACTCCCGAGCTGCGACCTGAACGGCCAGATGGTCCATTCGCCCCCGGCGCCAATGGCGCGCCTTGGGCGCAATGCGGGTACGAGATGTGTAATTTGCACCCGTCCCCAATTGCACATCGGGCTGAGTAGGGGAGCCGCCCGCCCGGGCGAGATCGGGCAAAAGAGGGTTCGCCGGGCAGACATCCGGCGGCCAATCAAGGTGGTACCGCGGAAACCAGATCCGTCCTTGGGAGTGCGAGCGATCGCACGACCAGGGCGGATTTTTCTATGGAACAACACGGCGCCGCCCGCCCGGCGCCGCCCAGACGAGAGGGGAACAGATGAGTCTGATCGACGAGCTCGAGGACCTCGAGCAGCGCGCTCGGGAGATGATCGAGGGCGCTGAGACCACGGAGAAGCTCGAGGCGGCGCGCGTCGCGCTCATGGGCCGCAAGGGCGAGATCACGGGCCTCATGCGCATGATGGGCAAGATCGAGCCCGAGGAGCGCCCGGTGCTCGGCAAACGCGCCAACGAGATGCGCCGTATGGCAGAGACGCTGCTCGACGGCCGCATGAAGGACCTCAAGCGCGCCGCCGTGCGCGAGCTCATGGCCACCGAGGCCGTGGACATCACGCTGCCCGGCGCCCGTCCGCAGATCGGTCATGCCCACCTCATCAACCAGATTATCGAGGAGATCGAGGACGTCTTCTGCGGCATCGGCTACACGGTGGAGAAGGGCCCGCAGGTCGAGTCGAGCTGGTACAACTTCACCGCGCTGAACGCTCCGCTCGATCACCCGAGCCGCTCCGCGCGCGACACGTTCTACGTGAAGGACACCGCCCCCGGAACCGCCGTTCACCCCGAGGAGCACGCGCACGGCGAGTCCGACGTGCTGCTGCGCACCCAGACCTCCGGCGTCCAGATCCACACCATGGAGACGCAGGAGCCGCCCATCTACATGATCGCCCCGGGCCGCGTGTACCGCCCCGATACCGCCGATGCCTGCCACCTGCCCCAGTTCCATCAGATTGAGGGTCTCGTGGTCGACCGCGGCATCACCTTCGGCGACCTCAAGGGCACGCTCGACTACTTCGTCAAGTGCATGTTCGGCGAGGACCGCGCCACGCGGTACCGCCCGCACTTCTTCCCGTTCACCGAGCCCTCCTGCGAGGTCGACGTGAGCTGCGGCGTCTGCGGCGGCGAGGGCTGCCCCTTCTGCAAGCACTCCGGTTGGATCGAGATCCTGGGCTGCGGCATGGTCGACCCCAACGTGCTGCGCAACTGCGGCATCGACCCGGAGGTCTACTCCGGCTTTGCCTTCGGCGCCGGCGTCGAGCGCATCGCCGCGCTCCGTTACGACCTGCCCGACCTGCGCACGCTCGTCACCGGCGACATGCGCTTCCTTAACCAGTTCTAGAGGAGGTTCGAGATGAAGGTTTCATACGACTGGCTTTCCACCATGGTCGAGCTGCCGGAGGACCCCTCCGAGCTCGCCCGTGAGTTCATCCGCACCGGCACCGAGGTCGAGTCCATCGACACGGTGGGCGAGGCGTTCGATCATATCGTCACGGCGCAGGTGGTCTCCAAGGAGGCCCACCCCGACTCCGACCACCTGTGGGTCACCATGGTCGACGTGGGCGCCAACAACGTGGACGACGAGGGTGTCCCGCAGCCCCTGCAGATCGTGTGCGGCGCGCAGAACTTCAACGAGGGCGACCACATCGTGACCGCCATGATCGGCGCCGAGCTGCCGGGTGACGTCAAGATCAAGAAGGGCAAGCTCCGCGGCGTCGTGTCCATGGGCATGAACTGCTCCGCGCGCGAGCTCGGCCTCTCCAGCGACCACGAGGGCATCTGGATTTTGCCCGCCGACGCCCCCGTGGGCATGCCACTCGCCCAGTACCTGGGCAGCTCCGACACGGTGCTCGACTGCGAGATCACGCCCAACCGCCCCGACTGCCTGTCCATGATCGGCATCGCCCGCGAGGTGGGCGCCATCTACGACCGCGATTTCCACGTCGAGCTCCCGCAGGTCAAGGAAGAGTCTGGTGCCCCCGCGGCCGAGACCGTCTCCGTCGAGCTCCTCGACGAGGGCCTGTGCGACCGCTACGTTGCTCGCGTGGTGCGCGGCGTGAAGGTCGGCCCCTCTCCTGATTGGCTGGTCCAGCGCCTGAACGCCTGCGGTGTGCGCACCCACAACAACATCGTGGACATCACCAACTACGTGATGATGCTCACGGGGCAACCGCTGCACGCCTTCGACCTCAACGCATTCGCAGAGAGGGACGGCAAGCGCTCCGTGGCAGTCCGCGCCGCACGCGAGGGTGAGCGCTTCCGCACGCTCGACGACGTTGAGCGCACGCTTTCCGCCGGTATGGGCCTCATTGCCACCGGCGAGGCCGGCGCCGTGCCCGTGGCGCTTGCCGGCGTCATGGGCGGCATGGACTCCGAGGTGACCGACGCCACGGTGGACGTGCTCGTGGAGAGCGCCTGCTTCAACGCCGGCCGCACCTCCCACACGAGCCGCGACCTCGCGCTCATCTCCGACGCCTCCATCCGCTTCGAGCGCCAGGTGGACGAGACCGGCTGCGTGGACGTCGCCAACATCGCCTGCGCACTCATCGAGGAGCTCGCCGGTGGCGCCGTGGCTCCGGGCTGCGTGGATGTTTACCCCGCGCCCCGCACGGTCGAGCCGGTCGCCCTGCGCCTCTCCCGCGTGCACGGCCTGTGCGGAGCCTCCATCGAGCCCGCGTTCATCGAGGGGTCCCTCACGCGCCTGGGCTGCACCGTCACCGCTTCCGGCGAGGGCGAGGACCTCGTGTACAGCGTGGTGCCCCCCACCTTCCGCCCCGACCTTCCGCGCGAGATCGATCTCATCGAGGAGGTCCTGCGCCTGTGGGGCATGGGCCGCGTGGAGGCCACCATCCCGGCGGCGAAGAACCACATCGGCGGGCTCACGCGCGAGCAGCGCCTCACCCGCAAGGTGGGTCAGGTCCTGCGCGCCTGCGGCCTCAACGAGACGATGAACTTCTCCTTCGCCGCGCCGGGCGACTTGGAGCGCATCGGCATGACGGACGAGGGCCGCGGCTGCCCTGTCGAGCTCATGAACCCGCTCGTGGCCGAGCAGACCGAGATGCGCCGTTCGCTCATCCCGGGTCTTCTGCAGTCGGTCGAGTTCAACATCAAGCACAGCACCGCCAACGTGCAGCTTTATGAGATCGGCACCCTCTTCTTCGGCCGCGAGAACGCTAGCGCTCCCAAGGAGCGTGAGGCCGTGGCGGGCGTCATGTCCGGTTCCATGGGCGATGTGACCTGGAACTACAAGCCCATGCCGCTGCGATTCTTCGACGGCAAGGGCGTTGTGGAGGAGCTGCTCGAGCAGCTGCGCATCTCTAAGGTCCGGTTCCGTCCCGCCGAGGGCGATGGCTACGCCTTCCTGCAGCCCGGTCGCTGCGCCGAGGTGCTCTCTGGCGGCACCGTTTTGGGCTGGGTGGGCGAGATCCATCCGGATGCGCGCGACGTCTACGGCATCGACATTCCCGTGGTGGCGTTCGAGCTCGACCTGGACGCGCTGCTCAAGAACGCGGGCGCCCAGGAGGCCTACCGGGAGTTCTCCCAGTTCCCGAGCGTCGAGCATGACCTCGCGATCGTGGTCGACGATGGTGTGACCTGCGAGGACCTGGAGCGCCGCCTGCGTTCTGCCGGTGGCAAGCTGCTGGTTGGCGTGCGCCTGTTCGACGTGTACCGCGACCCGGTGCGCGTGGGCGTGGGCAAGAAGTCCATGGCCTTCGCGCTCACCTATCGCGCCGACGACCACACGCTCACAAGCGAGGAAGTCGAGCGCGCCCATTCGAAGATCGTGGCCAAGGTCTGCAAGGCAACCGGTGGCGAGGTCCGGTCTTAGTGCCGTCCTGGAATATACATATCGCACATGCCGAGGGGCTGCTCGTCGAGGGCGGTCCCTTGGCCGGCGTTGTGAGCGATCGCGATGCATTCTTGTTTGGAAACCTGGTGCCCGATATCTATGTGGGCTACATGGTGCCTTGTGTGGTGCACCCGATTCCGTATCGCGTGACGCATTTCGCCGCCCCCGAGCATATCCCCAAGCCACGTGAGGGCGAGTTCTGGGATGCGTACGTCGCTCCCATGGCTCGTGAGCTCGGCGTTTCCATCGGCGAGTTCGCTGCGTGTGGTCGTTGCATCGGGAATGAGGCGGGCTCCCTCGCCCGCGAGGTCGCGCACGTCTCTCCCGCACACACGCCCACGTATGACCTCACGTTTGACCCCGCGCAATCCGCTCGGTTTCAGCAGGAGGCATTCGAGCCGGTTAAGGTGGGGGTGGGAGCCGCTACCGATGGCTCTGGGTCTCCCCGCGACTTGTTCGACCTCGTGCTGGGGACTTGGGTCCACCTGCTTGCGGACACCATATGGAATCGCCGCGTGAATGATTTTCTCGATGCCCTGGGCGAGAAGCCGAGTAAAGATTTCCGCATCAAAAAGCAGGGCGACTTTGATCAATTTGGCAAGTCTTTGAATATCGACGCCTTTCCGGTGCCGACTGCGAGGCTCGTCGACGCGGCGGTCCGGTTTCCGCAATATGCGATCGACGAGCGCTCGGTCTATTTCACATGCGCCATCGCACACGAGATTGTGCGCACCAACTCGCTTTCCGTCCCACCGGCTTACCGCCTGCTCACCGAAGAGTTTTTCACGGGGACCTTTGCCGAGGTTCAGTCGGAGGCCGAGCGCCTTATGCGCACCCGCCTTGCCCCTTGTGCCGCCGCGGTCGAGCCCTGCGGGTGTCGTCAAGATAGTTGATGTCACGATCGGGCAGATAAAACGTCCCCCAATTCTCAAAGAGATCTTGGCGTAGCGCTTCGGTCGCCTGCGAGCTTCGTGCCGAGCGCGTCCTTTTGCGAATACCCAGCTTCTCCCTCAGGTGTTGCGTGTTGGTCCGGACATACGCGGCGACACAAAACGGGCGATTCTGCAACCGGGTAATACTTGCCATAAGTACACGGGGGTCAAGCAATCCATTCAACTGGAAAAATATCTTAAGAATGGATTGTCTACTCGGAGTGTTTTGTATTTGGTTACATTTTGGGACTGCGGACGATTTCTTGTACATCTTACAGCGCATAGCCGCGCGACAGCCGG
>CABRHS010000022.1 GCA_902470815.1 uncultured Collinsella sp.
TCGACGGGCTGGGAGGGGACGATGGCCTGGCCGTTGTTGACGATGACGTCGATGGTGCCGTAGGTCTCGACGGCCTTCTGGACGACCTCGAAGACGCGCTCGCGGTCGGCGGAATCGCAGGTCATGGCAAAGCCCTCGCCGCCGAGCTCACGGATCTCGGCGATGGTGGCCTCGATGGGCTCCAGACGACGGCCGGTGGCGATGACCTTGACGCCGCGCTTGGCCAGGCACAGGGCGATGCCCTTGCCGATGCCCTGGCCGGCACCGGTGACGACGGCGACCTTCTCGTTGAGCTGCTTCATGATGGTTCCTCTCTCCTCTGAAGCCGACGTGCCGCGCGGGTTTGCGCATGTGCGTCCCCGCGATGTGCACGCATTTGCAAGGGTTGTATCCAGTTGACGAAGCTTTAAGCAGGGGAGGCGAGAATTGCCGCCAAGCGGCGCGGCGTCATTCCGTCATCGGCGCGAGGGACGGATTCTTTGGGCATGCGCGATGGTACCCTGTAGTGGATCAGATTCGATTACCGAGGAGGCCCCACGTGACGGAGCAGCAGAGCTTGTTTGGCGATATGACGGCTGATGGCGACACGCGAGCAAAGAGTGTTTCGGCAGCTGCCGAGACCCCACAAGACGCTCGCTCCCGCCCCGCAGCCCGTGCGGCCGAGCTGCGCCACCTGCTGGACTACCACGCGTATCGGTACTACGCGCTCGATGCCCCCGAGATCACGGACGCCGCCTTCGACAAGCTCCTGATCGAGCTTCAGCAAATCGAGGCCGAGCACCCCGAGCTCGTCACCCCTGACTCCTACACCCAGCGCGTGGGCGGCTATGTGTCCGAGCAGTTCACGCCCGTCACGCACATGGCGCGCATGTACTCCATGGACGACGCCATGAACCTCGAGGAGCTCGACGAGTGGCTCGCCCGCACGGAGGATGCGCTCGGCGCCGGGCACGTGGCCTACACCTGCGAGCTCAAGATCGACGGCCTGGGCGTTGCGATCACCTACCAGAACGGCGCCTTCGTGCGCGCTGCCACGCGCGGCGACGGCACCACGGGCGAGGACGTCTCGCTCAACGTGCGAACCATACGCGACGTGCCCATGCACCTTTCCGAGGCGGCGCTCGCCCACATGGGGGCGGATCGCGGCACGCCCATCGAGGTGCGCGGCGAGGTCTACATGCCCAAGGGCAGCTTCGCCCGCCTGAACGCCGAGGCCGACGCCGAGGGCCGCGAGCCCTTCGCCAACCCGCGCAACGCCGCCGCGGGCAGCCTGCGCCAGAAGGACCCCAAGGTCACGGCGCAGCGTCACCTGGCCACGTTCATCTACTCCATCGCGAGCACGGAGCCCCTGCACGTGGACTCCCAGCACGCCTTCCTGGACTGGTTGCGCCAGGCCGGCTTCTCCGTGAACCCCAACGTCGCCCGCTGCACCTCGCCCGCCCAGGTCCATGCCTTCTGCGCCGACGCCCTGGCTCACCGTGGCGACCTGGACTACGACATCGACGGCGTGGTGGTGAAGGTCGATGGCTTTGACCAGCAGACGGACCTGGGCTTCACCGCCCGCGCGCCGCGCTGGGCCATTGCCTTCAAGTTCCCGCCGGAGGAGAAGACGACGGTCCTGCGCGAGATCCGCATCCAGGTGGGGCGCACCGGCGTGCTCACCCCGGTGGCAGAGTTCGACCCCGTCACGGTGGCCGGCTCGACCATCGCCCGCGCGACCCTGCACAACCTCGATGAGATCCGCCGCAAGGACGTGCGCCCGGGCGACACCATCATCGTCCACAAGGCGGGCGACGTGATTCCCGAGGTCGTGGGCCCGGTGCTGGACAAGCGCCCCGAGGGCGCGCCCGAATGGGATATGCCCGCGACCTGCCCGGCCTGCGGAAGCCCCGTGGTGCACGAGGGCGACGAGGTGGCGTACCGCTGCGTCTCGCTCGACTGCCCGGCACAGCTCAAGGAGCGCCTGCTGCATTGGGTGAGCCGCGGCTGCATGGACGTGGACGGCGTGGGCGACGAGCTGATCGACAAGATGATCGAGGCGGGTCTGCTGCACGACGTGGCGGACTTCTACAACCTCACGGTCGATGCGGTCGCCGCGCTCGACACGGGCCGCACGTACGCGAAGGACGACAAGAAGAAGGGCGTCCTCGCGGGTGATTCCATCAAGGTGGGCGCCACGATCGCGGGCAAGGCGGTGGACGAGCTCGCGCGCTCCAAGGCGCAGCCGCTCTCCCGCGTGCTGTTCGCGCTGGGCATCCGCCATGTGGGCAAGTCCGTGGCCGAGGTGCTCGCGCAGCGCTTCCTCACCATCGACGCGCTGGCCGCCGCGAGCGAGGAGGACATCGCCGCATGCGAGGGCATCGGCCCCAAGATCGCGGCGAGCGTGCGCGAGTTCCTCTCCGTGCCCGAGAACCTCGAGGTCCTGCAGCGCCTGCGCGAGGCGGGCCTCGCGCTCGAGGAAGATTTGGGCGCCGCGGTGGCGCAGGCGGCGGAGGAGACCGGTGTGGCGGCGGACCTCGCAGAGGCGCAGCCGCTCGCGGGCCTCACGTTCGTGCTCACCGGCACGCTCGTCAACCGCACGCGCGACGAGGCGGGCGCGGCCCTCAAGCTGTTGGGCGCCAAGGTGTCCGGCTCGGTTTCCAAGAAGACGAGCTACCTGGTGGCGGGTCCCAAGGCGGGTTCCAAGCTCACCAAGGCCGAGAGCCTGGGCGTGCCGGTTTTGGACGAGGAGACGCTCGAGCGCGTCCTCGCGACGGGCGAGCTTCCCGCGTAAGGGACGCGTGGGTCGCACCGGCTGATTGGCCGCCGCGTTGCGCTCCCGCCGCCCTTGATGGACGGGGCGGCGTAAAATGGTCTGGAAAACTACTACCAGTGAGGAGACGCGTGTGATCAAGTTATTCGCCAGCGACCTGGACGGCACCCTGTTGAACGGCCTGCACGAGACCGACCGCACCATCAGGAGCGCCATCAAGACGGCCATCGAGCTTGGGGCGCACGTGGTCCCCGCCACGGGTCGCTCGGTGCTGCCCATAGGCGATCACGGCTTCACGGGCCTCAAGATCGACGCGGTGTGCGCGAACGGCTCGATTGTGCGAGGGCAGAACGGCGAGGTGCTCAAGACGTTCACCGTCGACCCGGCGTTTGTGGAGGAGCTGCTGCGCGCGTTCCCGCAGATCTGCTTTGATTGCTGCACGCCGGACGGCATGTTCTCGAGCGGGAGCTACGAGATGCACCAGGAGGGCTTCAAGCGCGACGGCCTGTTCCGGCGCATCGTCATGCGCGGTATGCGCGCACGCGGCGGCGCGCACGAGGAGCAGTTCTTCGACCAGTCCCTCTCGTCGATCCTCTCGCACGAGGTGTGCAAGATCAACTGCCGCGTGACGTCCGAGGAGCTCGACCGCGAGCTCAAGGCGTTCCTCGCCGACCATGCGGACACGGTGGTCAACGCCCCGTTCGATCCCGTGATGTTCGAGATCACGGACAAGGACTGCAACAAGGGCGAGTCCGTCGCGTGGCTGGGCCGCTATTACGGAATCGGGGAGGACGAGATTGCGGTGTACGGCGATGGCGGCAACGATCTGGTCATGCTGAGCCGATTCCGTCACTCCTACGCCACGGCGAACGGCAGCGACGAGGCCAAGGCGGCGGCGAGCGCGACGATCGGCCGCTGCGAGTTCCACGCGGTGCCCCGGCACATCCTCAAGACCTTACGCAGCCAACAGCGCGTGCAGATCGCATAGCCGGCGCGTCCGCCCGCCCGCGCGACGGGGCCGCACCCGTCCGTCCCGTGCCCGGCGCCCCTGCGGCGGATTGGCACAAATATGGTGCGGATTCCATGTTGATGCACACTGTGTGCAATAATGCACAAAGAGTGAATTAATCCGGAACGTGGAAAGGGGCGTCATGCCTCAGTCGACGGGTGGCGCCGCCTGCAAGTCCGATCGTCGCAGCTTGCGCTCGCAGCGCGCGCTCAGGTCGGCCCTTGCGGCGGAGATCATGGCGGGGGAGGACATCTCGCGCATCAGCGTCGCCGCGCTCACCGAGCGCGCGGGCCTCACGCGCCGCACCTTCTACTCGCATTACAAGGACATACCCGATTTCATCGAGCAGGTGGAGGACGGCCTTCTGGCCGAGGTCCGCGTGCGCGTGCGCGCCATCGCCGAGGCGACTCTGCCCGAGCTCTACGGCAACATCGAGAAGCTCGAGCCCGCGCCCGGGTCGGTGGAGCTGCTCCGCTACATCTCGGACAATCGGGAGCTCATCGGCGCGCTCATAGGTCCTGGCGGCGACCAGGCCTTCATCAAGAAGCTCATCGACATGGCGTGCACCGAGGTCTCCGACCGGATGCAGACCGGGATCTTCCCCGGTGCCCTGGGCGCGTTCTTCGATTACTATCTGGCGTCCGTGATCGCCGCGGAGGTGGGTGTGGTGCAGCGCTGGTTCGAGCGCGACCTCGCCGAGAGCCCCGAGACCATGGCGCGCATCATGACGGTGATCGCCTTCGTGCGCCCGGGTGACCTGTACGGCATGCCCATCGACGTGAACGTGGCGGCCTACGGCCACAAGCTCATGGGACTGAATGTTGACAATTGCGACGTACCCTCGAACGAAATGATGGCCGAGCTCGCCGCGGCATTTGCGGGCGGCTTCGCATCTTCCCGCACGGAAGGGAATTGATCATGGCAGAAGACATGCAAGACGTGAGTCGTATGGGCGCCCCGAGCGGCGCCATCTGGAACCCCGAGAACGCTGAGGGCGACCTCCACCTGGGCATCGACGTGGGCTCCACCACCGTCAAGCTCGCGGTGCTGAACGATGCCGACCAGATCGTCTACGCCAAGTACCAGCGCCATCACACCGATGTGCGCGCCTGCGCCCGCGACCTGTTCGCCGGCGCCGCCACCGTGCTACCCCATGCGGGGATGACCTGCGCCATCACGGGCTCGGGCGGCCTGTTGCTCTCCCAGTGGCTCGGCCTGGAGTTCGTGCAGGAGGTCATCGCCAGCAAGCGCGCGGTGGAGACCCTCATCCCGCAGACGGACGTGGCGATCGAGCTGGGCGGCGAGGATGCCAAGATCATCTACTTCGACTCGGGCATCGAGCAGCGCATGAACGGCACGTGCGCCGGCGGCACCGGCGCGTTCATCGACCAGATGGCCACCTTGCTGCACACCGACGCCTCCGGCCTGAACGAGCTCGCCTCCCGCGCCGAGACCATCTACCCCATCGCCAGCCGTTGCGGCGTCTTTGCCAAGACCGACGTGCAGCCCCTGCTCAACGAGGGCGCCCGTCCCGAGGACGTGGCGGCGTCCATCTTCCAGGCCGTGGTGACGCAGACCATCTCGGGCCTGGCGTGCGGCCGTCCCATCCGCGGCCACGTGGCGTTTTTGGGCGGCCCGCTGCAGTACCTCTCCGAGCTGCGTCGCCGCTTCTACCTCACGCTCGACTTGGATGACGAGCACATCATCGTGCCCGAGAACGCGCACCTGTTCGTGGCGTCCGGCGCGGCCATGGCCCACGAGTCCGGCAAGCTCACGACCTTCCCGGAGCTCATCGAGGCCATCGATGGCCTGGGCGACACGCAGGGCGACGAGGTCGCGCGCCTGGAGCCCCTGTTCGCCACCGAGGAGGACCTGGCGGAGTTCCACGAGCGCCACGACCGTGAGGTCGTGCCGCGCGGCGAGCTCGCGGGCTACACCGGCCGCGTGTTCATAGGCCTGGACGCCGGCTCGACCACCATGAAGGCCGCGATGGTGGGCGAGGACGGCC
The DNA here is from genome assembly GCA_902470815.1 of uncultured Collinsella sp. GTDB lineage: Bacteria > Actinomycetota > Coriobacteriia > Coriobacteriales > Coriobacteriaceae > Collinsella. The sequence continues at coordinate 5,770 of CABRHS010000022.1, forward strand.
AGCTCCTGCACACCTGGTACGGCAATAACAACGGTGACATCCTGGGCACGGCCAAGACCATCATGGCCGACTTCTACGCGCACATCCCGGCGGGGTGCACCATCGGGCACGTGACCACCACCGGTTATGGCGAGGCCCTGCTCATCGAGGCCCTCAAGGCCGACTCCGGCGAGATCGAGACCGTGGCGCACCTGCGCGGCGCCCGCGCCTTCCTGCCCGGCGTGGAGTTCATCCTCGACATCGGCGGGCAGGACATGAAGTGCCTGCGCGTGCGCGACGGCGTGATCGAGCACATCATGCTCAACGAGGCCTGCTCCAGCGGGTGCGGCAGCTTCATCGAGAGCTTCGCCGTGTCCATGGACATGGACGTGCGCGCCTTCGCCGCCGAGGCCATCGCCGCCAGGAAGCCCGTGGACCTGGGCAGCCGCTGCACCGTGTTCATGAACTCCCGCGTCAAGCAGGCGCAGAAGGAGGGCGCCACGGTGGGCGACATCGCGGCCGGTCTGTCCTACTCCGTGATCAAGAACGCCCTGTTCAAGGTCATCAAGCTGCGCGATCCGCATGAGATCGGAACCCAGGTGATCGTCCAGGGCGGAACCTTCATGTCCGACGCCACGCTGCGCGCCTTTGAGCAGCTCACGGGCGTGCACGCCGTGCGCCCCGACATCGCCGGCTGCATGGGCGCCTACGGTGCGGCCCTGCTCGCCCGCGACCGCGCCGGCGCCACCGGCACCTCGGGTGTGCTCTCCGCAGGGCAGATCGCGGCGCTCACCGTGGAGCAGAAGCACGCGCGCTGCGGCCGCTGCTCCAACAACTGCCAGCTCACCATCAACGACTTCGGCGGCGGGCGCCGCTTCATCACCGGCAACCGCTGCGAGAAGGGCGCGGGCCACAAGAAGCGCAAGACCGAGGCCCCCAACCTGTTCGTCGCAAAGAACAAGCTGCTGTTCGACCGCGAGTGCCTGAGCCCCGAGGAGGCCCCGCGCGGCACCGTGGGCATCCCGCGCGCGCTCAACATGTACGAGAACTACCCGTTCTGGCATGCGTTCTTCACGCGGCTGGGCTTCTCCGTGGTGCTCTCCGACAACTCCAGCAAGGCCACGTACGAGAGCGGCATCGAGTCCATGCCGAGCGAGAGCGTGTGCTACCCGGCCAAGCTTTCCCACGGCCACGTGATGAACCTGATCGGCAAGGACCCGGACTTCATCTGGATGCCGTGCGTGCGCTGGGAGCGCAAGGAGGACGCATCCGCCGGCAACTGCTACAACTGCCCCATCGTCATGAGCTACCCCACGGCGCTCGGCCTGAACATCGATGACATCACCGAGAAGCACGTGGAGTTCATGTACCCCTTTGTGCCCTATCACGACAAGGTGGAGCTCAAGCGCCGCCTGTACGAGCTGCTCGCCGTCGAGCGCGTGGTGGACGCCGAGGCCGGCCGCGGCCGCGTGCGCGGGCCCAAGCTGACGCGCACCGAGGTGGACGACGCCGTGAACGCTGCCTACGAGGCCGACGCGCGCTTCCATCAGGATATCCAGACCATGGGCGAGGAGGCCATGCGTTGGATCGAGGAGAACGGCGGCCACGGCATCGTGCTCGCCGGGCGCCCCTACCATAACGACCCCGAGATCAATCACTCGCTGCCCGAGCTTATCGCGAGCTTTGGCTTCGCGGTGCTCACCGAGGACTCCGTGGCACACCTGGTCAAGCCCGAGCGCCCCATCCGCGTGGTGGACCAGTGGATGTACCACAGCCGCCTGTACGCCGCCGCGCGCTTCGTGACCATGCGCAACGACCTGGACCTGGTCCAGATGAACTCGTTCGGCTGCGGCCTGGACGCCCTCACCACCGACCAGGTGCAGGAGATCTTGGAGGCCTCCGGCAAGATCTACACGGTGCTCAAGATCGACGAGGTGTCCAACCTGGGCGCCGCGCGCATCCGCATCCGCTCGCTCATGGCCGCGCTCAAGGATCAGGAGGCCGAGCGCGCCGCCCAGGCCGCCGCTGCGGGCGACGCCTATGAGCAGGGCGAGGCCGCGCCCGTGGCGCCCTCCACGGACGCGCCCGTGTTCGCCACGCACAAGTACGCGCTGGAGGCCCAGCGCGAGAGCAAGAGCGCCGCGTATCCCAAGGTCCCGTTCACCGAGGAGATGCGCGACGCGGGCTACACCATCCTGTGCCCGCAGATGGCGCCCATCCACTTCGACCTCATCAAGGAGGTCTTCCAGGCTGCCGGCTACAACCTGGAACTCCTGCCCTCCACCGACCGCGGCGCCGTCGAGGCCGGCCTGCGCTACGTGAACAACGACATCTGCTACCCGTCCATCCTGGTCACGGGCCAGATCATGGAGGCAATCGAGAGCGGCCGCTACGACCTGTCCCGCACCGCCGTGGTGATCACGCAGACGGGCGGCGGCTGCCGCGCCACCAACTACATCGCGCTCATCCGCAAGGCGTTGCGCGAGAGCGGCCATCCCGAGATCCCCGTGATCAGCCTGTCGGCCGTCAAGCTCGACGAGGAGAACCCCGGCTTCAAGCTCACGGTTCCCATGCTCAAGGCGTGTGTGTACAGCGTGTTGTTCGGCGACCTCATGATGCAGATGCTCTACCGCACGCGCCCTTATGAGGCTGAGGAGGGCTCCGCCAACGAGCTGTTCGAGGACTTCATGGAGCGGGCGCGCCGCATGGCGCCCTCGTTCACGCGCAATAGCTTCACCAAGCTGTCCCGCCACGCCATCACCGCGTTCGACACGCTCCCGCTCACGGGCGAGGGCACCAAGCCGCGCGTGGGCGTGGTCGGCGAGATCCTGGTCAAGTTCCACCCCACGGCCAACAACCACGTGGTGGACGTCATCGAGGCCGAGGGCTGCGAGGCCGTGGTCCCGGGCCTGCTCGACTTCTTCCTGTACTCCATGAGCAACGCTCAGGTGCAGAAGGAGGAGCTCGGCAGCTCCGCGGTGAGCCGTGCCGGCATGGACGCCGCGATTGGCCTGGTGGACTGGATGCGCAAGCCGGTGGACGAGATGCTCGAGCTCAGTGACCGCTTCGAGCGCCCCGAGCCCATTTCGGTGATGCAGGAGAAGGCCCGCCAGATCCTCTCGCTGTGCAACAACATGGGCGAGGGCTGGCTGCTCACGGCCGAGATGCTCGACCTGATCGACCACGGGGCTCCGAACATCATCTGCACGCAGCCCTTTGCGTGCCTGCCCAACCACGTGGTGGGCAAGGCCGTGATCAAGGAGCTGCGCCGCCTGCATCCCGAGAGCAACATCGTGGCCGTCGACTACGACCCGGGTGCGAGCGAGGTCAACCAGCTCAACCGCATCAAGCTCATGATCAGCGTGGCCAAGGAGAACATGCGCGCGGGCAAGGGTTTTGTGATGGAGCCCATCGCCACCATTCGACGCGATTCGGTTACGAGCCGCATGAAGCCGCATCACCTCACGAGCGATGCCGAGGTGGAGCGGGTGGCGAGGCGCCTGGGCCGCGGCCTGCATTGGAAGCGCGCCAGCAAGGGCGACGGCGAGGAATAGCCGCGGAGAAAACGCCCGGTTGGCTGTAGCGCTTCGAGCCGCCGCGACCCCTCAGGTGGTTGCGGCGGCTTTTGTGTCGAAAGCCGCGTGGGATCGATCTCATCGTCTCGTTTTCGGCGCCTTTGCTCCTATTTGGGGTGGGGCGATTGCCAAATTTGGAAGTTATGTAACCGGATGGCTTCGATTGGACGTGTTTTGGGGCGTAGGGCGGCCCAGGCATTTCGTGTGCTGTTGCGTTGCAAGCGAAATAGCGAACAAAAGTACCAATTGTGTTGCATTACGACAAGATGCATGTAAGGAGACCACGTCGCCGAAGGCGCGTGCGGTTACACTTCTTGCGATTTTGACAGTTGATCCCAGTTCGAGCCCGTAAAGCTTAGCTGCGCTTTGCCAGCAGGTAGATGGAGATGCGCGGCGAGCTGTATTCGTCGAATTCCTTCTTGGGCTCGGTGTCAAAAAGCGCCCACGCACGCAGCGTGCCGGTGTTGTCCAGGTCAGTGTCGATGGCGGTGTAGTAGTCGCCGGTGACGAAGGCCTGGCAGAACTCCTCGGGCAGCACGGGTGCATTGACGAGTCCCGTGTCCAGCAGCTCGATTCCCTCCGCCTCGATATCCACGCTGGAGATCGCCTCATAGAAGCGCGCGAAGCTTTTCTCGGCAAAGGCGAGGTTTTCCTCGGGGGTGCGGCTGATGTCGACGTCGGCGCTGTAAACCACGCTGTCGACCGCACCGGATTCGTCTGTCTCTATGGCCACGTTTGCCACGGGGTCATCGTTCTCATCGGTGATGTTTCCGCTCACGCGGTAGCCGCTGTCCTGGCGGTGTTCGAGCGGGACGTCGGCTATGGTGTAGCTGCACACGGGCTCGAGCGCGGCGTTGAAGGCCCGGATGGTGCACGCCGACGCCTCTTGGTCAGCGGAGGATTGCGTTGCGGAGTCGATGAAGCGCGGGACGAAGGCAAGCGTGAGGATAAGAAGCGGCAGGCCCAGCACGAGCAGGCGCGTGCGGCCCAGGCCGGGGAGCGCCATTCTGTGGGCGTGCGCGACCGCGGCCGCCGCGTTGCTCATGCGGCGCATGGTGTCGAAAAAGCCATAGGCGGCCATGGCACCGCCGGCGATCTGAAGGCCCGTGCTCAAGGCATCGAGATCGTCGTTGTCCAGGGCGTCAACCACGCGGCCCGCTGCTCCCACGCCGATGCCGCCGACGACCGCGGGGCTTGTCTCGATGTCTGCGTTGGCGTCGAGCGCCTCGCGCTCGAGCTCCTGCCAATGGGCGCTGCCGAGTCCGCGCCTGGCGGCGACTCCGCAGGCGATGCACGCCGCGCCCTCGGCGATCATGAGGACGATCATGGCTGCCATCTGCAGGTCCCCAAAGCCCGTGGAGCCAAGGCCGATGTTGTCGATCATCACGAGCAGGATGGTGAGCCCGCCCGTGAGGAACAGGGCGGCCAGGGAATACCAGGCTGCCTTGGGGAGCAGGTAATAGCGCTTCACCAGTTTCGCATCGCGTGCACTGAGCATGTGGCCTCCCGCGGTTGTCGTTGCATTTCCATTTCCGGGGCGCGCCGCCGCGCTGCCCCTCTCTACGAGACCGCGTCTTCGCACCTCGGTTCTTTTGAGTATGGCGCAGGAGGGGATGGCGTATCATGGAGTGACGGTCCCAATCCGCAAATGGAGCCATTATGCCGCTATCCGTCATCGCCATCGTGCTGCCCTTGGTCCTGCTCACCACGATGCTTGTGGTGCTCTTTGCCGCCTACCGTCGGACGGCACGGGAGATCGATACCCTCGAACTGCCTGTCCATGCGCGCTGCGGCTCATGCGGCCATGAGTTCGAATTGACGATGGCGGAGTTGAGGCGTGCCCATCTGACGAAGTCCGTCTCGCGGACCCGTACGAGCCTGCGCGGTCCGGCGCTGGTCACGACGAGGAGCTTCTCGACGTTTCAAAAGCGCTTGGAGTGCCCTGGGTGCGGCGAACGCGGCTGGTGCGAGGTGCTCAACATCGGTGAGCTCCAGTCGGCGGCGACTGGGATCGCGTTGAGGTACATGGGCGGCGCGCTGGCGTTTCTGGTTGTGCTGGGGTTTGCGTTGAGTGCGATAAGCAAGGTCATTTTGTAGCCAAGGGGATTGGGCTATTCGGGCCATCCGCGTCCTGCGCGGGTGGCGCATCGCTTGCGGGCTATTGCGGCCGGTCCGAGGCCGGTGACGCGCCGCTTGCGCGTTGTTGCGGCTAGTCAAGCACGCGCGCTCCAAAAGGCAGCAACGAGAGCTTCGCCATCTTGAACGACTGCAGGCCAAAGGGGATGCCGATGATGGTGATGCAGTTGACGACGCCGGCGACCAGGTAGGAGAAGGCCATGGGAATGCCGGCGAAGATCACCCAGAAGACGTTGGCGATAAGCGAGGGCGCGCCGCCGCCGTACTCGATGGTCTTGCCGAACGGCGCGAGCGTAAGCGATGCCATCTTGAACGCCTGACGGCCCAAGGGAATCCCGATGATGGTGATGCAGAACAGACACCCGACGCCAAACCAGTAGAGCGCGGTGAAGATGCCGCCGAAGAGCATCCAGATGATGTTGCCGATAAGGCGCATGTGAAATCCAATCGACGCGAGCTTTCGTAAGGTAATTGTACGGGCGCGGGATTTTCCTGTCGCTTAAGGGGGTCTTAAATTGGAAGGCCCGATGTCGTTTGATCGGGCGAAAGCGTATCTGGAACAGCGCGGCTCGGTGGCCGAGTCATGGAGTTCGATGTCTCGTTCGCCACGGTGGCGATAGCAGCGCAGGCCGTCGGCACGAGCGAGGGCAAGATATGAAGATGCTTTCGTTTTTGGCGGGCGAGGGTGCGGTGCTCGTGTGCGCCGCGGGCGATACCGCGATCGACAATCCCAAGTTCAAGGCATGTTCCACGCCAAGGTGAAGGTGATTCCCGGCGACCGCGTGGAGGAGCTGGTGGGTCATGCCCCCGGCGCCGGTTCCTGCTCCGGCCCCAATGGCGCGCATCACCACGCCAGCGGCGTGCACCGCCCGCTAAAAGCGGTAATCGATGTGATCGATACACACGGCCTTAGACGTGAGGGGCATGTGGAGGGTGTTCTCGAGTCCCAGCTCATCCAGCTTGTTCGCAGCTTCGCGCCACGTCGCATCATGGAAAGCGCGAACTACGAGGACGTTGTCGTACAACGTGTACATGAGCCGAATGGAGCTGACAACGCGCCGTGCGCCCACGTCCTTTCCGGGCGCGGTGCATCCAGTCTCTTCGCGGTAAAGATGGTTCTCCATGATGAAGCCCTGCAGTCTCTCCGAGATGGAGACGTTGCCCCGGTAGAAAACATAGCGAAACATCCAGAGCGGGAAGACGCACCAAGCGAACGCCAGGAGAGCGAACAGCGAGGTGACCGATAGAGCGCCAGGCAGCTTGGCGAGGACGAGGGTCAAGTTGAGGAACAGGACGGCGGCTGCAGCGAGGATGGGGCGGAGTAGCGAGATGCCGCCACGGTAGGTGGCGGTAACGGTGACCCCTTCTCGCAGATCGCGGAATTCCTGGCGGAATAGCGGACGGCGCACGAGGCTGAACAAGGGCGAGCGAGTAAGATCGAACGCGATGTCAAAGACTTCTTGGTGCAAACGAGAGCAGGTTCTCGCGAGTTTTCGGTACGTCTCCGCCCAATCCTCAACATGCTCTGTCCAATCGGGGTATATACGGCGTAAAACGGCGATGATTATCACAGTCCGGATCTTTCTCATTTCCTTCTCCTGTCTTTGGGCTTGCAGTTCGTAAAGATTGCGAAGGTCCGCAAAAGAAATGCCCTCGACCTTTTCGCAGGTCGGGGGCTTAGCGAGCACTCATGCGGGCTGCTTGAGTTATGGCTGCTCAGAGGGCTTCGCATTATCCTCTGTTCGGAATGAGTTCCTGTATGCGTTCCCAGAGCTTTACGCGAATTCTAGGTACGCTCAACACCTTGCGCAGTTTATCTTGCGGCGTGTCGGCTTCGTCGAGGTTCGCGCCGATTTCTCTTAGGAATTTCTGGTCGTCAAGGATGTTGTCTCCGAAGCAGAGCAGCACGGCAAGGTACAAGCTCGCGTCTCTCCATAAAATCACTTCGAAATCCGTTTCGGGAGCGTCGACTGATCCGTCTTTGCAATATCCGGAGAAGCCCCAGGCCTTGCATATTAAATTGCTAATGGCGTGATCCAAGCAACTGCAATATTCCCAACCTTCGGTCGTTGTGCCGCGGAAATCAAATCGCCTTTTAGGATGGTCGGGCATCATGCTTCGTTCAATCTCAGTCCACTTAATGCCGTCGCACTGATGACCACCGAAGTTGGAGGGTCGGGGATTGAGGGAGGCGTAGTCGTGCAAAATGGTGCAGCCTCGCGAGGCTTGGAGCCACAGGTCGTCAAACAGGTAGCTTTGCACGAACTGATTCCGCATCAGGATTATGAGTTCGCGGACCATGACGTCACGCTTTAGCTCGATTACTTGGCGCTTGTCGGCGTCGTTTTCATTCTTTAATTTTTTAACCAGGTCATTAAGGCCGCTGGTTAGGTCGTTCCATTCTCCGTACTTAGTGAATAGCTCAGGATTCTTTGCTTCGCCGAAGATCTTTGCAAGGATCGCTTCGAGAAACTCTTTACATTTAAGGTTAGAGTTGTCGCCCATTTGTCATCCTTCTTTCTTTTCGTCCGTATGGCTATTTTATTTTTGTGGCGGGTAGGTCTGATGTCCGCAAGAGTCAGCATGCCCCCGCCCAGGTGCAGTCTACTTCCTCGGGTGTAACGGGGCGCATTTCATGCGTTCCATCATCGGCGAGCAGGACGCTTCCATCGCCGAGCGGGTGGAACTCGAAATCGGTCGAAAACGTGTCGCAGGCCATGAATCGCTCGCCCCGAAACCCCCGCTCTTCGAGCTCACAGACGGAATAGACGGGCGTATGACCGATGATTTGGTTGAGGTGCGGCATTCCGAGGACCGTGAGTTCGCTGGTCGATGCCCATAAGGGACCGGGGATGCTTATGCCGCCGCGACCGGGGCCGCAGAGGTTGAACAGCAGGAGTTCCTCATCGTTGCCGTTCTCGAACATCTCGCTCAGCGCGTGGTCGAACGCGGTGTTGACCTGGTTGGCGAGCGACTCGGCGGTATACGACGGCTCGTCGAACGACTCGTCCTCGACATCGATTTCGAGGACGATGTCCGCGAATTGGCTGGTGAGGCCTGCGTGCGTGGCGAGCCATCCGTCGACGGCTGTCGTCATGCGCACGTTCATCTGGGCGAGCAGTCGCTGTACGGGGATGATGCAGTTCAAGTTGGTGCCCGGCCCCTGGCGCTCGATGAGGTACTGCATGTCGTGGTTTCCCAGCAAAACATCGACCTGTATGCCGCGCCCGCGCGTTCGATCGATCCAATCTGCCTGAAATTCCAACCCTTCTAGCAGCTTTTTCGCATCGGTCGTGTCTCTGTTGGGGCTGTAATCATCGCAATAATCCCCGAGCAGCACGACCCGCCTTGCGCCGAGGAGCCGGATGGCGCTGTCCACAATCGGCAAGATCGGATGCTGCTTCTGATGCATGTCCCCAACAACGATGGTTCTCATGCCTTCTCCTTTCAGGGAGGGGTTAAACAATAGTAAAATCTTCAATATGCCTCTCCCTAATAATAAACAAGTTTTATAAACCCGCTGGTAGATGCCTATGAAAAAACGGTACCAATAGGGGGTTGAAAAATGTATAAAAGGAGCAAAGCAGCTCGGGGATCTTCATAAGGGTCTGCACATGCAGTTTTACGGACTCGAATGCCGGGCTTACTGCACGCTGAATTCCACACGGTCAAGTTCGGGGACATCGAGGCGAATGAGCTCCTCGATGGTCTCGCGGTCAGCAGCGGACAGCTCCTGGCCCGTGGTCACGCGTGCGACCAGCTTCTGCTCGACTTCGCCCTGCGCCCCGGCTTCGTTCTTGCCGTGCGGCGCCCTGTTCGCCCGGCTCGATGCGCTTGCCTCCATGCCCACGGTGTAGCCCTTGAAATCCGGGCACACCACGTCGAGCTCGCGCGCGGTCTCGGCGGCGCCGTAGTAGTCGGTCGCCCCCGCGGCCCGCTCTTCGGTCGAGGCCCTGAGCATGTTGCCGGTGAAGATCACGCAGGGGATGGCGAAGATCACGGTCCCCAGCAGGATGCGCCAGCGGATCTTGTGGGATTCGGCGCGAATGAGCTGGTCCTCCGCCTCGGTGACCACGCCGTCGTCGTTGATGTCGCGTTTGAGCGGGGTGCGCAGCAACAGCAGCACCATCTCGGCGGACAGGGCGATGAACACCACGTTGACGCCGAATTCGTAGAGCGCGGTGAGGAACAGCCCGCCGTTGGCGGATGCCAGGCCAAAGCCTGCGGCGCATAGTGGCGGCATGAGGGCGGTCGCCACGGCGACGCCGGCGATGACGGTCGCCGGCTCCTGGTCGCGCGAGTTGCCCAGCCCGCCGGCAAAGCCGCCCACCAGGGCGAGGATGAGGTCCCAAACCGTCGGGTTGGAGTTGTCGGCCAGCGCGGGCGTCATGCCTGCGGTGGGGGAGAGCATGAAGTAGATGGTCGAGGTGACAAGGCAAAACGCCATCTGAAGCACCAGCCCGCCCACCGCGTCGCGCGTGAGCGCGCGGTCGAGCGTGGCCGCGCCGTACGCGATCGCCAGCACCGACCCCATGAGGGGGCAGATGAGCATGGCGCCCACGATGGCTATGTCGGAGTCGGTATCAAGGCCTATGCACGCGATGACCATGGCGACGATGAGGATGCACAGGTGGGTGCCGGTGAGCCTCGCGCCGTTCACAAAGCGCTTGCGGATGACGTGGTAGGGAGCACGGCCCTCGCGGATGTTGAAGGAGCGCCTAAGAAACCTCTGCAGGTCGCGGAACGCCCGGTCGGTCGCCGGCCGCTCGCCGTGCCGCCTGCGATGACGATCGATGTACTTCTGCCGCATGTCGTCGTATGTGCCCAATGAACTCACCTGCCGCTTGACCTGTGCCGGGCGTCGCACGCCCGCGCGGCAATTCTAGCCCTAATGCGCCCGATATGTCCCTACTTCTTGTGGAACAGCTCGCGTGCGCGCTCCTTGAGGTTCGTGGCACGGATCACGCCCTCGTACGACTTGAGCTTGATCTCGGGGAACGCGTTGAAGAAGCGCAGTTCCCGACGGGTGAGCACGGTCTTGAGCTTCACGGGGGATGAGGCCTCCGCCCGCTGGGCGATATTCCGGGCGCGGCGGGCGACCAATCGCAGGCCCCGCCCGCCCTCGGCGATGAACGAGGGCAGCTCCACCTTGCCGCGCACCGCCTCGAAGGCGGAATCCGACATGCCGGCCAGCCACGAGTTGAGTTCGGCGCTCCGGGCCTTGAGCCCGACCGCAGAATCCACGGCGCCCTCGGGGACCTTCTCGAGTAGGGAGTCGGAGGCCTCTTTGAGCGAATCGTTGACCTTGTCGGCCAGCTCGATCCTGAGCAGCTCGAGCTTTTGCGAGAGCTGGCGCCAGCTTATGAGCGTGAACACGGCGTCGATGGCGAGCAGAGCGGCGCACGTGATGGCGACGGCGGCGAGCACCCAGCGGGGCAGGAGCTCGAGCCCGTCGAGGAGCGCGGGCTCGGCAACGCGGCAGATCAGGACGGCACCGGCTCCAAAGAGCATGGCGCCGTACAGGCAGACCCTGCCGTTGATGTTGAAGGGAAACTTGGTGTAGTCCCAAAACCGCGCACCGGTGAGCCTCTCGAGCAGCGCGCCGACGCCGTACTCGATGACGCTGCACACGAGCGCCGCGGCGAGGAACTGCTCGGCGACGCCGGGGATGTCCCGCAGGAGGAGCCAGCACGCCAGCGCCCCGGCCCCGTAGATGGGGCAGCAGGGGCCGAGCAGAAAGCCGCTGTTGGCGAAGTGCCCGTAATTTGCAAGGGCGCAGATGGTCGACTCGTACAGCCATCCCATGAACGAGAAGACCAGGAACGAGATGAACAGGGCAGAGAGCGGAGCGCCGGTCGCCATGAGCTCGACGATGATTCCGTGCACCCCCGTCATGCCCGGAGCCCCTCGGCCTCGTCCGCTCGTCGCCCGGGCAGACGACCCGCGACCGTCTCGTAAAGGGCGCAGGCCTTGTCGGCCATGCACACGATCCACGCCTCGCGGCAGGTGGGCGGGATCGGGACGAGGGGGAACATGTGGCGGGCTATGATGTTTCGCTCGCGGTCGGTGAGGTCGAAGTCCTCCTCCGCGCGCGCCAGGGCCGCCGAGGGGTGGGTGAAGCCGTGCAGCCGGTGCGAGGGGTCGGGGTCGTGCCAATCGTAGAGGAAGTAGTCGTGGAGCAGGGCCCCGCGGATCAGCGAGCGCCGGTCGACGTTGACGCCCATGCGCCCAAGGGTCCCGGCGATCGCGACGCTCGCCCTCGCCACGGACTGGACGTGGGCGTGGACGCTCACGTCGCCGTGCTGGATGAAGGAGCGCGTGAGTCCAAAGCGCCCCCGCGATTCAAGCTCGCGGGCGATGAGCTCGACCTCGTCGGCGACGCGGGGGCCGCGCGGCGCGTCGACGCCGTTTGCGTTGCTGGTGGTCGTGGTGCTCACAGCTCTCCTTCGCGATCCCGGCACATGGTTCATGCCGGCAATTCGGGCCTAATGACAAAACGTTACCATAGGCCGGTCGCGCAGGATGCGGACGGCGGGGTTCTCGACAAAGACCTTGGGTTTTTCACGTTGCCGCGGGGATGCGCGGACCTACCACTCGTCCACGCGGTCGTGATTGACCGGGCGGTAGAAGAGGCTCTGCAGCTCCTGGGGGTCGCGCGTCTGGCCGAGGGCCCACATGGTCTTGGCCACGAGCGCCTCGGTTGTCATGTCGCCGCCCTTGAGGATGCCCGGGTGCTCGGCGTATGCGCGCCCCACCTCGTACACGCCCAGGTCGAGGCCCTCCTCGGGCACCTGCGTGGTCATGACGATGGTGCGGCCGGAGTCCACCCAATCAAAGATCGCCTTTTGGAACGACGAGCCGTCGGAGCCCAGGTCGGGCACGCCGCCCATGCCGAAGGTCTCGAGGATGATGGCGTCGTAGTCGGGCTTGAGCAGTTGGAAGATGTGCGGGGTCAGGCCGGGGGTGAGCTTGAGGGCGCACACGCGGCTGTCCACGTTCGCGTAGAAGCTGGGCGATTCCGCTGCCGCGACCTCGCCCTCGGCGAGCCCCGCCGCCACGGCGACCGAGCCGCTGCGGATGATCTTGTCCTGGCGCAGGTACGCCAGCACGGGGTAGTTCACGCTGGCGAACGCGTTGAAGCTCATGGTGCGCTGCTTGCGGGCGCGCGTGCCGGCGATGGCGTAGCCGCCAAAGACGATCGAGACGTCGCGGGAGCGCTCGTCCGCGGCGTACACCAGGCTCTGGTAGAGGTTGATCTTCGCGTCGGTGAAGGGGTTGCCCATGGGCTGCTGCGATCCGGTGAGCACGGTGGGCTTGGGGCTGTCTTGGATGAGATAGGAGAGCGCCGCTGCCGTGTATGCCATGGTGTCGGTGCCGTGCAGGACCACGAAGCCGTCGTGGTCACCGTAGCCCTCGCGGATCACCTGGGCGATGCGCAGCCAGTCAGCGGGGCGCATGTTGGTGCTGTCGATGTTCATGGGCTGCACGATGTCGAGCTCGCAGACGCCCTCGATCTGGGGCACGCTGCGGGCGAGCTCCTCGCCGGTGAGGGCGGGGGAGAGGCCGTTGCCGTCCTCGGCCGATGCGATGGTGCCGCCGGTGGCGATCAAGAGGATGCGTCGCATGGTGCTCCTTTGCGTCTGCGCTGTGATCCGCTGGCTTTGCTGGGGAACATTGTAGTCAAAATCCTGTATGGATTCTGCGTATGCCCAGCGTGACGAGTATGATGTACCAATTACTTAACACATGTAGCCGTCCGGACGGCGGCTCAGTTGGGAGGGTTTATGCCCCAGATGGCATCCGAGCGGGCCGCGCAGAAGGTCCTGGTCTTCGACTTTGGCGCCCAGTACGCGCAGCTCATCGCCCGTCGCGTGCGCGACCTGCACGTGTACTCCGAGATCGTGCCCTGCGATATCTCGGCGGATGAGGTGCGGGAGATGGCGCCAGCGGCGCTGATCCTCTCCGGTGGCCCCGCGTCCGTGTACGCCGAGGACGCGCCCACGGTCGATCCCGCCATTTATGACTTGGGCCTTCCCATCCTGGGCTTTTGCTACGGCCACCAGGTGACCGCCGTGACGCTCGGCGGTGAGGTGGGCCACTCCGAGATCGGCGAGTACGGCCCCGCCACCATCGAGCGCGACCGCGAGAGCAGCCTGTTCAACGCCACGCCCCTCGAGCAGACGGTGTGGATGAGTCACCGCGACGCTGTGTCCGCCGTGCCCGAGGGCTTTACCGTGACGGCCAGCACCTCCGTGTGCTCGGTCGCCGCCATGGAGAACGCCGAGCGCCGCATCTACACCACGCAGTTCCACCCCGAGGTCAAGCACACCGAGTACGGCCAGCAACTGCTCAAGAACTTCCTGTTCAACATCTGCGGGCTTGAGGCAACGTGGACCATGGGCAACCTGGTGGAGACCATGACCGAGGACTTCCGTGCGGCCGTGGGCGAGGACCGCGTGATCCTGGCGCTCTCCGGCGGCGTGGACTCCTCCGTGGTCGCGGCCCTGGGCGCCCGCGCCGTCGGCCGTCAGATGACCTGCGTGTTCATCAACCACGGTCTGCTCCGCAAGGGCGAGCCCGAGCAGGTGGAGGAGGTCTTCACCAAGCAGTTCGACGTCGACTTCGTGCACGTGCATGCGGAAGCACGCTACGCCGCTCTGCTCGACGGCGTGACCGACCCCGAGGAGAAGCGCCGCATCATCGGCACGCAGT
>CABRHS010000023.1 GCA_902470815.1 uncultured Collinsella sp.
ACGCCGATGAACTTCTGGCCGTCCTGCGCGCCGTGCATGAAGCTCATGCCCGCGGCGCCGGCGATCTGCGCCCAGCGGAAGAACGTGTTCGACTTGCGTCGGTCGGAATTGGCGAACAGGAGGGTGACGACCTTGCAGACCATCCAGCCCATCGCGAAGCCCAGGCCGAGGGAGAGGACGAGGCCGTAGAGGACCTTGACCCACTCGTTCATGTTGACGCCGTCGGCGCCGCCCAGCGCGATGGCCGCGCCGGTGAGGCCGGCGATCAGGCTGTGGCTCTCGCTGGTGGGGATGCCGAAGACGCTCGCGCCCACCGAGTACACCACAATGGAGAACAGCGCCGCGCACAGCGCGATCAGGGCGATCTGGGTGTTCGCTCCGAAGTCGACCATGTTGGAGATGGTCGAGGCCACGCTCGCGTTGATGTGCGTCATGATGAACACGCCCAGGAAGTTGAAGATGGCGCTCATGATGATCGCGGTCTTGGGCGGCAGGCAGCGCGTCGTCACGCAGGTGGCGATGGCGTTGGGCGCGTCGGTCCAGCCGTTGACGAAGATGACGCCCAGCGTGAGCAGGACCGTCAAGGCAAGTATTGGATTGGAAAAGACTTGCGCAATGAAATAGGAGAAGGATACGTCCACTGATACCACATTCCCGTTCGGCGCGCGCACGCGCCCGTTTACACAGCCTTGTTATTCTAACCCTTACAAAGCCCTGACCATATGCTGAACTGTGGGCTATATGTAAGGACTGTGTAAGGGAATTCCTGTTCAACAGGGGAGCCACGGGATATACATGTGGGCTGCATTGTGGAGAGAGGTGCGAAGGCGGGCCGATAAGCCGGGTTCTGTCGTGGACGATCATTTATCTCGCCTGCACGTCGCCGTGCAGTTCCTCGCACGCTACCCGAACGCGGGCCGGGCCGGCCCATGGCGTTCCTATTCGCGCTTGCTCCGGAAGGGGCTTGCCAAGCCGCCGTGTTGCCACGACGCTGGTG
This sequence comes from uncultured Collinsella sp., assembly GCA_902470815.1. Classification (GTDB taxonomy): domain Bacteria; phylum Actinomycetota; class Coriobacteriia; order Coriobacteriales; family Coriobacteriaceae; genus Collinsella. Next base: position 998 of record CABRHS010000023.1, read on the forward strand.
GTCTCTTACACCACCGTTTCAGCTTTTCTCTCACCCGCACGAGTGCGGGCAGCGGGAGTCTTCTTTTCTGCGGCGCTAATCCGTCGGGTCGCCCCGCCTGGCCGTTAACCAGCTTCCTGCCCTATGGAGCCCGGACTTTCCTCACGCCTGCCACGAGGGCTGGTCGCGCGATCGTCTGGCCCGCTTCGCAAGGAGGTATTGTACCATGTGAACTGGGGCCTGGCGAGTGAGCCCGGCTTCGCTCGTGCTCAAACAGTCCTGGGCTCGCGCGAAGGCCCCACAGGGGCCTTCGGCTCGTGCGGAAACTGCGCGCGAGCGAAGCCGGGCTCACTCGCCAGGCCAAGCGGGCTCAGGTCAATACTGGGGCAAAGGGTAGTTGAACGCGCGGGGCCCTGCTTGGTGCGGGGCCTGGATGTGAGGGGTTATGGCAGATTCGTATTTCACGGTCCGTTCTGGCGCCGAGGTCTGTGGCGAGTTCGAGGATCGCAAGAGCCGGTTCATCGCGCAGCTGGTCCACGTCGAGTCGGTTGACGAGGCACAGGCGCATCAGGCCGCCGTGCGCGCCAGACATTACGATGCGCGTCATAACGTCCCCGCCTTCATTCTGGTGGATGGCACGGAGCGGGCGAGTGACGACGGGGAGCCGCAGAGGACGAGCGGCATGCCCACGCTCGAGGTCCTGCGCGGAGCCGGTCTGAAGGACGTGTGCTGCGTGACCACGCGGTACTTCGGCGGCACGCTGTTGGGGCCCGGCGGCTTGGTGCGCGCCTACACCGTCGCGGCCCAGGCCGCCATCGAGCAGGCGCGCGCCACCGGCGGCATCGTGGAGATGACGAGCGTGGTGCCGGTGGACATCGCGATGGCGTATGCGCAGTACGAGCAGGTCGCGCGCATGGTGGGGGACACCGGCGGCAAGATCGCCGCGACCGACTACACGGATGAGGTCGTCGTTCACGCCGTCTATCGCGAGGGGGAGCAGGCCGCGTTGCGCCCCCTTCTCACCGAGCTCATGGCGGGTCGCGAGCGCATCGAGGTCGGCGCCCCCCGCTTCGCCGAATTTTAGCTGCCCCTCACCCGAGGCCCCTTCACTCGGGGGTTAGGCGGTGACCAGGTCGACGAACAGGTCGATCGCGTCGTCGATGCAGCCCGCGCAGCTGCGCAGCGGACCGGCGTCGCTCCCGATGCCCTTGAGCTCGCGGCAGACGGTCGACCCGTTGCGCTCGGCGAACTCCTCGCAATAGGCGTGTGCCAGCCGGTACGTCGACCCCTTGCTGCCCGGGGCGTCGTACCCGGAGCTCTGCACCTGGCCGAGCGCCATGATGCCGCCCGAGATCGCGCCGCAGGTCTCCGTCATGCCACCCATGCCCGCGCCGAAGCCCTCGGCCAGGTCGAACGCCGTGCGCGGGTCGAGCCGCACGCAGGGCGCGAGCGCGCAGATCACCGATTGGGCGCAGTTGAACCCGCGCGCGTGATAGTCGGCCGCCGCCGCTTTGAGCGCTTCACGGTCGAGCGAGATTTCCGTTTTGTTGATTGCCATGGTTCTCCCTATGTGTGCCAAGTGGACGGTATACCATCTTACTCGTTGGGAAGAGGGGTTCCCGCGGGACGCTCTTCATGGGCGGGCCGCGACATTCCCCACGAGCAAAGGAGAGAGCATGGCCGAGCACATCGGAACAACTTGCGTGCAGGGCGGTTACCGCCCCGGCGACGCCGAGCCCCGTCAGGTGCCCATCTACCAGTCGACCACCTGGAAATACGACACCTCCGAGCACATGGGAAAGTTGTTCGACCTGGAGGAGTCCGGTTACTTCTACACGCGTCTGCAGAACCCCACCAACGACGCCGTCGCCGCCAAGATCTGCGAGCTCGAGGGCGGCACCGCCGCCATGCTCACGAGCTCCGGCCAGGCGGCGAACTTCTTCGCCGTCTTCAACATCGCCGGCGCGGGCGACCACGTCGTGGCGAGCTCCGCCATCTACGGCGGCACGTACAACCTGCTCGCCCACACCATGCACCGTATGGGCCTGGAGTGCACCTTCGTGGCGCCCGACGCCAGCGATGAGGAGCTCGAGGCGGCCTTCCGCCCCAACACCAAGTGCGTCTTCGGCGAGACCATCGCGAACCCGGCCCTCGCCGTGCTCGACATCGAGCGCTTTGCCGCGGCCGCGCACGCCCACGGTGTGCCGCTGATCGTGGACAACACCTTCCCCACGCCCGTCAACTGCCGCCCCATCGAGTGGGGCGCCGACATCGTGACCCACTCCACCACCAAGTATATGGACGGCCATGGGGCCGCCGTGGGCGGCGCCATCGTGGACTCCGGCAAGTTCGACTGGACCGCGCACGCCGACAAGTTCCCCGGCCTCACCACGCCCGACGAGTCCTATCATGGCGTCACCTACACCGAGCGCTTCGGCCTGGAGGGTGCCTTCATCACCAAGGCGACCGCCCAGCTCATGCGCGACTTCGGTTCCATCCAGAGCCCTCAAAACGCCTACCTGTTGAACCTCGGCCTCGAGAGCCTGCACGTGCGCATGCCTCAGCACTGCAAGAACGGCCAGGCCATGGCCGAGTTCCTCGCCGGTCACCCGGCCGTGCGCTTCGTGCGCTACCCCGGCCTTCCCGGCGACGCGTATTACGAGCTCGCCCAGAAGTACCTCCCCGACGGCTCTTGCGGCGTGGTGAGCTTCGGGTTCAACGGCGGCCGCGAGGCGGCCGAGCGGTTCATGAAGAGCCTGAAGATCGCCCAGATCGCCACGCACGTGGCTGATGCTCGCACCTGCTGCCTGCACCCGGCCAACGCCACCCATCGCCAGATGAACGACGCCGAGCTCGAGGCGTGCGGCATCGCCCCCGACATGGTGCGCCTGTCCTGCGGCATCGAGAGCACTGAGGACCTGATCGCCGACGTCGAGCAGGCGCTCGCCGGCCTGTAAGGAGACGCGAATGGCAGAGCGAAACACCAATCCCAGGAAGCAGGCGCGCGCGAGGGAGGCCCAGCGCCACACCGAGCAGATGGCCGCGCGCTTCGGCAGGGAGATCGAGCGCAGCCTCGCCGGCATTCGGCGTTTCGAGGCGCCGGTGAAGACGCAGGTGGAGGGTCGCGTGCCCGAGGTCCGCGTCCTTGACGCCGACGCCGTCGCCGCGATCCTCGAGAACGGACGCGGCCGCGCGGAGTACTGCGACCTCGCGGTACTCGACTTCGCCTCATTCACCAACCCCGGCGGCGGCTACATCCGCGGGTCCTGGGCGCAGGAGGAGACCCTGTGCGCGGGGTCCTTCCTGTACAACGTGCTGGAGGGGCAGGGCGACTGGTACGGCGAGAACCGCCGTCGCAACATCAACTGCGACCTGTACCGCAACCGCGCGCTCGCGGTGCCCAAGGTGCGGTTCTCACGCGAGAAGATCCACGCTTACGCCGACGTGCTCGTGGTGGCCGCCCCCAACGCGCGTCGCGCCCGCGAGGAGTACAAGGTCAAGGAGGACGCCCTCGTGCGCGCCATGCGCGACCGCATTCGCTTCGCCCTCGACATCGTGGACGCCCTGGGCCACAGGCAGGTCGTGTTGGGCGCTTGGGGCTGCGGTGCGTTCGGCTGGGATGCCAATCTTGTCGCCGAGCTCTTCCGCGAGGAGCTGGCGGCGGGTGCCCATGGCATCGAGCTCGCGATCTTCGCCGTCCCGCGCGATCGCTTTGACGACCACCTCGCGCGCTTCGAGCATGCGATGGCGGCGTTCCCCGAGGAGAACCCGGTGAGCTTCGCCGACGCCCTTGCCGAGCGCCGCGCCGCCGAGCAGGCCGCCGCAGCCGCGGAGGATGACGAGGATGAGGAGGAGGACGACTGGCGCAAGTATCTGTAGCGCCGTCGAGCCGCATCGAGTCCAACGACACAGCCTAGGGAGGCACCATGTCTTTTGCCGATTTGACGCGTTCGCGCTATTCCTGCCGCAGGTATGAGGAGCGCGAAGTCGAGCCCGAGAAGCTCTCCGCGATCCTCGAGGCGGGGCGCATCGCCCCGTCCGCCTGCAACAACCACCCCACGCGCGTTCTCGTGTGCGATACGCCCCGCCTGCGCGAGAAGGCGTCGATCGCCGCGAAACACTTCGCCAAGGACGGCAGCGTCTTCGGGGCGCCGCTCGTGCTCGTGGTCTGCGAGAAGGTCGACACCGCCTGGGTGCGCAAGTACGATCAGATGGACGCCGGCGATATCGATTCGAGCATCGTCGTCGATCAGATGATGATGCAGGCCGAGGACCTGGGCCTCTCAACGTGCTGGGTGTGTCATTTCGACCCGCGCGTCGCCATCGACGAGTTCGGCCTGCCCTCCGACTTGTATCCGGTGCACATGCTCACCGTGGGTTATGCCGCCGACCAGATCGCCTCACCCGAGGCGCGCGAGGCCCGCACCATCCCCATGGCGGACTTCCGCATCTGCCTGTAGGCCGTCCTCACCCGCTCCCGCCCCGGCGGATGGCGCTCTTGCGCCATAGGCCCCTCGACCCCGCACCGCTCGGCCCAACCGGACCGGCGGGCGGGGTTTTTGGGTACAAGGCCCAATGGCGCGCGAAGCGCCGCCTTGGCATCCCCGGACCCGGAGAGCACGCGATGAAGACGACCACCATCACCTATGCCAGCCGCGACAACGCCTCGACGGTGCGCGCCCTTATGTGGGAGCCCGACGAGGTCGCCTCCGGCGGTGAGGCGCCGCGAGGGCTTATTCAGCTCGTTCACGGCATGTCCGAGCACGTCGATCGCTATGCGGGGTTCGCCCGGTTCCTGGTCGACCAGGGCTTCGCCGTGTGCGCGAACGACCATATCGGTCACGGCAGAAGCGTCTCCAGCGCCGCCGACCTTGGGCACATGCCCCTCGAGGTGGGGGAGGACGTCCTCATCGCCGACGTGCAGGCCTTGCGCGAGCTTGCGCTCGAGCGCCTCTCCCGTCAATGCGACATGCGGGTCAGCGGCATCCCGTACGTGATCTTCGGCCACTCCATGGGCAGTTTCATCACCCGCGTGTTCCTCACGCGCCATGCGTTCGGCGTCCGCGCGGCGATCCTGTGCGGGACGGGCCATCAGGCCCGCGTGCTGTCCGGCGCCGGCAAGGCCCTTACGCGGTCGCTCGCCAAGAAACACGGCGAGCGGTATGTGAGTGACGTGGTGGATGGGATGGCGGCAGGCGGTTACGGCAGGGCCATCAAGGACGCCAAGACCGATGTGGACTGGCTCGCAACCGATCCCGAAGTCGTCGCGGAGTATCAGCGCGATCCGCTGTGCGGGCAGAAGTTCACCGTGGGCGCATATCACGTCCTCACGAGCCTCGTCTCCGATGCGACGGATCCGCGTCTCGCGCGCAAGGTGCCGAACTCCCTGCCGCTGCTCTTGATCGCCGGGGAGTGCGACCCGGTGGGCGAGTGCGGCGCCGGCGTGCATCGCGCGGCGGAGATGTACCGCAAGGCCGGGGTCGAGAGCGTGACCGAGAAGCTCTATCCCGGTATGCGCCACGAGATCCTGAACGAGCCCATCAAGAATGATGTCCACCGCGACGTGCTCGCCTGGTTGGAGCGTCAGGGGCTCTAAGTCCCGCTCCGTGGTATCCTGCTTTGAAATCTGCAGAACACGGGAGGGCATCTATGAAGGAACTCGAGGAGCGCATCGTACGAGACGGCGTGGTCAAGGCGGGGAACGTGCTCAAGGTCGACGCGTTTTTGAACCATCAGTGCGATGTCGAGCTCTTCGATCGCATGGGTGCCGAGTGGGCGCGCGCGTTTGAGGGCGCAGGCGTCAACAAGATCCTGACCATCGAGGCGAGCGGTATCGGAATCGCCTGCATGGCGTCTCGCCATTTCGGCAACATCCCTGTGGTCTTCGCCAAGAAGGCGCAGTCCATCAACCTCGATGGCGAGCAGTACAGTACCACCATCTACTCGTTCACCAAGCAAAAAGAGTATCCGGTCATCGTGGGCAAGCGCTTCCTCAGCTCCGGGGACCGCATTCTCATCATCGACGATTTTCTTGCCAATGGATGCGCCCTCGAGGGCCTCATCGAGCTTTGCAATCAGGCGGGTGCCGAGGTGGCGGGCATCGGCATCGCCATCGAAAAGGCCCATCAAGGTGGTGGCGACCGCCTACGTGAGAAGGGCTTCCGCGTGGAGAGCCTTGCACGCATTGCCGACATGGATGGCGATACCGGCACGATTGAGTTTCTGTAAAGGGCGAAGTTCCGCTATCGCGGGTACCCGACCCAAAGGTGCGAAGCCCTGCCCGACTGCGGGCGGGGCTTTATCTCAGAGGGGCGAGGTCTGAACTTCGGCCATCATGTCTGAAGTGAGGGGGGTCGCCATGGCCGGTTTGAAAATCGAGTGCGAGCGATATGCCAAATGGGCGTCGATGCCGGTCGACGAGCTCGTTCGCGATTGCGATGTCCAGGCTTTTCGGGCATCTGGACCCGGAGGTCAGGGCGTGAATACCACGGATTCCGCGGTGCGCATGCGCCATGTTCCGAGCGGCATCGTGGTTACGGCGCGCGAGAGCCGAAGCCAGTTTCAGAATAGGGCGAGCTGCCTGCGCAAGCTCAAAGAGGAGCTCGCCCTCAGGGCGCGTCCTTCCAAGAAGCGTGTGGCGACGAAGCCCGGCAAAGCGGCCAAGGCCCGACGGCTCGTCGATAAGCGTCATCGGGCACGGATCAAGGCGGCGCGTAAGCGCTATGACGGGAGCGAGTGATGGGCGTGTTCGACCGAGATGGGGATGGCAAGACCACGGTCGGTGAAGCCGCATATTCCCTCGAGCAGCTTTCCGAGTACGAGAAGGCCTGGGACGGCGATCCCCATAAAGACGACGGCGCCTCATGTGGCGGCATTGTGGGAGGCTGCCTGCTCGTGACGGTGGTCCCCCTCGCCCTACTCGCGCTCATTTTTTGGATTGCGTGGCTTGTGCTGGGATGATGCGTTGTGGCGGCTACCTCGGCCAGAGTACGCTGAGCGTCGAGGGGAGCACCTCGATTGACATCTCGGCTGCGCCCACTTGCTCTCCGTCGAGTTGGATGGGGTAGGTCGGGCTCGGAAATACGAGGTCGACGCGTTTTGCGCGCTGCAGGTGTACATGCGGGTTGTGCGTGTGCCCGCCGTTTTTAGCCGAGAGGAAGACGGGCAATGCCACCGCGCGCGGCACTGGGCCGGAGGCGTAGCACACATCGAGCAGCCCGTCGCAGGGGTCCGCCTTGGGGCAGATCGCGAAGCCGGAGCCATAGGTCGGGCCGTTCTGTATGGCGAAGACGATCGTGCGGAGCCGCTTCTCGGCGCCTCCGTCGAAGCGAGCGTGCACGGGGAAATCGCGATAGGCGCGACCGAACGCCTTGAGGCCGCTTGCAAGGTAGAGCGGGGTGCCCGCGAGGCCGGTCGCCTTGCGCATGGCGTGCGTGTCGATGGCGATGGCGGCGTCCAGGCCGAACGATACGGTCTGCACCGCGTGCTCCGTCCACTCGCGCGTCATCCCGCCGGCATGGGAGCGGCAGGTGACCTTGAGGACGTCGATGGGGCCGGCCTCGCTCGCCAGGAGCGGGGAGAAGTCCGTGCCGGAGACGTCCGTGACGTCGGTGAGCCCCAGCGTGCGGGCGAAGTCGTTGCCCGACCCCACGGGGACCACCCCGAGTGTGGGCCGCGCGCCCTCCTCGATCTGCATGAGCCCGCAGGCCACCTCGTGCACCACGCCGTCGCCCCCGAGCGCGATCACGGTGTCGTATCCGCGGGCGCCGGCGGCGATCTGGGTCGCGTGGCGCGGGCGCTCGGTCTGGGCGATGTCGAACGCCTCGCGGTGGCAGTACATGGTGAGGAAGCGCTTGAGACGCTCGGCGGCCCCAGCCGCGGCGCCGCTTTGCGCCACCGGGTTCACGACGAGCAGCACGCGCCCGAGGGCATCCATGCGATTCGCGATCATTCGTGCATCAGCTCCTCGAGCTCACGGCGATGGCGCTCGAGCGCGCCCTCGACGGTAAGGGTGGTATCGGCTTTGAGCCCCCTGCGCTTGGGGGTGACTATGCGCTGCGCCGGGTACACGGCGGCGTGTCCGGCCACGAGGTAGCTCACAAAGCCCACGATGACAAAGTACCCGGCGGCCTGCGCGCCAAACATGTCGACCCCGAGCATGATGGTCGTGATGGGGACGTTGAGGGCGGCGCCGAACAAGCCGAGCATGCCGAGGGCGGCGAAGAGGCTCGGGTCGCCCATGGCGACCTGGCCGATCCAGCCGCCCAGCGAGGCGCCGATGCCGAACAGCGGCGTGACCTCGCCGCCCTGCATGCCGGCGCCCACGGTGAGCGCGGTCATGCCGAGCTTGGCGAGCGCATCGACGAGGGTGGTCTGGCCTTGGAACGCCGCCCCCACCATCCATTCCGAAAGGCCGGAGTAGGGGGCCATGCCAAGACCCAGGAACAGCACGGCGAGAACGACGCCGCCCGCCGCGGCGGCCGCCAGGTAGTTGGTGAAGATACGCGCGTACAGGCGCTTGACCGAGCGGATGCAGAAAGTGAACAGCCTCGCCGCCAGGCCGAACACCGCGGCGGCGGCGATCACGATGGCGAGGGTGCGCAGGTCCATCTGGGGCACGCGGGCGATAGCCTGAAAGGCGAAACGGCTTCCGAGGGCACGGCTCACCGCATTGCCCACGAACGAACCGGTCAGGCAGTAGAGGGCTGCGCTGTAGTCGAGCTTGCCCACGAAGCACATCTCCATGCCGAAGAAGGCTCCGGCCAGCGGCGTGCCGAAGGCCGCGCCGAAGGCCGAGGAGATGCCTGCCATCATGAGGTCGCGGCGGTCGTGCCCCTCCACGCGAAAGATGCCTGCGATGTTGCTCGCGATGGTCCCTCCCATCTGGACCGCCGCCCCCTCGCGGCCCGCGGATCCGCCGGCCAGGTGCGTGGCGGTGGAGCACAGGAACGTGAGCGGGGCCATGCGCGCGTGGATGGGCGTGCCCGTGATGGTGCTGTCTATGACGAGGTTGTTGCCGCGTTGCGCGCGCAGGCCGTGGTTGCGGTAGAGCCACGCGGTCGCCACGTTGACGACCGGGAGCAGGGCGAACAGCCATAGGTTCGCCTCTCTCGTGGAGGTGGCCATCTCGAGGGCGGTGAGGAAGGCCCAGCCCGCGACGCCCATCAGGGCCGCCGTGAGGATGCTGAGCGCCAGCACGCGCGCGCTCGCGCACGCGTTGCCCGCTCCGCGCCGCGCCTGCTCCCCTGCACCTCGGGCGCCGCGTTTGAGCTCCTCCTGTGCAGTTTTGAGCATGCGCTTGGGCATGGCGCCTCCCGTGGGCATCGACGTGTTCAAATGCGTCCAGTATACGCCCGCCGCCGCCCGCGGCGCAGCATGGGATGCGCCTTGTCCATAGGCAAAAGGCGGTCCATCAACTATTCTCTAGTCAGAATACAATGGGCGTGAAACCGGTCGGCCGTGTGCCGGCGAGGTGACGCGCCGCTATGAGGGAAGGGGCATCGCATGGCCCATGGAAAGAATCCCGACGCGAACATGATCGGCGTCGAAGAGGCGAGGCGCGTCATCCTCGACCGCGTGCGTCCGACCGAGGTGCGGGAGGTCCCCGCGTGGCTCGCCGCCGGCCTGCCGCTCGCGGCGGACGTGGAGACCGATATCGACTTGGCGCCTTTCTCCAACAGCGCCATGGACGGCTATGCCCTGCATTCGGAGGACCTCGCCGCCGCTGCCGACGACGCCCCCGTGACGCTCGACGTGGTGGGGCACGAGGCCGCGGGGCACGTGTTCGAGGGTTCGGTCGCCGCCGGTCAGGCGGTTCGCATCATGACGGGCGCGCCGATGCCCGAGGGGCTGGACGCCGTCGTCAAGTGCGAGGTGGTGGAGGTGCTCTCCGGCGACGGCAACGAGGGCTCGCGCGTCGCGTTCCGGGCACCCGCGAGGCCCGGCGAGAACGTTCGCGCCGCCGGCCTTGAGGCCCAGGCGGGAGAGACCGTCATGGCGGCGGGCGAGGTGGTCACGCCCGCCGGCGCCGGGTTGCTCGCCAATGCCGGGCACGCGCTCGTCCCGGTGCATCGCGCCCCGCGCGTGGGCGTGATCTCGCTCGGCACCGAGCTCGTCGATGCCGCCGCGACTCCGGCACGCGGCCAGATCCGCGACGTCAACGCGCCCGCCCTCATGGCCTCCGCGCGCGATGCTGGCGCCGAACCGGTCTTTTACGGCATCGCGCCCGATGACGAGGAGCGCATCTGCGAGCTCGTGCGCCGCGCCGCCGCTGAGTGCGACGTCGTGGTCACGTCCGGCGGCGCCTCCGCGGGCGATTACGACTACGTGACCGCGCTCGTCGAGCGCGAGGGCGAGGTGCTCTTCGACCGCGTGTCCATCAAGCCGGGCAAGGCGGTGACGTTCGGCATGTTGGGCGACACACCGTTCTTCGGCCTTTCGGGCAACCCAGCCGGCGCGTTCGTGGGCTTCGAGCTGTTCGTGCGCCCCGCGTTGCGCAAGATGGTGGGCCACTCGCGCCTCGATCGACCCGTCCAGGAGGCTCGCGCCGCCGGCGACATCAAGAAGCGGCCGGGCCGCGCCGCGTACAACCGCGCCCGTGTGGAGCGCGACGGCGAGCTCGGCGAGCTCGTGGTCTCTCAGGCGCCCACGCAGAACTCCGCCCTGCTCGTCGACCTTCATCGCGGCAACTGCCTGGTCGTGCTCGATTCCGATGCCGGACGCGTCGGGGAGGGGGAGCGGGTCCTGGTCCATCGCTACGACCTGCCCGAGGGCGCGGTGCTCTAGACCGGTCTTGAGCCGCCGGGCAGCGCGGCGCCCCTGACCCTCGCCCCACGCGCCGCCCTTGGCCTCGCCCCGCGCGGCGCCCCCCGGTCCATCTCGCCCACTTCGCATCTCACATCAAGGGAGTCTCACATGGATATCTCATTCGCCATCGTCACTTGCTCTGACACGCGCACCGTCGAGGAAGACGAGGCCGGTGCCGCGCTGAAGGAGCTGATCGGCCTCGCCGGCTGGGAGGTGCGCTCGCACGTCGTCGTCCCCGACGACACGCGCGAGATCTCGGTGGCCATACGCGCCGCGACCGATGACCTTGGGGCCGATATCGTGCTCACCTGCGGCGGGACGGGCCTCTCGCCTCGCGATGTGACTCCCGAGGCGACGGCGGCGGTGTGCGAGAGGGACGTCCCTGGCATCGCGGAGGCGATCCGCGCGTACTCGCTCGCAAAGACCCGCCGCGCCATGCTCTCCCGCGCCCGCTGCATGCAGCGGGCCGTTCGCGGGGAGGACGGGCTCCCCATGGGCAAGCTCGCGCTCGTGATCAACTTCCCGGGGTCCACCAAGGCAGCGCGTGAATGCTGGGAGGCGGTCGGCGACCAGCTCGAGCACGCCATGCACATGAGCCGCGGAGGCGGTCACTAAATCATTATTCACTGTTGAGCATTATTCTCAAATAAATATAATAACAACGACTCGAAGGGGGTCCGGAGGTCCGAGCCCCCTCTTTCATGCCCGTGCATCGCGCTCCGTGCCGACGCGGGGGCGTGCCGATCAAAGGCGCTTCGTAGGAGGATTGAGAAGATGAAGAAGTACCTCAACGTGTCTCGCGCCGCCATGCCGCGCCGCTCGATCGTCGCCCTCGGCGTCGCGGCCCTGCTCGCCGGCACCCTGGCAGGTTGCGGCGGCGAGCTCGCCGGTAACGTCGGGTCCGCCGAGGACTCCGCGCCCGCCAAGGCCATCGAGCTGCAGATCTTCGCGGCCAACTCGCTGGAGAAGGCCATGCCCGAGGTGCAGGCCCTCTACACCGAGAAGACCGGTGTGACCTTCGCCGACACGCAGTTCAAGGCGTCCGGCGACCTCATCGAGCAGATGCGCGCCGGCGCCCAGTCGGACGCGCTGATCACCGCCTCCAAGGGCACCATGGATGACGCCGTCGCGGGAGAGCTCGTCGACGAGGCCACGCGGCTCGATATGTTCGTGAACGACCTCGTGGTGGTCAAGGCCGAGGGGTCCGATGTCGAGATCTCCTCGCTCGAGGACGTCAAGAACGTAGAGGGTAAGGTCGCCATCGGCGATGCCGTGACCGTCCCTGCTGGCAAGTACGCAAACCAGGCCTTGAGCACCGTCGGCCTGTACAGCGGCGCCGCCGGTGACGACGGCGAGTACGCGCCCGAGTTTGCCGACCGCGTCGCCCTGGCCGACAAGGTGGGCACCGCCGCCAAGTACGTCTCCACCGGAGACGCTGCCATTGGCTTCGTGTACAGCTCGGATATCTTCCGCTATGACGGTATCGAGCAGGCCTTTGTCTGTCCCGAGGACTCTCACAAGCCCATCGTCTACCCCGGCGCCGTTTCCTCCGCGAGCGAGCATGCCGAGGCCGCGGCTGACTTCCTGGACTTCTGCATGAACGATGCCGGTGCGCAGAAGATCTGGGCTAAGTACGGCTTCGAGCTGTCCGCATAGGAGCTTCCCCGCGCGTCTCTGGCATACTGATGCCGGGGGCGCGTGTTACGCGTAGGTTCGAGGGCGGTCCCGTGGCCGCCCTTTTTCATGTAGAGGGCAGGAGCGTGCCGCATGGCTGTGTGGCGAAGAGGAACAAAGGCGGCCGTCGCCGTGTTCGCGGCGGTGTTCGCGTTGTGCGCGGCGGTGCTCGCGCCCGCGCGCGTCGCTGCGCTCGAGGCGCCCGAGCCGCACCCCGTCGAGCTGACGGCAGAGGGCAGCGCGCGGGTCGATGGGGCGACGTTCGGCGTCAACGGGTTCGAACGGCTCGCCAAGGGCACGGCCCGTGCGGCGGATGGCATGCCGGAGGGCTATCGCCTGCCCATCTCCGATGCCGCGAGCTTGGTGGTCGTCAGCACTCCCGACGAGGTCCTCGTGCATGTGGACCATGCCGCGGCGGCGGGGCAGGGTGTTGAGAGTCCCTCCGCGTCGGACCTGCCCGCCCTCTGGTCGATGGTCTGCGCCCTCGACGAGGCCCACAGCATGGGCGGCGCCCTCCTCTCCGAGTCCGATGCGCCTGTCACGCTGGTGGAGGGCGACGAGCATGTGGCCGGGGCGTTCCGATATCGCTTCGATGCTCGCGACCGCGACGGTGCGCGCTATGTGACCGTGACGCTCGCCGATGCACCCGAGGGGGCCGGTGGCCTCGATGCCGCGCGCGCCGCCGGTGTCGATTTGGGCGACGGTGTGTTGTGGTGCGATTTCGCGGAGCTCGTCCACGCCGGCGCGGTGGCTACAGATGAGGCTGAGGGGCCGGTGGGCGAGGCCCTCGCGTCCCTCTCATCCATCGACTATCGCCCGTTTTGGGTGTCACTCAAGACGAGCGGGCTGGCCCTCGCGATCTCCTTCGCGCTGGGGCTCCTCGCCGCGTGGCGCGTCATGGGGGCGTCAAGCCGCCTCAAGGGGGTGCTCGACTCGGTGTTCACCATTCCCATGGTGCTGCCGCCCACCGTGTGCGGTTTCCTGCTGCTCCTGCTCTTCGGACGGTCCACGGGCGTGGGGCGCTGGCTGATCGCACACGGCGTGTCCCTGGTCTTTACCTGGCAGGCCGCGGTGATATCCGCCGTGGTGGTGAGCTTCCCGCTCGTGTACCGCACGGCGCTCGGCGCGTTCGAGTCGCTGGACGGACGCATGATCGACGCCGCGCGAACCCTGGGCTGGTCCGAGGCGCGCATTTTCCGCAGCCTTATGATGCCGTTGGCCTGGCCGTCCATCGCCGCGGGTACGGTGCTCGCCTTCGCCCGTGCCATGGGCGAATTCGGGTGCACGCTGTTCTTCGCCGGCAACTATGCGGGCATCACGCAGACCATCCCCATCGCGATTTATTTCGAGTGGATGGGAGGCAACACATCGGTCGCGCTGTTCTGGGTGCTGGTCGTGATCGCGTTCAGCTTCCTGGTGGTATGGGGAATCAACGCGTACACGGCGCGTCGCCAGGGATATCGCGCGGGGGTCGGCGGATGCGCCGGCGGGCGCGCCGTCGCTTTCGGCCGCGTCCGAGCGGCGGGTGGCCCTGGGGTGCGCGCTCTCTCGCGACGCGGGCCGTTCCCGGGCGCCGGCGCCCCCGACGATGATTTGGATTCCACCGGCGGCGATGCGATCGGCATCGACTCGCGCGCGCTGCGCGAGCTGTTTGAGGATGGTGCGGCATGAGCCTGAGCATGGCGATCAAGAAGCGGTACCCGGGGTTCACCCTCGACGTCGAGCTCGAGGCGGAGGAGGAGCGCGTGGCCCTGCTCGGCGCCTCCGGTTGCGGCAAGAGCCTCACGCTGCGCTGCATCGCCGGCGTCGAGGCGCCCGACGAGGGTCATATCGTGGTGAACGGCGTGACGTTCTTCGACTCCCGCTCGGGCGTCGACCTCTCGCCACAGGAGCGCAAGACGGCCCTGTTGTTCCAGAATTACCAGCTCTTCCCCCACATGACGGCCCTTCAGAACGTGTGCGCGGGCATGCCCGGGCCCGCCCGCGATGACCGGGCATTGCGGTTCCTCGAGATTTTCGGCGTTTCCACCCTCGCCGGCCGCTATCCATCGCAGCTCTCCGGGGGTCAGCAGCAGCGCGTGGCGCTCGCCCGCATGCTCGCCGCGCGTCCGGGGATCCTCATGTTCGACGAGCCGTTCTCCGCTCTCGACTCCTACCTCAAGAGCGCGTTGGAGCAGAACTTGCTCGACGTGTTCTCTGTGGTCAATCGCACGGTGCTTTACGTGAGCCACGATATCGACGAGGCGTGCCGCCTGTGCGATCGCATCTGCGTGATGCATGACGGCCATGTGGAGGAAGGCGGTACCGCCGAGGAGCTCATGGCTCGTCCCCGCACCCTGGCGGGGATGCGTCTCACGGGATGCAAGAACACCTCGAGGGCACGCCGCGTGTCGGCAACTGAGGTCGAGGCGCTTGATTGGGGCATGACGTTCGACGCCGGCCGCGAGGTGCCCGGCGATGTGGCGTATGTGGGCGTGCGCGCGCGGCACATCCACCGCGACCGCGAGCGGGGTGGCGGTGAGCGGGGGCGCAACAGCTTCGATCTGCATGTGGTGCGCGTGAGCGATGCGCGCTTCGAACGCCTGGTGCTGCTCGAGCCGCCGTGCGAGGGCTCGCGTGCGCGCATCCAGTGGAAGGTCGACAAGCTCGACACGCCGCAAGACGAGTGGCCGCGGGCGGGGGAGACCCTGCGCCTGCATTTCGACGCGAGCAGGCTGCTGCTTGTCTCGCGCTGACGAGCCGGTGTCTCGATTCCGCCGGTCTGCTGCATGGCTCGAAAGCCGCAATGCCCACAATCGCCGCATAAAACAAAACAGGTCAGAGTTTTAACTACTCTGACCTGCGTCTTTTCCTGGAGCGGGCGACGGGAGTCGAACCCGCCTCATCAGCTTGGAAGGCTGAGGTTCTACCGATGAACTACGCCCGCGTATGTGGTCGGGACGACAGGATTTGAACCTGCGACATCCTGCTCCCAAAGCAGGCGCGCTACCGAACTGCGCCACGTCCCGAAGGTGCTGAGCAGCCGGGTGTGAAACCCTGCTTGTCCCAATGCGTTGGCAATTATAGAGTACCGTGGCGACTTCGGCAACGGGCCGGGGCCCGTTGCGGCCCAATCGCGTGCTTCTGCATAAAACTGCCAGGGTTGACGGCGGACTTTTGCCCGGCAACATTTTCATCATGTTGCGGTAACCATTGGGAAACCTGGTGCGTTCTGCATAAGCGCTTTATCCGGGGGTAGTACTATATGCATCGCAACAGTGATTTCGCCAATTTGGAGGTTTCCATGACCTACTCCGAGAGGGTCATCGCCGAGCTGCACGAGCGCTACGCCGATCAGCCCGAATTCATCCAGGCCGCCGATGAGGTCCTCACCTCGATCGCGCCCGCCGTCGACAACGAGCCCGCCTATGAGGAGGCCGCGCTGCTCGAGCGCCTGGTCGAGCCCGAGCGCGTGGTCATGTTCCGTGTCCCGTGGGTCGACGACGAGGGCAAGTGCCAGGTCAATCGCGGCTATCGCGTCGAGTTCAATTCCGCTATCGGACCTTACAAGGGCGGCATCCGCTTCAATCCCACGGTGACCCTCGGCATGCTCAAGTTCCTGGGCTTCGAGCAGATCTTCAAGAACGCTCTCACCACGCTGCCCATGGGCGGCGGCAAGGGCGGCTCGGACTTCGACCCCAAGGGCAAGTCCAACAACGAGATCATGCGCTTCTGTCAGTCGTTCATGACCGAGCTGTATCGCCATATCGGCCCCAACACCGATGTTCCCGCCGGCGACCTGGGCGTGGGCGGTCGCGAGGTTGGGTACATGTTCGGCCAGTACAAGCGCCTTAAGAACGAGTTCACCGGTGTGCTCACCGGCAAGGGGCTGTCTTTTGGCGGATCGCTCGCCCGCACCGAGGCGACCGGCTACGGCCTGGCTTACTTCGTTGACGAGTACCTCAAGTGCCATGGTGAGTCCTTCGAGGGCAAGAAGGTCGTCGTTCACGGCTCGGGTAACGTTGCCATCTACGCCATCCAGGAGGTCTCCCAGCTTGGCGGCAAGG
This sequence comes from uncultured Collinsella sp., assembly GCA_902470815.1. GTDB lineage: Bacteria > Actinomycetota > Coriobacteriia > Coriobacteriales > Coriobacteriaceae > Collinsella. The sequence goes on from CABRHS010000023.1 coordinate 17,503, forward strand.
TCATCGCGGCTTCCGATACCAAGGGTTGGATCGAGGATCCCGAGGGCATCGACTACAAGATCCTCGAGGACATCTACAACAAGAAGCGCTCCGGCAAGGATCACGGCGTGAGCCTCGCCATGTATGCGGACGCTCGTCCTGGCGCCGTTTGGCATGCCGAGGACGGCCGCGGCGTGTGGAAGCTCCCGTGCGACATCGCGCTGCCCTGCGCGCGCGAGAACACGCTGCTGCTCGAGGACGCCGAGGCCCTCGTGGCCAACGGTTGCAAGGTGGTGGGCGAGGGCGCCAACATGCCCACGACCACCGATGCCACGAATTACCTCATCGAGCACGGCGTCGCCTTCATGCCCGGCAAGGCCGCGAACGCCGGCGGCGTGGCGACCTCCGGTCTTGAGATGAGCCAGAACGCCGGCCACATCTCCTGGACCTTCGAGGAGGTCGACGCCAAGCTCGAGGGCATCATGCGCGGCATCTACCATGCTTGTGATGACGCCGCCACCGCCTACGGTTTTGAAGGCAATTACATGGTGGGCGCAAACATCGCGGGCTTCAAGAAGGTCGCCGATGCCATGATGGCCCAGGGAATCGTGTAATCTGGCGCTTGGACTATCGCAGATTCGTAGTCTCCTTAGCTGCCTCCCGCAAGCTCCCGTTCTCGGGCCCGCTTGCGGGAGGTTTTTGCGTACGATTCACGTCGTCCATCGACTCTGCTTGAGCGTCGATTGCCAAATTCAGAACTTGTGTAACGGGGCTCGTGCATCGAGAGGCTGGATTGGCCGCTTTTCTGTCTTTTGCGCCGTGTTCACGTCAAGTCAGAAGCGCTATCAGGTCTTTGAGGGGCCGCATCGGGTCTATCGGGACCCAATGCGGCATCAGTGCGGTTACACATCTTGAAAATTTGTCATTTGTTCGCCGATTCGGAGCCTGGCTGGCTCCATTTCCTGGTCGACCCCAAGGGCCTTCCTCAATTCGGCGAGTAGGGTGACCCGTCTTTCTTGATATGAATATGAAGTCGCTCGAGGTCTGAAATATCTGCCAGCTCGCTAATACATCATGCGTGCCACGGTTTCCGCGGCGTTTCTTCCATGGGCCCGTGCGGCCCCTGCGCGGTATTCTTCGAGCTCCTCAGCGAGACCGAGCAGCTCCTCGAACGTCAGGGAAGGCGCCAGGTCGAGCATGAGGGCGGCAGGGGACAAGCTGCATGCTCCCTCGCCGATGCGCATGAGCGCCCCCTCTCCGAGGGAGCTGATGACGCGAACGGCGCCGAGCTCGAAACCGTCGATCTCCCCGTCTTTGTGCAGGTGCCGTGCGCCCCGGCATGCGCTTTGACGCTCCCGCGCATGACCGTGACCTTTTTGCTATTATGTTCGCCTGTGTGACCATCTGCGGGCGTGGCGGAATTGGCAGACGCGCTGGATTTAGGTTCCAGTGGGCTTCCCGTGAAGGTTCGAGTCCTTTCGCCCGCACCACACAGCACAAGGTACCAAAGGGGCCCCGGCACCCGCACCAATGCCGGGCTTGTCTTAGAGGAGGAACGTTGAACATCACTTCTGACGTGAAGGACGCCAAGCTCACCGC
>CABRHS010000024.1 GCA_902470815.1 uncultured Collinsella sp.
ATACGGACCTCCGTCCCGACGCCCCAAAGGCGTCCAACTTTATGTCCGCAGTCCCGGCAGACAAAGCGACAACACGAACTGCCAAGCCGAAGCCAAAGAGCGAACGAAAAAGGCGCCGGGCGGCGTTTCCACCACCCGGCGCCGAACGCCCCGCGGGGACGCGCTTCATCTGCTGCAAGCTACTTGCGGGTCACCTTGACCACAGGCGAGCCCGCGGCAACGACGACCTCGGACTCGACCGCCATCTCGACGGCCTCGAACTCCGCGCTGTTGGAGACGGCGACCACGACGCAGTCCTTGTATCCGGCCTCGGCGATGACGGAGCGGTCCATCTTGAGCACCGGCTGGCCGGCGACCACGGCATCGCCCTGGCCGACGTAGGCGGTAAAGCCCTTGCCCTGCAGGTTGACGGTGTCGACGCCCACGTGCACGAGCACCTCCACGCCGGAATCGGACATGATGCCCACGGCGTGGCCCATGGTGACGGTGACCTTGCCGCTAACCGGGGCGTACACGACGTCGTCCTCCGGCCACACGGCGCAGCCCTTGCCCAGAATCTCACCGGAGAAGACCGGATCGGGCACGTCGGACATGGCGATGACCTTGCCGGAAACCGGGGCGCACAAAACGTCGGCGCCCGCCTGGGCATCGATCTTGGCGGGGGCGACCGGGGCCGCCGGGGCCTCCTTCTTCTTGAACATGTCAAACAGACCCATGAGTAACTCTCCTTGCTTGTCCGCGCTACGCCTTATCACTGGCGATATACCATTTGGCCGCTAGGCCATTTTTGCATTGCCCTGCATTATATAGTGTAAACATGCGTTTTGATGCCCGAGCAGCGGAAAAGGCAGACGAATCGCATCGCCCCCCACCCGCGTCGGCCGCCATGCAACGCGCATGCTAGTCCAGGTCCTCGCCGTTGCTGGCGATGACCTTCTTGTACCAATGGAACGAGTCCTTGCGGCTTCGCTCGAGTGTGCCGTTGCCGTCGTTGTCCTTGTCGACGTAAATGAAGCCGTAGCGCTTCTTCATCTCGCCGGTCGAGGCGGACACGAGGTCAATGCAGCCCCACATGGTGTAACCCATGAGATCGACGCCGTCCGCGATGGCCTCGTCCATCTGCTCGATGTGACGGCGCAGGTAGTCGATGCGATAGGGATCGTGGATGGAGCCGTCCGCCTCCACCTCGTCCACCGCGCCCAGGCCGTTTTCCACGATCATGAGTGGGATCTGATAGCGGTCGTAGACCTCCTCCATGTAGTACTTGAGGCCCTCGGGGTCGATCGCCCAGCCCCAGTCGCTCTTCTCGAGGTACGGGTTGCCGGCGCCGCCGAAGATATTGCCGCCCTCGCTCGCCTTGGGGTCGGCGGAGGCGGTGGCGCTCATGTAATAGCTGAAGGAGTAGAAGTCCACGGTGCCCGCCTTGAGCGTGGCGGCGTCCTCATCGCTCACCTCGATCTTCACGCCCTCGCGCTTCCACAGGGACGGCGCCCACGAGGGATACGCGCCGCGCACCTGGACGTCGCCGCAGTAAAAGTTGTGCTCGCGCTGCTCACGCTGCGCCTTCAGCACATCGGCGGGGTTGCAGGTGCGCGGATAGGTGGCGTTGCCGGCGATCATGCAGCCCACCTTGTTCTCAGGGTCGATCTCATGCGCCATGACCACGCACTTCGCGCTCGCCAGGAACTGGTTGTGCAGGGCGTCGAATCGCGCCTGAGAGTCGTCCCAGTCGCACGCGCCGAAGGTCATGGGCACGTCCTCGAGCCCCTCCGGCACCATGCCGCCGCCCATCACGCCGCCGAATCCGCCCATGAGCAGGCAGTTGATCTCGTTGAAGGTGAGCCAGTACTTCACCAGGCCGCGGTACTCCGTCATGACGGTGCGGGCGTAGTTGAGGTAGAAGCCGATGAGCTTCGGGTTCTTCCACCCGCCATAGTTCTTGGACAGGCCATAGGGCAGCTCGTAGTGCGACAGGGTCACCATGGGCTCGATGCCCTGGTCGCGGCAGGCCTCGAACACGCGGCGGTAGAACTCCACGCCCGCCTGATTGGGCTCCGCCTCATCGCCCATGGGGAAGATGCGGCTCCAGTTGATGGACATGCGGTAGCACTTGAAGCCCATCTCGCCGAAGAGCTTGATGTCATCGAGGTAGTGATGGTACATGTCCACCGCCTCGTGGCTGGGGTAATGACGCCCGGGCAGGATGCCGTCGGTGATATGGCGCGGCTCGCTCACCGTGCCGCCGGTCATGATGTCCGGCACGCCGAGGCCCTTGCCGTCCTCGTTGTAACCGCCCTCGCACTGGTTGGCGGCGGTAGCGCCACCCCAGAGGAAGCCTTTCGGGAAGTTCGCCATGATGATCTCCTTTCGCATGGGCCCGGCGCGCCCGGGATGAACCGAACGCGCCGGGCCGTTACTCGCTATTCGCTATACGGTACGCGCGGACGCACAGCCGAGCGCGGACGCCTACTTGGCGGCCTCCGGCTTATAGGTCGCGTACTCGAGGACGAAGCCCACGACGGCGCCGACGAGGGAGGCGACGATCGCCCAGACCATATGCATGATGCCCACGGTGCTCGCAGGGTCGGTCGGGAGGAAGGACAGCCAGTTGAAGACGCCCAGACCACCGGAGATATACACCATGGCGCCCGTGAGGCCGATGATGAGACCGCCCACGGCGGAGCCGATGCTCGCGACCACGAAGGCCTTCTTGTCGGGAAGGGCGACGCCGTAGATGGCGGGCTCGGTCACGCCGAAGAAGAAGGAGGAGATGATGGCGGGCAGGCAGATACCGCGGAAGTTCTCATCCTTGTTCTTGAGGTACATGGCGAAAAGGACGGCACCCAGGGAGAAGGAGTGGGCGATGACGGCGCCGAGGATGTAGTCGTAGCCGAGGGTGGTGAGGTTGACGAGCGCGATGGGCACGAGGCTCCAGTGGAAACCGAAGATCACGAGGCACATCCAGAACGCGCCGACGATGGTGCAGCCGAGCACGGAGCCGATGACGGGCAGACCGAACAGGGCGGAGAAGAGCAGGGACAGGAGGTTGGTGATCAGCGTGGCGATGGGGCCGATGACGAGGTAGCCGAGCACGATCGAGGCGGTCATGGTGACGAGGGGCGTGAAGAACATCTTGACGGACGCGGGCATCCACTTCTTGCACCAGTGCTCCACAGTGGAACCGAACCAGATCATGAGGATGACCGGGATGACGGAACTCGTGTACCCGGAGGCGGGCATGATGATGGGGATGCCCAGGAACGTGGCGTACCAGGAGAAGGTGCCGGCGAAGCCCAGATCGATGCTGCCCACGACCTCGCCGCCGGTGAGGGCGACCATCGTGGGATACACGAGCGAGAGGCCGATCGCCATACCCGTGAACTCGTTCATCCTGAACTTCTTGGAGGCTGTGTAAGCCAGGATGACCGGCAGGAAGTAGAACATGCCATCGGCGATGGTGTACAGGATGGTGTAGGCGCCGTCATTGGCAAATGCCGGCCAGAACTGCGTGATGGCGGCGAGGAGGCCCTTCATGATACCGGCGGCGGCGAAGGTGCCCAGCATGGGGGCGAAGATGCCCGAGATGAGGTCGATGGCCTTGGCGGCTATGCCCTTGGGGGCGTCGTCCTCGGCGTCGATCTCCCCGCCCGCGACAAGACCGCCCACAGCGACGACGGCATCGTATACGTCTTCGACCTTATTGCCCACCACGACCTGGTACTGGCCGTTGGCCTGCATGACCTTGATCACGCCCTCGAGCTTCTCGATGGCCTCGGTGTCGGCCTTGCCCTCGTCCTTGAGCTTGAAGCGCACGCGGGTGATGCAATGCGCGACGCTGTTGACGTTCTCCTTGCCGCCCACATTCTCAAGAATGGCGCGCGCGAGGTCGTCGTATTTTCCTGCCATGTCTCAGTCCTTTCTCTCCAAAGAATCTGATCAAACCTATTTGTCCATCGCCTGGCCGGGCCCTGGCATGTGCGATATGACGACTGAATGTGCGTGATCAACCCTGTCGCAGGCGGTTGACGTGCATCATGAGGTAGAGCATCTCCTCGTCGGAGCAGCTCCAGTTGTAATCGCGTTTGAGGTATTCGTTCACGCCCGCGGCGCAACGGTAGGCGTCGGGGAAATCGCGGGCGGCCTGACGGAAGAGACCGGAGTTCTCGGTCTCCTTGCAGCCGCCGCGCATGAGGCGGCGGATGAGGAAGCGCAGGTGCGCCACGAAGCGGACATACGCGTAGGAGGTGCGATCGAGCTTCTGGCGAAGTTGGCCCTCGATGATCTGCGTGGCGCGCTCCAAGATGACGGTGCTCTTCATGACGAGGTCCATGTCCTGGGCGCTGCCCATGCCGTCGACCTCGGCATTCACGAGATGGAGGGCGATGGAGGTGACCTCGCTCTCGGGAAGCTCCACGCCCAGCCGGTCGAGGACGATCTCGACACCGCGATGGCCGAGCTCAGTCTCGCGCGGATACACGAAGGCGACCTCGTGGGACAGGGGATTTTCGATTGAGACGCCGTCTCCCGCGCGCTCGACCGCATATTGGAGATGGTCCGCGAGGCTTATGACGAGATTGCCGGCGAGCTTGCAGTCGAGAGCCTTGTCCGCCAACGCGACGATGTCGGATGCAACGAGAAGGACCTCGTCCGAGATGCCCTCGAACCCGTCGATTGATTTCTCGTCCACATCGCGGAAGACGCGCTGGATAACGGTCTCGTCCTCAAGCTCATAGGGCATCTCGTGGAAACCCACGCCCTTGCCGAACACAACGACCTCTTCGCCCGCGTCGGTGGACGCGAGGGCGACGTTGTTGTTGATCTTCTTGAGGATAAGCATGAAAAAACTCCCCGGACCATCTCTGCGCACGAACGGCGGCCGCAAGGCCCCCGGACTCTCTGTGCGCAAGTGATGCCTCCCGGAGAGTAACAACCTTGCTGCTGTTCTCAGATTCTACGGAAATCTTTACGTTCTACTTTATCAGATAGCCATGAACGGTAGGAATTCAGCGGTAAACGGTATATGGATCCCCCTCGACCTTTCGCTGCCGTATGCAAACGATCCGGCGGGACGGGCCTCGCCATCGCATGCTCACGGTCCCGCAGGATATACCTCGCCGCCGGCATGACCTCGACAGGATGGGGCCCACCGCCGGCATGACCTCGGCCGGCGCCCCCTTGGGCTCACCGCGCAATCCGCAGCCCCCGCTCACGCGTTGGGGTTGATCGCGTCGAGAAGCTCGAAACCAGAATCGCCATCGAACTCGTAGATAAAAATCCCGCAATTCCCTATGCGCCTGCCGAGCCTCTCCGTCAGCTCGACGCCAAACGCGCGGGGAAACTGCGCGCAGGCGGCACCGTGGCTCACCATGAGGACGCTTTCGTGGCCGGGACGGCGCATCAGGCCGGTGATGGTGGTGAACAGACGGTCGCGAAACTCGAGTTCACCCTCGCCACCGAACTGCACATAGAAGTCGCCGAACGGAGGAGTGAGGTTCAAGTCCTCGGTGATGCCCTCGAACTTGCCGAAGTTCCACTCCTTCAGGCCCTTCACGCGCTCGTAGGGCATGCCGGGCGCAACCAGCTCGAGCGTGTCGCATGCGCGCTCCGACGTGCTCGAGTACGCATGGTCGAACGTGATGCCACGCTCGCGCAGCTCCTCACCCGCGCGCCTCGCCTGCTCGATGCCGAGCTCGGTGAGTGGCGAATCGCACCACCCCTGCTTACGCTTGAGCACGTTGAACAGCGTCTGACCGTGCCTCATCATGTACAACTTCGACATACGTGCTTCCTTTCACACAATGATTTGGAGGATGCAAACGATAACTCGTTCGGTACCCGCCATGAGTTCCCCATTTTCGCAGGTAAACCCATGTGGCTCAAAATGAGGATATGAACGATTTCCGCATATCCTCAATCTGAGCCAACGGAATCGTTCATATCCTCCAATCGTTCATATCCTCCAATCGTTCATATCCTCCAACGCGGCCGGAATCGAGAGGCCCCTAGATCAACCCCAGGTGCCGGAAGGCGTTCCACATGCCGTCGTCGTCCACCTCCGTGGTGACCCAGTCCGCGGCCGCCTTAGCCTCGTCGCCGCCGCTGCCCATGCACACGCTCGTGCCGCAGCACGCGAACATGGGGATGTCGACCTTCGCGTCGCCCACGGCGACGGTGTCGGCCATGTCCGCGCCCAGATGCTCCACGAGCACGCGGATCGCATGCGCCTTGTCGGCACCCTTCACGCCGAGGTCACCGAACAGGGCGTGCTCGCCCTTGCCGCCCCAGGTGCGCGCCACCAGGTCGGGGAACTCCTCAATGGAATCCAGGTGGTCCTGGTAGCTCGACAGGATGAAGCTCACCTTGTTGAGGTCGTCGCGATAGAGCTCGCCATCGTAGATGAGCGCATCCATGAACGCGTGCGCCGAGGTCTCGGCGTCCTCATCACTGGCGCCCTTGCCCTTGGCGTACAGCCTCATAACCGGGCCCGCCGCCTCGCGAAAACGCTCACTCGCGAACAGGCCGTTATTCGATTCGAGGTAGAACTCGAGCCCGCGCGCATGCAGCCAGTCCACGATGTGACGGCCTTGCTCTGCCGTGATGAGCTGGTGCATCACGACCTCGCCGTCGGACTCGACATAGCAGCCGTTGCCGCCGATCATGCCGTCGAATCCGATCTCGGTGATCTCGGGCGGGTTCTCTGCCTTGCTGCGACCGGTGCACATGTACACGCGGTGCCCGTTGGCGCGGGCCGCCTTGATGGCGTCCTTCGAAGACTGCGGCACGTTGTTCTCGTAGTCGGTGATCGTGCCGTCCACATCGAGGAAGACGATCTTGGATTGCGCCATTACTCGAGCCCCTCGGCGCCGTTGGACTTGATGATCTTCTGATACGCGAAGAAGCTGTCCTTGCGGCGACGCTCGTAGGTGCCGGTGCCATCGTCGTACTTGTCGACGTGGATGAAGCCGTAGCGCTTGCGCATCTCGCCGGTACCGGCGGACACGAGGTCGATGGGGCCCCACCAGGTGTAGGCGATCAGGTCCACGCCGTCGGCGATGGCCTCGCCCATGGCCTTGACGTGGCTTTTCAGGTAATCGATGCGGTACTGGTCGTGGATGGAGCCGTCCTCCTCCACCGTGTCGTAGGCGCCCATGCCGTTCTCGACCACCATCAGCGGGATCTCGTAACGGGCGTAGATCTCATTGAGGGCGACGCGCAGGCCCGTCGGGTCGATCTGCCAACCCCAGTCGGTGCTCTTGAGATAGGGGTTCTTGCCGCCGAAGGTCATGTTGCCCTCGGTCATCTCGTGGTCGGCGTGCGTGCTCACGGTGCCGGACATGTAGTAGGAGAAGGTGTAGAAATCAACCTTGCCGGCGGCGATGTCCTCGAGGTCGCCCTCGCGGATGTCGAGCTCGATGCCGTTCTCGGCCCAGTAGCGCTTGGCGTAGAACGGATAGGCGCCGCGCACCTGGACGTCGGAGCAGTACCAGTTCATGCGGTTCATCTCCTGCTGGTTGGCGAAGACGTCCGCAGGGTCGCACGTGGCGGCGTAGGACAGGATGAAGCAGTCCATGTTGCCCATCTTGAACTGAGGGTACTTCTCGTGGGCGAGCTTCACCACGCGGCCGGACGCGACGAACTGGTGATGCAGGGCCTGATAGCACTGCTGCGGGGTCACCACGACCCCGGAGGCGGGACCCTCGAAACCGCGGATCATGGACGTCTCGAACAGGGCGCCCATCGCGGAGGTGCCGCAGTTGATCTCGTTGAAGGTGAGCCAGAACTTGACCTTATCCTGATAGCGCTCGAACACGGTGGCGCAGTAGCGCTCGAAGATGTCGATGAGCTCGCGACTCTCCCAGCCGTTGAAGCGCTCGACCAGCGAGTAGGGCATCTCGTAGTGGGACAGGGTCACCAGCGGCTCGATGCCGTGCTTGGCGCAAGCGTCAAACACGCGGTCGTAGAACGCGAGGCCCGCCTCGTTGGGCTCGGCGTCATCGCCGTTGGGGAAGATGCGGCTCCAGGAGATGGACATGCGGAACATGTTGAAGCCCATCTCGGCGAACAGCGCGATGTCCTCCTCGTAGCGATGGTAGAAGTCGATGCCGTCGTGGTTGGGATACAGTTTGTCGGGGTGGATGTCGAGCGTGATCTCGCGCGGCCGCTCATAGCTGCCGCCCATGAAGTGGTCGTCCACCGACGGACCGCGGCCGTCGACGTCCCACGCGCCCTCGAGCTGGTTGGCCGCCGTGGCCCCGCCCCAGTAGAAACCCTCGGGGAACATGGTGGTTTTTTCTGACATGAATCCTTCTTTCGCTCAGATCAATTATGAGGCAGGGGGTTGTTATTTATGATGTGCGGGATTTCCCTTTGGCGCTTTGGGCAGCGGCGCTCCGATGCGCGAAAAACCTGCGGTTATTCTCGCATTCCAGCCCGCTATACTCGGATCTCTTGAATCAAGCCCACACTTCGTATTTTTTAACCCCTCTTTTCGCGGCCAATCGAGTCCATCAAAGGGGACGGACCGCATCGATGGGTGGTATCGGGCCCCAACCCCCACCCCTTCTAGTCCAGGTCCTCGCCGTTGGTGGCGATGACCTTCTTGTACCAGTCGAAGCTCTTCTTCTTGGTTCGCGCCAGGGTGCCGTTGCCGGCGTCGTCGCGATCAACGTAGATGAATCCGTAGCGCTTGGACATCTCGCCCGTGGAGGCCGAGACCAGGTCGATGGGGCCCCAGGTGGTGTAGCCAAGCAAGTCGACGCCGTCCTCGGTCACCGCGTCGCGCATGGCCTCGATGTGCTGGCGCAGGTAGTCGATGCGGTAGTCGTCGTCGATGGAGCCGTCCTCCTCGACGACGTCCTTCGCGCCAAGGCCGTTCTCGACCACGAACAGCGGCTTCTGGTAACGGTCGTACAAATCGTTCAAGGTGATGCGGAAGCCGAGCGGGTCGATGGCCCAGCCCCACTGGCTCTTCGCGAGATGGGGGTTCTGGACGCCCTTGAATGCGTTGCCGGCCATCTCGCCGTCAACCGACGAGGCCGCCGCGCAACGGCTGGAGTAATAGCTGAAGGAGATGAAGTCCACCGTGTTCTCGGCGAGGATCCGCTCGTCCTCCACGGTCATGCCCACGTCGATACCGTGGCGTTCGAGGTGCTTGAGGGCATAGGCCGGGTAGCAGCCGCGGCTCTGGACATCGACGAAGAAATAATTGTCCTGATTGCGGAGCTGGGCCTCGCGCACGTCCTCGGGCTTGCAGGAATACGGGTAGTAGCTGCCGGCGGCGAGCATGCAGCCGATCTTGGCCTCGGGGTCTATCTCGTGGGCGATCTTGGTGGCCCAGGCGCTCGCGACGAGCTCGTTGTGGGCGGCCAGGTACTCGACAGCCTCCCTGTCCTCGCCATCCTCGAACACCAGGCCGGCGCCCATAAACGGCAGGTGCAAGATCATGTTGATCTCGTTGAAGGTGAGCCAGTACTTCACCAGGCCCTTGTAGCGGGTGAAGAGCACGCGCGCGAGGTTCTTGTAGAAATCGATGAGAGCGCGGTTGCGCCAACCGCCGTACTCCTTGATAAGGTGGATGGGACAGTCAAAGTGCGTGATGGTGACGAGCGGCTCGATGCCATGTTTCTTGCACTCTCGGAACACGTCCTCGTAGAAGGCCAGGCCGGCCTCGTTGGGCTCGGACTCGTCGCCGTTGGGGAAGATGCGCGTCCAGGCAAGGCTCATGCGGAAGCACTTGAAGCCCATCTCGGCGAACAGCGCGATATCCTCCTTGTAGTGATGGTAGAAGTCGATGCCCACCTGAGCGGGATAGTAATAGCCCTCCTCGAAGTCGAGCATCTTGCGCAGGCCGGCGCCGACGGCGAGGCGCTCGGGGCCGTGCGGCATCACATCGACGTTGGCCAGGCCGCGGCCGTCCACGTCGTACGCGCCCTCGCACTGGTTCGCGGCGGTGGCGCCGCCCCACAGGAAGTCATCGCGAAAACCCATCTTGCATCCCTTCTCGCGTATCGCCGCATGCCGGAGCGCGCCGTGCGCCCCGGCATGCGGCCCATCTTGAACCCAGTATGCGGGGAGCGGCGGGCGCCCACAACGGGAACGGGCCGTGCTGACACTTCTTTTCTTCTCCATCGCACTAAGCTCACATGGAGTTTGATACGTCTTGATACCTTTTGTGAACCTCTGGATGCGAGTGGGCCGGGTCACTCGAAGTAATGCATCTTGTTGGTGGGGAACCCGATGGTCACGGCGAAATACTCCCCCTGCGCGGATTCCGCGCGGACGCCCAGCCCCATCTTGTCGCATAGGCGCCTGACCAGGTACAGGCCGATACCCGTCGCCCGCTTGCCGCTGCGCCCGTTTTCGCCCGTGAACCCGCGGTCGAACACGCGCGTGAGCTCCGCCTGCGCGACGCCCCTCCCGTTATCGCGCACCTCGAGCTCGATGCGCTCCGTTGCGCGGCCCTCATCTATGAGCCTGCTTGAGAAGCAGATCTGGGCGCCCTCCCCTTGCGCGTACTTCACGCTGTTCTGGATGAGCTGACCCAAGATGAACGTCATCCATTTCTCATCGGTGAAGACCGTGTGTCCGAGCTCGCCGCGAACAGGCGAAACGTGCGCGCTCATGAGCATGCGCGCGTTCGCCCGGATCGCGTCTCCCACGAGTTTGTCCAGATCATAAGCGCGGATGAGATAGTCGCGGTCAAGGGACTCGGAGCGGGCGAAGAACAGCGCCTGCTCGATATAGCCCTCCACGCGGTCGAGTTCCTCCGCCAGCGCCTCCCCCTTGCCCAGCAACCGCTCCCCCATCTCGTCCGCGGGCACGGACTCCATGAGGTTCTCGAGCATCAGGTGCGCCGCGGCGAGCGGTGACTTGGCCTCATGCACCCATGTCTCCACGTACTCGCGATAGTCCTGGCCTTGGCGACGATATTCCGCCACATCGTCATTTGCCGCCTTGGAGACCGTCCGGAGCGCCTCGTACGCGAGGCGCCCCTCGATATGATCGGGCTCGTCGACCATCTCGGTGACCCACAACGGGTGCTCGACCCCATCCACGCATGCGGCGAGGTCGCCGTAGAACCTGCGCTTGCGGCGGTAATCGATGAGCAGGGCCACGAGCACCGAGCCCGCTACGAGCACACCCGCCAGCACGGCGGCATTCGCGCCCGCGCCGCCGACGGTCGAGACGAAGGCGCAAAGCATGGCGGCGATGCCCCCGACGAGCACGTGCGGCCACGAGGAGAGGAGGAAATCGCGGAAACTCATGGCGCCCCCTACACCGAGTAGCCGCGGCCGCGGTGCGTGGTGAGGTACCCGGTCACGCCGATCTTCTCGAGCGTCGCGCGAAGGCGGTTGATGTTCACGGTGAGGGTGTTGTCGTCGACGAAGGCGTCGGAATCCCACAGGTCGCGCATAATCGCCTCGCGGCTCACGATGGTCCCCGCCCTTCCCATGAGGAGCGAGAGGATCCGCATCTCGTTCTTGGTGAGCTCGACGGCGCGCCCGGTCTGCGTGGCCATGGCCGTCGACCGGGACAAATCGAGCGAGACCCCGTTGTGCTCAATCACGCGGCCGGCATCGGACGCGCCCTGCGCGCGGCGCAGGAGGGCCTGTATGCGCGCCGCGAGCACGCGGGCGCTATAGGGTTTGGGAATGAAGTCATCCGCCCCCATGGTCATGCTCATGACCTCGTCGACCTCGGTCACGCGGGAGGTGAGGACGATGATGGGGATGTCGGATTCCTGGCGGAGCTCGCGGCAGATGAGTTGACCGTCCGTGCCGGGAAGCGTGAGGTCGAGCAGCACCAGGTCGGGGCGCGCCCTGATGATGTCCTCCACCACGTGGTCGAACGTGAGACAGTACAGGGCCTCGAATCCCTGGCGCTCGAGCACCTCGATGACCTCGTTGCGGATGGGAGCATCGTCTTCCACCACGAATATGCGCGCCATATCGCCGCCGCCCTTCCATTCGTCGCGAGCGGGCGCCGATCGCGCTCCGCTCGGACTTTTCCATGCTCCCCCATTATGCCCGTTCGGCGGGCGGGCCCTCGGGCGGAGAACCACCTTTCGGCAATGTAAGGGACGCCCTCGGCGGAGAGGCCGCAACGCATGGGGTCGACGGCGCTCGCGGTGGGCGCGGGGCTACTTGAAGAGCTTGGCCGTCCCCGCGGCGAGGAACTCCGCCAAATCGCGCCCCGGACCCGGGGCGCCATCGCACTCGGGCACGACGCCGTGCTCGTCGGATATGAGGAGCGCGACGGCGCCGGTGCCGGCGGCGGACAGGACGTCCTCGAGGGTCGCGCCCTCCTCCAACGCGCGAACGACCTCTACGCCTCGAGTCGCCGCGAGCTGCTCCACAAGCGTGGCGGTTCCGCACAGGTCCTCGCCCGGCGCAGCGGCCAGCAGCAACCGGCCCTCTGTGGCGACGCCCAGCAGCTCCGGGGCGACCCGCGAGGCGACGGCCTCCACGCGCGCCTGACCGGCTCGGGCGGCAAGGGCCGTACGGGAGGTGTCGGCGAGCGACTCGTACGGCCCCACACTCATCAGGGCATCGCCGTTTACATCGATCACGAGCATGAGCACGCCGTCGGGGTCGCTGTACTCGCCCGCGGCAAGCGACCACTCGACATGCTGCTTTGCCCAGGAAAGCATGTTCGTGGTGAGCGGGGCACCATTGACCACGCGGTGCGAGAGCGCGCGGATATGGCGGTTCAGCATGGGGACGCCGCGGCGCGCCATGCGCCAACGGCACACCAGCGCGGGCTCGGCGAGCTCGAACTTCTCAAGGCCGCGCTCCTGCTCGGCGCAGAACGTCTCGTACTCCGCGCACTCCTCGGCTGAATTGAAAAACGGCTCGAGCTCGCTCAAGACGGCTCCTCCTTAGTGGCGGAAGTGACGCGTGCCGGTGAAGACCATCGCGATGCCGTGCTCGTTGCAGGCGTCGATGGACTCCTCGTCGCGCACGGAACCGCCGGGCTGGATGATGGCGGTCACGCCATGCGCGGCGAGCGTGTCGACGTTGTCGCGGAACGGGAAGAAGGCGTCGGAGGCGCAGGCGTAGCCGCCGGCCTCGCGGCCCAGGCGCTCGCAGACCTCGTCGGCGCGCTGGCAGGCCAGCAGCGCGGAGTCCACGCGGTTGGGCTGGCCGGGGCCCATGCCGATGCCCATCTCGTCCTTGGCGATGAGGATGGCGTTGGACTTGACGGTCTTGCAGACCTTCCAGGCGAACATGAGGTCGCGCATCTCGGCGTCCGTGGGCTTGCGCTCCGTGGGGAACGTGAAGGTCGCCGGGTCCTCGTCCACGGTGTCGACCCGCTGGACGAGCATGCCGCCGTCGACGGTGCGCATCTCGAGCTTGGCATGACCGGTGGTGGCGCCAGTCGCGAGCACGCGCAGGTTGGGGCGCTTGGACAGGCGCTCGAGGGCCTCGGGGCTGAAGCTCGGGGCGATCAGGACCTCGACGAACAGCTTATCGCGATCGGCGAAGTGCTCGACGAGCGACAGCGGGACCTCGCGGTTGACGGCGACGATGCCACCGAAGGCGCTCTTGGGGTCGCAGGCGAAGGCGCGGTCGTAGGCCTCGGTCACATCACCCGCCACGGCGGAACCGCAGGGGTTCTGGTGCTTGAGGATGATCACGCCGGGCTCGTCGAACTCGCGCACGGCGTTCCAGGCGGCCTCGGCGTCGAGGAAGTTGTTGTAGGACAGCGGCTTGCCCTGGAGCTGCTCGGCGCCCACGAGGGGAGCGTCGGAGGAGAACAGCGGGGCGTTGGCGGCGTCGAAGCGGTAGACCGCGGCGGCCTGCTGGGGGTTCTCGCCATAGCGCAGGTCCTGGGTCTTCTCGAGCTTGACGCTCATGGCCGCGGGGGCGGCGAACTCGCCCTCGGTGGTGAGCGGGGCGTACGCGGTGCCCTCGATCTGGGCGGCGAGCCAGGTGGAGATGGCGGTGTCGTACGCGGCGGTGGTGGCGTAGACCTTCACCTGCAGGCGACGGCGCGTCTCGGGCGTGGTGGCGCCGCCGTTGGCGCGCATCTCGTCGAGAACCGCGCTATAGTCGGCCGGATCGGACACAACGGTGACCGCGGCGGCGTTCTTGGCGGCGGATCGGAGCATGGAGGGACCGCCGATGTCAATGTGCTCGATGGCGTCCGCAAAGGTGACATCCGGGTTGGCGACGGTCTTCTCGAACTCATAGAGGTTCACGCAGACGAGGTCGATCATGCCGATGCCGTGCTCGGCAGCCTCGGCCATGTGCCGCTCGGAGTCGCGGCGCGCGAGCAGGCCGCCGTGGACCTTGGGGTGCAGCGTCTTGACGCGGCCCTCCATCATCTCGGGAAAACCGGTGTACTCCTCGATCGGCACCACGGGGATGCCGGCGTCCACCAGGACCTTGGCGGTACCGCCCGTCGAGATGATCTCGACCCCAAACTCATCCGCGAGCGTCTTCGCGAACTCGACCACGCCGGTCTTGTCCGTAACAGAGATCAGCGCGCGAGAGACCTTCCCCAGGTCAGCCATGTGCCCTCCTTCGCACGGGCGATGCGCCGCGGCGAGGCCGCATGCGCATCTACGTCAATCACCCGTCTACTGTACCGCAGGGCGCAAATCGCGGTGCAGCTCAACCCGCTCGATTTGGAGAAGTTGCCGAGAAACCATGGGGGTTGCGCGAAAAATGGCCCCTGGGCGGCGGGTTCCACGAACGCGCCACAACACTCGGGCGCGGCGGTGGTAGAAACGTGGGGACGACAGGAGGATGTATGGTCTCGCGCGTAACGTATAGACCCTTCGAGGAAGAGGACTTCGAGGCAATCGCCGCCATCTTGCAGGAGGCGTGGCACGCCGAGGTGCCCACTCCCGAGTACGGCTTTCTCGAGGCGTGCAACGATCTCTCCTACTCGCTCTCCATCTCCGCGTTCTCGCAAGTCGCCCTCATAGACGACAAGCCCTGCGGGATCGTGCTGGCGTGCCCGAGCGCCTCGCGCGTGCGCGCCCATAAGCGCTGGTTCATCATGTCCAAGGAGTACTTCCGCCGCATGCGGGAGCTCGAGCCCGAGGCCGCCGCGGACTATTGGAAGGGCATCCAGCTCACCGAGGCCAAGAACGACAAGCTCCTGAACGACAGCGGCTACGCCGGGTCGACCGAGATCACCCTGCTCGCCGTGAGCTCCTCCGCGCGCGGCATGGGCATCGGCAGCGTGCTCATCGACGCCGCCACCACCTATCTCACCGAGGCGGGCGCCAACCGCGCGTTCCTCTACACCGACACCGATTGCACCTGGCAATTCTACGAAAGCCACGGCTTCAAGCGCGCGGGCACCTACCGCAGCACGCGCGAGGAGCGCCGGCTGCTGCCCCGCGAGATGTACGTCTACGGGCTCGACCTGAGCGCCTAGGCGCTCGACCGTCCGTCGCGAAGAGCCCGTCGCCATCCAAGATATGCAACGGCGCCCGCCTCCTGAACTGCCTCCCATTTCTTGGACAAGGAAATAGAAGTCCGAGAGATGGGAGGCT
>CABRHS010000025.1 GCA_902470815.1 uncultured Collinsella sp.
CGATGATCTCGAGGTGCAGCTCGCCCATGCCGGCGATGATGGTCTGGCCGGTCTCGTGGTTGGTGGACACCTGGAAGGTCGGGTCCTCCTCGGCGAGCTTGGTCAGGGCGATGGACATCTTGTCCTGCTCGGCCTTGGTCTTGGGCTCGATGGCGATGTCGATAACGGGCTTGGCGAACTCGATCTGCTCGAGGATGATCTCCTTGCCCTCCTGGCAGAGGGTGTCACCGGTGGTGGTGTTCTTGAGACCGACGGCGGCGAGGATGTCGCCGGCGGAGGCGCCGTCGACGTCGACACGGTCGTTGGCGTTCATCTCGAGGATGCGGCCGAAGCGCTCACGGTTGCCGTTGGTGGCGTTGACCACGTAGGAACCGGCGTCCACGTGACCGGAGTACACGCGGAAGAAGGAGAGCTTACCGACGAACGGGTCGGTAGCGATCTTGAAGGCCAGAGCGGCGAACGGAGCGTCGGCGGAAGCCTCGCGGGTCTCGGTCTCGCCGGTCTTGGGGTTGGTGCCCTCGACAGCGGGGACGTCGAGCGGGGAAGGCAGGTAGTCGACGACGGCGTCGAGCAGCTCCTGGACGCCCTTGTTCTTGTAGGCGGAGCCCACGAGAACGGGGTTGAGCTCGTTGGCGAGCGTACCCTTGCGGATAGCGGCCTTGAGCATGTCCACGGGGATCTCCTCGTCCTCGAGGACCATCATCATGAGCTCGTCATCGTACGTGGCGGCGGCGTCGAGCAGCTCAGCGCGCTTCTCAGCGGCAACGTCGGCGAACTCGGCCGGGATCTCGGCCATGGCCTCGGGGTAGGTCATGCCCTTGTCATCCGGCTTGAAGTCCCAAGCAGTCATGGTGACGAGGTCGATGACGCCCCAGAAGTTGTCCTCGGCGCCCATGGGGACCTGAATGGCAACGGCGTTGGCGTTCAGGCGCTCCTTCATGGTGTCGATGGCGTGGAAGAAGTCAGCGCCCACGCGGTCATACTTGTTGATGAACGCGATACGGGGGACGTTGAAGTTGCGGGCCTGGCGCCACACGGTCTCGGACTGCGGCTGAACGCCGGCGACGGCGTCGAACACAGCGACGGCACCGTCGAGAACGCGCAGGGAGCGCTCGACCTCGGCGGTGAAGTCAACGTGGCCGGGGGTGTCGATGATCTGGACGCGGTAGTTCTTACCGTCCTTGGGCCAGAAGCACGTGGTGGCGGCGGACTGAATGGTAACGCCGCGCTCCTGCTCCTGAACCATCCAGTCCATGGTGGCAGCGCCCTCATGGGTCTCACCGATCTTGTGCTTCTTACCGGTGTAGTAAAGAATGCGCTCGGTCGTGGTGGTCTTGCCGGCATCGATGTGGGCCATGATGCCGATGTTGCGGGTCTCGGAAAGCTTGTACTTGGGCTTAGCCATGACTTGGGTTCCTTCCCTGAATTACCAGCGGTAGTGAGAGAACGCGCGGTTGGCCTCGGCCATCTTGAAGACGTCCTCGCGCTTCTTCACGGAAGCGCCGACACCGTTGGAGGCGTCGATGATCTCGGCGGCGAGTCGCTCGGCCATGGTCTTCTCCTTGCGGGCGCGGGAGAAGTTGACCATCCAGCGGATGCCCAGCTGGGTGGAGCGACGGGCGTTGACCTCCATGGGGACCTGGTAGGTGGCGCCACCGACGCGCTTGGGCTTGACCTCGAGCGTGGGCTTGATGTTGTCCATGGCCTTCTTGAAGACGGCGAGGGCATCCTCACCGGTCTTCTCGGCGACCATCTCGAAGGCGCTGTAGACGATGCGCTCGGCGGTGGCCTTCTTGCCGTCAAGAAGGACCTTGTTGATGAGCTGCGTCACGAGGCGGTTGTTGTAGACAGCATCAGGCTGAACCTCGCGGCGGTGATTCTTAGCTGCACGACGCGGCATGTTATATCTCCTCTATCTGAATATGATCGGGTCTACTCGCGAGACTACTTGGGGCGCTTGGCGCCGTAGTGGGAGCGAGCCTGCTTGCGGTTGGCAACCGGGGCGCAGTCATAGCAGCCGCGGATGATGTGGTAACGCACACCGGGCAGGTCGCGAACGCGGCCGCCGCGGACGAGCACGATGGAGTGCTCCTGCAGGTTGTGACCCTCACCGGGGATATAAGCGGTGACCTCGATGCCGTTCACGAGGCGCACACGGGCGACCTTGCGAAGAGCGGAGTTCGGCTTCTTGGGGGAGGTGGTGAACACGCGGGTGCACACACCGCGCTTCTGGGAGTTGCTCTTGAGAGCGGCGTTCTTGGACTTCTTGGGGACCGAGCGACGGCCCTGGCGAACCAGCTGGTTGATAGTAGGCAAAGCGTACTCCTTCTCGAAATTTCCAGCTTCCATTCCATGTGCAACGGCATATTAAGGGGCGTCAGCATCCGCCCACAAAACACGCAGTTCGCTATGATACGCGCGCGTATCTGGGTGGTCAACAGACCACGCGTCCGGGCGTTTCCCTTTTTGACCCATATTCCGTAGAGTCTCCACAAACCACGAATGAGTCGACCATCGCGCTGATAGTTTATATGCCTCCGCCCGTTTGCCTATGACAGAGCCGTATTTGCCTGCGACATCATCTCGACCGCTCGCAACGTTGCCCCGATTGCCCCTGGCGACGACGCTTTGCCTATGGCGATAGCCCCCTTGTCTATGTCGGCGCCCCGTTGTCCATGGCGATAGTCCCATTGTCTATGTCGGTGCCCCAATTACCTATGGCAACTTTGGGAATGTCTATGCTTACATTCCGTACGGACGATGCCAAACGGAAGTATTCCATAGGCAGTCTTCGTCGATGTTGGGGATGTCAATGACGTTGGCACTACGATGTCGACCACCGCGGCACCCACACATCGAGCCACTCAGATATGCCTATATACACAAGTGCAAAAAGCCCGCCCTCCCCTTTCGGGAAAGGCGGGCTCTGTTGGTGCGATCACCGTCAGTGTGCGGAGCACCTGGCGCAGGAAGGGCTAGTCCTCCTGCTCCTCGGGATAGACCTCGTCGGTATCGACGAGCTTGTTGAGCAGCTCATCGAGGGAGGCCATGTCCTCGTTGATGATGCCGTTGCCGTCCTTGGACTGAGCGGGGGCACCGATCATCTCCTCATCGGAGTCGAGGTGATGGCGCGGGGCGCTCGTGCCCAGCAGGATGTCGTCCGGGCCGTCGGGGCTGAACACCATCTGCAGCAGCTGGGAGAGGTCCTCCTCGTCGGCGACATCCTCGGAGTTGTCCAGGATGTAGAGCAGGTTGTGCTCCTCAAGGCCGTCGCGGAGCTCCTCGATCGCCTTGGCGCCGATACCGTCGATGCGGAGCAGGTCCTCCTCGGACTTGCCCACCAGGTCGCCGACGACCTCGATGCCGACCTCGCTGAACTTGTTGGTCCAGCGCTGGGACACGCCCAGGTCGTCGAACAGGTACAGGCGGGCGTCCTCGGTGGAGATGGTGCGGCCGTTGCGGGTGAACTGGCCGCCCTCGCCACTGTACTCGCCCGCGCCGAAGTCAAGCTGCTGCGGCAGGTCCTCATCGAGCTCCTTGAGCTCGGCGGGGGCCCACTCGGGCAGCACCTTGGCGTGCGGGGAGGAGAGGTTCTCGATGGAACGGTAACCATCCTCGGTGCGATAGGTCAGGCCGGCATTGGCGTACGGCTTGAGGCCGGTGCCCGCCGGGATCTTCTTGCCCACGATGACGTTGGACTTGAGGTCGAGCAGGTGGTCCACCTTGCCCTCGATGGCGGCCTCGGTGAGGACGCCCGCGGTGCGGATGAACGACGCGGAGGACAGCCAGGAGTCGATGGAGGAAGCGACCTTGAGCGTACCCAGGATCGCCGGCTCAGCGGCGGGCGGGGTGAGGCCCAGGCGCGCGACGCGGTCGACCTCGTCGGCGAACTCGTAACGGTCGACGTACTGGCCGAGCAGGTAGCGGGAGTCACCGGGGTTGGTGATCTGGACGCGACGCAGCATCTGGCGAGCCATGACCTCGATGTGCTTGTCGTTGAGGTCGACGCCCTGGGAGTTGTAGACCTCCTTCACGTTCTCGACGAACGTGTGCATGGTGGACTCGATGTCGGTGAGCTGGCGCAGGTTGCGGAAGTTCACGAAGCCCTTAGTGATCTGATCGCCGGCGCGGACCTCGCAGCCGTCCTCGATGCCGGGCATGAACTGGACGGCGGCGGGGACGCGCTTCTCGTCCAGGATGCGGCTCGGGTCGTCGGCGTCGGTGAGCGTGAGCACGTACTCCGACTTCTCGGGCTTGATGGCCAGGTGACCGGAGAACGGGGCCAGGTCGGCCTCGCGGCCCAGGATCTTCTCGTTGACGTTGCCGACGATGTCGAACATACGCGAAACGGTCGGGAGACCCTGCGTGATGTCCGCGACGCCAGCGACGCCGCCGGAGTGAATCGTACGCATCGTGAGCTGCGTGCCGGGCTCGCCGATGGACTGGGCGGCGATGATGCCGACCGCGGTGCCGATGGCGACGGGGCGACGCGTGGAGAGGTCCCAACCGTAGCACTTCTGGCAGACGCCGTACTTGGAGCGGCAGGTGAGCAGCGCGCGGAGGGAGACCTTCTTGAACCCGGCGTTGATGAGCGTCTTGAGGTCGTCGACGCTGGTGATGTACTCGTCCTTCTTGAAGAGCACCGTGCCGTCGGGGGCGACGATGTCCTCGAGGATGCAGCGGCCCACGAGGTCGGCGTTGATGTCGTCGGTGCCGGGGATGATCAGGTTGTAGGAGCAACCCTCGGCGGTGCCGCAGTCCTCCTCGCGAACGATGACGTCCTGCGCCACGTCGACGAGTCGACGGGTGAGGTAGCCAGAGTCGGAGGTGTGGGACGCGGTGTCGACGAGGCCCTTGCGGGCGCCGTAGGTGGAGATGAAGTACTCGAGCGGGAGCAGGCCCTCGCGGAAGTTCGCCTTAATGGGAAGGTCGATCGTCTCACCGGACATGTCCGCCATAAGGCCGCGCATGCCGCCGAGCTGACGCAGCTGGGCCTTGGAGCCTCGAGCGCCAGAGTCGGCCATCATGTAGATGGGGTTCTCCTCATCGAACATGGCGAGCATCTTGGAAGCGACCTCGTCCGTCGCGGCGGTCCACTCGTTGACGACCTCGATGTGGCGCTCCATCTCGTTGAGGAAGCCCTCTTCGAAGTACGCGTTGATCTGGTCGACGTTGCTCTGGGCGCGGTCGAGGACCTGCCACTTGTCGTCAGGGATGAGGGCATCCCAGACGGAGATCGTCAGACCGGAGGTCGTGGCGTAGTGGAAGCCGGAGTACTTGATGGCGTCGAGGATCGGGGCGACCTCGGCCTCGGGGTACCGGTCGCAGCAGTCGGAGACCAGCTTGGCGATGTCACCCTTGACCATCTTGTAGTTGATGTACTCGTAGTCGGCCGGCAGGCACTGGCGGTTGAAGATGATGCGGCCGATGGTGGTCTCGAAGCGCGCGGTCTTGGAACCGGTCACGTCGAAATCCTCGACCTCGTTCTTGCCCGTCTTGACGCGGAACAGCTTGGTGCCGTCCTCGAGCGTGACGTTGGCCTCGGCCTCGGAGACGCGGACCTGGACCTTGGCCTGCAGGTCGACACCGGCCTCGGCGCGGCAGTCGTAGGCGCGCAGGGCGTCGTCGAAGCTCGCGAAGACGTGACCCTCGCCCGGCATGCCGTCGCGGGCCTGGGTGAGGTAGTACACGCCGATGATCATGTCCTGCGACGGGATGTTCACGGGCTTGCCGGAAGCCGGGGAGCGCAGGTTGTTGGAGCTCATCATGAGGATGCGCGCCTCGGCCTGGGCCTGGACGGACAGCGGCACGTGCACGGACATCTGGTCGCCGTCGAAGTCCGCGTTGAAGGGGGCGCAGACGAGCGGGTGCAGGTGGATGGCCTTACCCTCGACCAGCACGGGCTCGAAGGCCTGGATGGACAGGCGGTGCAGCGTAGGTGCGCGGTTGAGCAGGACGAGGCGGCCGTCGATGACCTCCTCGAGCACGTCCCACACGAAGGAGGCGCGGCGCTCGATGGCGCGCTTGGCGCCCTTGATGTTGTCGATGTTGCCGATGCCCAGCTCGGTCAGGCGCTTCATGACGAAAGGCTGGAAAAGCTCCAGGGCCATGGTCTTGGGCAGGCCGCACTGGTGCAGCTTGAGCTTGGGGTCGGTGACGATGACCGAACGGCCGGAGTAGTCGACGCGCTTGCCGAGCAGGTTCTGACGGAAGCGGCCCTGCTTGCCCTTGAGGGCCTCGGCCAGCGACTTGAGCGGGCGACCGCCACGGCCGGAGACCGGGCGACCACGACGGCCGTTGTCGAACAGGGCGTCGACGGCCTCCTGGAGCATGCGCTTCTCGTTGTTCACGATGATGGCGGGGGCGTCCAGGTCGAGCAGGCGCTTGAGGCGGTTGTTGCGGTTGATCACGCGACGGTACAGGTCGTTCAGGTCGGACGCGGCGAAGCGGCCGCCGTCGAGCTGGACCATCGGACGAAGATCCGGCGGGATGACCGGGATGACGTCAAGGATCATGTTCGCGGGGTCGTTGCCGCCCTTGAGGAACGCGTCCACGACCTCGAGGCGCTTGACGGCCTTCTCGCGCTTCTGCTTCTGGCTGTCCTCGTCGGCGATGATGGCCTTGAGGGTCGCGGCCTCCTGCTCGAGGTCGATGGAGGCCAGGAGGTCGCGAACGGCCTCGGCGCCCATGCCGCCCTTGAAGTACATGGAGTAGTAGCGCTTCATCTCGCGGAACAGCGGCTCGTCGGAGACGAGGTCGCGCTCGTTGAGCTGCATGAACGCCTGGAAGGCCTCGGAACGGAGGTCCTTCTCGTCGCGGCACTCCTCCTGGATGTCCACGATGCCCGCGGCGATCTCCTCGGGGGTGAGGGGCTCCTCGTCGGAGAACTCGTCGAAGTTCTCGGGGTTGCCCTGCTCCTTCAGAGACTCGATCTGGCGGGCGCACTCGGCGTCGATCTCCTCCAGGTCGGCGGCCAGCTCCTCGCGCAGGTCGTCGGCATCGGCCTCGCGGGCCTCATAGTCGACGTGCGTGATGATGTAGCTCGCGAAGTACAGGACCTTCTCCAGGTCCTTGGACTTGATGTCGAGCATGCGGCTCATGGGGAACGAGGTGGGGCTCTTGAAGTACCAGATGTGGCTGACGGGGGCCGCCAGCTCGATGTGGCCCATGCGCTCGCGGCGCACCTTGGCCGTGGTCACCTCGACGCCGCAGCGCTCGCAGACGATGCCCTTGAAACGGATGCCCTTGTACTTGCCGCAGGAGCACTCCCAGTCCTTGGCGGGACCGAAGATCTTCTCGCAGAACAGGCCGTCCTTCTCGGGCTTGAGGGTACGGTAATTGATGGTCTCGGGCTTCTTGACCTCGCCGCGCGACCACGAGCGGATCTTGTCGGCGGAAGCGAGCGAGATCTTTACCGCATCAAAATCAGTAGCTTCGAAATCTGCCACAGTCAACTACTCCTTATCGGTGGTGGTGGCGGCGAGCTCATCGAGGATGGCGTCGGCCGCATCGGCGGAGGTGTCGGCCTCGTCGAGCGAGGGCAGGTCGTCCACATCGAGCTCGGCGACATCGGCGGCCACGGGGGCTGCGGGCG
The DNA here is from genome assembly GCA_902470815.1 of uncultured Collinsella sp. GTDB lineage: Bacteria > Actinomycetota > Coriobacteriia > Coriobacteriales > Coriobacteriaceae > Collinsella. Next base: position 7,595 of record CABRHS010000025.1, read on the forward strand.
CCTCCGGCTCAGCGTCGCGAATGGGCTCGATGTCGAGCGCCAGGGAGCGGATCTCCTTGACGAGAACCTTGAAGGACTCGGGGATGCCGGCCATGGGGACGTTCTCGCCCTTGGTGATGGCCTCGTAGGTCTTGACGCGGCCGACGGTGTCGTCGGACTTGACCGTGAGGATCTCCTGGAGCACGTTGGAGGCGCCGTACGCGTAGAGCGCCCAGACCTCCATCTCGCCGAAGCGCTGGCCGCCGAACTGGGCCTTACCGCCCAGCGGCTGCTGGGTGACCAGGCTGTAGGGGCCCGTCGAGCGAGCGTGGATCTTGTCGTCGACCATGTGGCCGAGCTTCAGGATGTAGGACGTGCCCACGGTGATGGGCTCGCGGAACTGCTCGCCGGAGCGGCCGTCGTACAGCACGGTCTTGCCGCGCTCGTCGAGCTGGGTCACGAACGCGGGGTCCATGTGCTCGCCGAAGCGCTCGGAGGCGAGGTTCAGCATGTTCTTGTTGGCGCGACGGATGACCTCGGCGATCTCGTCCTCGTGCGCGCCGTCGAAGACGGGGGTGGAGACGAAGAACGGGCCGGGGACGTACTTGTCGGAGTCGGCGGACTCGGTGTCCCAGCCGCAGGCGGCGGCCCAGCCGAGATGGCACTCGAGCAGCTGGCCGACGTTCATACGGGAGGGGACGCCCAGCGGGTTGAGGATGACGTCGACCGGGGTGCCGTCGGACATGTAGGGCATGTCCTCGACGGGCAGGACCTCGCAGATGACGCCCTTGTTGCCGTGGCGGCCGGCGATCTTGTCGCCCTGCTGGATCTTACGGCGCTGCGCGACGTACACGCGCACCTGCTCGTTGACGCCCGGGGCGAGGTCGTCGCCGTTCTCGCGGCTGAAGCGGACGACGTCGATGACGCGACCCTCGGCGCCGTGGGGCATCTTGAGGGAGGTGTCGCGGACGTCATGGGCCTTGGTGCCGAAGATGGCGCGCAGCAGGCGCTCCTCGGCGGTCAGAGCGCTCTCGCCCTTGGGAGAGACCTTGCCGACCAGGATGTCGCCGGCCTTGACCTCGGCGCCGATGCGGATGATGCCGTCCTCGTCGAGGTTGGCGAGCATGTCCTCGGACAGGTTGGGGATCTCGCGCGTGATCTCCTCGGGACCCAGCTTGGTGTCGCGGGCGTCGATCTCGTAGCGGGAGATGTTGATGGTGGTGAGCAGGTCCTCGGAGACCAGGCGCTCGGAGACGATGATGCCGTCCTCGTAGTTGAAGCCCTCCCACGGCATGTAGGCCACGGTCAGGTTCTGGCCGAGCGCGAGCTCGCCGTGATCGGTCGAGGGGCCGTCGGCCAGCGGCTGGCCCTGGACGACCTCATCGCCCACGCGCACGAGCGGGCGGTGGTTGATGCAGGTGGACTGGTTGGAGCGCTGGTACTTGGGCAGCTTGTAGGTGTCCATGCCCTCGGCGGTCTTCACCGTGATCTTGGCGGCGTCGGCGAAGATGACCTCGCCGGCGTGCTTGGCCAGGGTGACCTCGCCGGAGTCGATGGCGGCGCGGCTCTCCATGCCGGTGCCGATGTACGGGGCGACCGGATGGACCAGCGGCACAGCCTGACGCTGCATGTTGGCGCCCATGAGGGTACGCTTGGCGTCGTCGTGCTCGAGGAACGGAATGAGGGTCGCGGCCACGGAGAGCATCTGGCGCGGGGACACGTCCATGTAGTCGATGTCCTCAACCGGCACGTCGGCCGGGGCGCCGAAAGAGCCGTCGAAGTCGCGGGTACGGGCCACGACGGTGTGCGGGCGCACCAGGTTGCCGTCGGCGTCCACGGTGACGAGCTCGTTGGTCTCGGGGTCGATCGGCGTGTTGGCCGGCGCGATGATGTGGTTCTCCTCCTCATCGGCGGTCATCCAGTCGATCTGGTCGGTGGCCACGCCGTTCTCGATCTTGCGGTACGGGGCCTCGATGAAGCCGTACTCGTTCACGCGGGCGTAGAGCGCCAGGGAGCCGATCAGGCCGATGTTGGGGCCTTCGGGCGTCTCGATGGGGCACATGCGGGAGTAGTGCGAGTTGTGGACGTCGCGGACGGCCGTGGGCACGTTGGTGCGGCGGCTGGAGCCGGACTTGTGGCCGGCGAGACCGCCGGGTCCCAGGGCGGACAGACGGCGCTTGTGGGTGAGGCCCGTCAGCGGGTTTGCCTGGTCCATGAACTGGGAGAGCTGCGAGGAGCCGAAGAACTCCTTGATGGAGGCCACGATCGGGCGGATGTTGATGAGGCTCTGGGGGGTGATCTCGTCGATGTCCTGGGAGCTCATGCGCTCGCGGACGACGCGCTCCATGCGGCTCATGCCGATGCGGAACTGGTTGGCGACGAGCTCGCCCACCGTGCGGATGCGGCGGTTGCCGAAGTGGTCGATGTCGTCGACCTTGAACCCGGGCTCGCCGGCGGCAAGCGACAGCAGGTAGCGCAGGGTCGCGATGATGTCCTCGTCGGTGAGGACGGCGACCTCCTCCTCGGTGGTGAGGCCGAGCTTCTTGTTGACCTTGTAGCGGCCGACGCGGGCGAGGTCGTAGCGCTGCGGGTTGAACAGCAGGCCCTCGAGCAGGCTGCGGGAGGCGTCGACGGTCGGCGGCTCGCCGGGGCGCAGGCGACGGTAGATCTCGATGAGGGCGTCCTCGCGGGTGAGGGCGGTGTCACGCTCGATGGTGCGCTTGACCACGTCGGAGTCACCCAGGAGCTCGAAGATGTCGTCGTTGGTGACGGCGATCCCCAGGGCACGCAGGAACATGGTGGCGGACTGCTTGCGCTTGCGGTCGATGGAGACCACGAGCTGGTCGCGCTTGTCGACCTCGAACTCGAGCCAGGCGCCGCGGGCCGGGATGATCTGGGCCTTGTAGACCTGCTTGCCGCCGTCCATCTCGGAGCTGTAGTACACGCCCGGAGAGCGGACCAGCTGGGAGACGACGATGCGCTCGGTGCCGTTGATGATGAAGGTGCCCTGATCGGTCATCATGGGGAAGTCGCCCATGAAGACGAGCTGCTCCTTGATCTCGCCCGTCTCCTTGTTGGTCAGACGGACCTCGGTGAGCAGCGGGGCCTGGTAGGTCATGTCCTTCTCGCGGCACTCGTCCACGGTGTGGGACGGGTCGCCGAACTGGTGGTGACCGAAGGTCACCTCGAGCTGGTGGTTCTGGCTCTGGATGGGGCTGGACTCCCTAAAGGCGTCGCGCAGGCCCTCGCCCATGAAACGCTCGAAGCTCTCCTTCTGAACGGAGATGAGGTTCGGCAGCTCCATGGTCTCCGGGATCTTCCCGAAGTTGACGCGTGTGCGCTCGGTGGCGGTCACGGTCTTGGTCGCTTTTGCTTTCGGCACCAGGTGTTTCCTCCTTCTTGGGAAAGGCGGTTGATCCGGCGTTGCCGCGCCCCTCGTTCCGCGATGCGCAATCGGGCTCGGGTGCGAATCGCACATGGTGCAACTCTCAAGTCATCCGTTCCCGCTCGCGCTTCCGCAGGCCATGGGCATGGCTCCGCCAGGTAAGGCAACCTACTAGTTTATCAGGTCCACTTTGTTCGGCAATAAAAGTCTTGACTATGTCCGCTTTTTGGGTTAAAGAAATTTTTCTCAATAAACCCGCAGGTAGTTAAGCTAAAGCGAACATCTGTTCATGTGTTTTGAGTGAACGGTCATCGCTCGACACCCCTGAGCGGACAAGCGAAGCATGAAAAAGACCCCGCGGTCGAAACCACGGGGCCGGGATGGCTCAATGTGATGGCGCTCGGCGCCTGAGCTTGCCGCGCGTCCTACTTGCGACGACGGGCGGCCATGAAGGCGGCGGCGGAGCCGAGGGCGGAGGCGGCGACCGCGATCATGGAGGCGTCACCGGTCTGGGGGAGCTTGTCGCCCTTGGCGGGCTTATCGCCGTTCTCCGGCTTCTGCTCGGGCTTGACCTCGGGCTTGGCCTCGGGCTTCTCCTCCGGCTTCACCTCGGGCTTAACCGGATCGGCAGGCTTGAGCTCGGTAGCAGGAGTGCTCCACTTGGCGTACACGGTAATGTCGCCGGAGGTGTGCTTGGCCGGATCGAAGGCGTCCTTGCCGTCCTTGTCCAGGAACCAGCCCTCGAAGGTATAGCCCTTGGGATGGACCGGGTTGGCGGGCAGGGTGACGGCAGCGCCCTCGACAGCCTCGACGGCGATGTCCTCGGTGCCCTCGACCTTATCATCGAAGGTCACGGTGTAGGCCTTGACGAGGTTGTTCTCAGCTTGGTCGATGGCAGCGTTGAGGTCGCTCACGGCACCCAGGTTCTCGGTGGCGGTGCCGGCCTTGATGCGGGCGAGCAGGTCCTCGGCCTTGGCGAGGGTCTCCTCGAGGGCCTTCACGGTCTCGGCGGAGTAGTCGCCGGCATGATCGCGCAGGAGGGCGCGGACGCGGGCGATGGAGGCCTCGAGATCCTTCGTGTCATAAGCCTGGGTCTGGTCGATCTTCTCAGCGCCGGTGATAGCCGCCTCGAGGATATAGCTATCCCCACCCTTGTCCTTTGTGGTGCCATTGAGATACAGGCGCACGTACCGGCCCTTGACAGGGTCCTTGCCGGCCATGAGATCCTT
>CABRHS010000026.1 GCA_902470815.1 uncultured Collinsella sp.
GTCGGACATAAGAAAACCTCCCATTTCTCGTGTCCAAGAAATGGGAGGCAGTTCAGGCCGGCAGGCCTTTTTCAGCTGGGTTCCCTGAGAGTCGAAAATTGTAAAAGAAGTCGAAACTTGCAAAACTGGCGCTGCAAGCTCAAGCAAGGAGGCACACACCGGTAAGATCGACTTCAGTATTCGGAACGGTCAAAACAAACCTGTGAATATAAAAGAATATACAGATATAGACTCATAAACCTGTATAAAAAGAAGCTGGGATTTTAGTGCAGAACGCGAGAAACAAGAAGAGCAACTTATACGTTGCCAAGGATGTAGTTGCGGCCTTTACGTGATACGAGCGCGCCTTGTCGGTCCCGGGAGGAGACACTGCGCGGGAAAGGCCCGTGCGTTCCGTTCCGCAAAAAATGAATGTCGAGGACAGCTTTCGCATGCTCAGAGAAAGCCGCAAGCGTAGGGAGTGACGGGCGGTTCAGCGTCAAGCAGGGGGTTGTGGATGAACGGCCGGGCGGCTTGCTTGATTTTGATATCCCCCTTATGCGCACGTATCTCGAGGAAACGAATTTCGGCTGAGCATGCCCGGCGGATGCATGCGATTCTCGATCAGCCGCCCCATACGGGGCGGCTGACTTTTTGCTACCCTTATACAGATATATTGCCGAAGGGGGAGATGGTCTATGGCACGCGTGCAGCTGGATAGTTCGCAGGGCCAAGATTCGGGTTACGCGATCGGGCGGGTGCATTCGATTGAGAGCATGGGCACGGTCGATGGTCCGGGTGTGCGATTCGTGGTGTTCACGCAGGGGTGCCCCATGCGTTGCGCCTATTGCCACAATCCAGACACGTGGTCCGTGGGCGACGGCGTGGGTACCCCGGTCACCGTCGAGCGCATCGTGAGCGAATTTGAGAGCAACCGGCCGTTTTACCGCACGGGCGGCATAACGGTGACGGGTGGCGAGCCCTTGCTGCAGCCTGAGTTCGTGGGCGATCTGTTCAAGGCGATGCACGATAACCCCAACGGGCGCGTGCATACGTGCCTGGACAGCTGCGGGTACGCGTATAACCCCAAGCGTCCCGAGCGCTTCGAGAAGGTGCTCTCGGAGACCGATCTTGTCCTGCTCGACATCAAGCACAGCGACCCGGAGGGGCACAAACAGCTCACGCGCTGCGCGCCGGACAACATCATCGCGTTCGGCGATGAGCTCGCGCGACGCGGGATCAAGGTCGTCATCCGCCATGTGGTGGTGCCCGGAATCACCGATACGGTTGAGGAATGCGAGGCGCTCGGAAGGCTCATAGCGCCCTGGCACAACATCGTGGGGCTCGAGATGCTGCCCTACCATACGATGGGCATCGTGAAATATGAGCAACTTGGGATCGAGTACCCGCTCGAGGGCGTGCCCGCAATGGATAAAGGGCGCATGCCCGAGCTGCGCGAGGCGGTCATGCGCGGCCTGCGCGCGGGCAGGGCGGCTGAGCGTAGCTGCCAGGGTTAGGCTTCAGGTCCACAGGGAATCATCGAGCAAGAAAAAAGGCGGCGCCGGAGGAAAGACCCGGCGCCGCCTTTTATGAGGGGTGGAGTACTTCTTGTGTACCCCTGCCCGCATTTTTGGATACATTGCGACCGTCGTTCACGATGTCAGCACCGTTTGCGCACGGCGCCAACACATCTGGGCGGTTGGAGGTCGCCTCCTAGTGCGCCTCGGCTCCCCGCTGGCTCGGGATCCGGATGGGGGAGGGGCGCGGTTACAGGTACTCGATCTGGGCGCCCTGCGTATCGCACGTGAGGATGTGGGTTGCGCATTCGGGGAAGGCCTCGCGTAGGCGGACCTGCAGGAATTTGGCAACGATGGTGTCGTCGGTGACCGCCATGAGGGTCGACCCGGAGCCGGAGATCCACAGCGTGCCCGCTCCGCCGCCCAGGCATGCGTCGCGGATGGCGTCGTAGTCGGGGATGAGCGCCCGGCGATGGGGCTCCTGCAGGCGGTCGTCATTCGCGTCCGCGATGAGGGAGAGGTCGCCCGTCTCCAGGCCCCGCGTCATGCCGGCGATGCGCCCCATCTGCCATACCGCATCCGACAGGGGCACCCCCTGTGGGACCACCTTGCGCGCTTCGCTCGTATGGACCTCGTACGGGGGGATGATGGTGACGAAGCGCAGGTTATCGTTCACGCCGTAGCGCAGGCAACGCGGAAGGCCGCCCTCGGGCGTGAATGAGCAGACGGCGCCGCCCAGGATCGCGGGGGCGACGTTGTCGGGGTGGCCCTCGACGGATGTGGCGAGGCGGACGAGCTCCGCGCGGTCGACGGTGTGGCCGGTGAGGGCGGCGGCGGCCATGATGCCGGCCACGACGCAAGTCGAGCTGCTGCCCAGCCCTCGCGCGACGGGAACATCGGTCTGGATGTCAAGGCGCACGGGGAAGGGTTCCTCGCCCCACTCGCGCAGCGCGTCGACAAAGGAGACGTACACGAGGTTGCCCTCGTTCTGGAATTCCTCGGGGCAACCGGAGATCTGCAGGCTCTCCGAGCGCTCAAAGGTGAAGTGCGAGTACAGTGAGACGGCCATGCCGAGCGTGTCGTAGCCGATGCCCAGGTTCGCGCTTGTTGCCGGGACGGTGATCTTGATCATGCAAAAACCTCCTGGGGCCGCGCTACAGGGATGCGGCGGCCTGTTCGACGTAGACGGGCATCTGGTCTACGTCCACCACGTCTGTGTGCAGTACGGGCTTGTCCTGCAGCGTGGCGAGCTGCTCGGGCGCGCAGGTGCCGGTTGCCTTGGCGAGCACGTCCATGCAGGCGAAGTCGCTCGGCGGGCAGAACAGGCCGAGCGCGCTGGCGACGGCGCGGGGGAACTTGTACGGGCTTGCGGTCGAGAGCAGGACGCGCGCCTTGGCGCCGGGCGCTGCGGGCACCTGGCCCAGTACGTGGTAGCCGCAGGCGGTGTGCGGGTCGATCACGTAGCCGTTTGCATCCCAACACGCCTTGATGGCCGCGGCGACCTCGTCTTCGCTGGCCCAGCCGCAGGCGAAGATCTCCTGGATCTTGGTGAGCAAGTCGACGGGAAGGGTGTAGGAGCCGTTGCTCGAAAGCTCGTCCATGAGGCGCGCCACAAGGTCGACGTCGCCGTCGGAGAGGTAGTAGAGCATGCGCTCGAGGTTGGACGAGACGAGGATGTCCATGGACGGCGAGGTGGTGGTGAAGAACGGGCGCTCGCGGTCGTAGGTGCCGGTGGTAAGGAAGTCGAACAGGACATTGTTCGCGTCGCTCGCCACGATGAGCTTGGCTACGGGCAGCCCCAGGCGCTTGGCGTAATAACCGGCGAGGATGTCGCCGAAGTTGCCGGTGGGTACGCAGAACTCGACCTCATCGCCGCAGGTGATGGTGCCGGCTCGCAGCAGCTGCGCGTAAGCGGCGAAGTAATAGACGACTTGCGGCACCAGGCGGCCGACGTTGATGGAGTTGGCGCTGGAGAGCATGACGCCTTGACTGGCGAGTCGGTCGGCGAGCTCGCGGTCGGCGAAGACCTGCTTGACGGCGGTCTGCGCGTCGTCGAAGTTGCCGCGCACGGCGCAAACGGCCACGTTGGAGCCCTCCTGGGTGCTCATCTGGAGCTCCTGCACGCGGCTGACCTTGCCCTCGGGGTAAAAGACGGTGATGCCCACGCCCGGGGCATCGGCGAACCCGGCGAGTGCCGCCTTGCCGGTGTCGCCCGAGGTGGCGGTCACGATCATGATCTTCTCGTCCTGCATGCCGGCGCCCGATCCCGTGCGGGCCATGAGGCGCGGCAGCATCTGCAGCGCGACGTCCTTGAAGGCGCTCGTGGGGCCGTGCCAGAGCTCGAGCACGCTCGCGGGGACGCCGTCGCTGGACACCGGCGCGATGTCGATCAGGGGAGTGACCTCGTCGCTTGCGAACGTGCCCTCATAGGCCTCGGACACGCACGCGGCGATCTCGTCTGCGGAGTAGTCAGGCAGGAGCGCCCCGAGCACCTCGCGCGCGAGGTCGAGATAGCCCATTTCGGAGAGGTCGACGAGCGGGATCTGAACGCTGCCGAGCTCGTCGCTCACATACAGGCCACCGTCGGCTGCGATGCCGCGGCGGATGGCCTCCCTGGTGCTGAGCGGCGCCTCGTTGGAACGGGTGCTGTGATAGGACGCCATGCCGTCATCTCCTCATGGTGGGGTGGTATGCATGGCGCTCATGGTACCAGAGCAACGCGCTCCGTCCTGATAAAGTGAACGCTAGCTCAGGGCTTTCCAGCGCCATTCCACACGACGTTCTTTATTTGGAAACAAAGGCGCCCGCGAGCTGGAGAAACACTAGCGCATGATAAAGTGGCAATCTGCATGTTTATGCGCGGGCGGTCTTGGCCATGCCCGTAAAAGAGAGGGTAGCGCTCATCATGATCAAGATCACGAAGTTCGGCGGCTCATCCGTCGCCGACGCCGATCACTTCAGGAAAATCAAGGCGATTATCGACGCCGATCCGGCCCGCCGCTTCGTGGTGGTGAGCGCCTGCGGCCGCCGCTCGAAGGACGACACCAAGGTCACCGACCTCCTGTACCTCGTTGACGCGCACGTGAACTACCATGTCTCGTGCGAGGACCTGCTCGCGGACATCGGCCAGCGCTACTTCGACATCGCCGACGAGCTCGGCCTTGCGTACCCGATTCGCGAGGAGTTCGCGGTCTTCGCCGAGCGGGCGCGCTCGGGCGGATACACAACTGAGGAGCTGGTGAGCCGTGGCGAGTACTTCACCGCTCGCCTCATGGCCGAGTACCTGGGGCTGCCGTTTATCGACGCTGCCGATATGGTGGCCTTCCACCACGACGGGACCCTCTCGATGTCGCGCACGGCCAAGCTGGTGAAGGAGAACGCCCGTGAGGGCGGCTTCGTGATGCCGGGCTTCTACGGCGCGACCAAGGAGGGCAAGGTCAAGCTGCTCGACCGCGGCGGCGGCGACATCTCTGGCTCCATCCTTGCCCAGTGCCTGGAGGCCGATTTGTACGAGAACTGGACGGACGTCTCGGGCTTCCTCTCGGCCGACCCGCGGATCGTGCCGGGCGCACGACCCATCCCGCGCATCACCTACGAGGAGCTGCGCGAGCTCTCCTACATGGGTGCGAGCGTCCTGCATGAGGAGGCGGTCTTCCCCGTCCGCGAGGCCGGCATCCCGCTCGTGATCAAGAACACCAACGCGCCGGAGGACCCGGGCACCATCATCTCCGAGACCGCCAAAGAGGGCGACACGGAGCCGATCATCACCGGCATCGCCGGCAAGCGGAATTTCCTGGCGATCAACGTCTCGCGCGACCGCACCAAGAGCCGCATCGGTTTTATGCGTCGCGCGCTCTCGGTATTCGAGCGCTACGGCGTGTCGGTCGAGCACATGCCCACGGGCGTGGACCAGTTCGCGGCGGTGGTCCAGGCGGCAGACGTCAAGGACTCCCTGTACTCGCTCGTCGCCGACATCCAGGAGGAGGTCGAGCCGCTCGAGATCGAGGTCGTCGAGGACCTGGCGCTCATCGCCACGGTCGGTCGCAACCTGCGCGGGCGCGCGGGCATCTCGGGCCACCTGTTCGGCAAGCTGGGCGAGGCGGGCGTGAGCGTTCGCATGATCACCCAGGGTTGCGATGAGATCAACATCATCGTGGGCGTTGAGGAGCGCGATTTCGACCTGGCCATCAAGACCATCTACGAGGCGTTCTCGGATGAGAACGGCATCGTAACCACGTCGGAGCTCGAGCCGCCGCGGCTCGCGTTCTAGCGCGTCGGCAATCTATACGGAAAAGCTATTCCGTCGGGCAGGGCCCGGCGGGCAAGGTGAGGAGCGATCGCATGAAGCGGTATTCAGTCGCAATCGTTGGCGCGACCGGCGCGGTGGGCACTCAGATGCTGCGGTGCCTGGAGGAACAGGCGTTCCCGGTCGGTTCCCTCAAGCTGCTCGCGAGCCCGCGCTCGGCCGGCAAGGTCGTCGAGACCCCGTGGGGCGCGGTCACGGTCGAGGCCGCGGCGCCCGAGGCTTTTGATGGCGTGGACATCGTGCTCGGCGCGGCTGAGGACGACATCGCGCTCGCGCTGTACCCCGAGGCCGTCAAGCGCGGCGCGGTGGTCGTCGACAACTCCCACGCCTTCCGCTTGGACGAGGACGTGCCGCTCGTCGTTCCCGAGATCAACGGCGCCGACGCCCTCGAGCACAAGGGCATCATCGCCAACCCCAACTGCGCCACCATCATCGGCCTCGTGCCCACCTGGCCGCTGCACAGAATCGCCGGCGTCAAGCGCATGATCGTGTCCACCTATCAGGCGGCGAGCGGCGCGGGCGTGCCCGGCATGCGCGAGCTGGAGGAGCAGATCGGCTGCATGGGCCGCGGCGAGGAGATGCCCGAGCCGAGCGCGTTCGCCGCGCAGCTGGCGAGCAACCTCATCCCGCAGATCGGCGGGGAGAAGCTCGAGGGCTTCACCTCGGAGGAGATGAAGCTGCAAAACGAGGGCCGCAAGATCATGCACCTGCCCGAGTTGCGCGTGAACTGCACCTGCGTGCGCGTTCCGGTGCTGCGCTCCCATTCCGAGAGCATCACGCTTGAGTTCGAGCGCGACATCACGCTCGAGCAGGCGCGCCAGGCGCTCGCCGCTGCACCCGGCGTGAAGCTCGTGGACGACCTGAGCGCGGAGAGCGCCCACGACCGCTGGCCCATGCCGCTGGACACCACCGACCAGGACCTCATCTGGGTCGGCCGCGTGCGCCGCGACATTTCCAATCCCGATGAGCTGCGCGGCATCACCTTCTGGTGCTGCGGCGACCAGATCCGCAAGGGCGCGGCGACCAACGCCGTGCAGATCGCCAAGCTGCTCGTCGAATAGGTCTGCTCGGCGCGGCGCAGACCGCTCGTCGTCAATGTCTGCCGTCTGCGAGTAAAGCAACAAGAAACGTCAAAGTGTGTACAATCTTGCCTACGCACGGAATCATTCGCGAAGGCGCCGCCTGGGCTCTAGCCGAAAGGTGGCGCCTTCGTGGCGATTGTCCCTTTTCTGGGCGATGTGCGACAATCACTGAAAGTGCCGATGTTCAAGATGGGTCGTGATCTGTATGGGCAAGTACGTAATCGTGGTGGAGTCCGGCGCGGATGTGTCGCCGGAGCTTTGTGAGCGTCACGGTATCGTGGTTGTTCCCATGCACGTGACGATCGGCGACGAGACGGTGGACGACGGCTCGATCGACCCGCTCGAGATCTACTCCCGCTGCAACGAGCTCGGGCAGATGCCCAAGACGAGCGGCTGCGCGCCGGCGGACTTCGAGGAGGTCTACGACCGCATCCATGCCGAGCAGCCCGACGCCACCATCCTGCACCTCGCGTATTCCGAGGTGACCACCTGCTCGCACCAGTCCTCCAAGATCGCCGCTCAGGGCCGCGACTACGTGCGGTCGATGGACACGCGCTTCGTCTCCGTGGGCCAGTCCCTCATCGCTGTGGAGGCGGCGAAGTTCATCGAGGTCCATCCCGATGCGACGGTGGAGGAGATCTTCGCCTTCGTCGAGACCGTGATGGACCGCGTGCTTCTCGGCTTCGTCCCCACCGACCTCGCCTTCCTCAAGGCGGGCGGCCGCCTTTCCAACGTGGCCTTCCTCGGTGCCCATCTGCTCAAGATCAAGCCGTGCATCGAGGTCACGGGCGGCAAGTTCGTCGCGACCAAGAAGTTCCGCGGCTCCATGCTCAAATGCGCCCGCGCCTTCCTCGACCACATGGTCGAGAAGGGCGATATCGATTACTCGCGCATCGGCCTCGCGTACTCCGTGGGCCTCTCCGAGGAGCTCCGCGACGACATGGAGGTCTACGCCCGCGAGCTCGGCTTTGAGGACATCACCTGGACGCAGGTGGGCGGCGTGATCTCCAGCCACTGCGGCCCCACCGCCTTTGGCGCGGTCCTGCTGCGGAAGTAGGCCGAGTGCGCCCAAAGCGTCAAGCAGGTCAAAACCATCTCTTGCGCCCCGCGCCGAAGGAGTTGCTCCTTCGCTGCGCGGGGCGCACACGCATGGAGCGTGAGCCTCGGAGAGCGCCATAAGGCCCATATCGCGTCACGAAAAGTGGTGTAGGGCCGTCCCCGGGGGTCGCAGCCTCGCCCC
>CABRHS010000027.1 GCA_902470815.1 uncultured Collinsella sp.
TTAGAGGAGGAACGTTGAACATCACTTCTGACGTGAAGGACGCCAAGCTCACCGCTACCGTCACCATCCCCGCTGCCGACGTCGACGCGGTCATCAAGAAGGCCTACAAGGCCGCTGCCAAGCAGTACCGCTTCCCCGGCTTCCGTGCCGGCAAGGCCCCGCGTCCCGTGATCGACTCCGCCCTGGGCAAGGAGGCCGTGCTCGCGCAGGCCACCAACGAGCTCATCGGCAGCAACGAGGGCGCCGTCCTCAACGAGCTCGACATCGTCCCCGTCAAGGAGGGCGATTACCAGGAGATCGACCTGTGCGCCGACGGCACCGACTACACCTACGTCGTCGAGTTCGCCCTGCGTCCCGCCCCTGATCTTTCCTCCTACGACGCGGTCGAGATCGAGATGCCCCCGGCGGAGGTCACCGACGCTGAGATCCAGCAGCAGGTCGACATGCTCATGGGCTACCACGCCACCTTCGAGGACGTCGAGCGCGCCGTCGAGGCCGCCGACTACGTCACCGTCGACATCAAGAACGTCGCGAACGCCGAGGCGCTCGAGGGCGAGGGCCGCATGATCGCCATGGGCTCCGGCAACCTCCCCAAGGAGTTCGACGAGGGCCTGCTGGGCATGAGCGTCGACGAGACCAAGACCATCTCCTGGACCCCCGAGGTCGAGGGCGCCGAGGAGGCCTCCGTCGAGGTCACCGTCAAGGGCGTCAAGGAGCGCAACGTCCCCGAGCTCACCGATGAGTTCGCGAAGACCAACTTCGGCTTCGACGGCATCGACGCCATGCGCGACGCCGTCAAGCTCGAGATCGAGTCCGACAAGGCCTCCCAGCTCCCGCAGCTCAAGGAGAACCGCGCCGTTGCCAAGCTCGCCGAGCGTCTCCAGCTCGACGAGATGGACGAGGATTACGAGCAGTCCGTCTTCCAGGAGCTCGGCCAGAACTTCCTGCAGAGCCTTTCCGCCCGCGGCATGAGCCTCGACGGCTGGCTGCAGGCCAACCGCATCAGCTCCGAGGACTTCATCGCCGACCTGCACCGTCAGGCCAACGACGTCGCCCGTGAGTCCCTCGCCCTTGACGCGCTCGCCCGCGAGCTCAAGGTCGAGGTCACCGATGAGGACATCGACGGCGAGTTCGAGCGCGCCGGCGTCCAGGACGTCGAGGCCTCCAAGGCCCAGTTCCTCGCCGACGGCCGCATGCCCGCCATCCGCGACTCCATCCGCCGTTCCAAGGCCGTCGATTGGCTGGTCGAGAACGCTCGCGTGACCGAGGTCGACGAGGCCGCCCGCGCCGCCGAGGCCAAGGCCGAGTAAAACCGGCCCATCGCATGCCGCGCGGCGCATATCACGTCGTGTCCGCGAAAACGTGTATCATACACAGCTGAACGGCTGAAACCATTACGGTGCCCCATCGCGTGAAGTCGGGATAGGGCACCGTATGTTTCTATCTGCGAGATCTCTCGCGCCGCCCATATGTCTTCTCGCGCCGGTCGCACCGGCGCCCACCTGTGAAAGGAGCCACATGATCAATCGCATCGACTCCGCGCTCGTGCCCTATGTCATCGAGCAGACCCCGCGCGGCGAGCGCAGCTACGACATCTACTCGCGCCTGCTGAACGATCGCATTGTCTTTCTGGGCGAGGAGGTCAACTCCGTGACGGCGAACCTCGTCATCGCGCAGCTCCTCCACCTTGAGAGCCAGGACGCCGAGAAGGACATCTCGCTGTACATCAACTCGCCCGGCGGTGAGGTGTACTCCGGCCTGGCGATCCTGGACACCATGAACTACATCAAGCCCGACGTCTCCACCATCTGCGTGGGCATGGCGGCCTCCATGGCCGCCGTGCTTCTGGCCGCCGGTGCCCCCGGCAAGCGCTTCAGCCTGCCGCACTCCAAGATCATGATCCATCAGCCCAGCGGCGGCGCCCAGGGCCAGCAGACCGAGATCGAGATCGCGGCACGCGAGATCCGCGAGACGCGCACCACGCTCAACCACATCCTCGCCGACTGCACCGGCAAGCCCTTCGAGCAGGTCGAGCGCGACACCGAGCGCGATCACTACCTGTGCGCGGATCAGGCCCTGGAGTACGGCCTGATCGACCGCATCGTCACCTCCCGCAACGACGCCGGGAGCGATCGCTAATGGCGGGGGAGGACTTCGGCCGCATGCCCGGTTCCGATGGTGAGGGCCCGGTCCGCTGCTCGTTTTGCGGCAAGACCCAGGATCAGGTGCGCAAGCTCGTGCGCGGCCATGACGGCATGTTCATCTGCGACGAGTGCGTCGAGGCCTGCAACGAGATTCTCGAGCAGTCTTTCGCGCAGGACGAGATGATGCGCGCGTTCGGCGCGGCCTACGCCTCGCAGCAGGACGTCGACGTCGACGTCGAGCTCGATGAAGACGATGCCCCCGCGCCCTCAATGAGCGAGACGGCTTCGAAGATCATCACCCGCGTCCCCACGCCGCATGAGATCTACGACGCGCTGTCCCAGTACGTTATGGGCCAGGAGGACGCCAAGCGCGCCATGTCCGTGGCCGTGTACAACCATTATCGTCGCGTGCTCGCCGGCGATGCGTCGGATGGCGCCCTCGGCGCCCATGCCGCCGGGTCGTTTGACGAGGACGTCGAGCTCGCCAAGAGCAACATCCTCCTGCTGGGACCCACCGGCACCGGCAAGACCCTGCTCGCCCAGACGCTCGCCCGCGTGCTGGAGGTGCCCTTCGCCATCGCCGACGCCACGGCCCTCACCGAGGCCGGCTACGTCGGCGAGGATGTCGAGAACATCCTGCTCAAGCTCATCACGGCTGCCGACGGCGACATCGAGCGCGCGCAGATCGGCATCATCTACGTTGACGAGATCGACAAGATCGCGCGCAAGGCGGAGAACCTCTCCATCACGCGCGACGTTTCCGGCGAGGGCGTGCAGCAGGCGCTGCTCAAGATTCTCGAGGGCACCGTCGCGAGCGTTCCGCCCACCGGCGGGCGCAAGCACCCGCAGCAGGAGCTCCTGCAGATCGACACCACGAACATCCTGTTCATCTG